>NZ_JBBCXF010000001.1:0-889441 GCF_037145595.1 Leucobacter sp. USHLN154
AGCAGGCGCGCGAGTACCGCATGAGCTGCTGCGGTGGCGTGCATCGTCGGCTTCTCCCCGTTCTCCTTGGCATCGGATGCATCGCATGCTAGCATCGCCCGTATTGCAGAAAAAGATGGCGTCTGTTCATACAAGACAGTAGCCACCGAGCCCGAGGAAGTGCATGAAGAACCGTCAGGTCGAGACCCGTGGCCGCGCAGCCGAGATCGTCATGAACCCGCGCCGCCTGGGGGCGCTGCAGCCGGGCCGCCTGAGCGCGGCGCGCAGTCTGTACGCGAAGATGATCCGGGAGCACTGGCGCATCGAGCTCGTCTCGGCCGACATCGATCGCGTCGGCTCCGGCCGCGTGCTCTACCGCATCGAAGCCGATGGTCACGTGATGCACGTCGTGGCGTTCTCGGAAGAGCCCCAGATGGTGGACCGGAGCCCGCGCATCATCGGCTCGAGCTGGGACATCGTCGGAGCGCTCATCGACGGAGAGGTGAGCGACGCCGAGCTGGAGGACACCCGCACAGCGATTCCGCGGCTCTACGCCGGGCGGGCGACACCCGAGACACTCGTCTGGTTCCGCGCCAACCGCAGCATCCGCGTATTCGATCACGTCGTCGAAGCACTGGCGGCGGGGCAGCAGCCCGACGTCGACCGCATCGCCGAGGTCGGGTACCTGCTGCGCAACACCGGACTCGACGGCAACGGCACCTTCGGCACGAAGGACTTCCAGAACTACGGCCCCGAGCACCCGCTGGCGATCCCGTACTCCGCGCAGCTCTTCACCGCGTACATGATGCGCGAGATCTCCCTCGACCTGGTGAACCTCATCGCCCGCGCTCGCAGTGCGGAGTCCGTCGAAGCGGACGTCACGACGCGGGGAAGCCTCGCGGTCGGCAACGGTTCGGCGCTCGGGCTCGTTCTCCTCACGATGAATCGTCCGCAGCTGGTGAATGCGTGGATCAGCGGCTACGAGGGCCTGCTGGCCGACGTGCTCGAGCAGCGCATCACCCCGGACGTCTTCGCACGAGTCGACGAGCTGCTGCGCGAGGCGATCACCTTCAAAGAGCAGGATCGCACGGACTACGGCGTCTTCCCGTCGGGAGAGGCGGTCGCGGTCGATCTCGCCCTCATCCGACGCATGCTGCGCAAAGCGGAGGGCGCGCATGCCGCCGGAATCGCCATGACACTCGGCGAAGTGTCGCGGTCGATTCCGACCACCGTGACCCCGGACGCGCAGGAGATGTTCCATTCCCTCCTCCTCGAGCTCGCACCCGTCGAGCAGGTGATCGAGGCGACCCGCGCGCTCATCGTCGACGAGCGCAAGCAAGCCGACCCGACGACCACCGTCGCCGACCTCTCCGCGCAGATATCGCGCGGCTACGCGTGGGTCTCGGAGTTCGCGGTCGCTCCGCACGAAGATCGCTCCCGCATCTGGTACAAATCCCGCAACTCGGAGGAACCGCGCAGCGGCCCGGTCGCGGAGGTGCCCGACCGCACGAACGATCTTGCGATCGACCTGATCGGCGGTGTTCGCGAGCTGCAGCACGCGCTGAGCGACGCGGCACCGAGCGAGCGGATCGGGCGATTCCTCGCGAGGCATCCGCAGCTCGGCCAGATCGTCGGCTACGTGCAGGCGACGGCCGACCTGCCCTATGCGACGCCGCACATGGATGTGCGCGACGACCGATTCGTGCCCGCCTACATCATCCGGCTCTTCAACGCGTTCTGCTACGGACTCGATAAGACCCGCGACGTGCACCAGCGCAATCTCCGCGGTCTGATCTTCGAGAACGCCCACTTCAGCAGAGATCTCGGTCTCGAGGCACGTGACTGGCGTTGGGCGGTCAGCGCATGAACGCGGAGGCCGGCGAGACGCAGGGACGCCAGAAGGCCGGCACTCCGGTGCTGCAGACGGGGATGAAGATGCTCGCCGCGATCGACATGCTCTCCAAATCGGAGGACGGGACCACGGTCTCCGTCTTCGCCGAGCGGATGGGGTGGGCGCGCGCCGCCGCGCATCAGTATCTGCAGACGGCCGTCGCGGCGGGATGGGCGTTTCAAGATGAGAGCGCCATGTACCATCTGAGCCTGCACGTGGCCGAGCTCGCGACGAAGGTGAACCCGGCGAAGGAGCTGAGGCCGGTGCTGCTGCCCGTCATGCAGGAGGCGGTCGCCGAGCTCGGCGCCCCCGTCTCATTCGCCGTGATGGAGCAGAGCAGCCCGGTGATCGTCGAGCGCGTCGAACCGGTCCGCGCGAAGTTCATCAGGCGCGGGTACGAGGCCAGGGTCTCCCCGAGGTCGTCCGCCTCCGGCCAGGTGCTGCTCGGATTCTCGGACGACGTCTACCGGGCGGTCGCCCGCGAGGCGGAAGTGCTCGACGATTCGGTGTACGAGCGCGTCAGACGACAGGGGTACGCGATCGTGCACTCCGAGTGGCTCGGCGATCTCATCACCGCCGTAGCGGTTCCCATCATGAAGGGCGGTGCGTGCGTCGGGGCGCTGAGCGTGATCACGGAGCAGGGGATCCTGCCAGACGACACCCTCATCACGACGATGCAGCGCGCTGCGAAGCGCATCAACAACGACCTCGCCGCGTAGCGGAGCAGCGAATAAGGAGAATGGCAGCAGTGGCTCTCGAAGTACAACAACGAAGTGTTCTCTCGGCCTTCGCTCACGACGATCCGGATACCCTCCCGAACACGGACCACATTCCGGCGCGCATCCGAATGTCTCGCCGCGAGCTCTCGCTGATCGTCGAGCGACTGATCATGGCGCTCGACTGCCCGCAGGGGATGTGGCCCGGCGTGCGCGATTTCGTGCTCGAAACGATCGCGGTCACCGGCGCTGCTGGGGTCGACGAATTCGAACGCGCCATCGCGGCTCGTGAACCGGGGCGCTCCTGGCTGAGCGCTCGTCTCACCCCGGACGGCATCGACGCCGGCGGTGAGAGCCTGCTGCTCGCCGGGGACGTGATCGTGAATGCGCTCCTCGCCTCGGCCGCCGACGATCCGGCGAAGCCCTTCGTCGTGACGGGCCTCGCATCGGTGATCGGGTATGCCGGGCTCGACGTGCGAGCGCGCTATCACGGGTATGCGCTGACCTCGGAGGCCGACCATGACGCAGGCACCCTTCGCGTCTCGATCGAGCGCTGCGACGCCGACCGCGACGCTGACGTCGTCCAGCTTCTGCGCGACGGCGTCGAGGTCTCGGGCGAGCAGTGGTGGCGCATCTACCAGCCGTCCAACTTCGCGCTGAGCGTCGAGTCCGAGCTTTCGCGCACGCACACCGGAGTGAGCGAAACGCTCCTCCACTATTCGGTCTGAACCCCGGGGGGAACCATGAATGTCGATAGTTTGATCTGCTCCCGGCTCGACCGCCGGGGCATCGAAGAGATCCGGGCGGGCGGTGTCGACGCGGTCACCGTGACCTGCGGATTCTGGGAGGACGCCATCGAATCCCTCGATGCGGTCGTCTCCTGGCGCGAGCTGGCCGAGGCGAACAGCGACATCGCGCAGATCGTCGCGAGTGCAGCGGACATGCGCGAGGCCAGGGCCGCGGGGCGTCTCGGCATCGTCCTCGGATTCCAGAACAGCTCCTTCCTGCAGGGGCGCCTCGGGTTCGTCGAGGTGTTCGCCGACGTGGGTGTGCGTGTCGCGCAGCTGACCTACAACATCCAGAACGACATCGGGGGGAGCTGCTACGACCCGCACGACTCGGGACTCAGCCGCTTCGGTGCGGAGGTCGTCGGCGAGATGAACCGAACCGGAATGGTCATCGACCTCTCGCACGTCGGCAACCGCACCTCGCTCGACGCCGTGCACGCTTCGAGCATGCCGGTCGCCGTGACGCACGCGAACATCTTCGAGCTCGTGGAGCACCCGCGCAACAAGCCGCTCGAGGTGCTCCGGCCGCTCGTCGAACACGGCGGGGTCATCGGTCTCACGACCTACCACAACCTCACGCGGGGCCGGATCGCGACTCCGGAGCTGTGGTCCGAGATGGTGGCGCGTTCCATCGATCTGCTCGGACTCACCGCCGTCGGCATCGGGACCGATGCGAACCAGCGCGGCACCGACGAGTACCGGGAATGGATGCGCCGCGGCCGCTGGAGCCGTCAGCCGCAACTGGGAGCATCGCCGCCGCCGGGGGTGGCGCCGTCCGAGCGACCCGACTGGTTCAGCGGCCCGCAGGATTTCGGCCGTCTCGGAGCCGCCCTCGAAGCACGCGGGCTCGGCCGGGAGGAGCGCGAACTCGTGCTCGGAGGCAACTGGATGAATTTCTACACCCGGGTCATCGATGACGTCCGGGAGAAGCAGATGGGAGGGGTCGCATGAGTGCGTCACTAGCAGAGCGGACGCGACTGGGGGGAGTGAGCGTCGAGGGCGTATCGAAGATCTTCCGACGGAAGCGCCTCGAGATCCATGCGCTCTCCGAGACCAGCGCCGAGTTCAAGCAGGGCGAGTTCGTCTCGCTCATCGGGCCGAGCGGTTGCGGCAAGTCGACGCTGCTGAAGCTCATCGCCGGTCTCGACTCCCCGTCGAGCGGTGAGGTGCGCGTCGGCGGAGAGGTCGTCTCGGGTACCCTCCCGACGGCGAGCGTCGCATTCCAGAAGCCGACCCTGCTGTCCTGGCGGAATGTGACCGACAACATTCTGCTGCCGATCGAGATCCGGGGCGGACGGCCGACGAAGGCCGACCGGGCGTACGCGTCGGAACTGATCGAGATGATGGGGCTCCAGGATTTCGCGTCGCACTACCCCCGCGAGCTCTCGGGAGGGATGGAGCAGCGCGCCGCGATCGCGCGATCGCTGATCACCCGCCCCGAGCTGCTGCTCATGGACGAACCGTTCGGCGCGCTCGACGAGTTCACACGGGAAGACCTCAACGAAGAGCTGCTCCGGCTCTGGGGAGCCGAACCGAAGACCGTGATCTTCGTCACGCACAGCATCTCGGAAGCGGTGTTCCTCTCCGACCGGATCGTCGTGATGTCTGCCCGCCCCGGTCGCATCGTCGACGTCATCGACGTCGACCTCCCGAGGCCGCGCTCCGCGCGAACGAGGACCTCTCCCGAATTCAACGAACTCGTCAGGCGGGGCCGCGTGAGCCTCGAAGCCGCGAAGGCGGCCGGCGGACCGGCGAACGATGCAGAAGCAGGTGGCAAGTCATGAGTGCGACGAAGACGGAACTGATGCCCGTGCTCTCGGGCGACGAGGTGCGCAAGACGACCGGCCGCGAGGCGACCCTGCGGAGCGCCCTCGCCTCGACGAACGTGCGCGCGGTGATCATCGTGCTCGTGATCTTCGGGGGCGGCTTCTGGCTCTGGAATCTGAGCACCGAACGCGGCTGGGTGTCACCCCTGCTGCTGGCTCCGCCGGAGGCGGTCGGAGAGGCCCTCGCGCGCATGTTCTCGGACGGCACGATCTGGACGAACCTCGCGGCGACGGCGCAGATCACGATCCTCGGACTGACGATCGCCATCGTCCTCGCGCTGCTGATCAGCTTTCTCTTCGTCTTCTCCGAGTCGTTGCGCAAAGCCGTCTACCCGATGCTCATCATCATCCAGACGTTCCCGAAGGTCGCGATCGCCCCGCTGATCATCGCGGGCTTCGGATACGGCACGACACCGAAGGTGATCCTCGCCGCGCTCATGGCCTTCTTCCCGATTCTCGTGAATGCGCTGGTCGGCATGACGAACATCAACGGCGACCAGGTGAACCTCTTCCGGTCGGTGGGAGCGTCGAAGTGGCAGGTGATCCGCAAACTGCGCATCCCGAATGCGATCAGCTACCTGCTCCCGGCGCTCAACAGCGCCGCGGTGCTCGCGCTCATCGGCACGATCGTCGCCGAGTTCGTCTCCGCGCGCGAAGGAATGGGATTCGCGATTCAGGCGGCCGTGCAGACCGGCTCGGTCGGCACGACGTTCGCGCTGCTCTTCGTGCTCGGATGCTTCGGCGTCGCGATCTGGCTCACCATGGCGGCGCTCAACTTCCTTCTGCGCAAGTACCAGCGATAAGCGCAGGCACTCTGCACCACTTCGATCCACAGGCAATGTAGCCATCTCATAGAGGAGAACACCAGCATGAAGCAACACAGGATCACCGGAGCCGCGGCGTTCGCGGCGGTCGCAGCCCTCGCGCTCTCCGGTTGCGCATCGTCAGAGGGCGGCGCATCAACCGAGGGTGCGGCGGACCTGACGCCGATCACCTTCGCCGTCACCGACCAGACGCTCTCGGCCGCGACCGCGAGCTACGCGACCGTGCCGATCGATCTCGGCTACTTCGCAGACGAGGGACTCGACGTCACGATGCAGCCCGTCGAGACCGCGCTCTCGGGTGTGCAGTCCGTCGTCTCAGGCAACTCGGTATGCACGTACGCGTCCGTCGCCACGGCGCTTCCCACGGTGGCCGGCGATCCGTCGATCACCATCGTCGGATCGACGGCGGGCAACATGTTCCGAGTGGTCGCGCCGAAGTCGAAGGGATTCACGTCGGTCGCCGATCTCGAGGGCAAGACGATCGGCAGCAACTCGGCGACGGCGACGGGCATCAACTACGCGATCGGCGGCATGGAAGCCGCCGGTGTGAGCGCGTCGAAGGACCAGTTTCTGCCCGTAGGGTTCGGCGCGCAGACAGCGCTCGCGTTCCAGCAGGGCGAGATCGACGCGTACTCGGCGTGGGACAGCCCGAACCTCGTCGTCGAGTCGCTGCTCGATGAAGAGCTCGTCAATCTCGACTCCGTGATGAACGACCTCAACGGCACGTCCACGTTCGTCTGCTCCACCGAGGCCGTGGAGAACGACCCGGAGATGATCGCGGGGATCTGGCGCGCGTTCTACAAGGGCGCGGTCTTCGCCGAGGAGAACCCTGAGGCTTCGATCAAGCTGCACTGGGAGCGCTACCCCTCCGCGAAGCCGACCGAGGGCACTGACGAGGAGCAGCTCGCGCTCGCGGTGCGGCAACTCTCGACGCGTCTCGAACTGACAGGCGGTCAGGGCAACTCGGGCCAGTACGGGTTGCAGACCGACGAGGACCTGCAGCAGATGGTCGATCTCCTGACCGAGTACGGCGTGATCGAGGGCGAGGCTGCCGACTACGACGTCGCCACGCTGTTCAACCACGACCTGACGGATCAGATCAACGACTTCGATCCCGAGGCGATCCGGCAAGAAGCGAAGGAATACACGGCCGAGTAATGCGGGGATGCGCGTGACCGGCGCGCATCCCTCTTCCGCAACCCACACATCGAAAAGGTGCGCATGTCCGACCTCGTCGCGAACACCATTGTCACGCAGCTCGAACGTCGCGGGGTGCCCCGCGTCTATCAGGTGCCGGGGGAGAGCTTTCTCGGGCTCCTCGACGCCCTGCGGGACTCGCCCATCGACCTGATCACCGCTCGCCACGAGGGCGGGGCCGGGTTCATGGCCGTTGCAGAGGCCCGGCTCACGGGCCGGGCGGGCGTCGTCGCGGTGACGCGCGGGCCGGGCGCCGCCAACGCGTCGATCGCGATCCACACCGCCTATCAGGACTGCACCCCGCTCGTCGTCTTCGTCGGGCTGATCTCGACCCATGTGCGCGACCTCGAATCGTTCCAGGAGTTCGACCTCAAAGCCTGGTTCGGGAGCACCGCGAAGGCCGTGTTCATCCTGGATCATCCCGCGAGCGCGGCCGAACGCGTGGCGCGGGCCTTCGAGATCGCCGAGTCCGGCCGACCCGGCCCCGTCGTGGTCGGACTGCCGGAGGAGGTGCTCGTGCAGCGCGCCCCAGGCGTGGTCCCGGTACCGCGGACCGAGCGGCCGCCGCTCGCGCTCACCGCGGCATCGGTCAGCGCAGCGGCCGGCGCGATCGATGCCGCGGAGCGCCCCGTGTTCGTCGTCGGCGGTGACGGCTGGAACGTCGAAGCGGCGGCGCTTCTGCGCCGCGTCGCCGAGCAGGCGGGCATTCCGGTCGTCTCCGACTTCCGCGCTCACGACGCGTTTCCGCACGAGTCCCCAGCGTGGGTGGGCAGCCTCGGCTTCGGCCGCAACGCCGGAGCGGCGGAAGCCTACGGGTCGGCAGACCTCGTGTGCTACCTCGGCACGGTGCGCCGGGATGTGCTCTCGGACGAGTACACGCTCGGAGGCGACGAGAGCTGCACGATCGTGGTGAGCCCGGACGCCGACCTGCTCGGACACGAGGGCCAGGTCTCACTGCAGTACGTCGCCGACCCTCAGGACTGGCTGCGAGCGCTGACGTCGGTGCGCGCGGCGACTCCGGCGCGGATCGATCGCCTGCAGCGCGAACGGGCCGCCTATCTCGAATGGAGCATTCCGGCGGCCGAGCGCACCGGGGAGGACGAGTGGCGCGGATCCGTCTTCGGGGAGATGCAGCGCCAACTCCCCGAAGACGCCATCATCACGGTCGGCGCGGGCAATTACGTCATCGGCGCGCTCCGTTACCTGCACCACCAGCACCCGCGCACCTTCATCGGGCCCAGGAACGGGGCGATGGGGATGGGCGTTCCGGCCGCCGTCGCGGCCTCGCACGTGCACCCCGGCCGCACCGTGGTCGCGCTGGCGGGAGACGGGTGCTTCGGCATGAACGGTCAGGAACTCGCCACACTCCAGGCGACGGGTGGGCGGGCGATCATCATCGTCTTCGACAACGCAGGCTTCGGCACGATCCACTCGCACCAGGAGCGGCACTTCCCCGGTCGTCCGGCAGGGACGTCGCTCACGAATCCCGACTACGCGTTGCTCGCACGCGCGCACGGCATCGAAGCGAGCGCGATCAGCGATCTCGCCGACTTCGGACCGGCCCTTCGACGCGCGCTCGCCGCCGACGGATCGACCCTGCTCTGGGTGCTGCTGCCGCCCGTCCCGACCGGTGCCGCGCTGCCGACCGGTGGTCGCGAGCAGCCGTCGGGGGTGCGCGCATGAACGCCGTCGACGCGTCGGTCGAGCACGTGCTCGGCGCCGCTCATGCAGCCTTCGCCGACTGGCACCGGCAGAGCGTCGCCGCGCGAGCGCAGGTGCTGGCGCGCGCGGCGAAACTCTACGAGGAGCGCGCCGACGCCCTCGCCGAGCAGATGGCGCTCGATATGGGAAAGCCGATCGCGCAGGGTCTCGCGGAGGTGCGATCGTGCATCGCGATCCTCTCGTACTACGCGGACAACGCCGCCGACCTGCTCGCACCCGACCTCATCGCGCACGAAGACGGGAACCAGGCAGAGGTGCGACTGCAGGCGATCGGCGTCGTGCTCGGGGTCATGCCGTGGAACTACCCGCACTACCAGTTGATCCGGTGCATCGCGCCGAACCTGCTGCTCGGGAACGCCGTCGCGTTCAAGCACGCATCGATCTGCGGGGGGAGCGCAGCGCTGGTCGAGGCGCTCTTCATCGATGCCGGGGCCCCGCGCGGTCTGGTGCGCGATACCGGGTTCACGCATGCGGAGGTGTTCGCGGCGATCGCGCATCCGCTCGTCTCCGGCGTCTCGTTCACCGGCGGAGAACGTGCGGGTGCCGCGATCGCGGAGGCGGCGGGAGCCGCATTGACGAAGGTCGTCCTCGAGCTCGGCGGCAGCGACCCGTTCATCGTGTTCGATGCGTCGCGCGCACGCGAACTCGCGAGGCTCGCCGCGACGATGCGGCTCTCGAACGCCGGGCAGACGTGCGTCTCGCCCAAGCGGATCATCGTGCGACGCGATCTGCTCGACCAGTTCGTCGATGACTTCACCGCGGAGTTCTTCTCCGCGCTCCCCGGGGATCCTTTGGACGGCGAGACCCGTCTCGGTCCGTTGTCGAACGAGACGGCCGCTGACGAGTTGCGCAGCGCGGTGCGAGCGGCGCAGCAGCAGGGTGCCGAGGTGCGGGGGTCGTTCGAGCGCGATGACGAGGATCCGTGCCGTTTCGCTCCCGTCGTGCTGCTCGAGCCGCTCCGCGAGCTGCCGGTCTGGCATGAGGAGCTGTTCGGCCCCGTCGCGATGATCGTCGGCGCCGACACGATCGACGAGGCGATCGAACTGGCCAACGATTCGCCCTACGGCCTGGGTGCGACGGTGTTCGCGGATACGTCGGAGGCGGCCGAGCGGTGCGCGACCGAGATCGTCGCCGGCATGGTGTCGATCAATCGCCTGAAGGGCGGCAGCCCCGCGCTGCCGTTCGGCGGGGTGAAGCGCTCCGGGTTCGGGCGCGAGCTGGGCGCGCAGGGGCTCCGGGAGTTCTCGAATCAGAAAGTGGTGGTGATCGACCGGGGGTAGCGGCTCGAGGCGCGAATGCCGCCGGCTTCGGTGAGTGATTCGGCTTCGCTGAGTGAACTTCGTGCTGGATGGTCTCACCGGGGCGGCGCACATACACATGCATCGCAGTCCGATGCAATTCGTGCTACTGTCTCTCTCGTGAGCGAGAAACTTTCAGAGAATGGTTCAGGTGCCGATGCGCTTGCTCTCGATCTCACCCGCGTCACCGGGCGATTCGCCCGCGTGGCCGGCCGCGTCGCCGGCGGCGGCTTCTCGCTCATCGCGTGGCGCGTGCTCGCCGAGCTCGAGCAGGCGGGCCCCATGCGCGTCAGCGCCCTCGCGCATCAGCAGCACGTCGCGCAGCCCTCGATGACGGGTCTCGTGCAGCGCCTGGAAGGCGAGGGCTGGGTGAGCCGTGCCCCCGACCCCGCCGACGGGCGCGCCACGCTCGTCTCCGTCACGCCCGCGGGAGTGGAAGCACTCGAGGAGTACCGGGCGGCCGCCGCAGCACGGGTGCGCCCGCACCTCGACGCGCTGTCCGACTTCGACCGGGCCACCCTCGCGCGCGCCGCGGAGCTCATGCAGCAGATCGGCGACGGCATCGACGCCCGCCCGGGCTAACCCGTCTCCCGTCCCGATCACCGCATGAACCGCGCGCCGAGCGCGCCAGACCCCAGGAGCAGATCACGTCCACCACCGCTGAATCACGACCGGGCACCGAGTCCACACCCGTATCGTCGCCCGCCCAGAAGACGTCGATCCTGCGCCAGCCCACCGCGGTGTGGGCGATCGCCTTCGCATGCGCCGTTTCGTTCATGGGCATCGGGCTGGTCGACCCGATCCTCCCCGCGATCAGTCACGAACTCGGCGCGAGTCCGAGCCAGACCATGCTGCTCTTCACGAGCTACCTCTTCATCACGGGCGCCGCGATGTTCTTCACGAGCTGGGTGTCGAGCCGCCTCGGCGTGAAGCGCACGCTCCTCGCCGGGCTGGTGCTCGTCGTCATCTTCGCCGCGCTCGCCGGGGCATCGGCGTCGGTCGACGCCATCATCGGGTTCCGCGCAGGCTGGGGCCTCGGCAACGCGCTCTTCATCTCGACCGCGCTGGCCGCGATCGTCGGCGCGGCCTCCGGCGGCGCTCGGCAGGCGATCGTGCTCTACGAGGCAGCCCTCGGCGTCGGGCTCGCGGTCGGACCGTTGGTCGGCGGAGTGCTCGGCTCGGTGTCGTGGCGCGGACCGTTCTTCGGCACGGCGGCGCTGATGGGGGTCGCCCTCATCGCGATCCTCGTGCTGCTGCGTCAGCCCAAGCCGGCACCGCCCGCCGACGCCGCCCCGCCCGCCGAGCGGGTGTCGATCCTCGCCGGTTTCCGGGCGTTGCGCAATCCTGCGCTGCGATCGCTCGCGCTCGTCGCGCTGTTCTACAACTTCGGATTCTTCGTGCTGCTCGCCTACAGCCCCTACCCGATGGAGGCCGCAGCGCATTCGCTCGGGCTCGAATTCGGTGCGCACGAGCTCGGCCTCGTCTTCTTCGGCTGGGGGCTCGCGCTCGCGATCACCTCCGTGCTCGTGGCCCCGGCGCTGACTCGCCGCTTCGGCCTTCGACCCGTGCTGTTCTCGATGCTCAGCGGGCTCACCGTCTGCCTCGTGCTGCTCGGCTGCTTCACCGGGTCGCTGACCGGACTCGTCGTGGTGGTCATCGTCAGCGGGCTCTTGCTCGGCGTCATGAACACTGCGCTGACCGAGGCCGTGATGGAAGCGACGGATCTGCCCCGGAACGTGGCATCGTCGACGTACTCGGGTGTGCGATTCATGGGAGGCGCTGTCGCGCCCGCGGTCGCAGGGCCGATCTCGGAAGCCCTGGGCGCCGGTGCGCCCTACTGGTTCGGGGCCGCGGCGACCGGCATCGCCATGATCATGCTCGGGATCGCGGGTCGTCACATCGCCCACATCGGTCGCCCGCACGAGACCCCGGTGGAGGAAGCGCAAGACATCACGTCGGGCGACGCGTAGCCGAGGTGCACCGGGCGCCCCCGGTTCTCGGCGGTGTCGGCGGCGTCCGCCACAATAGAGGCATGGCTGAAACCGCGATCCCGCTCTTCCTCGACTGCGACCCGGGCATCGACGACGCCATAGCGATCGCCTATCTGCTGTGCCAGCCCGACGTCGAGATCGTCGGGATCGCCGCGAGCGGCGGCAACGTCTCGACAGAGCAGGTCGTGCGCAATACGCACGGCTGGCTCGCCCTCGCCGGGCGCACCGACCTGCCGGTCTTCCGCGGCGCGGTGCACCCCCTCGCGCAGACGGCGACGGCCGCGCGTGAGGAGGCGGAAGCGGCGACGGGCGCCCGCGCCTCGTCTGACGCCGCCGCGGACCCGGAGTACGCGGAGGTGACCCACGGCGATACCGGATCGGGGTACGCGACGCTTCCGCAGCCGACCAGCGCCACACGAGACGCCAGCGCTGCGCAGGCCTGGGTCGATGCGGCGAGAGCGCGCCCAGGCGAACTCATCGGCGTGATGATCGGCCCCGCCACGAACCTCGCCCTCGCCCTCGAGATCGCGCCCGAGCTGCCCCGGCTGCTGAAGCGGCTCTTCGTGATGGGCGGAGCCTTCAACTACCGCGGCAACACGCACCCGACGACGGAATGGAACGTGAGCTACGATCCGGAGGCCGCCGCCCGTGTCTTCGCCGCGTTCGGCGAGGCCTACGTCGCTGGTGAGGCCCCGTTCCCGCCGGTGATCGGGCCGATCGAGGCCACTGAGATGGTCGAGATGACGCCCGAGCGCCTCAGCCGCATCGTCGATGGAGCGCACCGCGCGTCGCCTCGATGGCGTGCGCTGCTGCACGAGATCGAGGAAGCGCTGCGGTTCTACTTCGAGTTCCACGAGGAGGACGGCCACGGCTACCTCGCGCACATCCACGACCCGTACGTTGCGGCGACGGCGGTGCACTGGGCGCGGAGCGCGGCAGCGTCCGTGCCGCCGATCCGCGGTGCGGGAGCCCCGCGCGACCCGGCCGAGGTGCAGGCCGAATCGCGCGGATCGGCGACGGCTGGCAGAATTCCCTGGGCGGAGACGGCGATCGCGCCGGTCGATGTGGAACTGACCGGAACGCTGACGCGCGGCGAGACCATCGCCGACTGGTTGGGTCGATGGAACCGACCCGCGAATGCGGAGATCATTCGTCGTGTCGACGCCGCACGCTTTCTCGACCACCTCACTGACACCCTGATGGAAGGACCGCAGCATGACCGCACGCGATAGCGTCTCTGGGCAGGGGCTCATCACCACGATGAGTCCCGGAGAAGCCCGCCCCACCGCCCCGAAGTGGGCGTACCTCCTCACCGCCGCCGGCGCGGTCGTGATCACCGCCACCTACGTCGCGGTGCTCGTCACGCAGCCCGCAACGCTCGGGCAGGACCTCGGCAATACCACCCTCTGGGTCATGGTCGGCTATCTCGCCGGTGCAGCGCTCATCGCCGCCGGCACGCTGCCGCTCATTCCGCGCAGCATCTTCGCGCTCATGCCGATCGCCATCGCCTTGAACATCACCGTCGGGCAGATCGTCGGCACACTGACTCCCATCCCGCTCTACCTCGACTCGCTCGGTTCTGTCATCGTCGGCGTGCTCGCCGGCCCGGCAGCCGGGGCACTGACAGGCGTGCTCGGCAATCTCATCTGGGGCGTCACCATCAACCCCACAGTCATCGCGTTCACCGCCGGTGCCGCCTTCATCGGCGCCGCAGCCGGCTGGGCCGCCCGGCTCGGCGCATTCCGGGCCGCATGGTGGGCCGTGCTCGCCGGAGCGATCGCGGGGATTCCCGGGGGCGCACTGGGCGCTCCCGTCGCAGCTTTCGTGTTCGGCGGAGGCCTCGGCGTCGGCACCGGCGGCATCGTCGCGACGCTGCAAGCGGCAGGGCTCGAGATGCTGAACGCGACCACGGTGCAGAGCCTCGCCTCCGACACCGCGGACAAGGCGATCATCTTCCTGCTCGCCTTCCTCGTCCTGCGCACCCTGCCGAAGCGCATCGTCAGCAGGTATCCGCTCGCCATGCGCTCGCTCTCCGGCAGGCGCGCGACGACGCCCAGCGTCTCCGGCTGACCATGGAGGATCGCCCGTTCGCCGCTGACCCGGTCATGAACGCGGGCAGCGCCCCGCCCGACCCGATCGGTGCGGCGAACGGGCGACCCGGGATCCGCCGTGCGAGCCTGCTGCACCCGGCCACCGAGCTCGTGCTGCTCGCCTGCGCGCTCGTGCTCACCTACGGTATTCCGTCTCCGATCGTGCCGGCGGCGCTGCTCGTCGTGTCCGCCACGATCGCTGCGTGCTCTCCACGTGTGCGCTTCGCTCGCTGGAGCGCGACCGTCGCAGTGCTGGCCGTGCCGATGCTCATCATGGTCGGCATCATCCAGGGGTTGTTCTACCCGGGCGACGACCTCGAGGTGCTGTGGCGCTGGGGTGCGGCAGCGCTCACCGTCGAAGGGCTCTCCGTCGCTCTGCAGCTCTGGTTGCGGGTCGCGGCGATGATCGCCGTCTGCGCCCTCTTCGCGTTCGGCTCCGATTCGGCGCGCACATTCGACGGCATGATCCGTCTGCGCCTGCCGCTCGGCATCGCATACGTCTGCGCGACCGCGCTGAGCCTGATTCCTCTGCTGCGCGATCAGGTGTCCCACGCGCTCTCGGCGAGAGCGGCCCGAGGCTGGAACACCGCCCGGCTCCGCACGCGGGTGCGCCTCATGCCCGGCATCATCGGTGGCCTGCTGACGGCTTCGCTCGTCCAGCTCGACCAGCGGCACGACACCCTCGAGCAGCGGGGATTCGGGCGATCCCCGCGGCCGGCCGAGTTGCAGGATCACGCCGACGGCGCGCTGCAGCGCGCGCTCCGGTGGGGAGCGCCGATCTCGACGATACTGCTGGTGGCCGCCGCGCTCGGCGGCGTGCTGCAGGCGCCGACGGCATCCGAGCTGCTGGGGGTGCTCCGTGGCTGACACCCCGGTGCTGTCGCTCACGGGGGCGGGTTTCGCGTTCCACGGCGCCGAAACGAGCGCGCTGGCGAGCGTCGATCTGAGTATCGGCCCGGGCGAGATGCTCGCCGTGCTCGGACCTCAGGGTGCGGGCACCTCGACGCTCTGCCGACTCGCGGCCGCGCTCCTCGGCGATCGCGGGGCGACGTCGGGCTCTCGAGCCGTGGGCGGCAGCGTCGCGATGCTCGGCGACGACCCCGAGGCCCAGCTGACGGGCATGACGAGCTACGTCGATGACGAGGTGCGACTGCCCGCACGGCTCGCAGGCAGTGCACGCCCCGTCGACGTCCGCGCCGCCCTCGACATGTTCGGCATGCAACGATTGATCGGCCGGCGCCTCGACACCCTCTCGGGAGGCGAACGGCAGCTCGTCGCCCTCGCAAGTCTCATGACGCTCGGACCGTCACTGCTCGTGCTCGATCAACCCGCGCTATCGCTCGACCCCGATGCCCGGCAGCGGCTCTCGCGAGCGCTTCGACGCTTCCGCGCATCGGGAGGGGCCGTGCTGCTCGCCGGGCACCAGTTCGACGAACTGGCGGAGACTGCGGATCGCGTGCAGTTCCTGCGGGCCGGTCGCATCGTCGACAGTGCGCACCCCGGATCGCTCACGGATGCGCTGCTGGCCGAGCACGGGGTCTGGAGCACGGTCGGGATCGCCCGCCCTGGTGGCGTCTCCGAGGAGCGCGAGCCCCCGTCGACTGAGGCCGCGTTCCTTGGGCGCGATCTCGACGCGCCTGGACTGCATGTGCACGGCCTCACCGTGGTGCGCGGGAGGTCGACCGTGTTCCAATCGTTCGACTGCAGCGTCGCTCGCGGCGAGGTGGCGGCGATCGTGGGCCCGAACGGAACCGGAAAATCGACGTTGCTCCGTGCCATCGCCGGGATGCTCGTCGCCGACCCGACGGTGCGCGTCGCGGGTGAGGTGCACGTCGGTCGCACCGAGTTGCACGGCCTGCCGGCGCACCAGCGCGCGCGGTGGGTGGGCTGGGTGGGGCAGGATCCCGGCGCGCAGCTCTCGTCCGCGACGGTGCAGACCGAACTCGAGCGCGCCCTGCCGCTGCCGCCTCACCGGCGCCGAGATCGCGCGCAGCTTCGATCGGATCGCGCAGCGGCGGTCGGCCGAGTGCTCGAGCGGACCGGGCTCGCCGAGCACGCCGGCGAGCATCCCTACGACCTCGCGCCGGCGCAGCGCAAAGATCTCGTCATCGCATCGGCGCTGCTGCTGCGGGCCGAGGTGCTCCTCCTCGACGAGCCCACGCTCGGGCGAGATCTTGCCGCGATGCGCCGTCTGGAGCGCGTGATTCGCGAGTTCTCCGCCGCGGGAGGTGCCGTGGTCGTCACGACGCACGACCTGCGGTGGGCCGGGCGCGTCGCCGCGCGCACCGCGCGCCTCGGGTGAGGGATCCGGCTTCGGTGAGACCCACAGGCCGGAATCGGCCCCACCGAAGCCGGATCTCTCACCGAAGCACCGGCGCCACACCCGCGCTGCGCTCCGTGGGCTGGCGCTGTGGCGCCACCGGGCGCGGTGCCCGAACGCGCTGCGTTCGAGCTCAGCGCCCCACCCCGCGCTGCGCTCCGTGGGCTGGCGCTGTGGCGCCACCGGGCGCGGTGCCCGAACGCGCTGCGTTCGAGCTCAGCGCCCGCCCGTCGCAAGCTTCATGAGGTCGCTGTCGAAGTCGATGCCGAGCTCGGTTCCCCCGGCACTGCCGTAGGAGTGCTGATACGCGCCCCACGTCTCGCCGCGCACCGCTTCACGGAATCCGCCGTCCACGAGGGCGACGAGCTCCGTCGCAGCGCGCTCGATCCGCTTGCCGAAGTCGCGGCTCGTCCAATCATCGGGGGCCGCGAAGAGGCCGGTCGGCACGGTGATGGTGCGGAGGTACGCGAAGAGCCCGCGCAGCTGGTCGTCGACGACGAGCGCATGCCGGGCGCTGCCGGCCGTCGCTCCGAGCACGACGGGCGTGCCGATGAGGAGGTCGTTGTCGAGCACCTGGAAGAAGGCGGTGAAGAGCCCGCTTGCGCCGGCCTTGTACACGGGGGTCGACGCGACGATCGCGTCGGCGTCGCGCATGATGTCGCTGGCCGCCTGCAGTGCGGGGGAGACGTGCTGGGTGACGAGCGCCGTCGTGACGTCTTCGGCGAGTGCACGGAGATCGACGAAGCGAACGCGCAGTTCGATGCCGCGCTGCGCTGCGAGCTTCGCTGCGGCTTCTGCGACGCGGTTCGCGAGCATCGTCGTGGTCGACGGGTCGCTGGTGCCGGCGCTCACGACGGCGAGGGTGCGCGGGTGAGCGGTCGAAGCCTCTGGTGAGGGAGCGGCTGATCCTTCAAATGGTGTGTTCATGGGGTGCTCCTCAAGGAACGCGGTGGGAATGACGGGGTGAGAGACGATCAGGCGGGTGCGTCGCCGGTGACGAGCTTGCCGGCGAGGCGGCGCAGATCGTTCAGCTCTGGGGCGGTGAGCGCGGAGCCGAGCTGCCGTGCGACGCTTTTCGCGTGCGCCCGCCCGACCTGCTGCTGCAGGCGCTCCCCCTCGGGGGTGAGGCTGAGCAGCACGGCGCGGCCGTCTTGGGGATCGGGCTCACGCGCGATGAGCCCCCGCGCGGCGAGGCGCTCCACCATGCGGGAGAGCGCGGGCTGGCTGAGCAATACGCCGCCCTGCACATCGCACATGCGCATCGGCTCACCGCGTTTGGAGAGCGTGTAGAGCACGTCGTACTCGCGCATGCTGATCTCCGACCACATGTGCTCGGCGGCGAAGGTGTGCATGAGCGCCGCGTGCGCCGACATCACCGATTCCCAAGCCTCGTTCGCGAGGCGCACATCGATACGAGTGGGCTGTTCCATCTCGCGTTCTCCTTCATCCTGCGGGTCTGACCGGGTAGAGGAGGGGTGCTGCCGCAGCAGCGCCCCTCCGTGAACGGACGGGGGATCAGGCGACCCCGAACGCCGCTCCCCGCTTCGCGGGTGAATCCTGGTACGGAGAACCCCCTGTGACATTGTCCCCCCGATTCGCGTTCGGGCGGGGCTGCCGCGGCGCCGCGTCGCCGTACTTGGCGGTGACGAGGTCGGCGTGAGACGGGGCTTCTGCGACCTCTGGGTCGCGGTCCTTCGCCATCTCGGCGCGCAGCACCGGGAGCACCTCCGAACCGAAGAGGTCGAGCTGCTCGAGCACGGTCTTCGTGGGGAGGCCTGCGTGATCGATGAGGAACATCTGACGCTGGTAGTCGCCGAAGACATCGCGGAATCCGAGCGTCTTATCGATGACTTCCTGCGGGCTGCCCACGGTCAGGGGCGTCTGGCTGGCGAAGTCCTCGAGCCGCGGCCCGTGGCCGTACACGGGGGCTTCGTTGAAGTAGGGGCGGAACTGCGACATCGCGTCCTGCGAGTTCTTCGCCATGAAGGCCTGCCCGCCGAGGCCGACGACTGCCTGCTTCTGCGTTCCGTGCCCGTAGTGCTCGAAGCGCTCGCGGTAGAACCGGACGAGGCGGAGCGAGTGCTCGGAGGGGGCGAAGATGTGGTTCGAGAAAAACCCGTCGCCGTAGTAGGCGGCCTGCTCGGCGATCTCCGGGGTGCGGATCGAGCCGTGCCACACGAACGGGGGCACGTCGTCGAGCGGGCGCGGCGTGCTCGTGAAGCCCTGCAGCGGGGTGCGGAAATTGCCGTCGTAGTCGACGACGTCCTCGCGCCACAGACGGTGCAGGAGGTTGTAGTTGTCGAGCGCGAGGGGCAGCGCCGAGCGGATGTCCTTGCCGAACCAGGGGTACACGGGCGCGGTGTTGCCGCGTCCGAGCATGAGGTCCATGCGGCCCTTCGCGAGGTGCTGCAGCATCGCGTACTCCTCGGCGATGCGCACCGGGTCGTTGGTGGTGATGAGCGTGGTGCTGGTGGAGAGCTTCAGCGTCTTCGTCATCGCCGCGATGTAGGCGAGGAACGTCGTCGGGCTCGAGGAGAAGAAGGGCGCGTTGTGATGCTCGCCGACGGCGAAGACGTCGAAGCCCACCTCTTCGGCGTGCACGGCGATCTCCGCGAGTCCCTGGATGCGTGCGGCCTCGCTCGGCGTCTCACCCGAGACCGGGTCGCGGGTGACGTCGCTGACCGAGAAGATCCCGAATTCCATGATGTGCTCCTGTGTGTCTCGTCTTCCGCGCCATTTATATGCGCCTGCATACAAATGTAACACGCGAGATGCTGATTCATTCCCGATATCTTTGAGGCGATGGATGACACGGATCGCGGCGCCGCTGCCCGCGCAGGATCGCGTGGCCGTCGCACCCTCCGCTACGCCGTCGGCGGTGTCGCTCTCGCTGCGCTCATCGTCGCTGCAGGCGCGGCCGTCCTCGTCGGGACCGGCCAGAGGAACGGGGGAGGGGCGCCGCCGGCGCACGCGACCGACGCGTCGCCCCCGTCGCCCGCCCCGCCCCCGACTGCGACGGGCGGCGCGCTGCCGGCTGCCGATGCCGCGTGGCTCCAGCGGGTCTCGGGCGCAGCGGATATTCCCGAGCGGGCCCTCCGCGCATACGCGATGGCGGCGTTGACGCTCGCAGACGAGCAGCCGGGCTGCCGGCTCGGCTGGAACATGCTCGCAGGCATCGGCAAGATCGAGTCCGAGCACGGCAGCATCGACGGCGCGAGGTTGCTGCCGAGCGGCGAGACGACGCCACGCATCATCGGCGTGCCGCTCGATGGCACCGATTTTCTCGCGACCCCCGACACCGACGGCGGCGTCATCGACGGTGATGCGCAGTGGGACCGCGCGGTGGGGCCGATGCAGTTCATTCCGAGCACGTGGGACGTGTTCGGCCGCGACGGCAACGGCGACGGGCGCATCGAGATCGACCAGATCGATGACGCGGCTCTGTCAGCTGCAGCGCTGCTATGCGACCCGGGACTCGACCTCACAGTCGGCGAGCACTGGATCGCGGCACTCGACGGCTACAACCCGAGCGCGTCGTACAACAACGACGTGGCAGACGCCGCCGAGTACTACGCGCAGTTCGGCTAGCGGCTGCTGAGATGCGCGCGGGCGGTGCCGGATCCGCAGATCCAGCACCGCCCGCGCCTCGCAGGCGGCCGTTCTACTCGCTCAGCAGCGCCTGAATTCGGCGGACACCCTCGACGAGCGCCTCGTCGCCGAGTGCGTAGCTGAAGCGCAGGTACCCGCTCGGGCCGAACGCCTCGCCGGGAACGGCAGCGACTTCGGCCTCGGAGAGGATGAGGTCCGCGAGCTCCAGCGACGTCTCCGGCGTGACGCCCCGATAGGTCTTGCCGAGGGCCGACGTGACGTCGACGTAGGCGTAGAACGCACCCTCGGGCGTCGGGCAGTGGAATCCGGGAACCTCGTTGAGCTCGGCGACGATCAGCTTGCGCCGACGATCGAAAGCCTGCCGCATGGCTTCGATCGGCTCCTGCGGACCCGTGAGCGCCGCGATCGCAGCGCGCTGCGCGATGTTGTTGACGTTCGAGGTCAGATGCGACTGCAGGTTCGACGCGCCCTTCACGATGTCGGCCGGGCCGACCATCCATCCGAGGCGCCAGCCCGTCATGGCATAGGTCTTCGCGACGCCGTTGACGAGGATCGCGCGATCCTGCAGCGCGGGGACGGCCTCGACGATGGAGACCGCGCGCACGCCGTCGTAGGTGAGGTTCTGGTAGATCTCATCGGCGATGATCCACAGCCCGTTGGCCTGCGCCCACTCGCCGATCGCGCGCGTCTCCTCCGGCGAGTAGACGGCGCCGGTCGGGTTGGAGGGCGACACGAAGAGCAGCACCTTCGTGCGCTCGGTGCGCGCCGCTTCGAGCTGTTCGACCGTGACCTTGTAGTGCTGTTCCGCTCCTGCGAAGACCTCCACGGGAACGCCGTCGGCGAGCTGGATCGCCTCGGGATAGGTGGTCCAGTACGGTGCGGGCAGCAGCACCTCGTCGCCCGGATCGAGCAGCACTTGGAAGGCCTGGTAGACGGCCTGCTTCCCGCCGTTGGTGACGACGACCTGGGAGGGCTCGACCGCCCAGCCGGAGTCGCGCGCGGTCTTGTCGGCGATCGCGCGCTTGAGATCGGGAAGGCCCGCAGCTGCGGTGTACCGGAAGTTCTTCGGATCATCGAGTGCGGATCGGGCCGCGTCGACGATGTGCTGCGGCGTGGAGAAGTCGGGTTCACCTGCCGCGTAACTGATGACGGGGCGCCCCTCGGCCTGCAGGGCTTTCGCCTTCGCATCGACCTTGAGCGTCGCCGACTCGGCGATTGCGGAGATCTTCTTTGATAAACGGGAGATGTGGCTCACGATTCGATCCTATCCCCGGGCGGCGCCGTGCGGGTGCGATCCCACGGGATGCAGAGGATCGCCCGCCCGCGCCGCAGCGCGGTGCCGGTCCGGCGAGTCGCAGCCCTCGAGCCACGACGCGCCCGGGAGCACCCCGCTCGGTTCGACAGCGCCAGGCGGATCGCGTAGAGTGTTTCTCGGTAGTTGACTTCTGCCAAAATTTCCTATGCCGCCAGGGCTGGGAGATTGGGTTGAACACACCATAGGGCAGTGGCGCAATTGGTAGCGCAGCGGTCTCCAAAACCGCAGGTTGCAGGTTCGAGTCCTGTCTGCCCTGCCAAACCCGTTCGGCGCGAAAGCGCCGAACGGGGGCAACGGAAAGGACATGCGAGTGAGCAGCACCGAAGTTGAGGAGAGCGGCGGCCTCGTCGAGCGCGCCAAAGCCGATCGCGCCGCGAAGCGCAACTGGTTCAGCCGCATCATTCTGTTCATTCAGCAGGTCATCGCCGAGCTGAAGAAGGTCGTCACCCCGACCCGCAAAGAACTCATCAACTTCACCCTCGTCGTGATCGCGTTCGTGCTGATCATGATGGCGTTGGTGTGGGTACTCGACCAGGCGTTCGGATTCGTGACGGTCTTCCTATTCGGAACGACGCTCGGCTGATCAGCCGACGAACGAACCGACCGTAGAGCAAGGAAAGCAAGTAGAGATGACGAGCGAGAACAACACCCCCGAGGCAGACCTCGACGCGGCACTCGACGCACTGGTGCAGTCGACGGACCCCGATGTGGACGCTGCCGTGGAGGACGCGCTCGACATCGATAGCGCTGAAGAGGCCGAGGCGGCCGCCAGCGCGATCGTCGACGAGGAGTCGGAAGAAGAGACCGATGAAGACGGCGAGACCGCCGTCGATCCCTACAAGGCCTTCAAGAAGGATCTGCGCCGCCGCCCCGGGAAGTGGTTCGTGATCCACACCTACGCCGGCTACGAGCGCAAGGTGAAGTCGAACCTCTGGAACCGTCGCGAGACGATGGGCGCGGTCGACGACATCTTCGAGATCCAGGTCCCCATGGAAGAGGTCATGGAGGTCAAGAACGGCCAGCGCAAGATGGTGACGCGCGTGCGCATCCCGGGCTACGTGCTCGTTCGCATGCATCTCAACGAGACCACGTGGTCCGTCGTGCGCCACACCCCCGGGGTCACGGGCTTCGTCGGCAACGCTCACAACCCCGTCCCGCTGCGCATCAACGAAGCGTTCGAGATGCTCAAGAGCACCGTCGAGCTCGAGCCCGCCGCGACGGCGAAGGGCAAGGCAGCCGCGAACGCGGCAGCTCAGGGCAACGTCGAGATCGACTTCGAGGTCGGCGAGACCATCACGATCAAGTCGGGCTCCTTCGAGGGGCTGCCCGGCACGATCAGTGAGATCAACCCCGCTGCTGGGAAGCTCACGGTGCTCGTCTCGCTCTTCGAGCGCGAGACCCCGGTCGAGCTGAGCTTCGATCAGGTCACCAAGATGGTCTAACCCCCACACTGCAGGAAAGCCCCGCTTCGGCGGGGCTTTTTGCATGTTGCCTCGTTACGGTGAGCACATGCACACGGGCGGAGCTGAAACACGGGCAGGCGGCGCTGTGCTCGGAATCGCAGCGGCGCTCGCCGTGCTCGGCGTCGCAGAACTCGTCGCCGCGTTCGTGAATCCCCGCTCGTCACCCGTGTTCGCCGTCGGGTCGCTCGCGATCGACCTCGCGCCGAGCTGGGTGAAAGACACCATGATCTCCCTCTTCGGCACCGCCGACAAGGTGGCGCTGTTCGTCATCCTCGGCGTCGTGCTGCTGGTGCTCGCCATCGTCGCAGGTGCGGTGGAGGTGGCCTGGCGCGGGTTCGGCATGGTGGTCCTGATCGGGGTCTCCGCCGTCGCGCTGCTGGCGATTCTGACGCGCGCCGAGGCCACGCCGCTGTGGGCGCTGCCGACGGGGCTCGGGACGATCGCAGGACTCTGGGTGCTGCATCGCGGCCGACCGAAGGCTGTCGCGTGGCGCGCCGCAGTCGTCACCCGGAACTCCGAATCGGCGCCCGCTGCACTGCGAGACGAGCCGGAGCCGCAGCGGTCGGCCGGAGTCGTGCACCCGAAGCAGCGCAGTGCGAAGTTCGAGAGGCGCAGCTTCCTGGTCTTCGTCGGCGCGACCTCGGCGGCCGCCCTGATCGTCGGCGTCGGTGCTCGGGTGAAGAACGCCGGCAGCGCCGCATATCTGGCGGCGCGATCGGCGATCAGGCTTCCGGCCCCGGCAACGGCGGCCCCGGCGGTCCCGGCGGGCGCGCAACTCGACGTACCGGGGATCAGCCCGCTGATCACTCCGAATGCGGATTTCTATCGCATCGATATCGCGCTGCAGGTGCCGAGGATCGACCCCTCCGCCTGGAGGCTCGAGATCAGCGGCCTCGTCGACACCCCGATGACCATCACCTACGACGAGCTTCTCGCGCTCCCGCTCGAGGAGCACATCACCACGATCGCGTGCGTGTCGAACACCGTCGGCGGCGACCTCATCGGCACGGCGACGTGGCTCGGGTATCCGATTCGCGAGCTCCTCGAACGCGCGGGGGTCTCGCGCGACGCCGATATGGTGCTGTCTTCCGGGCCGGACGGCTTCACGGCCGGCACGCCCCTCGAGACGCTCACCGACCCCGACCGCAATGCGCTTCTCGCGGTCGGGATGAACGGCGAGCCGCTGCCGGCCGAGCACGGGTTCCCCGCGCGCCTGATCGTTCCCGGCCTGTACGGATACGTCTCCGCGACGAAATGGGTCACGCGTCTAGAGGTGACGCGGTTCGCCGACGCGGAAGGGTACTGGACCCCGCGCGGCTGGTCGGAACTGGGGCCGATCAAGACGGCGTCGCGCATCGACACCCCGCGCTCCGGCGCGAACGCATCGGGCGACACCATCGCGATCGCGGGAGTGGCATGGGCGCAGCACACGGGTATCGACCGGGTCGAAGTGCAGGTCGACGGCGGCGAGTGGCAGCAGACGACGCTGGCCTCAGCGATCTCGGACGACACGTGGGTGCAGTGGACGCTCGCCTGGCCGTCGAGCCCGGGGCGGCATACGGCGCGCGTGCGGGCGACCGACAGATCGGGCTACACGCAGACCGCGGCAACGGCGCCGCCCGCACCGAACGGTGCGACGGGTTGGGACTCGGTCGAGTTCAGCGTGTGACCCGGGTGTCGGATGCACCCAACCGTCCCGGCCCCCAGGTGCGCGATCCTGTTTCATCGGGTAGACTTGACTGGTTTGCGTCTGTGAACGCCCCTGGCGTGCGTCGACGCGGACGAGTACCGCATCCGGAACGGCCGGACTCGCGGGAGAGCTCGCACCACCGTGCGAGTTCGATGGAAAGGAAACAATCATGGCTAAGGTCAAGAAGGTTACCGGTCTGATCAAGCTTCAGATCCCGGCCGGTGCAGCCAACCCCGCACCTCCCGTGGGTCCGGCGCTCGGTCAGCACGGTGTCAACATCATGGAATTCTGCAAGGCGTACAACGCTGCAACGGAATCCCAGCGCGGCAACATCGTTCCGGTGGAGATCACCGTGTACGAGGACCGTTCGTTCACGTTCGTGCTCAAGACCCCGCCGGCAGCCGAGCTGCTGAAGAAGGCGGCAGGCGTGCAGAAGGGCTCTGGCACTCCGCACACCGTCAAGGTCGCGAAGGTCACCGCAGAGCAGGTTCGCCAGATCGCCGAGCAGAAGCAGGCCGATCTCAACGCGAACGACATCGACGCTGCGGCGAAGATCATTGCGGGCACCGCTCGCTCCATGGGCATCACGGTCGAGTAAGGGGCATCGGACATGGCACAGAAGTCGAAGGCGTACCGCGCCGCTGCCGAGAAGATTCAGGCAGACAAGTTCTACACTCCCGCTGAGGCAGTCGCCCTGGCGAAGGAGACCGGTTCCACCAAGACCGACACGACCGTCGAGGTCGCCGTCAAGCTCGGTGTGGATCCCCGCAAGGCGGACCAGATGGTTCGCGGCACCGTGAGCCTGCCCCACGGCACCGGCAAGACCGCGCGCGTCATCGTGTTCGCGGTGGGCGCTGCTGCTGAGGCAGCAATCGCTGCCGGCGCCGATGAGGTCGGCGGCGACGAGCTGATCGAGAAGGTGGCCGCAGGCTACACCGACTTCGATTCGGCTGTCTCGACCCCCGAGCTCATGGGCAAGGTCGGTCGTCTGGGTAAGGTGCTCGGCCCCCGCGGCCTCATGCCCAACCCGAAGACCGGCACCGTGACCCCGGACGCAGCCAAGGCTGTGACCGAGATCAAGGGCGGTAAGATCGAATTCCGCGTCGACAAGCACTCCAACGTGCACTTCATCGTCGGCAAGGCATCGTTCACGGCCGAGCAGCTCGCTGACAACATCAACTCGGTGCTCGACGAGATCTCGCGTCTGAAGCCATCGTCGGCAAAGGGCAAGTACGTGCAGAAGGGCGCCGTTTCGACGACCTTCGGCCCGGGCATCCCGCTCGACGTCTCGGGTCTGTAAGCAGAACCGTTCACGTCAGCCCCCGGCCGCTCAGCGGTCGGGGGCTGACGTGTCTCCGCCGCTGTGGATACGGTCCTCCGTGCGCTTCGCCTCGATTAGGATATTCACGTGACACACTGCTCCCCAGCCGCTGCAGCGCACCGACGCGCGCCAATGCAGTGCAGGCCGATTGCCGCAGGGGCGGCTCGTGCCTGAGCGCGCCCCAGTCGGCGCGCCCTCGATCCCGGGGTTCAGCTATGTGCGTCCGCTGGGGTCGGGCGGCTTCGCGCAGGTGTTCCTGTACGAACAGGACATGCCGCGCCGCCTCGTGGCGGTGAAGGTGCTGAACGGCGCCGCGAAGGGATCGGCAGCCGTCGAAGAACTGCGGGAGGTCTTCGAGAGCGAGGCCGACGTCATGGCACGCCTGAGCAGCCACCCTTCGGTGGTCTCGATCTACCAGGCGAGCATTTCGCTCGAGGGGCACCCGTATCTCGCCATGGAGTTCTGCCCCGCTTCGATGGGGGCGCTCACCAAAGGGCAGCCGGCGCGACTCCGCGACGTGCTGGACGCGGGTGTGCGCATCGCCGGGGCGCTCGAGACGGCGCATCGAGCCGGTGTGCTGCACCGCGACATCAAGCCCTCGAACGTGCTGCTCACGACGCTCGGCCGCCCGGCGCTCTCCGATTTCGGCATCGCCCAGGTACTGGGCAGGCGCGAACTCGACGGGGAGATGGCGATGTCGATCCCCTGGTCGGCCCCCGAGGTGGTCGGATTGCAGAGCACCGGCAGCGTCGCGACCGAGGTGTGGTCGCTCGGTGCGACCCTCTACTCGTTCGCCGCGGGCCGGTCGCCGTTCGAGCTCGCGGATCGCTCGCAGAACTCCCGTTCGAAGCTCACCGAGCGCATTTCGAAGGCGCTGTACCAGGCGATTCCCGGTGCGCAGGGTTACGAGCGCTTCGACGAACTCATCGCGAAGGCGCTGCGGAAGAACCCGCACGAGCGATACGCCTCGATGGCGGAGTTCGGTGAGGCACTGCAGCAGCTGCAGCGCACGTTCGGCTACGACGTGACGCCACTTGAGATCGTCGCGGAGGCCTGGCTGCCGCGCGCCGAAGCGGTGCCGGCCGGCACTCGCGGCCCCGTCGTGAGCACCGTCGGCCGCGTGACGCGCGCCGAGGCGCGCGCTGAGATGCTCGCGCAGCGTCGAGGCACGGACGACGACGGGCTGATCCTCGATCGACCGGCATCGCCCTGGCGCGCCGGGCTCATCGGAGCCGGAGTGGCCCTCGCCGTCGTCGCCGGCGCCGGGAGTGTCATCTGGGCGATGAGCGGCGGTGCCGGGTGAGTGCGGCGCCGAGCGAGGGGCGCGAGAGGTTTCGGCGGCTGCAGTGGTGGATCGCCGGCGTCGTCTCGTGCGCGCTCATCGCCACGGTTGCGGTGATCGCGAACGGGTACGACGCCCGTGAGACCCCTCGCGCAGAGCCTGGCGTGTGGGTGGCTCGCGAGGCCGGGCAGTATGCGCGCGTCAACACCGACACGGGTGAGATCGACGTCGTACGCAAAGTGGCCGACCCGAGCGGCGTGCTGCAGTCGGGGGCGAGTGCCGCCGTGCTGTCGCACGGCAACGGTCGCGCGTGGCCGCTCGACGCAGGAGACCCCGTAGACCTCGGGGACCGCGCCGGAGCAGGCCAGGATGCCGCGACCGATGATGCCGAAGCGGCCGGCGCTGACGATGACGGGGCGACTGCCTCTCGGGTCTCCGACAGCGAAGCCGCCGACCCGGAAGACGCGGCATCGGAGGGTGCGGCAGCGGCGGTGCGCCTGCCCGACGGCACGCGGGAAGTGGTGAGCGCCGGGCGGTTCGTCGCGGTGCGCACCGAATCGGGCGCCGTCTACGCCGGTGAGCTCATCGCCGACCCGTCGATGACCGCGCTCGGCGGGCCGGGCGGCTCCGCCGCCGACCTCTCCGGTGATGACCGCGCACTCGCCGATCTCGAGTCCCGCTTGACGTCGCTCGAACGCGTTGATCCTCTCGTGAACGAGGGAGCAGACGATGCGGGCGGCGATGCGGAGGCGGACACCGAAGCGGAGAGCGTCGACGGCGGCTCGTCGTACCGCGCCGCCGCGATCGCCGTGACCGACTCGGGCCGAATGGCGCTCTTCTCGAGCGACGAGGACGCCGTGCGGGAGTACGAGGTCTCGCGTCGGGAGTTCGTCGGCGGTGCAGCCGAAGTGCCTGCTGCAGCCGGTGACGCCCCTGCGCCCCAACTCGCCCTGGTGAGCGGGGACTGGGTGCTGCTCGACCCTGAGAACGGTGAACTGTGGCGCGAGGGCGCCCCGGCGGTGACCCTCGAGCTCGATGGCTCGGCGAGGTTGCAAGCCAGCGGTGGTGATGGCACCCGGGAGGGTCGCACGGTGCTGATCGCCGACACCAGCGGCCTCACCGCGGTGGACACCGAGGGGGCCGCGGAGCGAGTCGTCGAGACCACTGGTACGCCGGCGCAGCCCGTGTACATCGGGCAGACCGCCTATGCGGCGTGGATCGGGCAGAACTCGGGAGCGCTCTGGACCACCGACGAGGGGGAGAAGCCGCTCGTGCTCGACGATTCGGCGCGGGAATCGGGCGACCTGCTGCCGGTGATCCGCTCGAACGGTGAACGCGGCGTGCTCAACGAGATGCGCACCGGCATGCTGTGGACGCTGCCAGGAGGTGCGCTGATCCCGCTCTCGCAGTGGACCATCTCAGACCCGCCGAAAGAGGATCGCGGCACGGTCGTCGTGGAAGACGTGACCGAGCAGGTGCCCCCGACCGCTGTGGACGACGCATTCGGAGTGCGCGCGGGGGAGCCGGCCCCGCTCCCGGTGCTGCTGAACGACTTCGACGCGAACAAGCGCGATGTGCTCACGATCGTGCCGGAATCGATCGGCGAGCAGGGTCTTCCCGAGTCGTTCGGTGCGCTGCAGCTCATGCCGGACGGGCAGTCACTCACCGTGCAGCCAGCCGCCGACGCGAGCGGCAGTGCGACCTTCACCTATCGGGTGACTGACGGCGGGCTCGTGTCTGAGCCGGCGACCGTCACCCTCACCGTCGCAGACGAAGACGTCAACACGGCGCCCGCATGGTGCCCGGTGGAAGGCTGCCAGCGCGAATGGCGCGTGCCGTCGCTGGCTCCGGGCGGCACCCTCGTATACCCCGTTCTGGAGGGGTGGGTCGACCCAGAAGGCGATGTCATGACGCTGGCTGCGGCCGAGGCTGTGCGGTCGGAGGATCCCGTGCGCGCGATCGTCACCGCCGACGGGCGTCTCGGCATTCGGCACACGGATCCGAATGCCGGCGCCTCCGACGTCGCCCTGCGCGTCACCGTGCGCGACGGCCGTGGTGAAGAAGCGCAGCGGGAACTGACCCTCGCCGTCGACCCGAGTGCGACACCCGAGTTCACGGCGACGGCGACGACCATTCAGGTGGGCCGGACCGCGACCGTGCGACCGCTCGACCGAGTTGCCGGCGGGTCGGGTTCGTTCGCGCTGCTCGACGCCACCGACCCGAGCGGCACCGTCCAGGTCGCGCCGCAGCCGACCAGCGGCGCGGTCGAGATCAAGGCGGCCGCAGCGGGTACCGCGGCCGTCACCGTGACCGTGCGCGACACCGTTACCGGCGGCGAGGTCACCGGGCAGCTGCGCGTCACCGCCACTCCCGCCGGACCACCACTCGCGCTGCCGGCACTGCGCGCGTTCGTGCGACCGCTCACCGACGCGACGGTGGAGATACTCGATGCGATCCCGGGTGCCGCCTCTCGGTCGCTCTCGGTGGCCGGCGCCGACATCGCCGACGGCGACCTGCAGGCCGACATCATCGATCATGCGCAGGTGCGCGTCGCGGGCAGCACCGCGGATGGCGGTGCCGGCCGGATCGGTTCCGTCGATGTCACCGTCGCCGAGGGAGAGGCGCGGGCGGAGGGCAAGCTCACGGTGTTCCAGGTTCCGGATACGGGCGCCACCGGTGCGATCGCGGTGGCAGACTCCGCGACCGTCCGCGCCGGTTCGGTCGTCGACATCCGTGTGCTCGACAACGACGTGGCGGCCCCCGGAGAGCGCCTGCTGCTCGACCCCGAGATCGTCGGGTCTGGAACGAAGGGTGAGCTCGCGTTCGCTTCGGGCAACGTGCTGCGATATCTCGCACCGAAGCAGCCGGGCACCTATCGACTGAGCTACACCGCGTACGGGGCGAGCGATCCGGCTGCAGGAGACGTGGGCTCTGTGATCGTGACAGTGCTGCCCGACGGCTCGAACCGCGATCCCGAGCCCGCCGCGGTGAAGGCGCGCGTCAGCCCTGGCTCGACGACGCAGGTGCGCGTGCCGCTCTCCGGGGTCGACCCGGACGGAGACCGAGTGCGTCTCGTCGCGGTCGACACCGACGCCGAGGCCGCCGTATCGGCGACCGTCAACTCGGCGGGCAACGGATTCGACATCGCGGCGCTCGCGAGTGCGACCGCAGGCTCCGTGCAGCTCTCGTACACCGTCCGTGATGCGCAGGGAGGATCGGGCACCGGCGCGCTCACGGTGATCATCGTGCCGTCCGCGGAATCCAGCGCGATCGTCGCGTCGACCGACTACCTCCGGTTGACACCGAAGAGCGACCCAGCGGTGGTGCGACCGCTCGACAATGACATCGATCCGTCCGGCGGCAAGCTCACGATCGAGACGGTCGTGCCCAATGTCGCAGGCGGTGCGAACAGCAGCGAAGCGAAGCAGCTGGCAAAACGACTCGACCTCTCGAAGCTCTCGGAGGGGCGCGTATCCGTGCAGCCCGGCGACGATCTGGGCGCCGTCTCCTACCGGTACACGATTCGCTCGGAGACCACGAAGAGCACCGCCGACGGTCTCATCGTCGTGCACACGTCCGAACGCGTGGGAGCGCAGGCGCCGACCATCAGCGACACGGTGCTGAACGTGCGCGATCGCGCGGAGCTCGCGGCCGGCGGCGTCGACGTCATCACCGACAAGGTGCGCTGGGCGACCGGCGACGTGTCCACCCTGCGGATGTCGCTGTGGGCTGGCTCTGGTGAGGGCTACCAGGTCTCGGGTTCGAAGATCTCGGGCGAGTACCGGGCGAGCGGTGACACGGTGGTCTTCAAACTGTCGGGTACCGACGCGACCGGCCAGGACGTCGCATCGTACGGGCTCCTCATCATGCCTCCGCTCGACGAGCTGCGGCTCACGCTCAAGCCCGATCTGCAGCCCATCAAAGTCGATGAGAACGAGCAACGGGAGGCCGCCGTCGGCGACCTCGTCGACATCGGATCCGGCGATCGCGTCGAGCTGCGCCGCGAGCCGTTCGCTGTAGGGCGTGCGCAGGCCACCTGCGACGCGGTATCGAGCGACCGCCTGCGATACTCGGCCGGTCGCGAAGCTCCGTGGAATGACACGTGCCTCATGCAGGCGCGACTCGTCGGACAGAAAGCGTGGACGACGCTGCCCGTACCCGTCGTCGTCGTGCCCGACGAACCGTCGGTGCAGGCAGCGCCGCTGACGCGCACCATCGACCCCGGCGCGAACGCGAAGATCGAACTGGCCGACATGATCACGTGGCAGGGCGGCCGCGAAGGCGACGTGTCGAAGCTGAAATTCGACGTGTCGGGCGGCAGCTCCTTGTTCACGGTGTCGCAGAGCGGGGCATCGCTCGCGGTCGAGGCCCGTGCCGACGCGGTCCCCGGGAGTCAGGAGTCGCTCTCGGTGTCCGTGAGCGGCGCCGGAGAATCGCGCGCCCCGTTGACGCTGCGCGTCGGTCAGGCGCCGCGCGATCTGCCGAGGGGCGCGACCGTCGCGCTGCAGTGCACCGTCGGGAGCGACTGCCGCGCCGAGCTCGTCGGCGTCTCCGGGGAGCACGACCCCTTCGCGGGCAAGAGCGGCGGCGGGCTCAAACTGGCCGCAGTGAGCGGTGCCGGGTGCTCGTACGGCAGTTTCACGCGCGTCGGCGACTCCGGCGTCTCGGTGTCGTGGCCGGGAGGCCCCGAGATCGGCGGCACGTGCCGCGTCGGCTTCACCGTGGTGGACGCCCAGGGGCGCACCGGCGAAGGCGTCATCGAGTTCGACGCGCAGGGCATCCCGAGCCGGCCCAGCATGCAGCAGACCGGGTACACGGCCGATAGCGCCAGCTTCACGGTGACGCTCGGCGGCAGAGCGGCGCACCCCGACGTGTCGGGCGTCACCCTCTCGGGCGGTGGCTCGACGAGCTGCAACGCGGTCGGCGGCTCCTCATTCCAGTGCGTCGCCACCGGGCTCGCCAACGGCGAGAAGCACGAGTTCACCGCCGTCGCAGTGAACGGCGTCGGCTCGTCCGCAGCATCCACCTCGGTGACCGCGTGGGCGTACGCAGCCCCTGCCGCCCCGAAGGTCACGGTCGAGTCGATCAAGAACCCGGGGAACCAGGATCAGTCGACCGGTGGAGTGCGACTCTCGGTTTCGGGCTCGAACGACACCAGGCAGTTCGCCGTTTCATACCGGGGCGTCGACGGCGGCACGATCGACGGCTCGCAGGGGAGCCGGGACTACCCCGGGCTCTCGGTCGGACCGATCTCGTTCACGGTCACCCCGACGACCAAGTTCGACGTTCCCGAGATCGGCGGCGGATCGAACACGGGCGCCGCGGCGCAGGGCGACGGGTTCGTCATCGGTGCTCCGCGCTTGAACAGCGCCACTCTCACGAGCACCGGCGACACGTCCGCCGCCGTCGGCGTCGATGCGGCCGGTGCGCACACCGGAGAAGCCGTCACCACGAAATATGCGATCGCACGGGCGTCGCAGAGCATCGGCAGCTGCACGGACGGCGGCCAGAACTCCCCGAACTTCACGGGATTGCAGAAATATCGCTGGTACCACGCGAGAGTGTGCATGCAGAGCGAATACGGAGTGAGCGTCGCGGAGACAGGCCGAACGATCATCGGTCGCGAATTGGACGCCCCCACGGTGCGATTCACCATCGCTCAGGACCCGGTGGTGAGCGGTACAACGGCGACGTACGATTTCGTGAAGAACGGAGATGAGATCGCGCTCGAGATCACGAAAGCTGATGGAGCCGAACTGCGCTTCAGCAACACGGGTGATGCGGGGTTCGTCTTCGAACCCGGGATGACCGTGATGCAGTGCGCCGGTGACCCGAATGACGGCGGCAGCTGCTCGTCGAGCTCCGCAGTTCAGTGGCGGAATGCGCCGAACCCGATCACTGTTGAGCTCAAGCCGGACCCGGGCGTCTGCTACGACGCGTCGAATCCGCCGAACGAATCAGAGCTGCGCGAGATGTTCACCTTCACCGGTGCAGATCCGCAGTACGCCCGGCCGCAGGCGGGCACCGCGGCGGGCACGAATATGCCTGTCGCAATCTCCTGGGGCGGCTGGGGCAATCCGTACCAGCTCAACGCCGCGACCATCAACGTCCCAATATGCGCAGCGCCAACACCGCCGGACCCGGGCGGCGATCCCGACCCGGAGACTCCGCCGCAGACCCCGTAGTTCTCGTCCGCACGCACCACGTTTCGACCCGCCCCGCCGAAGGAGCCGCATGACCTCCCAGCCGCAGACCTCAACCCACGCCATCACGCCCGATCAGGCGCAGTGGGTCGCGCAGCTGTTCGCCACCACGGCCGACGCGATGGAACAGGCGATTCATGGCAAGCGCCGGGTGGTCGAGCTCGTGATCGCCTGCGCGCTCGCCGGCGGCCACGTGCTGCTCGAAGACGTGCCCGGGACGGGAAAGACGGCGCTCGCACGAGCGCTCGGTCAAGTGATCCAGGGCACCACCTCACGGGTGCAGTTCACCCCCGACCTGCTGCCCGGCGACATCACCGGCATCACCGTGTTCGACCAGCGTGTGGGCGCCTTCGAGTTCCATCCCGGCCCGATCTTCGCGAACGTCGTGCTCGCGGATGAGATCAACCGGGCGAGCCCGAAGACGCAGTCGGCGCTGCTCGAGGTGATGGAGGAGGGGCGCGTCACCGTCGACGGCACCAGTCACGACGTCGGCAGTCCCTTCCTGGTGATCGCCACGCAGAACCCGGTCGAGCAGGCCGGCACGTATCGGCTGCCGGAGGCGCAGCTCGACCGCTTCATGGTGAAGACCTCGATCGGCTACCCCGATCAGGCCGCGATGACGCGCATCCTGCAGGGTGATCGCCTGCAGCAGCACCCGCTTGCGCCGGTGGTGAGCACTGGTATGGTCACCCAGGCGCAGGAACTCATCAGTCGCGTGCACGTCAGCCCGCTCGTCGCCGACTACGCGGTGCGTCTGGTCGAGGCGACGCGGCGAGCGAGCGAGGTACGTCTCGGCGCGAGTGTGCGCGGCGCGCTAGCGCTCGTGCGCCTCGCCTCCGCGTGGGCGGCGGCGAGCGGGCGGCACTACGTCACGCCCGATGATGTGCGCGATCTCGCGATGCCGGTGCTGACTCATCGCCTCGTGCTCGAGCCGGAGGCCGAATTCGACGGGGTCACCGCGGCCCAGATTCTCGGTCAGATCATGCTCGATATCGCAGCGCCCCAGGAGAACGGCACCGCGTGAGCCTCGACACCTCGCGCGCCCCGGTTTCGAACACCGGGACGGGAACGCGTGGCGGCACCGCCACGCGGTTCGGCGACACCGTGCAGGGCACCGGCCGCGGTGTCACGCGTCGGCGTCGCGCGGCCCGGCGCTGGTGGCGTCGCAATCGCCGTCGTCTGCGCCGTCAGTGGCGCCGCGTCCGTGAGACGGTGACGCCGACGGGCTATTTCGTGCTCGGGGTCGCGGTGCTCTCGGCGGTGCTCGGCGCGACGCTCGGCTGGGTCGAGGCCTGGTTCGTCGCGATCGGTTTCGGCGTGCTGCTGCTGGTCGGCCTGCCGTTTCTCCTCGGTTCGCGGGCCTACCTGATCCGCATCACCGTCGATCGGCTGAGAGTGGTCGTGGGCGGCGAGGTCGCGCTTCGCGTGGAGGTCGAGAACGCCGGTGCGCGCCCTGCGCTGCCGGCCACGGCTGAACTGCCCGTCGGAGAAGCGCTCCGCGAGATTCCGATCCCATTCATCGGGCCGCACGCCACCGCAGCGGTGCCGGTGGGAATCCCTGCGGTCTCCCGAGGCGTCATCGAAGTCGGTCCGCTGACCCTGGCGCGCCGTGATCCGCTCGGGCTCGTGCGCCGTGAAATCACTTGGCGCGACCGCCATCTCGTCCACGTGCACCCGCGCACGGCTCGACTGCCGCAGGGGTCGGCGGGGCTCGTGCGGGATCTCGACGGCGCGGCCAGTCGTCGTCTCACCGATTCCGATCTCTCGTTCCATGCCGTGCGCGAGTACGTGCGCGGCGACGCGATGCGACACGTCCACTGGAAGTCGACGGCGAAGACCGGAACGCTCATGGTGCGCCAGTACGAGGAGTCGCAGACGGCGCGCGCAGCCATTCTCTTCGACGCGTCGCGCGAGGAGTACGCCAGTGATGAGGAGTTCGAACTCGGCGTGAGCATCGCAGCGTCCCTCGGGCTTCAGGCCGTGCGCGAGGGGCGGGAGCGCTTCATCGCATCGCAGTGGGCCCCGGGACGTGTCCGTCCGAGCATCGACGGTCTCGAAGAACTGCCGTCGAGCACCCCGGCGCAGCTGCTCGACGCGTGGGCCGAACTCGAACCCGCCGTCGACGCTCTCCCGATCGAACGGCTCACACGGAGCCTCGCAGAGTCGCGGCGCCCGCTCTCCATCGTCGCGGTCGTCACGGGTTCGGTGCCGGATCCGGCGCGCCTGCGCCGCGCCGCCGCAGCGTTCACCGAGGACGTGCGCGTGCTCGTGGTGCGGGCAGAGGTGCTCGCCGATCCTGCTGCACGATTGATCGACAACTGCACCATGTTCACGGTCGGTGCGATCGGCGATCTCCCGCAGCTGATGGTGCGAGGGGGCCTGTCGTGAGCGACATCCCATCCGAGGCAGGGCCGCGTCGAGCCGCTCGCGGGGCCGCCTCCGCGCGCCTCCGCTCCCCGAAGCCGAAGCGCGAGCCGCGCGCTCGCCGCCCGGCTCGGGGTCGCCGCACGCGCACGAGCCCTGCCCTCGTGGCGGGTGCGGCGGTGCTCAGCGCCGTCGCCGTCATCGCAGGCGCACTCTCGGTCATGCCGATCTATCGCACTCCGTGGGTGTGGCTCGTCGGCGGTGTGGCTTGGGCATCGGCTTTCGGCATCGTCTGGCTCGGTCGCCGCCTGCGATGGGGAGTCGGCACCGTCGCAGCCCTCATCGGCGCCTTCGTCGTCGGAGTGGTACCGCTCGCCGTTCCGAGCGCACTCGGCACCGGCCCGCTCGGGCTCCTCAGCGGACTCGTCGATGGTCTGGCGACCGTGACGCTCGGGTGGAAGCAACTGCTCACCCTCACGCTCCCCGTCGGCACCTATCAGGCCGTGATGGTGCCGTGGTTGCTCGTCGCCATGGGAGCGACGGCGATGAGCGCGGCTCTGGCGCTGCGCGGGGGCCGTCTTGCGCCGCTCGCTGCCATCCCGACGCTCCTCCCCGTCGCCTTCGGGGTCACCTTCGGCTCGTCGCAGGTGAGCGCGCCCATCGAGCTCGGCGCGTTGACCGTCACGGCTCCTCGAGAGCTCGCGCTCTGGGCGGTCGTCTGCGTCGCCGGGGCGATCTGGGTGGCGTGGTCTTCGGGGATGGGTCGCCGGCGCGCCCTCCGCCTCGGTCGTTCCGCGCAGCCGGCCGAGGGTGCGGGCGGGGTTCGCCGCAACGCGGCGGTGCGCGCGATCAGCGGAGTGCTCACCGCGCTGGTCGCTCTCGGGATCGGCGCCGCCGTCGCGCCGCTCGCAAACGCCGACCGAAACGTACCACGAGACCGCGTCGATCCCCAGCTCGTGGTTCGCGAGCAGACCAGCCCACTCGCAGGGTATCGCGCCGCGAAACGCGACGAAGCCTTCGCTGCGCCCATGTTCTCGGTGCGAACCGAAGGCGCAGCTCCCGCGAGGCTGCGCATGGCGGTACTCGACGGGTACGACGGCGTCGACTTCTTCGTCGACGCCGGCCCCGACGGGCGCTTCACTCGCTTCCCCAGCGGCGAACCGGTCGACGACCCCGTGACGGTCTCGGTCGAGATCGCAGAGGGATACGACGGCATCTGGTTGCCGGTCGCCCCGCCACTGGCGGCCCCGCTCACGTTCGACGGGCCGCGATCCGGCGCTCTGGGAGACGCCTTCTACGTCAACCGCGCGAGTTGGGCTGCGATCGCCGTTCCCGGCGGTCGCGGCGTGCGCGCCGGCGACGGCTACACCGGCGAGATGAGCGCTGCCGCAGATCGCGAGCCGAGCGGCGACCCCGTGCAAGACGCGCCGTTGATCGATCTCGAACGCACCCCGCAACTCGCGCAGTGGCTCGACGCGCAACAGCTGCCGACGACGATGGACGGACTGCTCGAGGCGATCCAGCGTCTGCGCGACCGCGGCTACTTGAGTCACTCGCTCACCGATGGAGCGGGCGAACGCGAATGGCTCGAGACCGCCGCGACGGAGTACGGCACCAAGTTCGTTCCGAGTGCGGGCGGCCATTCGATCGCGCGCCTCGAATCGCTCTTCCTACAGCTCAACGAGCAGCAGCGCGCCGCCGGTGAGGGTGCCGACGAACGGGCTCTCGTGGCGGGCATCGGCGACGACGAGCAGTTCGCCGCCGCCGCCGGCCTCATCGCTCGGGCGATGGGCTTCGAATCACGGGTGGTGCTCGGCGTCCGCCTCGGCGATGACGACGACGCCGGCGTGCCAGGCGTGCCCGCCTGCGCGGAGGTGTGCACCGGGGAGCACCTCGCGGCGTGGGTCGAAGTGCGGGGCGACGGCGGAGCATGGGCGCCGGTCGATGCCAGCCCGCAGGTCGAGACGCCGCCGAGCACGCTCGAACGCGGCGAGCAACTGCCGGAGTTCCCGTCCGTTCCGGAGGAGCGCGATGCGAGTCAGGCTGATCCGCCCTCTGGCACGAGCGGTGACGCGAACGAGCCGGCGGACTCGACCGACCGGAACGCGTTCGCCGCGCTCTGGCCCGTGCTGCGCGCGGTCGGCTTGTCGCTGCTCGCGCTCGTGCTGCTCGCCCTGCCACTGCTCTTCCTGCCCGTCGCGAAGCGGCTGCGCCGCAAGCGTCGCCGGGCCGCAGCCTCGCCGGAAGAGCGGGCGCTCGGCGCCTGGGACGCGTTGATCGACGGACTCGCCGACATGGGCCGCGTCGCCGCAGAGCCCGGCAGCCGCCGGGACGTGATGGAGCAACTGGGCGTGCCATCGGGCTCGTGGCTCGCGTGGACCGTCGACCGGGCGGTGTATTCTCACGAGGGAATCGAGGGAAGCGACGCCGACCAGCTGTGGACGTTGGTCGATGAAGAACTGGCGGCACGACGAGCGGAACTCGGGATGTGGAAGCGCCTGCGCGCCGAATACTCGCTGCGCTCGCTGCTGCCATCAGCACGTACACGACGCGTCGCGCGCCCGCTGCGACGCGCGAACGCAGGAGGACGATAATGCGAATCGGAAATGCGCCAGAGGTGACCGCTGCCGTGCGCACCGACCCCGGCATGCTGCGGGCCGTGAACGAGGATTCGGCGCTCCTGGAGTTCCCGAGCTACCTCGTCGCGGACGGAATGGGCGGGCACGAGGCCGGAGACCAGGCGAGCCGTGCGGCCGTCGACGCGTTCGCGTCGGTGATCCGCCCCGGCGAGCTGTCGACCGTGCGCGATGTCGGCCTCGCGCTCGAGGCCGCCCGCGAAGCGGTCAGCAGCATCGCCGCTGACCGGGAGCGGGGTGCGGGGTGCACGCTCACCGGGGCGGTACTCGTGCGCCACGAGGGCCGCGCCTGCTGGCTCGTGCTCAATGTCGGCGACTCTCGGGTGTACCTGCACCGCGGCGCCGAGCTGCACCAGGTGACGATCGATCATTCTCTGCGCGACGAGATGATCGCCGGAGGGGCGAGACTCGACGCTCTGCCCGGTCGGAACGTCATCACGCGGGCCCTGGGGTCAGCCGACACCACTGCCGACAGCTGGTTGCTGCCGGTCGAAGACGGATCGCGGCTGCTGATCTGCTCGGACGGGCTCACCACCGAGGTCGACGATCAGCAGCTGCGCGCCGCCCTCACGATGGGCGGGCAGCCCGAGGCCGTGGTCGAGGAGCTCGTGCAACGCGCGAACGAGGCAGGCGGGCGCGACAACATCACGGTGCTCGTCGTCGATGTGCTCTCCGGCGGTTCGGCGTGGCACGTGACCTCCGATCCTGGATCGGAGGTCGACACCGAGAGCGAGGACGATCGCACGCTCACTGCGACCGTGCCGAGGCGCGCGCAGTGAACGAGTCGCGGGAGCCGAGCGACGAGACGGTGGTCACCCCTCGGGTCGAGCCCGTCGAGGCGCCTGACGAGACCATCGTGACGCCTCGTCGCGCCCGGCGGGAGGCGACGGACGAGACAGTTGCCGTGTCGGGCGCGTCGCAGTCCGAACGTCACGACGAGACCATCGTCACGCCGCGGGCGTCGCAGGCAGCAGCGGCGGCGCCCGCGCCCCCCGCAGCACCCCGCGCCCTATCGCGAAACCCGGCGCCGCCCGTCGACGAACCGGCTCCCCTCGAACTCCCGCCCGAGCTCGCGGCCCGCATGTTCAAATCGCCGCTCGACGCCAGGTACCGTGTGCCGGAGGCGCCGAGCCCGGCGCCCGACCATGCGCTGCCCCGCCGAGGGGTCAGCCCCGCGCTGCCGGTGATGACCTCGCAGCGTTCCGGCCGCCGCTCCGCTTCGGGCACCGACACGGACGCGAATTTCGGCCCGGCGCCGGAATCCCGCCCGGCGCCGCCCCCGGCGGATCGCACGGGCGTGCGATCGACGGCCCGCGCGAACCGGCGTTTCGGCATCGGAGCGGTCGTGGGGTTCGGGAGCAGCCTGATCGTGGCGGTCGGCGGGCTCTGGTTGGTCGCCGTACTCGCCTTCGGCTGACCCTCCGACCCGGACCGCCGGGCAACGGCGAGGGTCTCTCAGCGAGACGCGGAGTCGTTGCGCGGGCGGCGGCGCAGGATCGCTCCGAGGCCGAAGAGGGACACGAGCCCGGCGGCGACGACGGCGATCGCAGTGATGAACGCCGCGTTCCCCGGCTCCGCCGGCTCAGGGGCGACGCGCGTACTGCTCGACGAGAAGGCCGCATCACTCGTGTCGGCGAACGGGCTCGTGGGTCCGCGCGTGGTGGAATCCGGGCGCAGGTCGAGTGCGGCAGTGGGGCGGATCACGCCCCACCCCACTTGGTCGTCGCGGGCGTCCGGGTTCGACCGCGCGGCGGTCGCCATGAGTCGATACGCCCATCCCTCGGGGCCTTCATCGGGGTACTCCTCCGCGAGCAACGCGGCCGCGCCCGCCGCGTACGCGGTCGCGAAGCTCGAAGACGGCGCGTCCGGCGCGTAGCGGCAGTCGCCGCCGCCGGTCGATGTGGTGAGCACGTCCTGCCCGGGAGCGGCCACTTCGATGTGCTCGCCGTGAATCGAATCCGAGGTCGGCAGACCGTTCGCGTCGACCGCGGTGACGGAGAGCGCCCCGGGGTACGCCGCCGGGAAGCGCGGGGAGTCTTCGGTGTTCTCGGTCGTGCTCCGGTTGCCTCCGCTGGCGACGACGAGGGAGCCGCTGGCCGCGGCGTTCGCGGTCGCATCGCGAAGCGCAGGGGTGTCGACGTCGTCGCTCAGCGCGACGACGATGACCTGCGCGCCGAGGTCGGTGGCGCTGCGTATCGCCTGGGCCAGACGCTCGGCGTCGGGCCCGAACCCCGCCCGTTCGCTCTCCTCGTCGGTGCCGCGGAAGATGCGCAGCGACACGATCCTCGCATCCGGCGCGAGGCCGACCGCGCCGGAGGTGTCGGCGGGGCGGGCGGCGATGACGCCGGCGAGCGCAGTGCCGTGGCCCTGAGGGTCGCCGAGACCGTCCGGCCGCTCCCCGTCGCTGATGAGCGACGTGCTTCCCGGCGCGAATGCTTCGGCGAGCTGCGGCCGTGACACGTCGACGCCGGAGTCGATGACGGCGACGGTGACGCCCGCTCCGGTCGGCGCGGTCGCCCCGGTGTCCGCGGTGCCCTGGGGAGACCAGCCCATCGCGGCGAACGCGCTCGGGGGACCGGGCAGACGCGCCATCACACCGACGCCGCACTCCTCAGCAGCGGTTGCCCGGACCGGCGCGACGACGTCGGGGGCGGCCATCAGCAGCCCGGAGGCGATGGCGGATGCCAGCGCGAGAGCGCCGACGCGTCGGAGCCCCCCGCGATCCGGAACCGCGCGGCGTCGGCTCATCACTGCGCCTCCGGTGTCGCCCCTGCGGCTTCCGGTGTGAGCGCGGGTCCGGCGGGCAGGAGGAGGATCCAGGGCGCCGGCACGGTGGTGATGTCGCTCGCCGTGTAGCCGAGTCGTGCCGCGCCCGAGGCGGGGTCGCCCGGGACCGCGTAGGCGGTGCCGCCGCCGTCGACGAGGGTGAGCGTGCCCGCCGCTCCGCCCCGCACGAGAGCGCCGCCGTCCTCCGAGACGGTGACGCGCGTGTTGCCGGTCTCGGTCACCGCTTCGTCATCCACGCCACCGCGGTCGTCGATCGCCGATCCGCCCTCCGCGAGTGCGGTGCGCTGCTCGTTCGCATCACCCGCGAGCGTTGCGCAGGGTGCCGTGGCTCCGGTCAGCGGGGTGAGCGTCTGCTGCGGCCAGTCGTCGGCGCCAGCCGCATCGGCCGAGGGCAGGGCCCCGATCTCCGCCGGACTGATCTCGACCTCGTCGCCGAGCGCACCCGCGCCGCCGCCGAGCAGGTAGAGGCGGTAGGCGAGGTCGCTCAGCCGAGAGAGCGATCCATCGGCCGTGAGCAGGTAGCGTTCGGAGTCGCCGCCGCCCGTGGGGCGGATCACCGACCCAGCTGGCAGGTCGACGCCCTCGATGGTGCCGCGTCCGTCGAAGGTCAGCGGCTGCAGATCGGAGCCGCGCGTGAAGAGTGCGAGCCATTCGCCGCGCACCTCGACGGGTGCGGCGGCGTCGAGACCGATGGCTCGGAGCACGGCCGTGCGATCCTGCTCGGCGACGAGATAGCTGGTCCCGCCCGCGACGACGTAGGTCTCGCCGTCGCGCTCGACCACGATGCCGCTGCCGTCGGCCGCCGCTCGCATCTGCTCGTCGCCCACGTGCACGGATGTGGCGCCGGGAGTGGCGCAGGCCGCCCATCCGGTGCCGTCGAGATGGCTCGTCTCCGGCAGCGTGTCGGGGGCGCCGAGAATGCCGACCGTACCGCCGATCGGTATCCCCTCGAGTGCGCCCTGCTTCACCGTGACCACACTGAATTCGCCCTCGGGAATCGCCATGCGGGCGCTCACGGTGTTGATGACGGGGTGGAGCTCTCCCGCGACGCTGATGTATCGGGCGCCCGTGTCGCTCGCGACGATCAGGCGATTGTTCTCCCAGCCGCTCGGCAGCTTGGGCTGCATGAGACCGATGAAGACTCCGGCCAGAATCACCATCGCGGTCAAGGCGATACCGGCGAATACCGCTCGCAGCGGCTTCGCCGGTTCCAGCTCCTTGCCACCGGGAGCACCGCCGATGAAGGCGGACAGGAGCCTGGCCTTGCTGAAGTTCTGCGCCTCGAGCAGGTCCTTTTTCGTCGCCACGGGTTACGCGAGCCCTGCGGTGATCGCACCGAGCGGGAGCAGCAGCGCCAGCAGGACGACCTCGATCGTGTCTCCCAGCGTCGTGATGCGCATCCGCGCGCGTTCGCTCAGCAGTGTGAGGCCGGAGACCAGCCCGGTGGCGATCAGCAGGCCAGCGAGCAGCATGGGGGCCTGCTCTCGATGCGAGAGGATCGCGGCCACACCGGTCACCGCGAGGATCGCGGTGCCGCCCGCGAGCAGCACGATGACGGAGGCGCGACGCGCCGACTGCCGGGACTGGAACATCAGGACGGCGCCGCAGATGAGGGTGAGCACCGTCCCGATCCAGCTGGAGCTCGCCACGACAGGGGTGGCCACGAGCACGGCGATCGCGAACGCGATGCGCAGGGCGACGAGCAGTCGGTGCCCGGCGTCGACTCGGGCGGCGACGCGTTCGGGGTCGACCGGGGGCGGCGGATCGAACATCTCGTTCTCGGTCATCGGCGAGATGACACGAATGCGGGTGCTGCTGAGCGTGAGCCAGGGGAGCGCCCCGGCGAGGAGCCCGGCACAGGCGACCATGATCGCGTACGGGCCAGACGGGTCGACGCCCGTGATGCCGACGATGCCGGCCGGTACGACGAGCGCGAGACCGAGCGCCACGGGGAGGAGCAGCATTTCAGCGGGTTTCGTCGCGAGCAGGAGCGCAGCTCCGCCGCCCACCATCAGCCCGAGCCCGGCTGCCGCGAGCGCGAACCCCCACAGGGGCTGGTTCTGCGCGATGAGATATCCGGTGAGACCGGCGAACGTCGCCGCAGCGAGGCCGAACCCGAGTCCGGCCTCGTGCTGGCGGATGCGGCACAGCGTGGCGGTCAGGGCGAGCAGCACGAGGGTGCCGACCCCGGCGATGATGGCCGGCAGGTACGACGTGGAGGGTTGCAGGGCGAGGAGGATCGCGCTGAGCGCGACGAGCGTCAGGCTGACGGCGGTGGCCGTGCGAGCGGCATCCTCCGGCCGCCAGGCCGTGTGATGGGCGCTGGTCGCATCGATCACGGCTTCGACGACATCGTCGTACCGGCGGGGGACCGCCACCAGCTGGCCCCGCGTGAGCGTGAGTATCTCGCCTTGGTCGACGCCCTGCGCGATCGCGCCGCGCGTGGGATCGAGCTCCGAGCCGTCGGCGCGTGTGAGACGGTAGCCGCCGTGCAGCAGCGTGGCGTCGAGTACCCCGAGACCGCGTGCGACGCCGGGCAGCACCTCCAGGAGGGGCAGGCGGCCGGGTATCGCGAGGTCGACTCGGCGCTCAGCGTGCACGACCGATAGCCGCACTACGGCGCTCGTGTCGGTCGCTTCTGCGCTCACGTACTGCCTCCCCATCCGAATGATCGGACTTTCCCCAGGTTCCAGCAAGCATCCTAGTGCGGATCGGGCCTCTCCGTCCCCTCGATCGCATTCCGCAGTGCGGCGCTACACTTGCTGGCGTGAGTCAGCCTGCGCCGCACCTGCGCCGGATCGCGCTCGATGCGGCGGGAGACCGGCATGATCTGGTGGTGCCTCAGAACGAGGCGCTCGCCGGAGCGCTCGCGGCGATCGGCGTGCACCTCGGGGCGGGGGAGCAGGTACTCGGCCCGGACGGCTCCGTCGTCGACACCGCCACCAGCGTTCGCGACCTCCGCGAGGGCGGGCTCTACGCTGTGGCCGGCGCGGCCGGTTCCGCCGCCGCGCGTTCAGGCGCTTCCGACCGCACTGCGAACGTCAGCTCGCTGCCGTGGGCTCTGACCGGGTTCGGCCTTGCCGGAGCCGCGCTGGTGACCGCGGCCCCTGAATCGCGATGGCCGACGGTGATCGTGCTCGCGCTCGCCGCCGTCGCGGCTCTGGCGTCGAGTTCGTTCGAGCGCCGAGGGCGCGGCGCGGCGTTCGCCGCTGCACTCGTGCTCGCCGGGATCTCCGCCGCGATCGCCGTGTGGCCGAGCGTCGCGGGCACGCCTGGTCTTGCCATCGCGGTCGGCGCGGCGAGCGTCTCAGTGCTCGCCGCCATGCTCGGATTCGTGGCGAGTGCGCCACTGCTCCGCGCCGCGGCGACGCCGATCGTGGTGATCTCCGCACTCTTCGCAGCGCTCGCGATGGTCAGCCCTGCGCTCGGCTGGTCGCCCGCGCAGCTGCTCATCGTCGCCGCTGCCGCTGCCGCGGTCGGAGTTCGCGCCGCGCCGAGCCTGCTGGTGGGCGTTGATCCGGGCTACCACATCGACTACGGGCGCTTCATGGTGCTGCGGTGGACCGTGCGCGGCCGGGTACCCGAGTACATCGAGCGCGTCGACGAGAGCCGCGTGCGCGACCTCGTCGACGCCGCCGAGGCGCGTCTCGCCTCGACCGTCGTCTCCCTGTCGGTCATCGCAGCTGCGGGCATTCCTGCAGCTGTCGTGCCGTTCCGGAGCGGTGATCTGGTCCAAGTGATCTCGGCCGCGGTATTCGTCATGTGGATGGTGCTCGGTCTGCTCCTCACCTCCCGCCGAACGGCCGCGAACATTCTGCGTGTACCGCCGCGCGTCGCCGTCGCGGTCGGACTCTCCGGGCTCGCCGTCGGAGTGGCGCCGATCGTCCCGGGCGTCATCGCCACTCTCGCCGCAGGCCTCGTGCTGGCGGCCGGGGTGATCGCGGCCGCCGTCATCCTGCCGCTCGCGCGAGGCGAGCGGTCGCTCGGCTGGTCGCGCGCGGGAGATATCGTGGACAGCATCGCGGTCGCCCTGGTGCTCCCCTCCGGAATACTGGCTGCCGGAACGTTGAACCTATTGCAGGGAGTGCTGGCCGCATGAACGATGGTGCACGCAGGCGCAGTCGTCGAGGATCCGCGCAGCCGACCCGCCCGTCCGCAGCGGCGCGCCCGCAGCCGACGCAGCCGCCCTCGTCGCCCGCTCAGCACTCCGTGCCCCAGCGCGCGCAGCATCCGCGGCCGCCGGTTCCGGGCGCGCCCGTCGGCGGCGCTGCGCAAGGTGCTCCCGCCAGGGGAGTGCCCGTCCAGGGCGCCCCGGCGCAGCGGGCCGCAGCGCAGCGCGCTACTGCCAGACGTGCCGCTGAGCGGCGCGCCGCCGGTCGGCCGGCCTCCGCTCAACGGTCGGAGATCGGCCGGGTGAGCGCGGCGCTCGCCCGCTCGCGGGCCTGGGCCCGCCCTGCCGGCCTGGGTGCCAGACTCGCCGCGTACTCGATCGATGCCGCGGTCTGCTTCATCCTGGCGGTCGCGGCCTGGCTGCTCACGGGCAGCCTCCTCGTTGGCGGCCTCGTGCTCGCCGAAGCCGCGATCATTCTGCTCGTCGTCGAAGCGCGGACCGGTGCGACGGTCGGCAATCTGGCGCTCCGTCAACGAACCGCGCGCGATGACGCGCCCTACTCTCCGGGCATGGCCAGGGGCCTCGTCCGCGGCCTGGTGCAGGGCGCGGGCAGCCTGGCCGCTTTCATCGGCGGCTGGGTCGTGGTCGCGACGAGCGCAGCGGATCCCGAGCGCATGGGACGCAGCCTCGCGGATCGCGCTGGGCGGACGCTGGTGGTCAAGGTTCCCTCAGCTGCGGAGCGCGAACTCTGGTCGAGGAACGCCGAGGCGTGGGCGCTCCAGGCGCCGGTGCGTCCCGTCGACGCGCCGCCCGGCCCCGGCACGATGGCGGGGGCGGATGGGCGGGCTCCAGAAGCGGCGATGCTCGCTCACCAGCAGGCCGTCGCCCCTCAGGCGCAGCTCGCGCACGTCGGGGGAGCGCCGATCGCGCAGCCGACGCCTCCGGTGACGGCGCCCCGTGCTCCGGCAGCGGCGACGGTCGCGAGCGCCGCAGCGCCGCCGCTGCCGCCAGGAGTGGTCGCCGTCGACGCACCGGTCGCGGCAGCGCCCGCTCCGCGCGAGGTGGGGACGCTGCTGCTGCTGAACTTCGACACGGGTCAGCGCGCGCAGTTGCGCATTCCGACGGTCGTGAATCTCGGGCGGCGGCCCGAGGCGAGCGATCCCGAAGACCAGCTCGTCGTCGTGGAGGATCCTGACGGGTCGGTCTCGAAAACCCATCTCCGTCTCGAATATCGCGGAGACAGTGTCTGGGTGTCGGATCTCGGGTCGACCAACGGATCGGAGATGGTCGATGACACGGGGGCGACGAGCGCCCTCGTGCGCGGGGCCCGGGTGCGACTCGAAGACGGTGCGAGCGTGCGCATGGGTCAGCGCAGCTTCACGGTCGCGACGATCACGGGTGAACTGTAGGTGACGGTTCGCCGACGGCGGCGGCGCGAAGCGGCTCCGTGGCTGGTCGGGCTGCGTTTCGGCGGAGTGCGAGATGCGGCTGCGGGGAATTGTTTCTTGGCGTCTGCGCCGAGTATCGCGTACCGTCTCTACTGGCGGCCTCGCTCAGAGCGAAGCGTCATCACGTCATGTGCTCCGCAACGGGGCCGAATCGTTGAGAAGGAGGAGTCGACATGGCTCAGACCATTTCCGCTGAAGAAGGGGCCCTGCGCAGAGGGCAGCAGGCTGTCGCCGAGGCGAAGTCGGGCATCGATCAGCAGACCAAGAAGGTGCGCGGTGATATCGAGCAGCTTCGCGGGTACTGGAAGGGTTCCGCCGCGGGCGCGTTCACGCAGCTCATGCAGCGCTGGGACGCCGAGACGGTGAAGCTCAACAACGTGCTCGTCGAGCTCGAGAACTCGCTGCGCGGCACCGAGCAGGATCAGTCAGCCACGGAGCAGGAGCACCAGCAGGCGATCTCGGGTCTCGGCGCAATGATGTCGGGCAACTAAGCACACACTGAACACTTTCCAGGGGGGAACGAAACAACATGAGCATGCAGTCAATGTCTGTGCAGACGGCACAGGTGAGCGCACTTGCCGCCGAGATTCGCACCGGATCACAGGGGATCCGCTCGGAGATCGAGCGTCTCGAGTCCGAGGTGGCGAAGCTCCGCGGAGCATGGAGCGGTGAAGCCCAGGGCTCCTACGACATCGCGCAGCGCAAGTGGACGCAATCGCTGAACGAGCTGCAGGCGCTCCTCGAGCGCATCTCGGGAAGCACCGAGCAGATCGCCCAGACCTACGACGCCAGCGACGCGCGCAACGCCGGGCGCTTCGCCGGCTGATCTTTCCGGCCTGACACGGGTGTGAGGAGTCGCGGACGGAGATTCGCGAGCCTCACACCCCAGACGTCGTTGGCCGGCGGGACGCCGAGCACGAGGAATCACCATGTCGAGTGATTGCATAAGTTACGATCCCTCCGCAATGGAAGCTGCGATCGCGAACATCGCCGAGTGCGAGAACGCGTTGCAGCGGACTGTGGAGTACGCCCGCGAATACTGTTCGCTCGAGGGTGCCTTCGGGCTGCTGCTGCAGCCCCTCCAACCCATTCACAATGGCGCGCGCGACGCCGTCATGAACAACCTGCAGGCCCTCGGCGACACCCTCGCCGTGACCTCGCAGAGCGTCCGCGATGCGCTCGAGGACATGGGCAACTGCGAGCAGCACGTGATCGACATCTGCCAGTGCCACGAGGGTGAACTCGACACGGTCTGCCCGACCGAGCCCGGCGGTGAGCAACCGGCGCCTGCTCCGGCACCCGCACCGGCACCCGCTCCCGCTCCTGCTCCCGGCGGCGGATCGCCCGGTGGCGGCGGATCGCCCGGAGGCGGCGGATCGCCCGGTGGCGGCGGATCGCCGGGCGGTGGCGGGGCTCCCGTGGCGACGCCCGAAGTGGAAACGCCGGAGCTGCCAGAACCGCCGACGCCGGGCGATGGTGAGTCCGACGATGAGTCGCCCCACGATGAAGACGGCGACAACGCCCAAGGCGAGCGCCCAGACGGGCATCCGGAGGGCTGCTGCTGCGAGGCGTGCAACGCGTTCCATCCGAGCGGATGCCACTGCGGCGTGTGCGAGGGGCACCCGGTCGGGTGCCGCTGCGCGCCGTGCGATATGCATCCGGGCGGGTGCCAGTGCGCGGCCTGCGCCATGGACGAGACCCAGGTGGGCTGCCCCCCGGAGTGCTCCGGCTGCCAAGACGGCGTCGCGCATGTGCCCGAGTGGGTGCGCGAGCTGTTCTTCGGCGATCGCGAGCCCTCCCCTCAGGAGCTCGCGGACCTGCAGGAGCTGTGGGAGAACCGGGAGCCGGTCACTCCGGTGCGTCCCGGTACGGATGACGTGCGGCTCGTCGACGCCTCGCTGGAAACGCAGCCCGGCACGTCGTCGAAGACGGGGATCGCCTTCGATCTCGACGCGCTGATCACGGCCGCGTATTCCGATGCGCCCACTGTGGTGACCGATCGCACGGAGGTAACGGTATGAATGCGTACGCTCCACCGCTCGGCATCGACACGGTGCTGACGCCGCCGACGCCCGCGACGGTGCTCGAACAGACCATGTGGCGCGTCGAGCACCAGAGCGCATCTGGTCTCGGCATGATCGACACGGTCGTCAGCCTGCTCGTCGGGTTCAGCCCGCTCGAGGAATGGGTGCACAAGCCCTTCGTGGGCGATTGGCGCTCGATGGAACTCGCAGCCGAGGCCTGGCCGCGGTGCGGACAGGCGGTACAGCTCATCAACGAGCGCGTGTCGTCGTTCGGCGAATTCGTCACCGATGACTGGCAGGGCGAAGCCGCCTACGAATTCGGACGCTGTCACGAGCGCCTCGGCGAGCTGCTCGACGGGTTGCCGCAGCAGTGCGAGCAAGCCGGTGTCATGGATCAGCAGCTGGCGAACTTCGCCCGCGGCATCCTGGAATTCATCAACGAGGTGATCTCGGGAATCGTGTCGTTCGGGCTCGACCTCCTGTCGATCATCGCCGTGCCCGTTCTCGGTCAGATCAACGCCGCGAAGGTGCTCGCGATCGCCATCCCGATCGTCGCCGGCTGGGTCATCGAGGTCATCGACCTCTTCAACGAATTCCTGGGATTCATCGAGGCGGTCATCGCGATTCACACGGGCATCGCGAATCTGCTCGGCGGCGTGCGAAGCGCGTTGTCCGGTCTGACGGCGGCCGCATCGATCGGTCTCGCGGTCTACGAGACCGTGAGCTCGGTCGTGGGCGGCGTGCGAGACATCAGAACGATCAGCGGCGGCTCGGGGGGTGCTGGCGGCGGCGCTGGCGGCTCGGGGGCTGGCGGCTCAGGCTCCGGCTCGCAGCCGTGAACGTGATCGTCACTACGCAGGACCAGGAGACGCAGGGATGACGAGAGATCCAGCAGAGGCCATCGCGCAGCTGCAAGCCGCGACGGCGCAGCTCGACGCGCGCACTCGCGCGATGGCCGCGGCGCGCGAGCAGCGCGAGGCGGCACGTCGGGACGAGGCCGTGAAAACGGCTGAGGCGCGCCGTCGTGGTGAGCACGGTCGTGATTGGCAGATCTTGCAGCAGCGCATCGACCTCGGTCAGACGAGTGAGTTCGCCGTACTGCAGGGCCTCGACCTCTCGACCGAGGCGCGGGCGGTGCGCACGGCGATGGGCAAGACGTTGGGCGAGCTCGAGGATGCTGCGGAAGAGGAGCACGAGGGGCCGGTGCCGCTCACGCCAGAGATGGTCGAGGCTCAGCAGCGTCTCGTCGAGACGCTCCAGCGGTTGAGAGAGTCGACGAGGGCGAGCGGACTGCAGTGATGTGCACGGGGGAGAACAGGGAGACAGGGTCATGAGCGAAAAACGGATCGGCCTGGCCGACGGCTTTGAAGACCTGCTCGGTACGCTCCGCGCGACCCAGGGCGACTACCCGAACGGCGCGGAGATGGCGTCGGTGAGCGGCGCGAGCGCGGGGCTCGGTCGTCACTATTTCTCCGCACTTGAAAAGGGTGGAACGCAGATCTACCTCGAGATCAAGAAATTGGACGACGAGCTGCAGCGAATCCAGGAAGCCATGAAGCTGGCGATCGAGGAGCAGCGAGCTGTCGATGCAGAAGCCGCCGACACGTTGAACGCGCTGCTGGCAGAGGTCGAGGGCCTGAATCACGATGTTGCGGGGTCGGATCCGGCTGCTCAAGCGCCGAAGACCTTGCAGCCGCCCTCAGGCCGCGCCAAAGACCCCTCGGGATCCAACTCCGGTACGGAGTGGATGCTGTGATCAGGCGTGGAATCGGACTTTCCAGCGGCGCCTTCGTGCTCGCCTCGGCCGTGATGCTGATGACCCATGCGTCACCTGCGGCGGCCCAGACTGTGGAGCCCGGCGAGCGCCCCGCGCTGCTCTGGAATACCGAGCAATGGCTCGATTACGCTGCGCTGCAGGAGGACGGGGTCACTGGCGAGGGCGTCACCATCGCCGTGATCGATGAGGCCATCAACACCGAGGTACCGGAGCTGGCGGGGGCCGACGTGGAGGTGCGCGGCACCACATGCGTCGATGCCGGAACCGGTGAGCCCGCGCAGATCGAGTCGACGGACCCGGAGATCTCGGAGCACGGGACGAACGTCGTGTCGATGCTCGTGGGGTCTGGGACGGCGGAGGACGGCGGGCCGGGAGCCACCGGAATCGCCCCGGACGCTTCCGTCTGGTTCTACGGCGTCGGCGACATCGAAGGAATCGACACGTGCGAACTTCAGGATCCGACCCGCGCCGACGGTGATGTCGACCTCGCGCGCGACATCCGTCCGGGAGTCGGGACGGAGATCTACGAGAATCCGAGCGCTGAGGGCGACGCGACCGCCCTCGCCGCGCGTGCGGCGATCCGCGACGGCGCCGACATCGTGTCGGTGTCGGTGCTCAGCGGACTCGGCGACTGGGATCAGGTGCTGATCGAAGCCCAGGCCCAGGGCGTCGCCGTGGTGACGGGCACGCCCAACCCGGATACCGAACTCGGATTCATCGGTGGCCCGTGGCTGACGAACGGCGCCGTACCCGTGAGCGCGATCGACTCGCAGGGTGAACTGCTCACCAGCCCGGCGACCGGTGACCGGGGCTCGGGGTCGTTGAATCTCGCCTTCGCCGTGCCGGGCGCGGGGCTCCTCGGGGTCGGCGACGCGACGGCGTGGGGGCCGACGCGGATCGACGGCTCCTCGTACTCGGCGCCGATCCTTGCCGGCTCGCTCGCGCTCATGGTGCAGAAGTACCCCGGCACTTCGGTGTTCCAGGCGCTGCAGGCGATGGTGCGCACGACCGGTGCCGGCGGCGAGCACGATGCGGTCTGGAACGACATCTATCTCGGGTACGGATACGCGAATCCGAAGAGCAGTCTCGAGCTGGACCCGAGCGCGTTCCCCGACGAGAACCCGCTGTTCGTCAGCGACATCGCCGACTCGAGATGCGCAGCCCCGGACGGTGAGGCCGGCGTTGTGGAGGACGGCGGCGTGTGGAAGTGCGAGTGGTCGACCGGACCGTACCCTCCGCAGTTCGAGGCGTATCAAGCGGTGGTGAACGATGGCGCACAGGTGCTGACGGATGCCGGTGAGATGGTCGATTCCGTCTATGCGCAATCCGGAGAGACGACGGATGATGCCACGGGCACCCCCCTGTGGGTCTGGATCGCCGTTGGGGCGGGAGTGATCGTACTCGTGCTCATCGCCGTCGCAGTCGTCGTCACGAGAACACGGCCGCGTGCGGCAAACAGTCATCAGACCGTAGGAGGCGGACAGTGAGTGCTGAGGAAGAACTTCAGAATCTGGCGTCCGGGGCTACCTGGCGCCTGGACAAGCTCTCTTGGATGCAGGACTCGGTGCAGAACATCAAGGCGCGTACGCAGCGCGTGCGCGAGTCGATCGAGAACGGCGAATGGTCGGGCACGTCGGCAGGAGTGGCAGCCGCCCACCTGCAGGCGATGGAGATGACCCTCGCCAACGCCCGTTCGTGGCTGGATCGCATCGACAAGACCATCCCCCAACACAGCGAGATGATTCGGCAGCAGGCGCAGAGTGAACTCGATGCGCTTCCCATGGGGGGATTGCCGTCCACTGTCCGCGATGCGATCGATCGCGGACAGCCGGAAGCGATGACCCCGTACGGACTCATCGGGCTCGGAACCGGACCAGTGGGACTCGCCGTGGCGAGCGCATTCTTCCAGGAGCGCCGGGAGGAGGAAGCGCAGAAGGCGCTGAATCGGATGAGGACCTTCCTCACTGATCGCTCCGACGAGCTCGACCGCACGATCCGCACCGGTTTCGACCGCGTCGAGCCCAACGATCCGAACGTGAATGATCAGCTCACCGGCGACAGCGACGGCACCTCGTCTCCGGTCACGGGAGGCCCTGGCCCGAGTGTGCCGCCGCCGGTCGGCCGAAATCCGGGCGGAGGCGGTCCGACGGGTACCGGCCCCGGATCGGGCGGCGGCGGTTCGGGCGACGTTGGGGGACCGGTTGATTCGACCGGACCGAATGGCCCGGACGGTCCGGACGGTCCGGACGGTCCGAACGACCCCACGCTCCCGCAGCCACTCGACCCCGACTGGCCGCCGGTGATCACGGACCCACCGCCCTTCGACCCCGACGGGCCGGGTTCTGATGGCCCCGGCGGCCCGGAGGATCCGAATTGGACCGATACCGGGCAGCGCCCGAGCGTCGACAGCAACCTCGACGGGTCGGCGGTGCGCAGCGGTCTCGGGGCAGCCGGGCTCGGCGCGGCCGGTCTCGCGGCGGGAGCGAAGCTGGCGGGCGCGGGCGGCGGCAACTCCGGCTTCGGCATGGGCCTCGGCGCGGTCGGCCCCGGAGGGCTCGGCGCGGCTCCCGCCGGGGCAGGCCTGACCGGCGGCGGCGGCGGTCTGCGCGGTGCGGCGGCGGCGGCGGGTGCCGGAGGATCGGGTGGCGGATCCGGCGCATCGTCGAACACCGCCGGCTCGGGCCGCGGCGCGCGCCCTGGAGGCATGATGATGGGCGGCGGCGCCGGCGGCGGCGCTGAGAAGAAGTCGGCCCGGTCTGGATTGGGCGGGTACATCGCTCCCAAGCTCGAGGACGAGGGCGACGGCGGACCGGCAGCACGTGCCTCGCGCGCCGGCGGCCGCACCCCGGAGAGCGACGGCAGCTGAGGGGAACGCGGGTAGCTCGGCCTACTGGCCCGCGACCCAGAGCTGCCAGTTCTCGGCCGAGAGCGCAGCGGAGGATGCCGCGGCGACCTCGGAGATGGGTCGGCCCTCGGTGACCGAGTCGACCGCGAGCGCCCACGGGTCGCCGCCGTTCTCAGCGACGAAGAGATAGTACGATCCGGCTGCGTCGTAGGCTTCGAGCGCCCCGGCCTCCTGGTAGATGCGCTCGTCGGAGAACACGTCGACGCCCAGCGACGCCACCGCGGCTTTCAGCTCCGGATAGGCGATGAACTGCGCGGCGCCGGAGGCGTACTCGGCATACCGGGCGAAGCCCTCGAGCGCCGCCGTCGAGGTCGCCCAGCTCTGGGACGGCGCCGCCGTGTAGTGGATCGCATGGGCGAATTCGTGGATGAAGACCGCGCGCCGGTCGAAGTCGGCACCGGGCCCCAGTACGACGGTCGTGCCGCCGGTCGCCTGACCGGTCGCGATGCTCGGGTCGATGATCTCCGAGCCCTGGGGGCGGTAGCTCGACCGGGCGAACCCGGCGGCGTCGATCTCGCCCTCCGGTTTCTCCAAGTTTCCGTACCGCCACCGCTCGAGACGTTCATTGCTCGCCGTGATGCCCGAGGTGAAACCGGTTTGCGGCACGTCACCGCCCATGCGCGTGGCGAGTTCGAGGGTCGTCACTGCCGCCTCTTCGGCTTCATCGATGGTGCGCGTCACCAACTCTCGCTCGTCCTCCAGTGCGAACAGCACGACGTGGTCGCGTCGCTCGACGTAGATCTTGCCGTCGTCCCAGGGCTGGATCACGTCGCGCGGCACGAAAGAGGTGATGCGCAGCGAATCGCCGCTGCCCGTCGTCGTGATGCGGTAATAGCTGCCCTGGGTGAGAATCAGCCCAGCGTCGGCCGCCCCGCTCCCGCGCATTTCGTTCGCAGGGAAGCCGAGGTCGACGCCGATGTTGACCAGCTGGGACCCATCGGCGTCGGTGTTCGGGGCGATGAAACCCGTGGTCCAGCCGAGTGCAGACAGGTTGTCCCACCACAGCGCCAGCTGCGCCTGCGCGTCACCCTCCGCATACGAGAGGAACAGCTCTCGATCGTGCTGCTGCAGGGCCTCGTTCATGTCGAACCACGCCTGATCGTAGCTGCTCGTCTCAGCGTTGTAGTCCTCCTCGACCCAGGCTGGGGTCGTGTCGCCAGCCGGCACCGCCGCTGCCTGCCCCACCGGGTACGGGGTGGGCCAGTTCAGGGCGGCGACCGAACCTGCGACGCCGAGGCAGAGCACGGTCGCCGCGATGACGATCAGCTGGGCCAGTCTCGCCCGGCGGTTTCTTCGACGCGGCTGCGTCGCAACGTCGCCGGTTTCGCGGGAGGCACCCGCGCTGCTCGTGTCTGCGCTCATCCGCCCGCCACCTCTGCGACCTGGATGAACCGGAGCGTCTGGCCCTGCACGCCTGCGCCACCGCTCGGGGTAGCCGCGATTGTGAAGACGTACTGCGTATCGCCCATCGTGATCGGGTATTGGGAGAGCGGTGGCAGCGTGTCGTAGCCGACCTCCGCTCCCATGACGTCGTCGGGGATCGTGCTGAACTCGTTCATCACCGGAAACTTCGCAGCAACCGCCTGCGGGTCGAGGTCGTCGGGGCGCAGTCGGGCGTCCCCCTGTCGCACCAGGCACGAGCTGCTGAGCATGCCGTCCTGACGCGAGAGCTGAGACATCTCCAGAATCATCGATTTCGGGTCGGCGCAGACGCTCTCGTCGCTCCCGGTGCCGGCATCGGAGAACGTGGTCTCGAATTCGTCGCCTGCGATGTCGAAGTCGATGGTCGATCCGGCCGCGATCCCCGCCACGCGCCAGGGGCCGACGGCCGAGGGCGCGCGCGATGCATCAGAGGCGCTCGGCTCGTCGTCTCCGTCGTAGTAGAAGGGGCGGGTGAGCCAGAGGGCCTGCGTGAGTTCTGAGGTGAACGACTCGCCATCGACCGTGTAGTCATAGGTGAGACCGACGGGAACGGACACAGTGTCCGCAGTCTGCGGTTCGCCGGTGAGGTAACTGGACCCGGCGTTCGCATAGACGAAATCGCCGGGGTCGTATCGGTAGTCCAGGGTGAGGCCGAGCTGCTCTGCTGAGGCGATATCTCCGTAGAGCGGGGTGGCGCTGTCGTCGGTCTCGGGATGCAGCGCTGGGTCGGCTGCGTCGCGCCACGCCGGATCACCCGTCGTCGCAGCGGCGAGGAACTTCTCGACGGCCGCCGCCGCGCCGCCCTCGAGTGCGTGCGCCTTGGCGCCCGCGAGCCAGGCGAGCGCCGGAACCGTCGCGATGACCAGCAGAGCGCACACGATGAGCGTGACGATCGTGCCCGTCGTCCAAGCCCGCTCGTGGGGCGGTCTGCGAGCCCGCGCGTATGCGGGCCGGACATACGGGTGCGCCGGGTCGGCCTGGGGCGCCGGCGTCGAAGCCGGGGCGAGGTGACCGGTCCAGCCCGATCCGTCCCAGTAGCGCAGCATGCCGCTGCCGGCCGGATCCGGGTACCACGCGGCCGGCGGCGTCGCGGCCGTTCCCTCAGCGAGCTCCACCGAAGTATCCCTTCATGCACGTTTCTCATCAGCGTCGACGCTCACGTCGACCGCGGATCGGGGCGCTGCGCCGATGACCCGCTCCTGTCCGAGAGCTTAATCGTTCCCGAGGTGGCGCGACGGGGGAAAAGGGCTGCATCCGCGTCGGGAGCCGTTGGTAGTCTGAACCGGTGGCAGCACCAGGGAACAGCCGGGCCGAACACCGGCTCGAAGGAGCACATCGATGAGCAGTCGACTCGCGCCGCCGCGCGTGCCCTCCGGCAGCGTCAATCTGCAGGCGCCCCCCGAGATCGAACCCTCCGAGGGAGGCAGCAGTCTGCTGACCTCGGCGCTTCCGATGCTCGGCAGCGTGGGCGCGATCATCATGGTCTCCGTGAGCAACGCCGGTCCGACGGGCTGGATCACCGGTGGAATGTTCCTCATCTCGGCGCTCGGGTTCGTCTTCGTGAACGGCTGGCGGCAGCGGGCGACGCGGCAGGCATCGATTCTGAGCTCGCGCCGCGAGTATCTCGCGTACCTCACCGATCTGCGCGACACCGTGCGCACCGCGGCGAAAGCGCAGCGCCGCGAGCGCAACTGGCGCTACCCCGCCCCTGAGACGCTGAGCTATCTGGTCGAAGACGGTACCAGGGTGTGGGAGCGCGGCGCTGCAGACGACGACTTCCTCACGGTGCGCGTCGGAACCTGCGAACAGCCGCTCGCGCTCACGCTGGTCGCCCCAGAGCTGCCTCCGATCGCAGATCTCGATCCGGTGGCGACGACGGCGGCGCACCGCTTTCTCGCAACGCATGAGACCCAACCGGACCTGCCCACCTATGTGCGCGTCTCGCATTACCGGAGCGTGCAGCTCGTCGGCGACGACGTCGAACGCATCCGGGGCCTGGCTCGGGGCATGATCTGCCACCTCGCAGCGCTGCACAGTCCCGACGACCTGCAGATCGTCATCGCTGCCGGCCCCGAATCGCTCCCGCAGTGGGAATGGGCGAAGTGGTTGCCGCATGCGCAGTCCACCCGACTCAGGGACTCGCTCGGCCCGGCTCGAATGATCGGCTCGGATCTCGACACCCTGCTCCGCATGCTCCCGGCGGATCTGCGCGAACGCCCGCGATTCTCGGCAGGCGGGGGCTCGCCCTCCAGCGGCCCGCACCTCCTCGTCGTCGTCGACGGCGCCACCGTGCCGCCCAGTGACTCGGTATTCGCCGGTGGCCTGCAAGGAATCACCGTGCTCGACCTGCCGAGCGCTTGGGACGACAACGACGATGCGTACACCGCACGGGTCTACATCGGCTCCGGCACTGCAGAGGTGGCAGAGGGGCGCACGCAGGCGCAGACCATCGCGCCCGACGACATGAGCCTGGTCGAGGCGGAAGCGGTTGCGCGCCGTCTCGCACCGCTGCACCGAGAAGGCGGCGGCGGGTCGGTATCCCGAGCGAGCAAGCGACAGCAGGAGCTGCTCGAGCTGCTGAGCCTGCCCGACGTCCGTGATCTCGACCTCGAGCAGCAGTGGCGGTATCTGCCCGAGCGAGACCGGCTGCGCGTGCCGATCGGGCAGGACACGAATGGCGCCCCGCTGATCCTCGACCTCAAGGAGTCCGCTTCGCAGGGCATGGGCCCGCACGGTCTGATCATCGGCGCCACGGGCTCGGGCAAGTCCGAAGTGCTGCGCACGCTCGTGCTCTCGCTCGCATTGACGCACTCGCCCGAGCAGCTCAACTTCGTGCTGGTGGACTTCAAGGGCGGTGCGACATTCGCAGGCATGGCCGACATGCCACACGTGTCGGCGATCATCACCAACCTGGGCGAGGAGATCAGCCTCGTCGACCGCATGCAGGACGCCCTGCAGGGCGAGATGACGCGGCGTCAGGAGCTTCTGCGCTCGGCGGGGAACTTCGTGAACGTCGGCGAATACGAGAAGGCGAGAAAGAACGGTCGCAGCGACCTGCCGCCGTTGCCCGCGCTGCTCATCGTCGCCGACGAGTTCTCCGAGCTGCTGAGCGCGAAGCCCGAGTTCATCGAATCGTTCGTCGCGATCGGCCGCTTGGGTCGTTCGCTGCACGTGCACCTGCTGCTCGCTTCGCAGCGACTCGAGGAGTCGCGCCTCAAGGGACTCGACACGCACCTCTCGTATCGCATAGGCCTGCGCACCTTCTCGGCGGCTGAGTCGCGCACCGTCATCGGCGTACCCGACGCGTATCACCTGCCGCAGGAGCCGGGCGGCGGTCTGCTCAAAGTCGGCAGCGATGACAACCTCACCCAGTTCCGCGCGGCCTATGTTTCCGGACCACCGCCCGCACGACGCGCGATCGCAGCAGACGATGCGTCGGCTGCGCCGGGCGCGGTGCGCATCACCCCGTTCACGGCGGCTGCGAAGCAGCTCACCGACCCCGCTGACGAGGCAGCGCGTCAGGCCGCCGAAGCCGAGCGTCGAGCCGAGGAGCTCGCAGCGGCAGAACCGGAGGAGACGCGCAGCACCTTCGAGCTGGCGGTCGCCCGGATGTCAGGCATCGGGCCGGCCGCGCACCAGGTGTGGCTGCCTCCGTTGGAGGAGCCGGCGACGCTCGACCAGCTGCTCGGAAAGCTCGCGGTCAGCTACGAGCTCGGCCTGCACGCTCCCCGCTGGCGCGAGCACCGCAGACTCACCGTTCCGGTCGGCATCGTCGACGTGCCGCTCTATCAGCGACGGGACGTGCTCACCCTCGACTTGTCGGGTGCCGCAGGGCACGTCGCGATCGTGGGTGCTCCGCTCTCCGGCAAGAGCACCGCGGCTCGGACGCTCGTCTCGGCGCTCGCGCTCACGCACACCCCGCACGAGGTGCAGGTGTTCGTCATCGACTTCGGCGGCAGCTTCGCCGGGCTGCGCAATCTCCCCCATCTCGCGGGCCTCGCCACGCGAGGCGAGCCGGAGGTGATCCGTCGCACGGTCGCCGAGGTCACGTCGCTCCTCAACGCACGAGAGGCATACTTCCGCGCGCACGGCATCGACTCGATCGATACGTACCGTGCACGGCGCGAGCAGGGAATCGTCGACGACGGCTACGGCGACATCTTCCTCGTCGTCGACGGGTGGGCGACGCTCCGAAGCGATTACGAGAATCTCGAGGCTCCCGTGCAGCAGCTGGCGGCCCGCGGTCTCAGCTTCGGCGTGCATATCGTGCTGACGGCGAGTCGCTGGCTCGACATCCGACCCAATGTCAAGGACCTCATGGGCGGGCGCATCGAGCTGCGACTCGGCGACGCCGCCGACTCCGAGGTCAACCGCCGTGCGGCGGCGAACGTATCGGCGTTGCCTGGTCGCGGCCTCGATCCCTCCGGCCTCCAGATGCTCACCGCCCTTCCCCGCATCGACACCGACACGGCAGCAGAGACCCTCGTCGACGGCGTTGACGACCTCGTCGCAAAGGTCAGCAGCGCCTGGCAGCGCGAGCAGGGCCCGAAACTGCGTCTGCTGCCGGAACGGCTGCCGCTCGACGAACTGCGGCAGCATCCGGCCGCGAACCCTCAGCAGTTGCTGCTCGGACTGGACGAGGCAGAACTCGCGCCGATCGGCATCGACCCCGCTCGCGAACAGCACCTGTTCTTGTACGGCGACTCGGGTTCGGGCAAGTCGTCGATGCTGCGCGGCATCGTGCACGAGATCACGCGTCGCTACGAGCCGGGCCAGGCCCGCATCTTCATGATCGACTACCGGCGCGCGCACCTCGGCGAGATTCCCGAGGACTACCTCGGGGCCTACCTGACGACCGCCGAGCAGGCCGCCGGTGCGGTGAACCAGCTCGTGGAGTTCTTCCGGGCGCGGCTTCCCGGACCCGACGTGACGGCAGACCAGCTGCGCAATCGCAGCTGGTGGACCGGGGCCGAAGGATATATTCTCATCGACGACTACGATCTGGTGGCCACGCAGCAGGGCAACCCAGCGGCACCGCTCGCGCAGCTCCTGGCCCAGGCCGGAGACCTCGGACTGCACGTCGTCGTGACGCGCCGTTCCGGCGGCGCGTCACGTGCCGCGTACGATCCGATCCTGCAGGGCATGACCGATCTCGGCGTCACCGGCATCCTGCTGAGCGGAAATCCCGAAGAGGGCCAGCTGATCGGAAAGGTCAAGGCGATTCCGAGCGCCCCGGGTCGCGCACAGGTCATCTCGCGGTCGCGCGGGTATCAGGTGGTGCAACTCGCGTACGCCCCGTCGTCGCAAGACGCCCCGCATGACGAGTCGTGATCGCCGGGATTCTCGAATGGGCCCCAGAACGGTACCCTGTCAGAGTTACCGCCGCGTCGCGCCCCGATCGCGAGGCTGCCGTGCCGATCGGCAGCCTGCCACATCGCCCAACGGAAAAGAGTGATTCATGGTCTACGAGAATTCGACGCAGCTCGGTGCTGGGTTCTTCCTCGTCTTCGGTGTCTGGTCGCTCGTCGGCCTCGCGGTCTACGTCTGGTACCTCTGGTCGCTTTCGCGACTCTTCCCCTACCTGGGACTGCCCTCCGGGTGGGGCTGGATCCCGCTCTGGAACCAGTGGCAGCTGATTCAGCGGGGCGGTCTCCCGGGCTGGCTCGCGCTGTTCATGATCGTTCCGGGTCTCAGCATCATCGTGCTCGTGGTCTCGATCATCGCGATTCACCGCATCAACACCGAGTTCGGCAAGGGCGCCGGTTTCACGGTGCTCGGAGCGTTCATCCCGCCGTTGTGGGCGACCCTCTTCTCAGCTCAGCTGCGGGATCGAGAGTTCGACGCAGCGGGATACGCCGCCGCCGGCTACCCCGCGGCTGATGGCTTCGGGGCCGATGGAGCCGGCTACGCCGGTGCTCCGGCGTACGGGACTGCCGGCTTCGCGCCGCAGCCCGCAGCGGGTCAGCACGATCCCAGTTGGCAGGGCCTGCCTCCGGTGCCGCAGCAGCCGGCGGTTGCGCAGGACCCGTGGGCCGCAGCCCCCGTGCCGGAACCTGCGAATGGCGGATGGCAGCAGCCCGCGCCCCCGCAGCCGGTGCAGAGCCAGCAGCCGGTGCAGCACCAGCAGCCCGTGCAGAGCCAGCAGGCAGGGTCGGGCGCGCAGCAGCCGGTCGTGAACAACTGGGGGTTCAGCAATACGACAGAAGGAGATTTCGAGCGTCTCGCGGCTGAGGGAGTCGCGCCGCGCGCGCCGCAGCCACTCGGCGGGGAAGCCCCTCCGCGCCCCTTCTCCTGGCCTGCCGTCGAAGACACCAACGTCGAGCACGAGTCCGGCCCGATGGTCCTTCCCGAGCCGTCAGCCGCAGTGCTGTCGCAGGCTCCCGAGAGCGACCAGCGAGCAGCGCCCGCTCCACCCCCAGTGCCCGCGCACCCTCCCGTGAGCCCGGGGGCGGTGCCGCTTCCGACGCCCGCCCCTGAGCCCGCTCCTGAGCCGTCGATCTTCGACCGTGGCGCTCCAGCCCAGCCGGCGGCCGAGCCCGCAGCCCAGCCGGCGGCCGAGCCCGCAGCCCAGCCGGCGGCCGAGCCAGTAGCGCAGCCGACGCCCGAGCCTGCTGCGCCGACTCCCGCCGCCTCCGTCGCTCCACCCACTGCTCCGGTCGCGGCATCGACGGCTCCGGCCACGACGCCGTCGGTGCCCGTTTCTGCCATGCCGCCGGTCGCGCCGCCTGTCGCGCCTCCGGTCGCCGCACCGGGCGGGCTCGACGAAGATCACACGGTCGTCGTGTCACGACGCTCGCGGTGGGCGCTCGAACTGCCCGGCGGCGAACTCCTCGAACTCGACGGCGACGACATCGTCATCGGTCGCAAGCCGGAGGCGCGTGAGGCGTCGTCGGTGCTGCAGATCACCGATCCGACGCGTACGACGTCGAAGTCGCATGCGCGCCTGCGCCGCGCAGGCGAGGACTGGTCGATCGAGGACCTCCAGTCGACCAATGGCGTCTCGCTCGTCGGCGCCGACGGAACCGCGATGCAGCTCGAACCGGGCCGGGTCGCTCCGGTGACGGAGCAGATGATCATCGGCACGCTCGAGGTGCGGTTGCGCCAGCTGTAGCAGGGGCAGCGGTGCGCCTCGGGTCCGGTGCGCCCGATGGGGCACTGCAACGCCCCGCACGGCGCCAGCAGCAAGCTGAGTGATTTGTCAGGAGTGACACGCTGACTCCACAGGCCGCCGGGCGTAGGGTGTCTTCTGTTGGGCTCAGCCGCCCTGCACGACCACATGGAGGTACGCGATATGAAGGTCATCAGCTACAACTTGCGGAAGAACCGCGCCCTCAGTGAGCTGGATGCGCTCACGGACGATCACGGCGTCGATGTGCTCTGCCTGCAAGAAGCTGAAGCCGTCGCGCTTCCCGCACGACTCGGGCACCTCTCACTCGTGCACGCGACCGAGCGCAACCGCCTCGGTCTTGCGATGTACGTGCGCGACGGGCGCTTCCACACGCGCTCCGCCCACACGTTCCAATTGAAGAAGTCACTGCACGACCGTCTGCTCGCCCCCGCTCACGAGCGCCTCCTGGGCGTGCGGATGCATGATTCGGAGTTGCAGCGCGACCTCGTCGTCGCCTCGTTCCACGCGGCCCCGCTCACGGCGCTCAACTCGCTGCGCCGGCATCAGATCCACGCCGCCCTCGCCGAGCTGCGCCACCTCGGGCCCGGTCTGCCGGCACTCATGGTCGGAGACTACAACTACCCGGTGTTCAAAGGACGCCTCGATACCGAGATGCGCGACACCGGCTACGAGCTGAGCCTCAGCGACAAGCGCACCTACACGCGCTACAAGATGTTCCGGGGCCACTTCGATTTCGCGACCTCGATGGGCCTCGACATCGACAGCGTGCGTACGCTCGACCGCGGCACGTCGGATCACCTTCCGATCATGGTGACCGCCTCGATGTCCGAGATCCCGGCGCTGCAGACCGCTGCCGCATAAGGCACCGCCTGCATCCTGCGACGCGACATTCCGGACCTCGGATGTGGCTAGCGGCCAGCCCCGTCGTACAGGGAGAGGAGGCCGCTCGCCGGGGTCGCCGTGTGACGGGACAGATGGTTGCGGTGCTTCGCGCTGTTCTCGACCACGAATGTCGCCATGGTCGGGAGATACCGGTCGTCGGCGCTCTCGATGACGGTGCCGAACTCGTTGTAGGCGAGGCGGCGCACCCGCAGCAGTGGGCTGCCAGGCGCGATGTGCAACTGCTCCACCTCGAGCGGGTGCGCCGCGATAGCGTCGATGACGTGGCGCGCGCGAGTCGGGACGATTCCGACGTTGGCGAGTGCCTGCGTCACGCTGCCGTGCTGGAAGTCGGTGCCGAGCAGGTGCTTGCCGATCTCATACGGGAACAGCGAGCGCTCGAGCATCGCAGGTTTCTCGTCGAGGTAGCGCACGCGGATGATCTCGATCACCGGTGCATCCGGGGCGATCTGCAACTCGCGGGCGCACTCCTCGGTCGCTGATCGGCGACTCGCCTCGATGACGCGTTGGCCGGGCGTCAGCCCCAGTTCGCGGGCCCACTCGCTGAACGAGATGAACGTATCGAACGATTGCGGGGGAGCGGTGTGCTGCACACGAGGCGGGGTTCCCCGGCCACCCACGATCATGCCGTCGGCGCGCAGAGCGGCGAGCGCTTGGCGCACAGGGCCGCGGGATGTGCCGAACTCGGCGATGAGCGATTTCTCGCTCGGAACCTTCTCGCCGGGCTGCCACGCGCCCGTTCGGATGCGGTGGATCATCTCCTCGTACAACTGCACGTGGAGCGGCGATGAGGTCGTCATGTGGCCACTGTATAAGTCACGACTTGGTTACGGCCGCCCGTGGGGTAACGGCTGCGTGAACGATCGGCGAACGGCGGGTGAGACGAAGGGGCCGGCCCTACTGCGGGGGAGGATCGGCGGAGTCGACTCCCGTCGGCGTCGATCCGGCGCCGTCGGATTCGCCTCGGGGGTCCCGCCCGCGGCGGGGCCCGAAGGGCTCGCTGCTCATACCGTCGGCGGATGCGTTGAACCGGTGCAGCGAGACGCGCAACTGCTCGAGCTCTCCTGGGCTCCAATCGGCGAAGCGCTCGTGGTACGCGTGCGCCCATTTCTGGCGGATGGCACCGAGCAGCTCCTCCGCCTTGGGGCTCGGCGTGAGCAGTACGACACGGCGATCCTCGGCCGCTGGCTGCGTGTCGACCAGTTCGAGCTCGCGCAGCTTCGTCACCTGCCGGCTCACCATCGCCTTATCCATGTCGAGCATCTGACTGATCCCCGTCGCGGAGATCGGGCCTTTGCGCAGGATCAGCTGCAGCATCATGATGCCGATGCCTTTGAGCTCGGGGTCCACCTCTTCCGCGTACCGCGCCCACCGAGTGCGCGCGAAGGCGAAGACCTCGGAGAACTCAGCGATGATCTCGGAGATGCCGTCGTGGTTCGCGGCATCCGTGGCGGGCTCGCTGGCATCGTGCATAGCTACTAGTGTGCCGCGCCCAGCCCGCTGCCGCGCCCGGCGCGCTGGAGTGTTCCCGCGCGTCGGTTCATCTCGCGCTGCGCAGGCGCCCGGCCCGCGGCGCGAATGCGCACCCGCGGCAATGCGGCAGAATGGAGGCGTGAGTCGGCGTCGCACTGCGCCGACGACGCGAACCCGAGAGGCGAGACGTGACGCAAAACGGCAGCATCAAGATCGGCGTGATCGGTGGCGGGCAGCTCGCCCGCATGATGGTTCCCCCGGCGATCCACCTGGGGCTGCGCATCAGCGTGCTCGCCGAGAGCGAGGGAGCGAGCGCCGAGCGTGCTGCTGATGTCGTCGGCGACTACCGTGACGCCGAGACGGTGTACGCGTTCGCCGAGACCGTCGACGTCATCACGTTCGACCACGAGCACGTGCCGCAGTCGATCCTGCACGAGCTCGTGTCGCGCGGCGTCGCCGTGCACCCGCGCCCGGATGCGCTGCAGTACGCGCAAGACAAGATCGTCATGCGCGAGAAGCTCGCAGAGCTGGGCGTGCCCATTCCGGACTGGACCGCCGCCGCCGACGAGACCGATCTCCAGGCCTTCCTCGACGCGCACGGCGGACGAGCCGTGGTGAAGACCGCGCGCGGCGGGTACGACGGGAAAGGCGTGCGCGTCATCTCCGACGCCGCAGAGGTCCGCGACTGGTTCACCGCGCTCGCCGAAGACGGGAACGGCGGTTCTCTGCTCGTCGAAGAGCTCGTCGATTTCGTGCGAGAGCTCTCGCAGTTGGTCGCACGTCGGCCGAGCGGGGAGACGCGCACCTGGCCGGTCGTCGAGACGATCCAGCGCGACGGCGTCTGCGCCGAGGTGCTCGCTCCCGCCCCGACCGACCGTGCCGAGGTCCTCGAGCAGGCCGCCGGCATCGGTGCGATCGTGGCCGAGGGCGTCGACGTCACCGGTGTGCTCGCCGTCGAGATGTTCGAGACCCGCGACGGTCGGGTGCTCGTCAACGAGCTGGCCATGCGCCCCCACAATTCGGGGCACTTCTCCATCGAAGGGTCGGTGACGAGCCAGTTCGAGCAGCACCTCCGCGCCGTCGCGGACCTGCCGCTCGGCGATACCTCCATGACCGCGCCCGCAGCGGTCATGGTGAACGTGCTGGGCGGGCCGGCCGAAGGCCCGATGCCGGTGCGATACGCCGAGGCCCTCGCAGCGCACCCGCGCGCCAAGTTCCACAGCTACGACAAGCAGCCGCGGCCTGGACGGAAGGTCGGGCATGTCACCGTGACGGGCGAGCAGCTCGACGCGGTGCGCGCGGAGGCGGTCGCCGCTGCCCAGCACTTCGAGTGATCCTGCGCGCCGATACGATGGAGAGCATGGCTGAATCCTCCGCACCCCTCGTCGGCGTCATCATGGGCTCCGATTCCGATTACTCGGTCATGACCGACGCCGTGCAGGTGCTGCGCGAGTTCGGCATCGCCCACGAGGTCGAGGTGGTCAGCGCGCACCGCACCCCCGACAAGATGATGACCTATGCTCGCGAGGCCGCCGCCCGCGGTCTCCGCGTGATCATCGCGGGTGCGGGCGGAGCAGCGCATCTGCCCGGCATGGTGGCGTCGATGACGACGCTTCCGGTGATCGGCGTTCCCGTGCCGCTGGCGAAGCTCGACGGACTCGATTCCTTGCTGTCGATCGTGCAAATGCCCGGCGGCATTCCCGTGGCGACCGTGTCGATCGGCGGCGCGAAGAACGCAGGGATTCTTGCGGCGCGCATCCTCGGCTCATCCGACACGACGATCGCGAAGCGCCTCGCCGACTACGCCGACGGCCTCACTGCCGCCGTGGGGGAGAAGAACGATGCGCTCAAGGCGCGCATCGCCGCCGAGTAGCCGTCGACCAGCCGCGACCCAGCGCAGGTCACCGGCACGAACGGCAGCGCACGCGAGCTACAGGTTCGCGTGGGTCTCCCAGAGGTTCCAGGCCGAAGCGCGCCAGCTGAACCCTCGGCTCCGGTCGCATGCAAGCACCGTGAGCGTGGGCAGAGCACCGGTCTGGCCGACCAGGTCGTGGTACTCATGGGCGAATGCTTCCGCGGTACCTCCTGACACGCCCGCATCGAGAACGAGCTCCTCCGTGGCGGGGTGGCCGGCGTGCACCACTGGCACGGCCGCGTCGAGCGCGGCGAGCACGGTGTAGCCCGTTCCGGCGAACGACTGCGGCTGCACGAGCACCAGGGCTGCGGCGAGCACTGCGCCCACGTCCGAGAGGTCTGATATGCGCACCGTGTGCACACGGCCCTGCAGGTCCTGCGGGATATCCAGAGCGGATTCCCGGTCCTTCTCGCGGGTGGTCGCGCCCTGCGGATCCAGGCCGTCGAGCACGACGAGCGGCGGAAGGCGCTCGTCGCTGCGCATCGCGTCGAACACCCACTCCAGTCTGCCGTGCTCGCCGGGTCGGGCCGTGGTGACCGCGAAGCGATCGGGGAGCCCCCACGCGTCCCGGCGCTCCGCAGCGTCAGCGGGCGCGGCGAAGGCGGAGGGTGTGGCGAGCGGGAACACCTGCACCGGGAGGTCGCTGCCGTACTGCTGCTGCAGCACGCGCGCGGTGGCGTGCGTCGGAGTGAGAATGATGTCGGCGTGCTTGACGGCCCGTCGCGCGAACGCGCGGAAGAGGCGCGCCTGCGAATTCCCGAGCAGCGACGGCGCCTCCCAGGCGATGCTGTGCGGAATCGTGACCGAGGTCTGCGAGCCGTCATCGTCGCCGCGGGATCGCAGCGGCATCATCGGAGTCAGCGCGTGCACGAACTCGCCGTCGAGAGGTCGAGCGGTGGCGCCGTTCTGCCAGACGAGCGGCAGGACGCTGGCGCGCAGCGGAAGCATCTCCGTGGCGAGTCGCGGAGACGCGAAGTCCGGCATCTCGCCGCCGCGAGCCAGCAGGTATCGGGCGCTGCAACTGCGTGGAGCGGTTTCAGCGACCGCCTGTGCGAGATCACGAGCCGCTGAGGCGTGCGCCGCGGCTTCCCAATCGGGGAACGGGTCGGCGATGAGGGTGAGCGTCGCCAATCGAACTCCCCTCGAATCGTCATCTCACGTGCGTGCGGTACGAGCCCGCACTCCACATTGTATGGAATGCGAAGCTGAGAGCGGCTGTGCGCCACGGCGTAAAGCACTGGAGTGAGACGTAATTGCAACAATTCGGGGCGCGCTCCGAGTTTTCGCGCTCTCGACGTGTCTCGCCGATGCTCCAGCCGCTCACGCAGGCGGGGTGAGCGAGCACCGGTCGGCACATTCTCGGCACGCAAAGCAGATCATTGCGGTGCGGCTTGAGGTTTCCCCCACGATCCGCGAAGTACCCTGTCCCCATGCGTGTTTTGTTGACAGGCGGCGCCGGCTACATCGGCTCGCACACTGCACTCGTTCTGATCGAACGCGGCCATGAGGTGATCGTGCTCGACGACTTCTCCAACAGCAGTCGCGAGGCGGTGCGGCGCGTCGAGGAGCTGAGCGGTGCGACGGTGCAGATCGTCGAGGCCGACCTCGCCGACCGGGATGCGGCGCGGAGTGCGCTCGCAGATGTCGCCTTCGACGCGGTGATCCACCTCGCCGGGCTGAAGGCCGTCGGCGAATCGGTGGCGCAGCCGACGCGGTACTACCGGGTGAACCTCGATTCCACGATCGTGCTGCTCGACCTCCTCCGCGAGCGCAGCATCACGAACTTCATCTTCAGCTCATCGGCCACCGTGTACGGCGACCCGCAGTACTCCCCGATCGACGAGGCGCACCCCGCGGGCGTCGGCCTCACCAACCCCTACGGGTGGTCGAAATTCATGAACGAGCAGATCGTGCGAGATGCGCAGGTCGCGTGGCCCGAACTCGGCGCCGTGCTGCTCCGCTACTTCAACCCCGTGGGGGCGCACCCCTCGGGGCGCATCGGGGAGGACCCGAGCGGGATCCCGAACAATCTCATGCCGTTCATCGCGCAGGTCGCGGTGGGCAAGCGCGAACGGCTCAGCGTCTTCGGCGACACATATCAGACGGTCGACGGTACGGGCGTGCGCGATTACATCCACGTGATGGATCTCGCCGAGGGGCACGTCGCGGCGCTCGAGCACAACACCCCCGGCGTCTCCACTTACAATCTCGGATCGGGCATCGGCTCGAGCGTGCTCGAGGTCGTGCGAGCCTTCGAGACGGCCTCCGGCCGGCCGGTCCCCTATGCGATCGAAGCGCCGCGATCGGGTGACGTTGCGGAGACGGTGGCAGATCCGTCGCTCGCGAACACCGAGCTCGAATGGCGCACCACCCGCGACCTGGCCGAGGCCTGCCGCGACTCGTGGAACTGGCAGTCCGGGAATCCTGCGGGATACCGCGCATGACGCTCGACCTCGAGCGGCCGCTGCGCCACCCCGATCTGGCGTCAGAACCGCTCATGAGCAAGCGAGCCAGATGGCTCGTGATCCTCGGCTTCATCCTGCCGGGGACCGCTCAGGTGGTCGCCGGCAACCGCCGCCTCGGTCGGTTCGGGCTCATCGCCACGGCGATCCTCGTCGTCGGAGTCATCATCGCGGGCGTGAGCCTGCTGCTCGCGCGCACGGCGACGCTCACGTTCTTCACGAACAGCATCGTGCTGCTCGTCGTGCAGTGGCTGCTCTTCATCTACGCGGTGATCTGGGTGGTGCTCGGCATCGACACGCTCCGGCTCACGAAGCTCGTGCGCGTGCAGCGCGGGTGGCGCGTTCCGGTCGCGATGCTCTCGGTGCTGCTCACCATCGTCCCCGCCGCTGGCGCCGCCTGGGCCGGAAACGCCGTCGGAGCCGGCCGCGGGCTCATTGGCGACCTCTTCCGCAGTGCACCGGCGGTCGCGCCGGTCGACGGCCGGTACAACATCCTGCTCCTCGGCACAGACGCCGGGTCCGACCGCGAGGGTCTGCGTCCCGACAGCATCTCGCTCGTCAGCATCGACGCCGAGACGGGGCAGTCGATGATCGTCGGACTGCCGCGCGAGCTCAAGGACGCCCCGTTCCCCGAGGGCTCTCCTCTCGCCCCCGTCTATCCGGAGGGATACTGCGACGAGGTCAACAACTACGAGATCGTGGACGGCGGCGGCTACTACTGCTTCACCACCGGCAACCTCAACTCGCTCGTCACCGAACTCGAGGATTCGGGATCGCCGTCGTACGACGGCATGTACGCCGACGCCGTCTCCCAGGGATCGTCGCCCGGCATCGAGGCGACCAAGGACGCGGTCTCGGGGGCGACGGGACTCGAAGTGCAGTTCTACGTCCTCGTGAACATGGACGCGTTCGAGAGCCTCATCGACGCGCTCGGGGGCATCACCATCAACGTGCAGGAGCGCCTGCCGATCGGAGGCCAGGTCGACGAGATGACAGGCGAGCTGGTCGGCGTCGAAGGCTGGATCGAGCCGGGCGAGCAGCAGATGGACGGGTTCACGGCGCTCTGGTACGCCCGATCGCGGTACGGGTCGGCCGATGGCGACTACGCGCGGATGCAGCGGCAGCGCGAACTCCAATCGGCCATTCTCGCGCAGATGAATCCGCAGAACGTCCTCGCGCGATTCCAGGAGGTGCTCTCGGCGGGTTCGCAGCTCGTCGACACCGACATCCCTGACTCCATGCTCGGCCGATTCGTCGACCTTGCCGCCGACGCCCGCGGGTACGAGCCGGTCAACGTCGAGCTCGTTCCGCCCGCGATCGACCCAGAGGCCCCGGACTGGGCGACGGTGCAGCAGCTCATCGCCGATGGGATCGCCGCCTCGTCTCCGGCCGAGGAAGAGGCGGGCTAGACTTGCCGGGTTTGCTCGAAACGCGAAGGAGACCGATCGCATGCGTGTGACCGCCGTGCTGGTGGCCTACAACCGGCGAGAACTGCTGCGGGAATCACTCGCCGCTCTCGCCGCGCAGAGCCGACCCGTCGACCGTCTCGTCGTGGTCGACAATGCGTCGGACGACGGATCGGTCGAGGTCGCCGCCGAGATGCTGGAGGCCTGGGGCGAGCGTGCGCGTCACATCGAGCTCACCGAGAACACGGGCGGCGCGGGAGGGTTCGCGACCGGGATCGCGGCTGCCGTCGTCGAGGACGATACCGACTGGGTCTGGGTCATGGACGACGACACCGTGCCAGGGCCGGATGCGCTCGCGGGAGCCCTCGAGACCTACGAGCGGTACCGCGCGTCCGGGCCGGACGACCTCGCCGTGATGGGCTCACGCGTCGTGTGGACCGACGGGGAGGACCACCCGATGAATACGCCGAAGCCGAAGATCCGCGCATCGGAAGCTGAGCGCGCGCGGGCCGCGTCCGTCGACGCCATGGAGATCCGTTCCATCTCGTTCGTCTCGGCATTCCTGCGCGCCGCCCGCGTCCGCGAGCAGGGTCTGCCGATCGCCGACTACTTCCTGTGGAACGACGACTTCGAGTACTCGGCGCGCCTGTTGCGCGGCGCGCGCGGGCTGTATGTTCCGGCCTCGGTGGTCACGCATCGCACGGTGAAGCGGGGGTCGAGCGATCAGGATCCGGGTCCGCGGTTCTTCTACGAGGTGCGCAACAAGCTCTGGGTGTTCCGGCGGAGCCCGGCACTCTTCGGGTGGGAGAAGCTGCTGTACTCCGCCGCGACCGCGCGGCGCTGGTTCCGGACCTTCCGGGCGTCGCGCGATCGCGCGCAGCTGCGCGACTGCCTGCGGCGCGGGTGGAAGGCCGGGTGGCTCACCGCGCCGCGGTCGACGCGCGACGTGCTGCGCAACGCGGGGGTTCCCGTCGACGTGATGTACGAAGTCGAGAAGCTGTCGCGGTTGAACGACCGGTAGGTTTCAGCCGGTCCAGTTCGCGCCGCGTGTCAGAGCACCGTGATGTCGGTCGCGCGCCAACGTTCCCTGCGGTGTTCGAGGCGGATCGCCACGACGGTCGAGCGCGAGTCGGTGTGGAGCACGACGGTCGCCTCGATGATGTGGGGGAGCGGCGTGCTGAGATGCGCTCGGCCCGGTGTCGCCGTGCGCCGTCGACGGTCTCGCGTGAGGGCCTCGCGTTCCGCGCGGAGAGCTCGTCGCGCTTTCAGCGCAGCAGCGACTTCCGGAGTGATCCAGCCACCGAACTGCGCGACCGACCGCACCCCCTCGAGCACCTCGAAGGCGTACACCGCGAGACGCTGCACGAATGCGTCGGGAGGTGGATCGACCGGTGGACCGTCGAGCACCGCGCGATGACCGGGCACCCGTGACGGCGACGGGGAGCGTGCGGGAGGTGCCGCACCGAGCCCGCTCGCACTCGGCACGACATCCGGCACCGCGTGGAGGTGACTGCGCGCGTGGGCGCGCGGCTGCTGCGGAACCGCGCGCAGCGTACGGTCGTGCTGGGGCGTTGGAGCGGAGGCAGGCATGACGGGTCCCTTCGAACGGATCCGCGCGCCGCTCCCGTTGCGACTCACCCTCACTGCACTGCCGGATTCGAGATGATGTGGTCATCACCCTATGCACTGCGCCCTATGGGGTGTCAAGAACTCCCGGATGGCGGGAGACACCGCGCCCGTGCTTTCAGACGCGGATCTCGGAGTTCGCTCCCGGACGCGGTGCTCTAGTCTGGGGTCGTGGCCACACTGCGCAATCTTGCAACGAAGTATTCCTCCCTCGACGAAGAGGAGATCGAATGGCTCGAGCTGCTCACGCTCGATCTGCGCCTGCTCGCGGATCTCGCCCTCGGCGACGTGGTGCTCTGGGTGCCGACGAGTGACGAGAACTACCTCGCGATCGCCCACAGCAGGCCGGCAGGTTCGGTGACGCTCTTCTACCGCGACGTGATCGGCGATCTGCTGCGAGCCGACTGGCGCGAACTCGTGGACGAGGCGATGACCAGTACGAATCCGACGGTCTCCACGTCACCGGCCTGGTATGAAGAGAATCCGATGCGTCTTGCCGCGTACTCCGTGAGTCGCACCGATGCCGACGGAGAGGTGCAGGGTCCGTTCGCCGTCATCACCGTGCACACGAGCGTGGCCGATACGCAACCGGCCTCTCGCATCGGAGCCGCGTTCCGCGAGGTCGCGGCTGACCTGCTCGGCATGATCCAGAAGGGGATGTTCCCCGTTCCCGGGAGCTCCCGCGGAGGGGAGCAGGGCGCGCCGCGTGCAGCCGATGGGCTCGTGCGCATCAATCTCGACGGGGTCGCGACGTTCGCCAGCCCGAACACCCAGACCACGTTCTCGTCCCTCGGGTTCCGGGATGAGATCGAGGGCGAGAACTTCAGCGAAGTGGTCGCCGACATCGTGAAGGGGCAGTTCGACACCAACGAGTCGCTGCCGCTGATCGCGCAGGGCAAGATCGCGAAGCGCGTTGAGATCGACACGCACGGACATACGATCACATTGCGTTCGATACCGGTCTTCCGCGACGGAGCCCGCGTCGGCGGCATCGTGCTGACGCGCGATGTGACCGAGCTGCGCCAGCAGGCGCAGGAGCTCATCACGAAAGACGCGACGATTCGCGAGATCCATCACCGGGTCAAGAACAATCTGCAGACCGTCGCATCATTGCTCCGCGTGCAGGCCCGCCGCGCCAGGAGCGAAGAGGCGAAGCAGGTGCTCGGCCAGGCCATGCGCCGGGTCGCCGCAATCGCCGTCGTGCACGACACGCTGTCGACCGGGCTCTCGCAGATCGTCGACTTCGACAAGGTCTTCGACCGCGTGATCGGGCTCGCCGCAGAGGTGGCCAGCCTGCACAACACGACGGTGCACCCGCACAAGGAAGGGGAGTTCGGCGAGCTGCCCTCGGAGTACGCGACCCCTCTCGCCCTCGCGCTCACCGAGATCGTGACGAACGCCGTGGAGCACGGACTCGCAGGCCGCGAGGGCGAGGTCTTCGTCACCGCCCGGCGTACCGATGAGCAGCTCACGGTCGAAGTGGTCGATACGGGCACCGGGCTTCCCGGCGGCACGGTCGGCGACGGGCTGGGCACGCAGATCGTGCGCACGCTGATCGAAGGCGAACTCGGCGGGAGCATCACCTGGGGCCCGGACGCCGGCGGTGGCACCCGCGTCGCGATCCAGGTCCCGCTGCATTGGATCTCAACGCAGACGCGGGAGATACCGCGGGTGCCAGCCTGATCCCTACCGCCGACGCCGGGTATCGCGACGGCCGCGGATCAGCACGGCGAAGCCGACACCGAGCAGTAGGACGCCCAGCCCGATAATCGTCGCGGTGATCCAGCCGGCCGCGTCCAGGCCGCCGCCGCCGAGCACCTGCTGCGAGATGTATCCGCAGAAGACCAGGATCAGCGCTCCCCAGACGATGGGCCCCGTCCGCGGGCTCGGCCGCGACGGTGCGCGAACGCCCGCAGCAGTGTTTCCGGCCGCGCGTTCGCCCGTCGGCGCCCCGAATGCGTCAGGCGTTTCGCGTGCGTCCGGTCGAGGTGCGGCGGGTGCGGCGGCTGCGCTCGGTGCGCTCGGTGCGCTCTGGCCGGCGGATTCTCCCGGACCGCTCTCCGCGTCGGCGGGAGCCGCTGCGACCCCGCTCGCGGGCGGTGGCGTCAGCGGAATCCTGGCCGTCGTCTCATCATTCGTCCCGGGGCTCGTAGGTTCGACGCTCATGAGTTCATCTCCAGTTCCAGGGCTTCGAGCTCCTGTGCGATATCGGTGCGCTCGTCTTCCAGGCTCCGGCGCTCAGACGGGCTGAGGCCCGGTTCCGCGAGCTTCCAGTCGAGCACGTCGAGCTGGCCGTCGAGGCGATCGGCCTCCTGCTCCAGACGCCGATCCGCGTCCGTGTCTGCAGGGGTATCGACCCCTGCGAGCTCGTTCTCATCCGCCCTCGCGGCATCCCGCCCGGCCGCACCGCCCGTGACGTCGACGTTGCCGGCGAGCAGCGTCACCGTGACGACAGGTGCCGCGTCCTCGTTGTCGGGCGTGACGTTCGATCGGATCTCCCGCGAGATGAAGGGCCCGCTCGTCACGATCTGGGTCGCTCGAGACGAGTCGAGGTCGTTGCGGCCGGATTCATCGATCCGTCCAGCGAGTACGCGCGCGTGCACGATGACCGGAGACGACGCAGGAAGCTCGATGGTGCTGCGACCCGCGAGCACCCACACCTCGAGATCATCGGCGCCACCCGCTCTCGTCTCGATATCCCCGAGATCGACCGTGGTGTTGCCCGCGAGCACGACGGCACCGGTCTCCGCTCCGGTCACATGCAGATTGCCGAACGGCTGGAAGCGAATGCCCCAGGGGAGCACGACGGTGATGAGCAACGCCACCACACCGCAGAACGAGAGAAACCCGATCCACCCGGTGTACCGACCGCGTGTTCCGGCGACGATCAACGACAATGCCAGTACGGCGAGCGCCGCGATGAGGCCGGTGATGAGCGCGTCGGGAGCGACGCTCTCGATCGAGAGCGGACCGTGCACTGAGGTCGTCCACAGTGCCGCGAGTCCGCCCGCGAGCAGCGCGAGTGCCAGGGTGATCACCGTGTGGGCGGCTCCCAGCCGATGCGCGTCGTGGTGCTCCGCGTAGCGGGCGCTCCACGCCTCGGTCTGCTCGCCGACCTCTCGCCCCCACTTATCGGCAGCGGCGCCCGCGCGGCGACCCCAGTCAGCGGCGTCCCGTGCGACGCGGTCGGCGCTCTCGCTCGCCCGCGCGGCGAACGATGCAGCGGAATCGGCGGAGTCGTGCGGGGTGCGGGCGTACTCGCGGTCGGCAGCGCGATCCGCGTGATCCGGATCGGCCCCGGCCTCTCCTGACGCCGCGTCGTCGGCACCGGATGCGTGTTCGCCGTATTCTCGGCCGCGCTTGAGCACGATGCTCCGTACCCAGAAGAACCCGAGCACGAGGATCGCGATCCAGGACAGCCAGGCCGCTGTCGCAGTGACCCATCCGGGAATGCCGAGCGACCCCCAGACGCCCCAGCTCCACACGCTGAACAGCGGGTAGGCGTCTCCAGGGCTCACGAGGCCGAGAATGCCCGGAACGATGACGACGGCCGTGAGGATCACGGCGACGACGATCATCCCGGTCTCTGCTCGCCCCCGGATGATCTCCTCCACGTGGATGCGGCCGTTCGCGTCGGGCAGGAGGAGCCAGCCGATGAGGTAGAGCAGAACGCCAGGGCCTCCCAGCAGCGCGAGCACGATGAAGATGCCTCGCACGATGATGGGATCGATCCGAAGGCGATCTGCGATTCCGGCGGCGACGCCGGCGAACCACCGGTCGCTGCTGCGGGTGATGCCGAGACCGCGCAACCAGGTGAAGAAGCCCTGGCCCGCAGGCGGCCCTGCGGGGCCCGGTGTGGGAGGTGTGGTGTCCATGGTTCGAGTCTGGCTGAGACGGGAATGCTCGGCCATGGGGGATCACCCTGATCCTTCCCTGATCCCGAGACCCCGAGACCCCCACGCGTCGCGTGACCTGATTGGATGGGGGCATGGCCGATGCTCCTCTCACCCGCTCGCGCGATGACCGCGTGCTCATGGGCGTCTGCGGGGGACTCGGGGCGCATCTCGGCGTTTCGTCGCAGACGGTGCGCATTGCGATGCTCGTGCTGACCGCGCTGGGCGGAGCCGGGGCCGTGCTCTACCTGTGGCTCTGGGCCACTGTGCCGTGGAACGGCGACGATGCGGGCATCGTGCCGCTTCGACGGGCGCTGACCCCGCCTGCGGCTCCCGCCGCTGCTGCGTCTGCTGCTCCCGCCTCGGCTCCGGCAGCTGCAGCGACTCCGGCGGCCCCGGCGACGACAGCGCCATCGACCCCTGCGACGCGCATGCCGGCGGCGCAGGTGCCTCCCATCGAACTCGGAGCGCCCGCAGCCGACACTGCGAACGAGCGCCGACCCCGCTGGCCCATCGCCGAATTGCTGCTCGGCACGTGTCTGTTGCTGGCGGGCGCCGGTCTCGTGCTCGAGCGACTCGGGGTGCAGCTGCGACTCGAGCTGTTGCTCCCCGCACTCGCCGTACTGGTGGGCGTCGGCCTCACCTGGTGGCAGATCGCAGATCGCGACCGCCCGGATCGCCATGCGCTGCCGCGAGCCCTCGGGGCCCTCGCGCTCGTCGCCGTCGGTGTCCTCATGTTCTTCGTCACCGCCCGCGAGCCGAACACCTGGACTGTCATCGGTGCGGCACTCGCCGTGCTCGGAGGCGTCGCCCTTGCAGTGGCGCCCTGGCTGCTCCGCATCAATCGCGAGCTGATGAGCGAGCGCGCGGCCCGAGCTCGTGAGGCCGAGCGCTCCGACATCGCCGCGCACTTGCACGACTCGGTGCTGCAGACCCTCGCGCTGATCCAGCAGCGGTCGGAACCGGGCAGCGAGGTCGCCCGGTTGGCGCGAGGCCAGGAGCGAGAATTGCGCGAGTGGCTGTTTCGTGCGGCCGATGGAGGCGCCCCGCAGCCGCGCGAGGCCGTCGACACCGAGCTCCGCGCGCACGCCGCAGCGCTCGAAGCCGATCATCCCGTGCGCTTCGAGGTCGTCTCAGTCGGAGCGGGCGAGGGGCTCGTCGCGCCGGCACCCATCGTCGCAGCGGCGCGCGAGGCGATGCTGAACGCCGCGCGTCACGCGGGCGGCGACGTCACCGTCTATCTCGAAGCGACGCAGGATCGGGTGACGATCGACATCACAGACCGCGGAGTCGGGCTCGACCCGAACGACCTTCCCGAGGGGCGAATGGGCGTGCGCGAGTCGATCCTCGGCAGAATGGAACGAGCCGGTGGGCAGGCTCGGATCGTGCGCGGTCCGGGCGGGGGCACCTCGGTACGGCTCGGGATTCCCCGGCAGACGCCGACCGAACCCGCGGGAACGACGCACCATGAGACCGCGCAGAACGAGGAGACCCGATGAATCGCGCACCGCACGAGATCCGCATTGTCATCGTCGACGACCATCAGATCTTCCGCACCGGTCTCCGAGCCGAACTCGGGGACGAGCTCGCGGTGGTCGGCGAAGCCGCGAACGTCGACGAGGCGGTCGCGGTGGTGACGGCGACCGTGCCCGACGTCGTGTTGCTCGACGTGCACCTGCCCGGCGGCGCCGGCGGTGGCGGGGCCGAGGTGCTGCAGCGTCTCGCGGGCAACCCTGCGACGCGCGGCATCCGTATGCTGGCGCTGAGCGTCTCGGACGCGGCCGACGATGTCGTGCAGGTCATCCGCGCCGGCGCCAGGGGGTACCTGACGAAGACCGCATCCGGCGCCGAGGTGACGGCAGCGGTGGGGCGGGTGCACAGCGGAGACGCCGTGTTCTCGCCGCGGCTCGCGGGGTTCGTGCTCGATGCGTTCGGCACGGGCGGCGGGGAGACCGCGGCGCGAGACGATGAACTGGACCGTCTCTCAGCGCGCGAGCAAGAGGTGATGCGCATGATCGCCCGCGGCTACGCCTACAAGGAGGTCGCAGCCGAGTTGTTCCTCTCGGTGAAGACGGTGGAGACGCACGTCTCGAACGTGCTGCGCAAACTCCAGCTCTCGAATCGGCACGAACTCACGGCGTGGGCGCTGTCACGGCGCTTGCTCTGAGGGAGCAGGCGAACTGAGTCCGCCGCCCTGCTACTGCCAGCCGGGCAACCACTGGTGCGCGCGCCAGAACCACTCGGCCATCGGCGCCCCGGACCAGACGGGGAAGAACAGGACGGCGAGAGCGATGCAGGCGACCACATACAGGGCGACCGCGATCCGGATTCCGAGCAGAGTCTCGGGCGAGCCCCCGCCGGGGCCCTTGAACTCGCGCCCGTGCTCGCTCGCCGCCGTCACACCGCTCGCCGCCGCATGGCTCGCCGCGGCACGGCCGGCCGCGCTCGCCGCCGGATGCGGTTCACCCGCGCTCAGCCGAGGTCGCATGCGCACGCGGCACAGCAGCGCGAGCCCCATCGCGAGGGCGATCGCCGAGAACGGCGTCAGCACCACGGCGTAGAACTGGAAGACCGCGGAACGCGACACGGTCAGCACCCACGGGAGCCACCCCGAGAGGTAGCCGACGACGACGAACGCGCTCGCGGTCACCAGCGGGTCGGGCCCGCGGCGCGCGCGGAAGACGATGACGCAGACGAGTGCGATGAGCGCGATCGCGCCACCCCAGGTCACGAGCGGGTTCGGCAGGGGCGACACGACCGCTGCGCAGGCCGACCACGGGCAACCAGCATCAGAACCCCAGCGGGATTCGTACATCCCGGTCGGGCGAAGCGCGAGCGGCCACGTCAGCGGATGGGAGGCGTAGGGGTGCGGCGCGCTGAGCGACCGGTGCCAGTCGAGCATCTCGGCGTGATACTGCAGCAGCGCCGGCCACCATGCTTCTCCTGCGGTGCGGCTCCACCCGCCGGGATTCAGGATCCAGCCCGCCCAACTGGCGACGTACACGAGCGCGGCAGCGGGGAGGGCGACCAGCCCGGCGACGACGGCCTGCCACGCAGCGCGCGGCACGGCGTGGCGTTCCCGTGCCCGGAGCCGGACGACGAGATCGCGCACGGTGATGAAGACGAGGAAGGCAGCGAGCGGGTACAGGCCGGACCATTTGATCGATGCCGCAGCGCCGAAGGCTCCCGCGGCCGCGAGCAGCCACGGGCGGCGCCAGAGCACCGGAACGCGGGGCGGCGGTGGACCGGAGCGGTCACGCTGATCCGGCGTCGTCGCCCGTGCCCCGGTCCATTCGATATCGCGCCAGACGCACAGCGCGCCGATCGCGACGGCGAGGGTGAGGAAGCCGTCGAGCAGACCCACTCGCGTGAGTACGACGTGCACTCCGTCGATCGCGAGGAGGAGACCCACGGTGCATGCGACGACGACGCTCCGGGTGATGCGCCAGCCGAGGCGCATCGTGACCGCCACGGTGAGCACGCCGGCGAGCGCGACCGCACTTCGCCACCCCCAGCCGGAACCGGGCCCGAACACGAGCACCCCGAGGCCGATGAGCCACTTGCCGAGTGGAGGGTGCACTGCGTTCGACGGCTCGTCGGAGAAGCCGAGCGCACGCGACCCGCTCATGTCCGGTTCGTCATCGGGCCAGGTCGTCGGGTATCCGTGCGCGAGCTGGCTGATGGCATCCCGCACGTAGTACAACTCGTCGAAGACGAGCACCCCGGGACGGCCGAGAGCCCAGAACCTCAGTGCAGCAGCGATCGCGAGCACCAGTGCCGGTGCGAGCCAGTGCAGCCAGCGGTTTCGCATCACGGCTCCAGCGTACGGCGCACCTCCGACGCGCGGCGCGCGGGCTACGATGGTGAGGTGATTACGCGGCTCAGCTCCTACTTTCTCAAGACCCTCCGAGAAGATCCCTCTGACGCCGAGGTGGCGAGCCACCGGCTGCTCGTGCGCGCGGGCTACATCCGGCGCCAGGCCCCGGGAATCTTCGGGTGGATGCCGCTCGGCTTGCGGGTGAAGGGCAAGCTCGAGCAGATCATCCGCGAGGAGATGGTCGCCGCCGGTGCGCACGAAGTGCATTTCCCCGGACTGCTGCCCCGCGAGCCATACGAAGCCTCCGGTCGGTGGGAGGAGTACGGAGACGCCCTCTTCCGCCTGCAGGATCGCCACGGCGCCGACTACCTGCTCGCACCGACGCACGAAGAGGTCTTCACCAACATGGTGAAGGACATCGTGACGTCGTACAAGGACCTGCCGCTGGCGCTCTTCCAGATTCAGGACAAGTACCGCGATGAGGCTCGGCCCCGCGCCGGCCTGCTGCGCGGCCGCGAGTTCACGATGAAGGACGCCTACTCGTTCGATGCGACCGACGAGGGGTTGCACGCGAGCTACGAGCGCCAGCGCGCCGCCTACGAGCGCATCTTCACCCGGCTCGGTCTCGAATACGCCATCGTCTCCGCCGACGCTGGCGCGATGGGCGGATCGCGCAGCGAAGAATTCCTCCTGCCGACGTCGATCGGCGAGGATACCTTCGTGCGCTCTGCCGGCGGGTACGCGGCGAATGTCGAGGCGTACTCCACCCCCGTTCCCGAGGCCATTCCGTTCAACGATGCGCCGTCGGCCGTCGTCTACGACTCGCCCGACACACCGACGATCGACACCCTTGTCGCCCACACGAACGCGGTGCTGCCTCGCGAGGACGGGCGCGCATGGACCGCCGCCGACACGCTGAAGAACCTCGTGCTCGCAGTGACGCCCATCGGCGGCGAGCGCGAGATCGTCGTCGTTGGCATCCCCGGAGACCGCGACGCCGACATGAAGCGCGCGGAAGTCGCGTTCCCTGGCGCTGAGGTCGAGCCGGCGACGGCCGCGGATCTCGCCCGCCATCCCGGCCTCGTGAAGGGGTACATCGGGCCGGCGCGCATCGACGACCAGGGCGGGATCACCCCTGTGCTCGGCGCCGAGAGCGCTACGGGCCTGCGGTACCTCGTCGACCCGCGCGTCGTCGCGGGCACGACCTGGGTGACCGGGGCGAACGTCGAAGGCCAGCACGTCGCGCATCTCGTCTTCGGGCGGGATTTCGATGCGGACGGCACGGTCGAGATCGCCGACGTGCGCGACGGCGACCCCGCTCCCGACGGATCAGGGCCGATCGAGACCGCGCGCGGCATGGAGATCGGTCACATCTTCCAGCTCGGCCGCAAATACGCTGAGGCACTCGGGCTGAAGGTGCTCGACGAGAACGGCAAACTCGTCACGGTGACCATGGGCTCGTACGGCATCGGAGTGACTCGCATCATGGCCATTCTCGCCGAACTGCACCACGACGATCGCGGGCTGATCTGGCCGGAAGCCGTCGCGCCGTTCAACGTGCACGTCGTCGCCACAGGCCGGGATGCGGCTGTATACGAGGTCGCCGAGTCGCTCGTCGAGACGCTCGATGCCGCCGGTATCGAGGTCATCTTCGACGATCGCCCGAAGGTGTCGCCCGGCGTGAAGTTCGGCGACGCCGAATTGCTCGGGGTTCCTCGCGTGGTGGTCGTGGGCCGAGATGCGGCGGACGGTTTCGCCGAGGTGTGGGATCGGGCCGCCGGAACCAAGGAGAAGGTCGCGCTCTCGGACGTGCCCGGCCTCTTCGGCGTGCGCGTGTGATGTGAGGATCGCGGCCTTCGGTCGCGCAGGTGTGACGGGGCGTCGCTGCTGGTGCAGCGGCGCCCCGTTTTCCATATGGCCGCGCGGAGCCTATCGCCGAATCACCGCATCGCTTCGCCGCTCATACCGGAGTGCTCGCCCTCGTATACCGCAGTTATCCACATTCCTGCCGAGTGCTGTGCACTCCCGTCTCGCGACTCCATACGGTGGAAGTCATCTCCCGGACACTCCGGGCGATGACCATCAGCACTGACGCGAGCCGGGGGGATCGCGCGAGAGAAGGGATCCCCATGGCCAACATCAATGTGACCTACGGCGAGATGGAGCAGGCTGCTTCGCAGCTCGGCACCGGGCGCGACGAAATCACCGAGAAGCTTCGCGCACTGCAGATGCAGATCAACAATCTGGTCACCTCCGGTTTCGTCACCGACCAGGCGTCGGGCAAGTTCAACGCGGCCTACAACGACTACACGACGAGCGCGAACACGGTCGTGCAGAAGCTCTCCGAGATCCAGACCTTCCTCACGCAGACCGCGAACGCGATGCGCGAGATGGACGCCCAGATCGCCGCCAAGATCAACTGAGGCTGATCGGCTCGACTCGCAGCTCCGGTCGTGCTCCGGTGCGGCCGGGGAGCCATGGCACGCTGCGGGTCGCGCCGAGTCTCTGTGAAACGAGGGAATGACTATGCCTGACGGTCTGAAAATCTCCGACGCGGTGCTCGAAGCGGCAGCCTCACATCTCGTCGCTGCATCGCGTGTGATGATCGACGGAAACCAATCGTTGCCGGCCGGTGCTCCCGCGACGATGACGGGAGCCGGCGAAGAGATAGCGCGATTCGTCACCGGACTCTCGACCGGCCGACTCGCCCTCGCTGACGCTGCGAAGACCGCGAGCACCGGGGTCGCCGGCATCATGAGCGACAGCTCTGATCTGGACGCGCGTCTGGCGAGCGCTCTCTACACCGGATTCGCCGTGAGGGGGACCGGGCGGTGACGATCTACGTTCCAGTCGACGGTGCGACGTTGCTCGAGGGCACGCCCGTAGTCGGGTCAGTTGACGAGATCAACGCGATCGGTCGATTCGCGCAGGATGTCGCCTCGGATGCGATGCAGTACGCCGCAGATGTGCAGAATGCTCGATTCACCCTCGGGTCGGAGAAGAGCACTGCCCTGGCGACCCTCAGCACGAAGATCAGCGAATTCCTGCTCCCGGGAGCAAACACGGTATTCCGGGCGGCGAGCGATGCGAAGAGCGCCCTCGACGCCTACGCGTCGGAGGTGGACCGGATTCATGACAGCGCAGAACGGACACGGCAGGGTGTGGACGATGCTCTCTCTGAGATTCATCAGTGCACCGTCCAGATCGAGAGCATCGCTGCAGTGATTCGCGTCGAGACGCCGTATGAGTGGTCTGTTGGGGCACCAGGCGTGATGCCCCAACCCCAGCTCGGAAGTCAGGCGCGAGACCTCGACGCCGACCAGCGGGAACTCGCCGTGCAGCACCTGCATTCGATGCACGAGCACGAATGGATGCGCGCCGCATCGATCTGGCAAGCCGCACTCGTGAGCATCCAAGACGCGAAGACGACGTGGTCGAACCTCATCGAGGAGCGTCGGAGAGCTGAAGAGCGTCTGATCGGTGCCCTCGACGACACCGCGATCGGGCAGCTCCTGAACGTGAGTTCCGACAGTGCGGAGGCGCGCACATTCACCATCGCCGTGACCATATCCGGGGAGTTGTGGGGCACGAGTGAAGATGCGCCCGAGACGAAGAAGTCGCATCCGCTGCTGACGAAACTGCTCGGCACCGAATCGGGCGAGCGCACATGGGATCACCCGCCCGACCCTGAAACCGTCGCGGTGAATTGGGCGGCACTGGAGCCGGTGGAACGCGAGCGCCTGATCAATGAGGTGCCATGGGTCGTCGGCAATCTTCCCGGTCTCCCGTATGGGGTCCGCGATGCGGCGAACCGCAAGATGGTGGAGTTCTACCAGCAGCACCCGCAAGCAATGACCCCCGAGCAATTGCAGCTGCTGGCCGATATTCGGGAGATTCTGAAGCTCGAAGCCGATCAAGAAGAGCAGTTCGGAGAGGGAAGGCCGCCCATCCAACTCGTCGCACTCGATATGACGAGTGAGGTGCCGAAGACTGCGGTCGGGTACGGGGACCTGGACACGGTGACGCATACGACCTGGCAGGTCGCGGGAATGAACAGCGACGCCCATCTGGCGCTGGAAGGCTGGGATGAGGCGAGCCGGCACGTCTACAGCGCGCAGAACAAGGTGTCGGGGTTCTCAGGTTCGACCGCGACGGTGGCCTGGCTCGGGTACGACGCCCCGAACTCGCCGGTGACGGGCGACTTCGGAGTGCTCTCCGTGGACGCGGCCAGGGCGGGCGCGCCGCGTTTCGCGGCTGAGCTCGAGGGTGCTCACGCGGCGCGAAGCGCGGGCGAGTCCGGCGTCCCGGAGGTGAACGTGCTCGCCCACTCCTACGGCACCACGCTCGCCACGTTCGCGCTGACCCTGATCGGCGAGGACCATCCGGTGGACTCGCTCACCATGCTCGGCTCCGCGGGTCTCGACACCGAGAAGGTGCCTTCGTACGAAGTGCTGCGGGTACGGGAGCTCACGGCGGGGCAGAAGGCGATCTTCACGACCCACGCCTCAGGCGATCATCTGGCGCCATTCGGCGCGGGCTTTCCCGGCCGCGGGCAGCCGAACCCTGATGCGCGCGACCCGTTCCACCTGTATCTGCAGAGTCCCGTGTACGCCGGAGGCCTCTCATTCTCGTCCGAGGGCGATCCGAGTCAGAATCTGGAGGAAACCGATGGACATTCCACGATCGGCGAAGGCGATCGACCGGGCATCGTGGGAATGTCCGCCTCGGAAGGCCACGGGTACCTCGACGTGCGAACCCAATCCCTGGACACCGTCGCGAAGATCACGACCGGTCTCATTGACCCGGACCTCAGGCGGTCGTTCACCCGCACCGAGGGGATGTGCGTCGAGGCCATCACGGGCGTCGACGGCACGGTGACGCCAATCCGAGTGAGATGCGAGGCCGAATGACCATGAGTCGGATCAGACCGAAGCACATGATGATCGCCGCGACGGTCGTCGCCGCGATCACGATGCTGTCGAGTTGCATGCAGGAGGTGCCGATCGTGTCGAGCGAACCCGGGAATCAGACGACGAACATGACGCTGGACGAGCAGCGGGAATGGGTGGGGGAGCAGTTCGATGCTGCGATCGCCGCGAGTGGAGTCGCAGAGGGCTGGTACGACATCTACGACAAGAACGTTCTTTGGGCGCGCGACAGACCTGAAGATCGCACTAGAACTTTGAACTCCCTCTTCCCTCGCGATTGCGGTTCAGGAGGGCGGCTGGACGAGTCATTGAAGAACATGAGCGCAGAGGATCCTTTGGCCGCGGCTGCAGCGGTGCATTCCTTCTGGGAATCGGAGGGCTGGGCGGTGTCCGATATTCGCTCGTACGAGTCAGATCCGTACTTCCGCGCCGACGGTGAGGACGGCGCGCAGCTGGCCTTCCAGGCATCGAAGGAGGGCATGTCCCTGGAAGTCGCGACCGCCTGCTCCGTGAACAACACGGTGACCAACTGGAGGCTCCACAGCGAACTGGAGAACGAATCGGAGGAATGAGCGGCATGCTCGGAGCCGTTCGCTCACGAGCCCACCACGGTAGGCACGAACACCAGCGGCGACATCGAACGCTGCTGCAGGAAGGACAACCACCATGCACGAACTCCAGGAATCGCCGCACAAGCCCACGCCGGCCTTCATCGGCGCCTCGTGGCTCGCGCTGTTGATCGGAATGTCGACGTACTTGATCGGCCTGTTCAATGCGCGGATGGAACTCAACGAGAAGGGCTATTACTTCACCGTGCTCATGTTCGGGCTGTTCGCTGCGGTCTCACTGCAGAAGACTGTGCGCGACCGTGCTGAGAAACTGCCGGTGACGAATCTCTACTATGGAATCGCCTGGTGCGCTGTTGCGCTCGCGCTCGGTCTCCTCGCGATCGGCCTCTGGAATGCGGGCAGCATGACGCTCAGCGAGAAGGGGTTCTACGGCATCGGATTCGCCATGAGCCTGTTCGCGTCCGTAGCCGTGCAGAAGAACGTGCGCGACCTCGCTCGCTTCCGTGGCGAAACGTCAGAACCCGGCGGTGATGAGGATACGGATGCTCCCCTGTACCGCTTCCAGAGCGCGCCCGTGGAGTGAGCGGACGCTGCACGAACAACCCACATGAAGCTGAAGCTCACCCTCGCCGTGCCGAACCTCGGTCTTCACGACGTGACGCTCTCATGCGACGTGACCGCAACGGTCGGCGACGCGGCAAGAGCGCTCCTCAGAGCCGGTGTCTCCGGAGACGGACGACTCGCTCGCGCCGCGCAGACCCGTCGCATTCCGGTCACCCTGCGGGGCAGAGCCGGAGCATCCGAACCCGTGCTGCTCCTCGACCCGATGTCACCGCTCGGCGCCTCCGGGCTGCAATCGGGGTGGATCATCGAAGCCGTTCCCGAGTTCGGCAATCGCAGCGCCGAACGACGGCTCATCGACGTCGCCGCATACCTCGAAGTACTGACCGGCGTGCACGCCGGAGCGACCTACAGTTTGATCGCCGGCACGAACGCGGTGGGCCGCGACCCCAGCTCCCGCGTGCACCTCACTGACGCGAGCGTGTCGCGACGGCACGCCCAGGTCGAAATCGTCGCCGGCCGTACGACGAGCATCGTCGTGCACGATCTCGGGTCCGCCAACGGCGTGCTGCTTGGCGGACCCGAAGGAGAGGCGATCACGGAGTGCCGTGTCGATCGACCCCGCGAAATCGCCCTCGGAGACGTCACGGTGCGGATCACGCCGGGACCGCCCGTGCCCGACACCCCGGGCTTCTCGCACCGCGTCATGCACGTCCGCGCTCCGCGCGTGGCCCCGGTGTTTCCAGCATCGCAGCGCGAACTCCCCGCCCCGCCGCGCCCCGCGGAACGGAATCGAATCCCGATGCTCGCGATGCTGGCGCCGATGATGATGGGTGGCGCCATGTACCTCGTGACCCAATCACCCATGAGCCTCATGATGGTCGCGTTCTCCCCGCTCATGATGATCGGATCGTGGCTCGACACCCGCGCGGGAAGCAAACGCAAGCAGAAGCGCGATCTCGCGAGGTTCGTGGAATCACTCGCCCTCGATCGCGCTGAACTCACCGACCTGAGAACACGCGAAATCGAGGTTCGCGCCTCCGAGACCCCCACGCTCGCCGAGATCGCCGATGCGGTGCAGTACCGCTCGGGCCTGCTCTGGACGCGCAGACCGGAGCACCGATCCTTCCTCGAGGTTCGTTTCGGCGACGGTGAGCTTCCCAGTCGCACCGAGATCGCACTGCCCGCGCGAGGCGAGACCGACCTCGTGCAGTGGGAGGCGCTTCAGCGCGTCGAAGCGGAGTTCGCTCACGTCGCACCCGTCCCGCTGCTCGAGCGTTTCGAGCGGTGCGGGTCGATCGGCGTGGTGGGAGAACCGATCTGGGCGGAGGGCATCGCCCGGTCTCTCATCATGCAGCTCGCCGGCCTCCACTCTCCGTCCGAACTGGTGCTCGCCTGCTTCGCATCGGCGCATCACGCGGGCGAGTGGGAATGGTTGAAATGGCTTCCGCATATCGACACCGTCACCAGTCCGATCCTCTCCTGGCAGCTGGCCGATGATTCCGCCAGTTCGGCGCGACTCATCACTGCTCTCGAAGGGCTGCTCGAATCCAGGCGGCAGGCGACGAACCGCCGCCGAACCGTGCGGTCGCATCTCGAGGAAAAGACGCGCAACGATGAGGACTCCGGCGTTGCAGTCGGCGACCTTCCGGTAGTTCCAGCAGTGGTCGTGCTGGTGCTCGACGCCGGGCTCATCGATCCCTCCCGCATCATCGCACTCGCGGAAGACGGCCCTGATCACGGAATGCACCTCATCTGGGTGGCCCCCTCCACGGACCGACTCCCCGCAGCATGCCGCACCTTCGTCGAGCTCAGCACCGCCGAAGGCCGGGTCAGCTTCGTGCGAACGGGCACCTCGATCCAGCTCCAACTCCTTGCACCGATGGAATCGCTGCAGGCCCTCGAACTGGCGAGGCGCCTCGCTCCGGTAGAAGATGTGAGCGCACGTGCTCTGGATGAAAGCGACCTCCCGAAGACGGTGCAGCTGAGGGACTTGCACGGCACCGACCTGCTGGGCGGGGCAGAGCCAGTGGTGCGCGCATGGCACCAGTCCGGCAGCGTGTCCCGGTACTGGAAAACCGGGGACGAGCGCGAACCGATCTCCCTTGCTGCCGCGATCGGCCACAGCCCCGACGGCCCCGCCGTGATCGACCTGCGCACGCACGGGCCGCACGCGCTCGTCGGAGGAACCACCGGCGCCGGGAAATCGGAGTTCCTGCAAACGTGGATCATGAGCATGGCCGCCACGATCAGCCCGGATCGGCTCACGTTCCTTCTCGTCGATTACAAGGGCGGCGCCGCCTTCGCGGAATGCGTCGACCTTCCGCACACGGTCGGGCTCGTCACCGACCTCAGCCCGCACCTGGTGCGCAGAGCGCTCGCGTCGCTGAAGGCCGAACTGCGCTACCGAGAGGAACTGCTCGCCGCGCATGGCGCCAAGGATCTGATCACCATGGAGCGACGTTCGGATCCTGCGGCACCGCCAGTGCTCGTCATCGTGATCGACGAGTTCGCCGCGCTCGCCGCAGACGTTCCCGAATTCGTGGACGGCGTCATCGACGTGGCCCAGCGCGGCCGTTCGCTCGGGCTGCACCTCGTCATGGCGACGCAGCGGCCCGCGGGGGTCATCACCGACAATCTGCGCGCCAATACGAATCTGCGCATCGCGCTGCGCATGGCAGACGAATCGGACAGTACCGACGTGCTCGGCGTCTCCGATGCGGCCTTCTTCGACGCCGAAACTCCCGGCCGCGGCGCATTCAAGGTCGGCCCAGGGCGTATCGCCGACTTCCAGACGGGATACCTCGGAGGACGAGCCGCACACAGCGCCCCGGGATCCCGTGTCGAGCTTCGATCACTGGGCTTCACGGAGGGGGAGCCGTGGAACATCCCACCGGAACCCCAGCTCGTACCGCGCCGTCGCGCGAAGCCTCCGCGGGATATCGAACAGCTCCGCGACGGCATCGTGGCGGCGGCGGTGAAGACCGGGGTCGCCGCGCCGCGCCGCCCGTGGCTCGACGCGCTTCCCGTGTCACTCGGGCTCGAGTCGCTCCGGCAGCAGGCGGTCGAACTCCTCGGTGATATCGATGATGCTCCAGTGATCGGCCTGCGCGATGAACCGGCATCGCAGGCTCAGCGCCCCGTCGTGATCGACCTCGAAGAGACGGGAAACGTCGCCTTCATCGGCGCAAGCGGCACCGGAAAGTCGACTGCCCTGATGACGCTCGCCGCCTCGCTCAGCTCGAGCGCGGGCAGGTACCCTGTGCAGCTTTACGCAATCGACGCCGCCGGGGGAGCCCTCGACGCGCTCGACGCGCTGCCGACCGTCGGTGCGGTGGCGCCCCTGACGGATTCGGAGCTCACCTCACGCGTGCTGCGCCATCTACTCGGTCTCATCGGCGAGCGCGGCTCCCGGTACGCATCCGCGCGGGCCGGTGGGCTGCGGGCGTTCCGACGCACCGCCGATCATGGGAGCGAGCCTCGCGTCGTGCTCCTGCTCGATGGTTTCGCGGCGTTCCGGCAGGCCACCGAGGCCCTCGGAGGAACCGCTTCCCCGATGCAGATGCTGGGCGAGATCATGTCGGCGGGGCGCTCGGTCGGGGTGCATGTCGTACTGACCAGCGACCGGCCGGGCGCCATCCCGGCTGCGATGTCGTCTGCCGTGCAGCAGCAGTTCGTATTCCGCCTCACGGGCACGCACGACTACAGCCAACTCGGGGTGAGTGCAGATGCGCTTGAGGACGCCCCTGCGGGCCGTGCGCTGATGGGTCGTGCCGACGATGAGATCCACATCGCACGGGTGGGCGACGGAGACGGTCTGAGCGCCCAGGTGCACGGACTCGAACGGCTCGGGAAGGAGCTCCGCGACGGCGGCGTGCCCGAGGCGCCGCGGATCCGCAACGCGCCGACGCACATCGCTCTCTCGGCGCTCAGCGAGGATGCCGGTGGGCGACCGGTGTACGGCATCAACACCGATGATTTCGCACCGATCGGAATGCCTGCCACCGGGCTCGGCGTCATCGCAGGGCCTCCGGGCTCAGGCCTTTCGACGGCGGCTCGCGTCTGCGTGCAGGCGCTCCGGCGGTGGGCCGGTGCTCGGGGGGAGGCTCTCGAACGGGTGCTGCTGACCTTCGCTTCAGACGGACTCAGAATACGGGGGAACTGGGAGCAGATCGGGTCCGGTGAAGAGGAGGTGAAGGATCGAGCGCGAGCGCTGACGGTCGCACTCGGAGGAAGACCGGCGGCTCGTAGAGCCGCAGCGGGAGGAATCGGTGCCGGGATCATCGGCGGCACCCTCGGCGATGGGTCGGCCGGTCGGCCCGATCCTGCATTCGAGGAACCCGTGCCGGTCTTCCCGCCGCCGGGAAAGCGCGGAATCATCGTGATCGAACGGCCGGCCGATGCGGAAGGCACCGAAGCGCTCCCCGAACTCATCGCGCTCGCGAAGGCCGCCCGGCGCTCGGACGTGCTCGTGCTGTTCGAGTTCGAGCAGAGCAGCGGGAGTGCGATTTGGGATCTGTTCAGCGCACTCAAGCAGCCGAACTGGGGGCTCGCGCTCCAGCCGGACGGTTCCGAGGGTCAGTCGCCGTTTCGGGAGTCCTTGGGTCGGGTCAAGCGTGCGGACTTTCCTATCGGCCGAGGGCTGGCGATCGAATCGGGGCGCGTGCAACCGGTGCACGTCGCGTTACCGGATGACTGACGTGCGGCACGCCACCCGAAACGAGGTGAGGCACGTGGGGTATCCTGAGTGGTCCGCCTGCGCGCGGACCATATTTGAATAGACATCTCAATACCACAGGAGGCCACTCGTGAAGATCGAACTCGTCACGCTGCGTCAGATCGAGCGTGAGAAGGAAATCCCCTTCGACGAACTGATCGAGATCATCGAGCAAGCGATTCAGTCGGCATACCTGCGCCATGCGGAGAACCAGAAGCTCCCCGTTCCCCGCGAGAGCGATGTGCGCGTGACCCTCGACCGGAAGAGCGGCGAGATCTCCGTGCTCATCCCCGAACTCGACGACGAGGGCCAGGTCATCGGCGAGTCGTACGTGACCACCGATGAATTCGGCCGAGTCGCCTCGAGCGCCGCCAAGCAGGTCATCAATCAGCGTCTGCGCGACCTCACCGACGACGCAGTGCTCGGCACCTTCAAAGACAAGGAGGGCCAGATCGTCTCCGGCGTCGTGCAGCAGGGGCCGAACCCTCGCATGGTGCACATCGACCTGGGCGAACTCGAGGCGATCCTCCCTCCAGAGGAGCAGATCCCCGGTGAGAGCTACGCGCACGGCACCCGTCTGCGCGTGTACGTCACCAGCGTGTCGAAGGGCACGAAGGGGCCGCAGGTCATCGTCTCCCGCACCCACCCCGGACTCGTGCGCAAGCTCTTCGAACGGGAAGTACCGGAGCTCGCCGAGGGGCTCGTCGAGATCGTGTCGCTGGCCCGCGAAGCCGGTCACCGCACCAAGGTGGCAGTCCGCGCGAAGCAGGCAGGAATCAACGCCAAGGGCACGTGCATCGGCGAACTCGGCAGCCGCGTGCGCGCCGTGATGAGCGAGCTCGGAGAAGAGAAGATCGACATCGTCGACTACTCGCCCGCGCTGCCGGCATTCGTCGCCAACGCGCTGTCGCCGGCGAAGGTGACCGACGTGTTCATGTTGAACGAATCGCTGAAGCAGGTGCGTGCGCTCGTTCCCGATTTCCAGCTCTCGCTCGCGATCGGCAAGGAAGGTCAGAACGCCCGCCTCGCCGCGAAGCTGACGGGCGCGAAGATCGACATCCAGCCGGATTCCATCATGAACGACTGACGCACGCGATTGATCGTGAGCGTCTGAGGCTCCCAGATGCGGCTTCGCCTGAGAGCGGCGCCGCATCTGGGAGAGCAGAAAGTAGGAAGCTGGTAAGATGGTTCCGGTTCGGACCTGTGTCGCGTGTCGCAAACGCGCCCCGCGCACAGAGATGCTGCGGGTGGTGGTGCGCGAAGGTCGACTTCTGGTTGACGATCGCGCGGTGCTTCCGGGGCGAGGAGCGTGGGTGCATCCCGTGTTCCAGTGTCTGGATCGTGCGGTGACGCGAGGAATCCTCCTCCGTGCACTGCGAGTGTCGGGGAAACCCGACGTAAGTCCCTTAGAGAACAGGCTGAAAACACTCATGGACAACTAATGAGCGGCTCACAATGAAGCCCGTCGGCTAATTAATGGTTCTCGCCTGTCTGGCGTGAACCCAGACAGGAGAAAAGTGGCAAACCCACGCGTACACGAGATCGCTGCGGAGATCGGTGTCGATAGCAAGGTCGTTCTGGCCAAGCTCAAAGATATGGGCGAGTTCGTCAAGGCGTCCTCGTCAAGCATTGCGCCCCCGGTGGCGCGCAAGGTCAAGGCTGCCCTCGAGGCAGACGGTGTGACCAAGGCCCAGGGTGACGGCGATGCGGCTGCGAAGCCCGCCGCCAAGAAGGCTGCCGGCGCCCCGAAGCCGGGCCCGAAGCCCGCCCCGAAGCCGGAGCCCGAGGCTCCTGCCCCGGCCGAGGCCGCCCCGGCGCAGCCGGCGGCAGAACCCGCATCCCCGGCTGCAGAAGCGCTGGCCGAGATGAAGCCGGGCGGGCAGAAGCCCGGTGCGGCGAAGTCCGCTGACGGAAAGCCGGGTGCGGCAAAGCCCGCCTCCGGGTCGAAGCCGGGTGGCCCCAAGCCGGGTGGCCCGCGTCCGGGCAACAACCCGTTCGCGTCCAGCCAGGGCATGGGCATCCCCCGTCCCCCGCGCCCGGGCAACAACCCGTTCGCCCCGAATCAGGGCATGGGTCGTCCCGGTGCCGGCGGTGCCGGGCGCCCGAACCCCGGAAACATTCCGCGCCCCGCTCCGCGCCCTCAGGGCGGCGGCGCAGGCGGCCCCGGCGGTCGTGCAGGCGGCCCCGGTCGTCCCGGCGGCGGTCGTCCCGGTGGCGGCGGTGGCGGTTTCAACCGTCCTGGCGGCGGCGGTGGCGCTCCCGGTGCAGGTGGCTTCGGCGCGCCGCGCCCGGCAGGCGGCTTCGCCGGCCGTGGCCGCGGCGGCCGCGGTGCAGGCACCGCTGGTGCGTTCGGCCGTGGCGGCTCCAAGAGCAAGGCGCGCAAGTCGAAGCGGGCGAAGCGGCAAGAGTTCGAGATGCGGGAGGCCCCGTCGCTCGGCGGTGTCAGCGTTCCCCGCGGTAACGGCAACACGCCGGTTCGTCTGCGTCGCGGTGCATCGCTCTCCGACTTCGCGGACAAGATCGACACGAATGCCTCGAACCTCATCACCGTCCTCTTCCACCTGGGAGAGATGGCAACGGCGACGGAGTCGCTCGATGAGGCCACGTTCCAGATCCTCGGTGACGAACTGGGGTACAAGATCCAGATCGTCTCTCCCGAGGACGAGGATCGCGAACTCCTCGAAGGGTTCGACATCGACATCGATGCCGAGCTCGAAGAAGAGGGTGACGACGTGCTGCAGGCTCGTCCGCCGGTCGTCACCGTCATGGGTCACGTCGATCACGGTAAGACCCGCCTGCTCGATGCGATCCGCAAGGCAGACGTCGGTGGCGGCGAGGCCGGTGGCATCACGCAGCACATCGGTGCGTACCAGGTGCACACCGAGCACGATGGCATCGAGCGCGCGCTGACCTTCATCGATACTCCGGGCCACGAGGCGTTCACCGCCATGCGTGCCCGTGGTGCGCAGGTCACCGACATCGCGATCCTCGTGGTCGCAGCTGACGACGGCATCATGCCGCAGACGATCGAGGCGTTGAACCACGCGCAGTCGGCGAACGTGCCGATCGTGGTCGCGGTCAACAAGATCGACAAGGAAGGCGCGAACCCGGAGAAGGTGCGTCAGCAGCTCACCGAGTTCGGTCTGCTCTCCGAGGAGTGGGGCGGCGACGTCATGTTCGTCGACGTGTCGGCGAAGAACAACGTCGGCATCAACGACCTGCTCGATGCGGTACTGCTCACGGCTGACGCAGGTCTGGACCTGCGTGCGAACCCGAACAAGGACGCACGCGGTGTCGCGATCGAGGCGAAGCTCGACAAGGGCCGCGGATCCGTCGCGACCGTGCTCATCCAGTCGGGTACGCTGCGCGTCGGTGACGCGATCGTCGCGGGTACGGCCTACGGCCGTGTTCGTGCGATGAGCGATGAGAACGGCGATCCCGTGCTCGAAGCCGTTCCCTCGCGTCCGGTGCAGGTGCAGGGTCTCTCGAGCGTTCCGCGCGCGGGTGACAACTTCATCGTCACCTCCGAGGATCGCACCGCCCGTCAGATCGCCGAGAAGCGCGAGGCTGCAGAGCGCAACGCGATGCTCGCCAAGGCACGCAAGCGCATCAGCCTCGAAGAGTTCACGAAGGCGCTCGAGGATGGCAAGGTCGAGTCGCTCAACCTCATCATCAAGGGTGACGTGTCGGGTGCCGTCGAGGCGCTCGAGGAATCGCTCATGAAGATCGAGGTGGACGATTCGGTCCAGCTCCGCATCCTGCACCGCGGTGTCGGTGCGATCACCGAGTCGGACGTGGATCTCGCCACGATCGACAACGCGATCGTCATCGGCTTCAACGTGCGCCCCGATGTCAAGGCTCGCGAGCGCGCAGCGCGCGAGGGCATCGACATCCGGTTCTACAACGTCATCTACAACGCGCTCGATGACATCGAGAACTCGCTCACGGGCATGCTCAAGCCGGAGTACGAAGAGGTCCGTTCGGGTGTCGCCGAGATCCGCGAGGTGTTCCGCTCCTCGAAGGTCGGCAACATCGCCGGTGTCATCGTGCGCAGTGGCACCATCACGCGCAACGCGAAGGCTCGTGTCATCCGCGAGGGCGTCGTCATCGCCGATGGCCTGGCCATCGAGTCGCTGCGTCGTTTCAAGGATGACGTCACCGAGGTGAAGACGGACTACGAGGCCGGTATCGGTCTCGGCAAGTTCAACGACATCCAGATCGGTGACGAGATCGAGACGACCGAGATGGTGGAGAAGCCGCGCGGCTAACACGCGGTGCTCGCCTGACAGGGGCGGGGAGGATCAGCTTCGGTTGATCCGCCCCGCCCCTGTTGCGTGCGCAGAACATGTTCTCGGCCCATGGGAGGAGGCCCAGGCCGTCATGCTCCTCCTGGGGGCGGGGCGTCGCCGTGCAGGAGATCCGCGCTCGTGCGGGCCGGTTGCTGCGATCGGGCCCGGGGGAGCGCGGATCCCCTGCTCGAGCGATGAGCTACTGCTCGAGCGCGGCTATCCTGCTGAAGCGCGGATCTCCTGCGTGAGCCCGAGTACGGGGCCGCGCGTCAGCGAGCAGGTACGACGAAGGCCCGCGCCGCCGAAGCGGGCGCGGGCCTTCGAGACGGCCGCGAGCAGTTACACGCGGTCGAAGCGCCGACCCAGCGGGCTGGGCGGCAAGACCATGAAGACGAGCACGACCAGGCCGCCGACGTAGGGGATGAAGCTCAAGAAGTAGAACGGGCCGGCGAAGTTCGCATCGTGGAAGCGGCGCCAGCTGATGGCGATGCTCGGCACGAGCAGAGCGAGCCCGATCACGATGAGGAGCCCGAGGCCGACGAAGAGGAGCGTGAGCCCCAGGCCTGCCGCTGGCGCGACGGCGGCCGAACCGTATCCGTCGCCGAAGCCGTCGTCGTACGTGGAGGAATTGTCGCTCGCGACCGCGAGCATCACGACGCCGATGATGTAGAGCGCCAGCGGAATGAGCGTGACCAGGAAGCTGAACAGTGCGACCCACCAGTACTCGCTCCGGGATGCGCGCCCGCTGAAGCCGGCGTAATTCTTGAGGAAGCGGCGGATCGCCTGGCCGAAGGTCGCTCCGTAGAGCGGGCGACTGAGATCTTCAGGGTCGGTCGCGCCGTTGAACGGCTCGCCCGGGCCCGGGACGCCCGTCATGCCGGCTGCGTAGGCCGGAGCCGAGGCGTAGTGCGGCTGGGGCTGATTGGGGTACAGGGAGGCTGCGGGAGGGGCGTAGGGCGCCTGCGGCTGTTCGGGCTGCTGCGGGGCCTGGTACTGAGGAGCCTCGTACTGCGGCTGCTCTGGCTGCTGCGGGGCCTGGTACCGCGGTGCTCCGTACTGCGGCTGCTCTGGCTGCTCCGGGGCCTGGTACTGCGGAGGCGCGGTGTTCGGGGGTGTCGGCTGGTCGTCGGTCGGCGCGGAGCCCGGCACGGACTTGCCCGTATCGTGGCTCTCGGGCTGTTCCGGGTTCTCGGGGGTGGGCGGGTACGTCATGAAGACGCCTCCTCAACTGTTCGTCGCGTACGTCTGACTGCATCCATCGTAGGGGCATGCGTACGCATCGTCTGAGAGAAATCCGGCGGTAGTCTGGGTGCATGAGCAATCCACGGGCGGGAAAAGTCGCCGAGCGCATCCAGCAGATCATCGCACGGCGCCTCGAGAAGGGGCTCCGTGATCCGCGCCTCGGCTTCGTGACGATCACCGATGTGCGTGTCACTGGCGATCTGCAGCAGGCGAGCGTGTTCTACACGGTGTACGGCGACGAGCAGGAGCAGGTGGACACGGCGGCCGCGTTGAAGGCGGCGACGGGAATGCTGCGCACCGAGGTCGGCAAGCAGCTCGGCACGCGGTTGACCCCGGTGCTCGAGTTCATTCACGACGAACTCCCCGAAAGCGCCCAGCATCTCAACGAGCTGCTCGCGGAGGCCAAGCGGCGAGACGATGAAGCCGCGGCGCTCGCAGCTCAGGCGCAGTACGCGGGTGAAGAGGACCCGTATGTGAAGCCGCGCGAGGACGACGACCGCTAGGGGCACTCCCTAGGGCAGGCGCGCCTTCCCGTCGAGCTCGATGACGAGGCCGTCGGCGAGGAGCGAGTCGTACGCGCGACGCGGTTGCTCCGGATCGCGGACGCCTCCCTCGGCTGCCGCGTCGAGCGCGGTCTCGCGGTCGACGGACGTGCTCGAGCGACGCAGCAGCGCCATGATCCGGCCCCGCACCTGGCGGTCGCTTCCGTCGAACTTCGCCTGCCTCGGTCGTTTCTCAGGTGCGTTGTCGGGGTAGCCGGCGCCTCGCCACTCGCACCATGCGGCCACGGGGCACTCGCCGCATCGAGGAGCCCGAGCGGTGCACACCGTTGCGCCGAGCTCCATCGCTGCCGCGTTGAACACGGCGGCCGACTCGCGAGATTCGGGCAGGAGCGCTTCCATATCGGTGAGGTCGCCCCGTGCAGGCATGCCGGCGGCTGCGCGGCCGTGCACGAGCCGCGCGATCACGCGCCTGGTATTGGTATCGACGACCGGGTGGCGTTCACCGTACGCGAAGGCGGCGACCGCGCGCGCGGTGTACGGGCCGATGCCGGTGAGCGCCAGCAGGTCGTCGACGTTCGACGGCACCGCATCGCTGTGCTGCTCGCTGATCTCGACGGCGGCACGATGCAGCCAGAGCGCGCGCCTGGGGTACCCCAGGCGATCCCACGCCCGTACCGCTTCGCCCGGCTCGTCGGCGGCGAGCGCAGAGGGTGTCGGCCAGCGTTCGATCCAGGCGACCCAGCGGGGGAGCACGCGCTCCACCTGGGTCTGCTGCAGCATGAACTCGGAGACGAGGATCGCCCAGGGCGTCACGTCGGCGCCCCGCCAGGGCAGGTCTCGCGCTGCGCGTGCGAACCAGGCGCTCAGCGCCGCCGCGATCTCGGAGGCGACGTCTTCGGTCGGCTTCATCGGCTCCAGTGTAGGCCGCCTCTCGGATGCGGGGCGGCGGGAGGGCGCTGCCGCCGCCGGTAGGCTGAACGGGTGACGAACGACCCAGCCATTCTGCCCGCGCAGGGCGCCATTCTGCTCGTGGACAAGGCGGAGGGCTGGACGAGCCATGACGTCGTCGCGAAGTCTCGGCGTGCGCTCGGCACACGCAAGGTGGGGCACGCCGGCACCCTCGACCCCATGGCGACGGGCCTCCTCGTGCTGGGTGCGGGGCCGTCGACGCGCTTGCTGACGCATCTCGTCGGGCTCGACAAGACCTACCTCACGACGATTCGACTCGGGTACGCGACTGTGACCGATGATCGCGAGGGCGAGCGGATCAGCACCGCGGATGCGGGAGCCATGGGCGAGGTGACGCCCGAGCGCATCAGCGCCGCGGCGGCGGAGCTGACGGGGGACATCCTGCAGGCGCCGAGTGCAGTGAGCGCCATCAAGGTGAACGGGCAGCGCGCCTATGATCGGGTGCGCGCCGGCGAGGCGGTCGAATTGCAGCAGCGACCGGTCACCGTGCACACCTTCGAACTGGGAGAAGCTCGTCACGGGGTCGACGACACCGGGGCGCCTGTCATCGACATCGACGCGACGGTACGGTGCTCGACCGGCACCTACATCCGAGCCCTCGCGAGGGATCTCGGAAAGGCACTCGGGGTCGGCGGTCATCTGACGATGCTGCGTCGCACGCGCGTCGGCCCGTTCGATGTCGCGGACGCTGTCGGAACGGAGGCGCTCGCGCAGGGCGGCGCACTGGCGCTCCTCGCTCCGACGTCGGTGGCCACGTCGCTGTTCCCGCGCCTGGATCTCGGTGCAGAGCAGACGATCGACCTCGGCAACGGCAAGAAACTCGAGGTGGATCCCGCCGTCGTCCCCGACGCCTCCATCGCGGCGGCCGTGGGGCCCGGGGAGCGTCTCGTGGGTCTGGTGCAGGTGAAGCGCGGTCGAGTGCGCGCCGTCACGAACTTCCCGGTGGAGACGGGAGGCGCTCCATGATCGCCTGGTACGGCGTCGCGGTCATCGTCGTCGCTCTCGCCGCCGCGGTGCTCTGCCTGGTGGAGGCGCTGCGCCGACGCGCGCCGAACGATTTCACGATGGGCGCCACGCTCCTCGTCGCTCTGGCGTTGATCGCGCAGGTCGTCGTGGCGATCGCGGCACCGGCCGCCGGCAACGCGCCCGCGGGGGATCCACTCGAGTTCTGGATGTATCTCATCGTCGCGCTGATGCTTCCGCTGGGGGCAGGATTCTGGGCCTTGGTCGACCGCACGCGCTGGGCGAACCTGGTGCTCGCCGTCGTGCATCTCTCGGTCGGCGTGATGACGTACCGGATGCTGGTGATCTGGGGCTGACCTCGGATGGCGGTTTCGCGTACAGTTGCGACTCGCTGGCGTGTCCTCCACCCTCAATGCGTGATTGAGGGTTTAGAATCCTCAGCTTGACTTGAGGGAATCACAACGGTGTAATTATGTGAGCGCGGTTGCGAGCACGAGCCGCTGAAGTCGAGGAAGGGACGGGATGTTGAGCGACACTTCGCACACGCCGGTACCCGGCAACTGGTTCGTGGACCCGGTCTTCCTCGGTACTCCCGGGATCCGGCGCGATGACGAAGAGGCACTGTCCTGGCAGACGGACGCCTTGTGCGCGCAGACCGATCCCGAGGCGTTCTTCCCCGAGAAAGGCGGATCGACGCGCGAAGCGAAGCGAATCTGCGAGGGCTGCGAAGTCCGGTCGGAGTGCCTCGAGTACGCGCTCGAGAACGACGAGCGCTTCGGCATCTGGGGCGGTCTCTCGGAGCGCGAGCGCCGCAAGCTCCGCCGAGAAGCGATCTGATCAGCGCCCGGCATGGCTCCGGGGCGCGCACATGATCCGCGCCTAGACTTGCCGAGTGATGCGCACCCGAGTAACCGCCATCCTGGTCGCCCAGCGGGGCGGCGATTGGCTCGACCAGACGATAGCCGGCATCGCCGGGCAAACGCTCGCGCCCGCGAACATCATCGCGGTCAACAACGGCGGCTCTGACGACGTTCGAGAGCAATTGCTTGCGAGCGGCGCGGACCGCGTGGTCGGCCTCCCGTCGCGGCTGCCGTTCGGCGAGGCGGTCGCGCGCGCCGTGGAAGCAATGGCTCCGGCCTCCGATGAGGGCAATGCCGGCGTACGAGCGGACGCCCCCCTCACCCGGCAGGGGGAGGGGCAGCCGAAACTGCTGCCGGGGACGGCTCCGGATGAGTGGATCTGGCTGCTCAGCGAGGATTCGTGCCCCGAACCTGCAGCGCTCGAGCGGATCGTCAGCAGCGTGCAGCGCTCGCCATCGGTGGTCGTCGCCGGGCCGAAGCTGGTCGACTGGGATCATCCCGACCGCATCATCGAACTCGGCCAGAGTCTCACTCGATACGGCTCGCGGTGGACCCTCCGCCGCCAGGAGCTCGACCAGCAGCAGTACGACCACATGCAAGACGTGCTCGGCGTCGGACCCGTCGGCATGCTCGTGCGCCGCGACGTCTGGGACGAGCTCGGCGGCTTCGACCCCGCCCTTCCCGTGTACGACGACGGCCTGGATTTCTGCGTGCGCGCCCGCCTCGCCGGTCATCGCGTCGAGGTGGCCCCCGCGTCGCGCGTACGATTCGCCCAGAGCGGTGTGGCAGGCCCGCGCATCGATCGCAGGCGCTCCGTGCTCCGTCACGCGCACCGCCAGGCGCGCACCGCGCATCTGCACCGCCGGATCGCCTACGCCTCGCCCGTCGTCGCGTTTCTCACCTGGTTGTGCCTGCCGGTATACGCGCTGCTGCGGGTGCTGTGGGCGTTGATCCGCGAGCAGCCAGGGTACATGGTCGGCGAGTTCGTGGCGGCCTTCGCCGTCTTCTTCCGACCGCACGCGATCCTCGCCTCCCGTCGCCGCATCGCAGCGCACTCGTCGGCAGGCTGGTCGGCCGTGCGGCAGCTGCGCATCGACCCGAAGAGCGTGCGCACCGCGCGCATGATCGACCGTGAAGCGATCCTTGCGTCCTCCGGGCGGCAGCGACGCGAGATGCACTTCATCTCGATGGGCGGACTCGCAGTCCTCTCCGCGGCGGCGGTCGCCGCCGTCGTGCTGATGTGGTGGGCGTTCCCGCAGACGAGCCTCTTCGGGGGCGGTCTCGCTCCGCTGAGCCCGCTCGACCAGCTCTGGGCGAATACGCGCCCGATCGATGGGATTCCAGCCGATCCGTTCACCTGGGTGCTCGCGCTGATCGGGACGCTGACGTTCTGGAACCCGTCGCACGCGGTCGTGCTGCTGATGATCGTCTCGATCCCGCTCACAGCGCTCGGCGCTTGGATCTGGGCGGCTCAGCTCACCGAGTCGAAAGCGGGGCGAGCCCTCCTGAGTCTCGGGTTCGCGCTGAGCCCCGTGCTCCTGGGATCCATCGAAGCCGGCCGGCTGCAGACCCTCGTCCTCGCCGTCGTGCTCCCGTGGCTGCTGCTCGCGGCGTCCCGCTGCCGGGAGTCGTGGAGCTGGGCCGGAACGGCGTCACTGCTCGCCGCAGCCGCGCTGGCCTCCGCGCCGATCCTCATTCCCGCAGCGGTGATCATGCTGATTCTGGGGCTGTTCACAACCCTGCGCGGCGTCGCCCGCGTGCTGACGACCGCTCTCGTGCCGGCCATCCTCTTCGCGCCGAAGTTCTTCGCGAGCATCGTCTCGGGGCGCCCCCTCGACGTGCTCCTCGATCCGGGCATCAACTCTCCCTTCCAGCCGGGCACGACCTGGCATCTGCTGATCGGCTACCCCGAGTTCGGGCTCGAGGGCTGGGCCGGCATTCTCGACGGCATCGGCCTCGGCGGGCCTCCGGCCACGCTGCTCATCGGAGTACTGATGCTCCCGCTCGCGCTGCTCGCCCTGCTGGGCCTGTTCACCGGGCGCGTCGCCGTGACGCTGCTGCACTCGGCGCTCGGCGCGCTCGGGCTCGCGACGGCCGTCGCGGCAGGGCAGCTGCAGCTCACCGCGGCAGGAGGCTCGAGCATCGCTGTCTGGACGGGCTCCGGGCTCGCGCTGTACTGGATCGCGCTCCTCGGACTCGCAGCGGTCGGCGCGGCCGCACTGCGGCGCGGCGCGACTCCGGTCGTCGCCGTCGCTCTCGCCGCTGCGATCATCGCGGTGCTCCCGGTCTCAGCGCAGCTCGTGCTGAATCGTGTGCCCTTCGCTCCGGCGAGCTCCCAGATGCCGGCGCTGGTGCAGGCCGCGGGGGAGACGGACCCCGGAGTGCGCACCCTCGTGATCACCGCGGAGGGCGATCATGCCGTCCGCGCCGAGCTCGTGACGGGGAGCGGCCTGCGTCTCGACGAGATCCGCACCGCGCTGACCACGCCGGAGGAGCGGGAAGCCGACCGCCAGGTCGCCGAACTCGTCGCAGGTCTCGCGAGCGTCGGCGGGCGCGACGTGACCGAAGCGCTGCAATCAGCGGGTGTCGGCTTCGTGCTGCTGCCCGTCGGCGGAGACGACGCGGAGCGCTCGGAGCTGCAGCGGGTGTTCGATCAGCATCAGGCGCTCGCGAACGCCGGACTCACCGATCAAGGACTGCTCTGGCGCGTTCAGCAGGCGCCGGGCCAGGATGCCGAAGTCGGCGACTCCGCAACTCGATTGGGAGGCACCTCGCTGAGCGGCACGACCGTCTGGGCGGTGCAGCTCGCGGTGCTGTTCGGCGTGATCCTGCTCGCGCTTCCCACCGCCGAAGTGACCTGGCGGCCCGAGAAGCGCAGGCGCCCATCGCGCCGGAAGAACCGCGCCACTCGTGCACGTTCGACCGCGGCGACCGAGGCGACCGCGCCCGCCGCGCCGGCCGACTCGCGGGCTGACACGGCCGACGCGCAGACGGACCCTGCGGAGCCCACAGCGGAGCCGGCAGCGGAGCCCACAGCGGAGCCGGCAGTGGACCGGACCGCTGATGCGCCCGGCGAGCGGACGACCGACGAGACGAACGGAGACGGACGATGACCGATCGTTCACGGCTACTGCGCGGCGGCGCCCGGGCAGTCACCGGTCTGCTGGTGACGGCGGCGGCCGTCGGCGGCGTCGTGCTCATGGGCAATGTTCCGCTGCCGGCGGTGGTGCACGAACCGCTCGCGCTCACGGTCGATACGACGCAGGACACGGCGCGCACGCTTGCGTGTGCCGGGTCCTTCTCCGAACTCGGCGCCGACCCTGGGCGGCCGGGAGTCGCGATCCCCGTCGGCGAAGCCACGACCGCGGTATCCGGAGAAGCATCGGGCACTGCGACGCTCGCGCGCGGTGAGGGAACGGGCCTTCCGAGTGTCGTCTTCGCGCCGATGTCGCAGCCGCTCGCCGCGGCGCAGTTCCAGGCGATCGACACCGAGAACCTGCGGGGCGCAGCGGCGAGCAGCTGCGCGGAACCGAGCAATGAGCAGTGGATCATGGGCGGCGCTTCGTCGCTCGGCTTCTCGACGACGCTGAGTCTCGGGAACCCGGGCACGGTGCCGGCGACGGTTTCGATCGCCGTGTACGACGAGAACGGCGCAGTCGACTCGGTGCAGACGGCCGGAGTGATCGTCGCTCCAGGCACCCAGCACACGGTGTCGCTCAACGGGTACGCGCCCGATCGCGAGCGGCTCGCCGTGCGCGTCGTGAGCACGGGAGCTCCGGTCACCGCGCACGTCGGGGTGGCGCAGAGCTCGGGCATCACCCCGTTCGGCGTCTCCGGGGCGACACCGCAGGTCGAACCGTCCACTTCGCTCGTCATCCCGGCGATCGAGAATGCGGACGGAGACGACCGCGGCCCGAACGATTCGGGTGAGGGGGACGCGTTCCCGTTCATCGTCCGCGCGCTCGCCCCGGGGGAGCTCGCTGGCACCGCATCAGTGCGCGTGCTCGACAAGAATGGGAAGAGCACTGAGGTCGGCGAGATCGAACTGGCGCCGAACGCGGTCGGAGAGCTGAGTGTCCGAACGCTGCCGGACGGTGCGAACGCGCTCGTCATCGACGCCGACGTTCCCATCATCGCGGGCGCTGCCGGTTCAGCCGACGATGCTGACACCCGGGAGCACGACTTCGAGTGGTTCGCTCCGGCTCCCGTCATCGCCGCCGACGCCGAGGTCGCCGCGCCCGTCGTGGCCGGTGGGCGTCTGGTCGTCGTGAATCCGGCGGACACTGAAGCAGAGATCACCATCGCGCGCGCGGATGGCAAGGGCAAGGACACGACCGAGACCGTCCGGCCGGGCGCAGCGGTCGTGCTGGATGCTCCGGCGAACGCCATCCTCACGAGTTCGGCACCCGTCCATGCAGGCGTGCGGTACGTGTCCGATTCCGCGATCGCCGGGTACCCGATCCTCGCACCCGATCCGCGGGACGGCACGCTGACGGTCTACCCGCGCTAGCCGACGTAGACTGAGGGCATGTTCGGTCGTCGTCGTGCTCCTTCTCGAGATGCTCCCGCAATGCCGTCGAGGGCGCGGGCGTCGCGGCACGGGCGGCGTCCGATCCGATCCTCGCTCACGGGCCCGGCGCTCCCCGATCCCGAGGGTCGCTTCCGACGCTTCGAGGCCGATGCCCGCGCTGCCATCGCAGTCGTGCAGGGGTATCTCCCGGATGAGTTGCACGGGGTGCGATTCGGCTTCCAGACCGCGCCTACGAGCGATGGCGAGAGCCAGCTCCCGCTGCTCTACATGATCGACCGGCCGTCGAAGAGCATCGTGCTCTATCGGATGCCCATCCAGCGCGCGAAGACGCTGCACGTCGACGACGCCGAGCACCGGCGCGCGTTCCTCGAGTACTGCGTGTATCGCGCCGTCTGCGAGTATCTCGGCGCGGATCCGTGGGACTTGATTCCCGGTCGTTTCGAGCACTACTGACGTCGCCGACATCGGTACGCCGAACCTCGCCACGAGGGCGACCGCGCGATGCTCCGCGTATCCCGATGCTTTGCAGACATAATGGAGACCATGAGCGCGCGTATCTTGGTGGTAGACGACGACAGGGCTCTGGCGGAGATGCTGGGCATGGTGCTGCAGGCCGAAGGGTTCGTCACGGAGCACTCTGCCGACGGGGCCGATGCGGTCGAGAGATTCCGCGAGATGCGCCCCGACCTCGTGCTGCTCGACGTCATGCTGCCCGGACTCGACGGCATCGAAGTCGCGGAGAAGATTCGAGCCGAGTCGGGTACCCCGATCATCATGCTGACCGCTCGCACGGATACGCGGGACGTGGTGCGCGGCCTCGAAGCCGGGGCCGACGACTACGTCGTCAAACCGTTCAACCCGGCCGAACTCATCGCCCGCATCCGAGCCCGCCTGCGCGAGCCGCAGCAGGAGAGCGCCGAGTCGTTGCGGATCGGAGATCTGACGATCGATGTGTCGGCGCACGAGGTGCGCCGAGGATCCCAGTCCATCCCGCTGACGCCGCTCGAGTTCGATCTCCTCGCGATCTTGGCGCGCAAGCCGCAGCAGGTGTTCACTCGCGAGGTGCTCCTCGAGAAGGTGTGGGGCTACCAGTACAAGGCCGACACCCGTCTGGTGAACGTCCATGTGCAGCGCCTGCGCGCGAAGATCGAGCAGGATCCCGATCACCCGACCATCGTCACCACTGTGCGGGGCGTCGGGTACCGGGCCGGCACGCCCGTCGAGTAGGAGCGCCATGACGCGCTCCCGCCGTTCCCGCCTCGTCACCGCGCTCCGGCGAATCCGAGTGCGCTGGTTGCGATTCTCCGAGCCGGTGCTCGGAGGATTCCGCGCACGCTGGCGGCGGTCGCTCATGGTGCGCACGATGACGGTGACCGGGCTCGTCACCGGGTTCATCGTGCTGACCGCCGGCCTGTTCATCCTCGGCAGCGTCGCGAGCGACCTCTATTCCTCCCGGCAGGAGCAGGCGCTGCAGGACTCGGCGCGCGCGACGCTCGCGGCGCAGCGCCAGATCGACGCCTCAGATGCGTCTGATCGTGGCGCCCTCTCGACGCTGGCCGCCTCGGTGCGGCGCACCGTGCGAGACACGACCTCGAGCCAGATGGTCTACCTGCGCAGGCAGGCCGGTCAGGAGGTGTTCGCCGACGCACCGCCGCCCTCGTTCACGAGCTCGCTGCTGCCGGAGGCGGTCACCCCGGAGCTCGCGCACGCCGTCGAAGCGGGCACCGCGGCCCAGTACTGGCAGGCCGTCACGTTCATCGAGGAGGATGGCTCGCCGTCGCCCGGCATCGTGGTCGGTTCGAGCGTCACCTTCCCCGCCGGAGCTGGCACCTACGATCTCTTCATCGGATACAACCTCGCCGACACGCAGGACACGCTCTCGTTCGTGCAGCGCACCCTCTTGATCACAGCCGCGGCGATGATGGCCTTCATCGGCATCCTGGTCTGGATCATGTCCCGCATCGTCTTCCGGCCGATCCGCTCCGCCGCAGCCGCGAGCCGTCGTCTCGCGTCAGGTGAGAGCGACGCGCGGATGCCGTTGCAGAACGATGAGCACTTCGACGTGCTCTCGGAGGGCTTCAACGAGATGGCCGAGACGCTCCAGATGCGCATCGAGGAGCTCGACCAGCTCTCCGAGATGCAGCAGCGCTTCGTCTCGGACGTCTCCCATGAGCTGCGCACACCGCTGACGACCGTGCGCCTGGCGAGCCAGGTGCTCCAGAGCAGCACGCACGGCCTCGAGCCGGGTCAGCAGCGCGCAGTGGAGGTGCTCGGCGGTCAGATCGACCGGTTCGAGACGCTCCTCGAAGATCTGCTCGAGATCTCCCGCTACGACGCCGGCCGCGTCACACTCGAGACGGAGCCGACGAACCTCGTCACCCTGGCGACCGAGGTGGTCGAGGGGCTGCAGCCGCTGTCGGAGGGCATCATCGAGGTGCGCGCTCTGGGAGGCTATTCGCCGATCGATGTCGACGCCCGACGCATTCGGCGCATCGTCTCGAACCTCGTCGGCAACGCCATCGAGCACGGCGAGGGGCGGAGCATCGTGGTGTCCATCGACTCGAACGCGGCCGCGATCTCGCTGTCGGTGCGCGACTGGGGCATCGGCATGCGGGAGGAGGATCTCGCCCACGTCTTCGACCGCTTCTGGCGCGCCGACCCGTCCCGCAAGCGGACGCTCGGAGGCACGGGCCTGGGGCTCGCGATCGCACAGGAGGATGCCGCGGTGCACGGCGGCATCCTGGAGGCCTGGTCGCAGCTCGGTGTCGGAACGAACTTCAGGCTCACGCTGCCTCGTGGCGACGGCATCACGAGTTTCATGTCGCCGTTGCCGCTCGTCCCCGAAGACGTGACACCGGAGCAGACCGATCCGCAGGCCACGGGCGGTTGGCTCAGGCGCCCGGGCCGCCGCATCCGGAAGGAGGGTCGGAAGTGAGACGATTCCGCATACGGACGAGGGCCCTGGTGCTCGCGGCAGCCGCCGCAGCCTCGCTGGCGCTCACCTCCTGCACCGCCATCCCGAGCTCCGGCCCGGTGCAGGTCGGTGCCCAAGACCTTCAGCAGGCCGAGCAGCCGGTGCAGTTCAACGCGGCCGGGCCGGCTTCGGGATCCTCCCAGGAGGATGTCGTGCGCGGCTTCGTGCTCGCGGCGGTCTCGAGCGCCGACGATTACGGGACCGCGCGAGAGTTCCTCTCGCCGGATTACGCGAAGCAGTGGGATCCGTCGTCGAACGTCCTCGTCGACGATGGGAGCCGGCCGTACACGGAGAACGACGACGGCTCCGGCACGCTCGAGATCTCGGCTCTCGCAACCGTCGATGCCGAGGGCTTCATGCTGCCGGTCGAACCTGGTGCGAACACCGAGCTGCGGTTCGAGCTCGAACGCGTCGGCGGCGAGTGGCGGATCTCGTCGGCTCCGAACGGCATCATCCTCGATACGACGACCTTCACCACGATCTGGGCCCCGCATCAGCTGTACTTCGTCGGGCCGGGAGGCATCATGGTGCCGGAGACGCGCTGGTTCATGACGCGCTCCGCGCTGCCGACCGAGATCGTCAGCGCCCTCCTCGAAGGGCCCGGCGAGCGCATGTCAGGGGTGCTGCACAGCGGATTCCCCTCTGGCACGACGCTCGTGATGAACTCGGTGCCGATCGAGAACGGCAGAGCTCAGGTCGATCTCTCCGGGAATCTGCTCGAAGCCGGAACGACGGCGATGGCTGAGATTCGGCAGCAGCTGCGATTGAGCCTGCAGACGGTGCAGAGCGTCAACGGATACGACTTGTCGGCAGAGGGCACGCAGATCCGGTCGGAGGCCAGGAATGACGCCGTCGAACCGCGCCTGCTGAACGACGTCACCGACCCTGCGGTGCTCGTAGACGAGCAATTCGGGGCCATCGTCGCAGGTCAGTTCGTCGCCGCGCCGGGGTTCGCGACTTCGCTCAGCGACTACGAGCCGAGCGCGATCACGCTCAACCCGGAAGGGGACGCGGCAGCGATTCTCAACGCTCAGGGCGTGACGCGGGTGGACGCACTCGGCGTCGTTCCGATCGATGAGCGCGACGGGCTGCTCGATCCGATGTTCGACGCCTTCGACTTCATCTGGACCGTGCAGGCGTCGGCGCCTCAGACGCTCTGGGCGACGACCCGGGAGGGTTCGGTGATCGAGATCGCTGCTCCGTGGCTCGCCGGACGGACCCCGGTCGCCGTGCGCCTGTCGCCCGATGGCATGCGGATCGCGGCACTCGTGCGTGACGAGCAGGGGAGTCAGGTGCTGGTCGCCGGTGTGGAGCGGGACGCGGAAGGGCTACCGGTGCGCACCACCGACGAGGCCGACGTTCACCTGTGGACGAGTGGTGCGCCCGTCGACCTCGACTGGGTGGGGCAGACACGGTTCGCGGTGCTCTCGAAGGCCGATTCGACGAGTCGCGTCACCATCGGCGGTATCGGACTCATCTCTGCGGAGCAGGGCGCCGTGCAGGGGGGTGTGCAGCTCGCCGGCGGCTCGGCCCGCTCGCAGTTGCGCGTGCTGAGTTCGAAGGGCGACCTGTATGCGTCGCAGGGGAGCGGATGGCAGCGGGCCGTGACGGGCATCGAGCTGCTCGCGAAGCACGGGTAGGGGAGGGCCGCGCCGCCGTCGCTCACAGATCTCTGGCAGAGCGGCGCGCACCGCGGTTCTCCACTGAATGTCCGTCCTCGCGGCATGCGGGAGTCCGTCTCGGAATACTCGACGCATGCCCACTCTCCGCGCTCAGCACCTCCGCGAGCTGCTGCTCGATCTCGCGGCGCTCGTGTTGCCGACCGCCTGCGTGGGGTGCGGCGCAGAGGATCGCGATTGCTGCGACGTCTGTCTCGCAGCGCTGGGCGAGCTGCCCGCCGTGCACGAGCGGGAGCACGATGGGGTGCCCTGTTTCGCGGGAGGCAGCTACGAAGGGCCACTGCGCTCGGTGCTCGTGGCGTTCAAGCACGATGGGCGGGTGGGATTTCGCCGAGTGCTCGGAGCGGTGCTGCGCGACCCCCTGCTCAGTGCGATCCGGTGCGCGGCTCGCACCGAGGGCGGTGGGCCATCGGCTCCGCTCATCGTCGCGATGCCATCGCGACCGAACGGGGTGCGCAAGCGGGGGTACCGACACCTCGAGCTGCTCGTCACTGCAGCGCTCCGGGGCTCGCGTATTCCGGCGCTGCGCCTGCGCGCGCTCCGGACGACGCGGGGCAGGGTCGGGCAGGTCGGTCTCTCGGCCTCGGCACGAGAACGCAACGCGCGGCGCATCGCGGTGCGGCATTCCGCGCGACGCCTCGTTCGCGGGCGCCGCGTCGTGCTCGTCGACGACATCATCACAACCGGGGCGAGCATGCGCGCGGCACGGGAAGCGCTCGAGCACGCGGGCGCGAACGTCGTGGCGATGGTGGCGCTGTGCGTGGCCGGGCGACGCGATGCGCGAGGTGTTCCTGCGAAGTCGCGGGAGAATCCCTGATCCGGTGGAAACGCGTCGCGCGAGTGGAGTAGAGTTCGAGAAAGGCGTAACGGTGCGCCAGATGGCACACCCGCCCGAGTCTCCAGGGAGGTCACCATGGACGTGAACATCCGCGGCAAGAACGTCGGGATTACCGATCGTTTCGAAAGCTATGTCGAAGCGAAAACGGACAAAGTGGAGGGGCTGCTGCCCCGGGCCCAGGCGTTCGAAGTGAGAGTCTCTCGGCAGAGCGACCGGAGCCCTCAACACGGCGATCACGTCGAGATCACCCTCATCGGGCCGGGGCCCGTGATTCGCGCGGAGTCCGCCGGAGGCGACAAGTACTCGGCGTTCGACATCGCGTACGGGCGAGTGCTCGAACGCATCCGTCGCATGAAGGATAAGCGACAGGATCGCCGCGGCCGCGGCCGCACGTCACTGGCGGATGCTGCCGCCAACGACTTCGAGATGATCGATGTCACCCCAGCGCCCCTCGAAGTGCTCGAGGCCGTCGCGACCGGTGAAGTACCGGTCGTCGACTCCGGCGAGCAGGACTATTCGCCGGTGGTCATCCGCACCAAGGAGTTCCCCGCCGAGCGCATGGCCGTCGAAGACGCCGTCGATCGTATGGAGCTCGTCGGCCACGATTTCTTCCTCTTCATCGAGGAGGTCGGCGGCAATCCGAGCGTGGTCTACCGGCGCAAGGGGTGGAACTACGGAGTGATCTCGCTCTCCGAAGTCGAGTAGATCCACCGCGCCGCCGGCTGGGCGGATGCAGCGCGCCGTTCTCGAACGGCGCGGCCGCGTTCCGCTCAGTCGGCGGCGGTGCGTCTGCTTCGCGATCTCCATGACCATCGCACCACGTTGGCGAATGCCTCGAGCACGATGCCGAGCGACATCTTGGAACGGCCATCGACGCGCTCCACGAAGGTGATGGGAATCTCCGTGACGGGGCAGCCCATCCGCTCGAGCGTCCACGCGGTCTCGACCTGGAATCCGTACCCCTGCGAGTCGAGCGCCTCGAGATCGATCCGGCGGAGCCATTCGAGCTGAATGACTCGGAATCCGCTGGTGAGATCGCGCAGTCGCGAACCGAGCAGAGCGCGGGCGAACCATGTGCCGCCGCGGGAAATCCACCTGCGGTAGGCCGGCCAGTTGACGATCCGTCCGCCCTCCATCCAGCGCGTGCCGATCACGAGCCCGGCCCCAGCGCGTGAGGCCGCGACGAGCGCAGGCAGATCCTCCGCCCGATGCGATCCGTCGGCGTCCATCGCGACGACAGCGCGATACCCGTCGGAGAGCGCTGCAGCGAACCCGAGCACGTACGCGGTTCCCAGGCCGGATTTTCCAGCGCGGTGCCGAACGGAGACATGGGAATCGTCAGCAGCGAGCGCGTCGGCGATGGCGCCGGTCCCGTCCGGGCTCCCGTCGTCGACGATGAGGATGTCGGCCTCCGGAAGCGACCGCCGCACGCCGGCGACCACTGCGGCCAGCGAGTCCCGCTCGTTGTAGGTGGGGAGCACGACGAGCAGCTCAACCGCTGCAGGCGGCATGGCGTCCTTTCTCTGGTGATGAGCGACGCGAGCATCCGCACGCGGGGAGGCCGAGACGTATGGTTCCTCCATATTGGCATCTCCTCAGCCGGGAGTGAGCATGCAATTGCTAAGCTGAGGAGTTGTCACAATGTGGCAACGGCGGTGATCCCGAATCATGGGAAACCACACCGCGCCGAACGTACAGGAGAGACAACGTGGCGACAGTTCTCGAGAAGCTTCTTCGCGTCGGCGAAGGGCGCATCCTGAAGAAGCTCGAGCGGCAGGCGAAGCTCGTGGCGAATCTGGAAGGCACCTTCGCGGAGTTGAGCGATGAGGAGCTGCGCGAGGAGACCACGGAGTTCCGCGAGCGGCTCGAAAAGGGCGAGACGCTCGACGACCTGCTCCCCGAAGCATTCGCGGCGGTGCGCGAAGCTGCGAAGCGCACCATCGGTCTGAATCCCTTCCCGGTGCAGATCATGGGTGGAGCGAATCTCCACCACGGCAACATCTCCGAGATGAAGACCGGCGAGGGCAAGACCCTGGTGGCGACGATGCCCGCCTACCTCAACGCCATCGCGGGCAAAGGCGTGCACATCGTCACCGTGAACGACTACCTCGCGACGTACCAGAGCGAACTCATGGGCCGCGTGTTCCGCGCGCTCGGGCTCACGACCGGGTGCATCGTCTCGGGCCAGGACCCGGCGACGCGCCGCGAGCAGTACAACGCCGACGTGACGTACGGCACGAACAACGAATTCGGGTTCGACTACCTGCGCGACAACATGGCATCGGCCTCCTCGGAGCGCGTGCAGCGCGGGCACTTCTTCGCCATCATCGACGAGGTCGACTCGATCCTCATCGACGAGGCGCGCACGCCGCTCATCATCTCCGGTCCCGCCTCGGGCGAGGCCAACCGCTGGTTCGCCGAGTTCGCCCGGATCGCGCGGAAGCTCGAGCCGGGCGTCGACTTCGAGGTCGACGAGAAGAAGCGCACGGTCGGTGTGCTCGAACCCGGTATCGAGAAGGTCGAGGATCACCTCGGTATCACGAACCTCTACGAGTCGGTGAACACACCGCTGATCTCGTTCCTGAACAATGCGATCAAGGCGAGTGCGCTGTTCACCCGCGACAAGGACTACGTCGTGCTGAACGGCGAGGTGCTCATCGTCGACGAGCACACCGGGCGCATCCTGGCGGGGCGCCGGTACAACGAGGGCATGCATCAGGCCATCGAGGCCAAAGAAGGCGTTCAGGTCAAAGCCGAGAACCAGATGCTCGCCACGGTGACGCTGCAGAACTACTTCCGTCTGTACGAGAAGCTCTCCGGCATGACCGGTACCGCCGAAACCGAGGCGAGCGAGTTCATGTCGACCTACGGCCTCGGCGTCGTGCCGATTCCGACCAACCGCTCGATGCAGCGCAAGGATCAACCGGATCTCGTCTACAAGAACGAGGAATCGAAGTTCGCGCAGGTCGTCGTCGATATCGCCGAGCGGTATGAGAAGGGCCAGCCGGTGCTCGTCGGCACGACGAGCGTCGAGAAGAGCGAGTACCTGTCGCGCCTCCTCGCGAAGTCCGGCGTGCGCCACGAGGTGCTGAACGCGAAGAACCACGCTCGCGAGGCCGCGATCATCGCCCAGGCGGGTCGCCTCGGGTCGGTGACCGTCGCCACGAACATGGCCGGTCGTGGTACCGACATCATGCTCGGCGGAAACGCCGAGTTCCTCGCAGTCCAGGAGATGGCGGCTCGCGGACTCTCCACCGAAGACGATCCCGATGCCTACGAGGCTGCGTGGGACGACGTGTTCGCAGCGGTCAAGGAGACCGTCAACGGCGAAGCCCAGAAGGTCATCGAGGTGGGAGGCCTGTACGTGCTCGGCACCGAGCGCCACGAGTCGCGCCGTATCGACAACCAGCTGCGCGGCCGCTCCGGCCGTCAGGGCGACCCGGGCGAGAGCCGCTTCTACCTCTCACTGGGCGACGATCTGATGCGGCTGTTCAACTCGGGCGCCGCTGCCGCGCTGATGAACCGCGACAGCTTCCCCGACGACCTCGCCATCGAGTCGAAGGTCGTCTCGCGCGCCATCCAGAGCGCTCAGAGCCAGGTCGAGCAGCGCAATGCGGAGATCCGCAAGAACGTGCTGAAATACGATGACGTGCTCGATCGCCAGCGCAAGGCGATCTACAGCGATCGTCAGCAGATCCTCGACGGCGAAGAGATCGAGCCGCGCATCGACACCTTCCGCCAGCAGACGATCGACGCGATCCTCGACTCGCACGGCCACGACGGCGACTGGGACTTCGACGCGCTCTTCAATGATCTGCGCCAGGTGTATCCGGTAGGACTCACGGTCGATGAGCTCGTCGCCGAGGCCGGAGGCGCCCGCCGCGTCGATCGCGCGTTCCTGCGCCGGGAGATTCTCTCCGACGCCGAGGTCGCGTACGCCAAGCGTGAAGAGACGCTCGGTGCGGAGGCCATGCGCGAGCTCGAACGCCGCGTCGTGCTCGCCACGATCGATCGCCGCTGGCGCGATCACCTCTACGAGATGGAATACCTCAAGGAGGGCATCGGACTGCGCGCGATGGCGCAACGCGACCCGCTCGTGGAGTACCAGCGTGAAGGCTTCACCCTCTTCGAGGGCATGATGGGGCAGATCAAGGAGGAGTCCATGGGGCTGCTCTACAACCTCGAGGTCAAGGTTCGTCCGGCAGAGGGCCCGCAAGATCACGTCCATCTCGAAGGCGGTGGGCTCGAGGCCGAGCAGGCAACGGATCAGTCGAAGCTCAGCTACAGCGCACCCGACGAAGACGGGGCTCCCGCGGTCAGCGGAGCCGAGCCGCCGAAGAGCGCAGCAGGCAAGCCCGCCCAGCAGGGTCAGGCACGCGGCGCGTTCGGGCAGCAGTCCGGCAACGGGGCGACCAATCGCGCCGACCGCCGTTCCTCGAAGAACAAGTAAGGCGACCGTGCCTACCGATTTGACCCGTGATCCGCTCCGGCGGACCGACTGAGAGAACTTCCATGGCAAACGAGACGAATCCACGTCCCACGAAGAATGAGCGGCGCGCCCAGGCGCGCGTCGAGGCCGCCGCTGCGCGCGAGCAGGAGAAGAAGCGCGAGAAGCGGAACCGCCTCTTCCTGCAGGGCGGCATCGCCGTCGGCGTGATCGCCGTGCTCGCGATCATCGCGCTCGTGCTGACGCAGTCGATCAAACCGGCAGGCCCCGGCCCCGAGAACATGGCGTCGGGCGGCGCCGTCTTCGGCAAGGATCTGAAGGTCGTCACCGGCCCCGCTCTGCAGCCCGGTGACGAACGCGTCGCTCCCGAGGCGAACTTCGATGAGCTCCCGGTCGAGGTCACGGTCTACTCCGACTACATGTGCCCCTTCTGCGGTCAGTTCGAGCAGCAGTACGGCACGATGCTCGAGAACTACGTCGGTGCGGGTGATGTCGAGCTCACGGTGTACCCGCTCAACTTCCTCGACAATGCATCGCTCGGCTCGAAGTACTCCACCCGAGCGGCGAACCTGTTCGCCTGCGTCGTCGACCAGCAGCCCGACCACGCCTTCAAGCTGAACAACGCGCTGCTCAGCGCCGAGGTCCAGCCGGCTGAGAGCACCACCGGCCTGACGGACGCCCAGCTCATCGAGCAGGCGGAAGCCGCCGGTGCTGAAGCGACGACGGAGCTCCGCCAGTGCGTGAAGGATCGCACCTTCGCGAGCTTCATCTCCGCGAACTACAAGCAGGTCAGCGAAGTGGGCATGCAGGGCCTCGCAAAGGGAGCCCAGCTGCTCGGCGCCGACGGCGTCACGCCCCAGAATGCTGACGAGCCGCAACGACTGGTCAGCACGCCGACCGTGATCGTCAACGGTCAGCAGTGGAGTCAGAGTCGCGACGGCGATCTCGAGTCGTACCTGTTGAAGGTGAAGGGCGAGCTCGAGCAGAACGGTTCGTCGGACGACGCATCGGCTGACAACGAGTCGGCCGACTCCGAGTAAGATAGTCGGGGCGGTCGAGCAATCGTCCGCCCCCATGCCGCCTTAGCTCATCTGGTAGAGCAGCGCCCTTGTAAAGCGCAGGTGGTCGGTTCGAGTCCGACAGGCGGCTCCATTCGCTTCGCTCACTGCGCCGCGAGTCGGCTTGCGAACCGACTCCGATGTCGCAGGCTCCATCGGCTCGCCGCACGCAACGCCGACGCGTTGCCGTGGTGTGCGGCGAGCGAGTCCGACAGGCGGCTCCATTCGCTTCGCTCACTGCGCCGCGAGTCGGCTTGAGAACCGATTCCGATGTCGCAGGCTCCATCGGCTCGCCGCCCGCAACGCCGACGCGTTGCCGTGGTGTGCGGCGAGCGAGCCGGTCAGCCGGAGTAAGGTTGGGGGAGTGCCGCATTCCAAGTTCCCCATCTGGGCCGCCCTCCTCGGGTCGGGGCTCGCGGGCGTCCTCGTCGCCGTGCAATCGCGCATCAACGGCGGGTTGAGCCAAGAACTCGGCAACGGATACGTCGCGGCTGCAGCGTCGTTCGGCTCCGGGCTCATCGTCATGTGCGTCGCGGTGCTCGCAACGCGTCGCGGCCGAACCGGCCTCACCCGGCTGCGCGGCGAGGTGCGCTCGGGCTCGCTCCCCGTGTGGACCCTCTTCGGCGGGGCCGGAGGCGCCTTCTTCGTGCTGGCGCAGGGGCTGATCGCTCCGACGATGGGACTCGCGCTGTTCACCGTTGGCATCGTCGCCGGCCAAGTGCTCGGCGGCCTGGTGCTGGATCGCGCCGGCTTGGGGCCGGGAGGCCGCATCGATCCGACGCCCATGCGGGTCACCGGCACCGTGCTGGCGATCGTCGCGGTCGCTCTGTCCGTCGGGTTCAGCGGGGTGCACGGCGCATGGCTGATCGTGTTCCCGGTGATCATCGGGGTGTGCGTTTCAGCGCAATCCATGGTGAACGGGCTCGTGCGGGCGGCCGCTCAGAGCGCGGTCGCCTCGACATTCGTGAACTTCGTCGTGGGCACGGCGATCCTCGCGATCATCGCGGCGGTGTCGGTAGCCATGAACGGATGGCCGACGAACTGGCCTTCAGCTCCCTACTTCTACCTGGGCGGCATCATCGGAACGCTGTTCATCGCCGTGGCCGCAATGCTCGTGCGCACTGCCGGGGTGCTGCTGCTCAGCATGTCGAACGTCGCGGGGCAACTGCTGGCGTCTGTCGCTTTCGAGGCGGGGGCGCCGCTCGCCGGAGGCCTGACGCAGGGCATGATCGCCGGGTCGGCTGTGGCGCTGCTCGCGGTCGTCGTCGCGGCGCTTCCCTCCCGGAGACGCGGGCTGCCGGACTAGCCCGGGCCGGAGAGGTGCCGCGATAGATCCAGAGGCTTGCGGGGCTTCTCACCGCGGTCGCGCTCGGGGATGCCGCCGACGAGGAGCCAGCCGAGCAGATACTCCGGCTTCTGCACGCCGAGTGCCTTGCGCACGGCTTTGCTGCGGGTGTGCGTGCCGCTCTTCCAGATGGATCCCCACCCGGACTCGTGCAGGAGAAGTCCCAGGAAGTGCGTCACGCCGCTCGCCACAGCCTCCTGCTCCCACAACGGCACCTTGCTCGTGTTGCCGGGGCTGACCACGATGACGAGGACGAGCGGTGCTCGCGTCATCTTGGCGATGTGCTTGCCGCGATCCTCACCCGAAGCCTTCGCCAGACCTTTCGCGAGCTTCTTGCGGTCCTTGCCGCGCAGCTCGATGATGCGCCACGGCCGCATGCGGGAATGATCCGAGACGCTCGCCATGACGGCCACGTACTCCTCGAGCTCCTCACGGCTGGGCGCCGCGTCGGTCACCTTCGAATGGGACCGACGACGTTTGAGTGCGCGGTACGCCGGGCCGCCGTGCGCGGTCATGCGTCAGAGGGACGTGCGCCGGGTTCGAAGCTCAACGAGAGCGAGTTCATGCAGTAGCGGTCGCCGGTCGGAGTGCCGAAGCCGTCGGGGAACACGTGCCCGAGGTGCGACCCGCACTGGGCGCAGCGCACTTCGGTGCGCACCATGCCGAGACTCGTGTCGTCGAGGAGTTCGACGGCACCGGGCCGTACGCTCTCGTAGAAGCTCGGCCAGCCGCAGCCCGAGTCGAACTTCGTGCCAGCGATGAACAGCTCGTTGCCGCAGGCACGGCACCGGTACAGGCCGTCTCGTTCTTCGTCCAGCAGTTCCCCGGTACCCGCGCGCTCCGTTCCCTGGTTGCGCAGCACGGCGTACTCCTCCGGTGCGAGTCGTTCGCGCCATTCGCTCTCGCTGAGCTGGAACGGGTAGTCGGCCGAATCGATGGGCTTGCTCATGGCGACCTCCGGTGTCGTGGATTGGCTCGCCCAGTGTACGCCGGTGGCGTGAGCAGCCGCAGGGTGCGGCGTTCGCCGGGCGCGAAGCCGCGTCGCGTACGTGTGCGGCACCTGGGAGCGCGCCGAATCAGAGGTGGGAGTTGCAAGGTCAGATGAAAATCGTCAGACTATTGCTGGTGCTGCAGGTTAGGGGAGCCTCAGTTCAGTCCGATGAGCGGGCTGCTGCTCGCGCGGCGGCCGAATCCGAAGAGAAAAGGAGTGCAATCTTCATGACTGCACAGATGAAGTGGCGGCGCCTGCTCGCCACGGCGACGACGGGGCTGCTCGTCGCCAGCGGCCTGGCGATTGCGCCGGCCGTGGCCAACGCGGCTCCAGGCGACGGCGAGGTTGCGAACGCAACGCTCGACTGGGGCGTGAAGACCTCCTTCCGCAACTACATCACCAGCCCGATCGCCAAGGGAAGCGTCACGAACCTGGGAGCCACCACCGGCTCGGGTCCGTACTCGTGGACCGGGGGAACGGGAACGGCGAATCTCGACGGCACCGGCGTCGACGTCGCCTTCGGCGAGAACGACGGCGTGCACTTCCAGGGGCACGCCGAGGGCGAAGAGTCCATTCTCGATCTCACGTTCACGCAGCCGCAGCTCAAGGTCACCTCGCCGACGACTGCGGAGCTGTACCTCGACGTCGATGGGCGCGAGTTCGTCGACACGACGACGCTCGGCGAGTTCTACTCGCTCGACGACGTCCATTTCGCCGATGTGACGCTCCCGGCTCCGACGGTCTCCGGATCCACCTACACGTGGACCAATGCCGCCGCCACGATGACCGCTGATGGCCTGGACGCCTTCGGCGGCTTCTACAACGCTTCGACGGCGGGCCTCGACCCGATCACGTTCTCGGCTCCGATCGCAGCGGTTCCCGCCGCGGAGACCACGACGTCGATCGCCGCGAGCGCGGTCACCGCGACCGAAGGCGACAGCGTCGAGTTCACCGCAACGGTCGCTCCGGCAGAGGCCGCGGGTGCCGTGGTCTTCAGCAACCGCACCGCGAACGGAGCCGGCGAGATCTCGCCAGCGATTCCGGTTGAGAGCGGCGTGGCGAAGTTCACCACCGACGCCCTTCCGGCCGGCGCGAACCAGGTCGAGGCCAAGTTCACTCCGACGGATGCATCCGCATTCGCCGGTTCCACTTCGACGAGCACCACGGTCACCGTCGAGGAGCAGAAGGTGTGGACGCCGAAGATCGAGGTCTTCCTCGAAGATGGCGTGACTCCGGTGGGCGACACCCGAGTGTCTGCAGGCGATGAGGTCGTGGTCAAGGGAGAGGGCTACGATCCGGAGGCGAACATCGGTGGCCGCGGCGTGCCGATCCCGAACACCCTGCCGCAGGGCACCTACGTCGTCTTCGGCGAGTTCGGTGAGAACTGGAAGCCCTCAGAGAATGCCGCCTCGGCTCAGCGCCTGATCGCGACTCAGGGTTGGGCTCTGTCTGAAGCAACGCTCGACCAGGTTCCCGCGATGTACCAGGGCACGATCCGCGCGCAGTGGGTGCCGATCAACGCCGACGGTTCGTTCGAGTGGACGACGACGCTGCAGGATCGCGATGCGTCCAAGCCCGCACCCGAGAACGGCAGCTACGGTGTCTTCACCTACGCCGCAGGCGGCGTGAAGAACGCAGCGCAGGAGCAGGAAGCGCGCGTGAACTACGGCGCACCGGTCGTGGAGACTTCGACCGAGCTGAAGTCCGACGTCGCCAGCGTACGAGCCGGCGATGAGGTCACTCTCACCGCGAACGTGACCCCCGCGGACCAGGCAGGGTCCGTGCGGTTCTCGAACGGCTCGACCGCTCTGGGCGAGGCCGTTGAGGTCGCGAACGGCGTCGCGACGCTGCAGACCTCCGAGCTGCCGGTCGGGGCCAACGAGATCACCGCCGAGTTCGTTCCCGCGAACACGAGTGACGTCGTCGGCTCGAAGTCGGCAGCCGTCACGGTTACCGTCGCAGCGGTGCCCGCGATCTCGATCGACGGCGAGAAGCCGTCAGCTGCCCAGGTCCGCCAGGGCGAACCCATCGAGTTCGCAGCTGGCCCGTTCGACGAGGGCAGCGAATTTGCGGTCTGGATCAACCCCGCCGGGCAGATGCAGTCCCTTGCAGCAGGTGACGCCGCCCCGGCAGCTGGAGAACCGCTGAAGGTCGGCGACGTGACCGTCGACGATTCTGGCTCGGCCGAGATCACGTGGGATGTTCCCGCGGACTTCGCAGCGGGAGACTACGTCGTTTCGTTCGCGGGCACCAATGTCGAGGAGTACCTCGAGGCGGACTTCACCGTCTCGGAGTACACGATCTCGACGACCACGCTGACCTCGTCGGCCGGTGTCGGTGGGAGCCCGAACGGCGTGGAATTCGTTGCGACCATCGCACCTGAGACTGCGACCGGTGAAGTCACCTTCACCAACAACGGCGTCCCATTCGCCACCGTTGCCGTGGCCAATGGCACCGCGACTGCCACGGCTGACCTCGCCGCAGGCGCGAACGAGATCGTGGCGACGTTCGTGTCGAGCGATGACACCGTCTCCGACTCGGTCTCGGACGCGCTCACGATCACCGTCACCGGTGGCGGAACCGGAGCCGGTGGTGGCGCTGCAGACGGCGGTGCCGATGGCACCGGAGCCGGCGGGAGCGGCGCGAACGGCAACGGCACTGGCGGCGGGACGGGCACTATCGGTTCCATCGCTTCGGCTCCCGCAGCCGGTGCACAGGGCCTCGCTTCAACTGGCGCCGCCGACTTCACCGGTCTTCTCGCCGGCGGCGCGCTTGCGCTGCTGCTCGGAGCCGCCCTGATGGTCGCTCGCCGACGGGCGACCTCGAACTAATACGGCCCGCATCACGAATGGCCTCTCTTCGCTGCTCGGCGGAGGGAGGCCATTCTGCGCTGTAAAGTCGAATAGTGCTCGGATGCTGCGCAGGCAGCCCGGCTTCGACCGACGAGGGCAGACGACTGAGACTTCGCGTCCGCGCCCTCGCGACACATCACCTGACACGAAGGATGACGCCCGCCATGACTGTACGAAAGAGCGTGCGCCGACTGCTCGCCACCGCCACGGCAGCCTTGCTGGTGGCAAGCGGTGTCGCGCTGGCTCCGGCCGCGGCGACCGCGGCGCCCGGCACGGTCGCCAACGCGACGCTGAGCTGGGGCGTGAAGGAGTCGTTCCGCAATTACATCGGCAACAGTGTGTTCAAGGGGAGAACGAGCCTCCAGGGAACCACTGCGCAACCGCAGAGCGGAGGAGTGTTCACCTGGTCCGGCGGGGTGGGAACGGCTGACAACACGGCGGCCGTCGCCGATGTGGCATTCGGGGCAGGGAATGGCGTTCATTTCCAGTCGCACCCCATGACGGATTCGACTGGTGCGGAGACGTACGCGCTGGACCTGAAGTTCACGAACCCTCGCGTGACGGTAACCTCGGCGACCACAGGTGTGCTGCACCTCGACGTCGTCGGCCGGGAGTTCTCCGGAGTGACGACCGTCGGCGAGACGTATGAACTGGCCGATGTGAAGATGGCCACCCTGAAGCTTCCCGCCTCGAGTACCTCGGGTGGGGTGCGCACGTGGAGCAATGCGCAAGCGACGCTCACCGAAGAGGGTTCGGCGGCGTTCGGCACGTTCTACGCCGCGGGGGATGTGTTGGATCCCGTGACCTTCTCTCTCCCGATCACCGTCCCGAAGCCGCCGGTCGACCCGAAGCCGCCGGTCGATCCGCAGCCGACCAAGGCGCCGTTCACCGACGTGAAGTCGGGCGACAAGTTCTTCAAGGAGATCACGTGGATGTACACGGAGGGTGTCTCGACGGGCGTCAAGCAGCCGAACGGCACCCGCACCTACGAGCCGAAGAGCAACGTGTCCAGAGAGGCCATGGCCGCGTTCCTCTTCCGCCAGTACAACACCAATCAGAACTACCGCGCCCCCGCGAAGTCGTACTTCTCCGATCTCAAGCCGGGTGACAAGTTCTACAAAGAGATCTCCTGGATGTACGCGCAGAAGATCTCGACGGGCGTGAAGCAGCCGAACGGCACGCGTGCCTATCAGCCGAAGGCCGGGATCACTCGAGAGGCCATGGCCGCATTCATGTATCGTCTCGACACCCGCTCGAAGCCGGCGACGCCGCGAACGTCCCCATTCGTCGACGTGAAGCCGTCGGATAAGTTCTACAAAGAGATCGCCTGGATGTCGATCACAGGGCTCTCGACCGGCATCAAGCAGCCGTCGGGAAAGCCGGCGTACGCGTCGAAGAGCAATGTGACGCGAGAGGCGATGGCGGCGTTCCTCTACCGCGCAGATCGCCAGTAGTCGATGCGAAGCGCACTGGGCGGACCTCCTCGGGGAGGGCCGCCCGTTGCGTTTCGGCAGTGATTTCCTCGTCTGACTTGCAACATCTGATGATCCGGACCAGACTAGAAGTCGGAGAACTTAGGTAACCCTCACCTTGGGCAGACTTGCACCGCGTGACGAGGCTCCAGTACTTCAGATCGACGTCGTCTCACCAAAGGATTATTCGTGTCTGCTCGCGCGCGCATCGCCAGAACCAGCTCCCTCGGCATCGTCGGGATGCTTGTGGTCGGCGCTGTGTTCGGCGGCGCTTCGGCCGCGTATGCCGATGAGGCGGTCGCCGGGTCGATCAGTGCGATCGAGTCGGAGGAGTCAGCGCAGAGCGGCGACGAGACGAGTGGCGGATCCCAAGTCGCGGACGATGCTGATGACGTTTCGCCGGCACCTGAGGCTCCGTCGGCTCCGGCGGAGGCACCCGCGCCCGAGGTGTCGGAGGACCAGGAAGTGCTGGTCGAGACCGACCCGCAGGTGAGCGAAGCCGCAGCTGCTGCGCCGCAGCTTGGGGAGCAGGCCGTGGAAGCTGCGTCTGACGCCGTCGAGACCGGCGCGGGGAATGCGACGCTGTCCTGGGGTGTGCGCGAATCCTTCCGGAACTACATCGAGAGCAAGATCGCGAAGGGCTCGATCGAATCGGTGGGTGGAACCACCGCACCCGCGCCCTACACATGGACCGGTGGAACCGGAACGGGCATCGCCCAGGCCGACGGCACCGACCTCGAAGTGACCTTCGGCGAGAACGATGGGGTGCACTTCCAAGGCCATGAGAGCGGCGAGGTGCACATTCTCGACCTGAAGATCACCGAGCCGAGAATCACCGTCACATCGTCGAAGACCGCCGAACTGTATGTCGACGTCGATAGCCGCAAATTCGTCGACACCGTGACCGTCGGTGAAATGCAAACGTTCGACGACGTGCACTTCGCCGATATCCAGTTGTCGAAGCCCGCGATCGAAGGCACGAGGTACACCTGGAAGAACGCGACCGCGGAGATGACGGCTGCCGGTCTCGAAGCGTTCGGCGGCTTCTACAGCGCGAACGACGCCGGTCTCGACCCCATCACGTTCTCCGCCGACATCACGGAGCAGCCGGAGCAACCGAGCCCGACCGCCACGACTACCTCCCTGACGGCCAAGTCGAGTTCACCCTATGTCGGGGCGAATGTCGCGCTCACCGCAGTGGTCGGCCCCGCCGATGCCTCCGGGGCCGTGCAGTTCACGCAGAACGGCGAGAACCTGGGAGACGCGAAGCCTGTGAAGAATGGCGTCGCTGAGACGTCTGCCAAGCCGTCGAAGCCCGGGTCCTACTCGTATGGCGCGGTCTTCACGCCGAGTGACCCCGAAGCGTTCCGGGCGTCGAAGTCGGCGCCCAAAACGGTGAAGCTCGAGCGCGAGGTGACGGGCACCGCCGGCACGCTGCAGTGGGGAGTGAAGGAGTCGTTCCGCGACTACGTTGTAGGCCCCATCGCCGGCGGCAAGATCAAGGCATCCGCTGGAGCGAGACAGGCCGAGAACAACGGCGTCTTCACCTTTCCACAGTCGTCGACCCAGAACTGGAACGGAGCGTCTGGCTCGGTGCAGTACGCCGGAAAGGTGAACTTCTTCGGGCACCACGGGCAGATGAACGTCGATCTCCTCAACCCCACCATCGTGGTGAAGAACGCGACGAGCGCAGAGGTGCGCATCCCGTTCGACGGCACGACGCTCACGCTCGCGCACATCGATCTGACACAGATCAAGCCGCAGAAGCTCGAGGGGAACGCCGTCAAGTTCACGAAGGCGCCGACCACTCTCTCGAAGGCCGGCGCGGAGCGCTTCTTCGTGAACGGCACTGGTGCGGGGCCGACTGGCACCTTCTACGACGCGGGAACCAAGCTCGACGACATCACCTTCATCATCGGAGCGGATAGCGGCACGAAGCCCGCGGAGCCCACCGATCCCGCGAGCAAGCCGAAGCCCGCTGGCACGCCCGAGACCCCGGCTGCGCCGGCGTCGACCGACGGCGCCGCGGCCGGATCCCTCTCGTGGAGCGTGTCGAACGCCTTCGCCGCGTACACGACGTGCACCAACAAGGAGGCGTACGGATACGCGCACTGCGCGAAGGGGAGCATCGAGACGAACGGCGTCGGCGCCGGCTACCTCTTCCCGCAGGCGGCGAGCTCGAGCTGGGATCGAGCGAGCCAGACCGGCACGGTGAGCTACAGCGGTTCGGTCGCCTTCACGGGCTACGGCATGACCATGTACAACGTCTCCAACCCCTCGATCACCGTCTCGGGCCCTGCGAGCGCGACTCTCAGCACCGGCAACTCGACGTCGTTCGGCTCCGGCACCTACCAGCTCGATCTCGCGAGCGGCAGCAAGTCGGTCGGTGCAGGCGGAGAGGTCACCTGGAGCAATGTGCCGGTTCTGGGCACGCTGAGCAGCGGGGGCGCCGGGGGCAGTGGCAGCCAGTCGATCGGGCTCGATCCCCTCACGTTCACCGTGGGCGCAGAGTCCCAGGTCAGCTTCGGCGCTACCGCGGCCGGCAGCGAGAAGAAGCAGTACACCGCAGCCGATACGCCCCCGGCGACGACCGGTGTGACCGTGCTCACCGACGCCGAGAAACTCACACCGGGCGGGCGCATCGAGATCGAGGCGTCGGGCTTCGACCCCGACGACGAGGGTGTGCTGGTCGTGCTCTACTCCGATCCGATCGTGCTCGACGATGCCGCGACCGCTGATAAGAACGGCGTCGTGCGCTGGTCGGGCACGCTCCCCAAGGACGTGCGCGGCACGCACACCATCACCATCCAGGGCAGCACGAATGCCGGCGCCGTCATCGACATCGTCGAGCCGAAGAAGAAGTCGGCGCGTTCGGCTGACGTCGAAACCGAGGCGCTCTCCGGCGCAGTCGTCGAGGATCGCGTCACCTCAGCGGCCATCATTCCTGCCGGCGGCATGGCACCCTGGGAGTGGTGGGCGAGTGCGGCCGGGCTCGCAGCGATCGCTGCCTGCATGACGCTCCTCACGATTCGCCAGCGCCGCAACTCGGCCTAGCGATCCTCCCATTCCCGTCCCACCCCACGATCTCCAGGAGGTCCATCAGTGAACGCCCGAATCCGCCGCTCCGGCGCACTGCTCGCAGGCGCTGCGATCATCGGCGGGCTGCTGCTCGCGCCCACTGCGGCGCAGGCGCAGCAACCGGTTCGCGCCGCAGGCGAAGCAGGCGTGTGCGAGATCACGGGCGGCGAGCTGTCGTGGGGCGTCAAAGAGAGCTTCCGCGCGTACATCAGCGGCAGCATTGCGAACGGATCGTGGGAGGCGAGCGACGGTGCGACGTACGAGACGCCCCAGTTCACGTGGGACGGTGCGACCGGCAGCATCGACACGGAGACGGGCGAGGGAAGCGTCTCATTCACGGGAACCGTGCATTTCACCGGCCATGACGGGGTGCTCGACCTGACCATCGCGAACCCGACCCTCGAATTCGAGGGCGACGGCAAGGCGGCTCTGCTGCTCGACGCGCGGAGCACCGACATGGAGGGCGAGGTCGCGATCGACACCCAGCAGGAGTGGGTCGGCGACGTGATCGTGCCGGATCAGCTGCCCATCTCCGACGACGCGCTCGTCGCTGACGCGCTCTCGACGACCCTCACGAACACGGGCGCCAAAGCGTTCGCGGGCTTCTACGAAGCGGGCGCAGAGCTCGATCCGGTCGATCTCGACCTGCAGTTCTCCAGCTGCGCAGATGCCGGTGCGGCCGGCGCCGGCGCGGCTCCCTCCGATTCGGATGGGGCTTCGGAGGAGATCCTCCCCGCCCCCGACGCCGTCGAGACTGCCGCGCCCGCGGCGTCGCCCGCTGCGATCCCGTGGCTCCCGATTATCATCGGAGGCATCGCGATCCTGGTGATCGGAGTGACCGGAGGCATGCTGCTCGCAGGGCGCAAGGGTAAGGCGGCGGCGACGCCGACCCCGGATCCCGCGCAGCCGTCCGAGCCGGCATCCGACACGGGAGCTGACCATCGTCCTTCCGGGGAGACTCGGTGATGCGCCACCGCGTCGCCGCCGGCTTCGCGGCCCTCCTCGCAGGGTCTCTGCTGCTCGCCGGCTGTGCTGCTCCGTCGGATTCGACCGGCACTGATGCGCCCGCCGCGGTGTCGACGACACCGCTCGCCGAGCTCGCGACCCTCGAAGACCCCAAGGCCTACGTCGGCCCGTCGACGGCGGTGCTGCAGCACTCCACCATCGAGCCCGTGGCTGAGAATCCGGTGCAGTCGCTGCCGGCGACCGTACCCTCGTTCGCGACCGACGGCTCCAGCACGGATGTCACGGTCGAACGGGCCGACAAGGTGGTGGCGGCCGATCTCGGCGGCAACATCTCCGTGACGATCGCAGGGCTCGGATTCGCCGACAGCCTCGTCGGCGTCGACCAGTCGACCACGCTCGAGAGTCTGGCCGACCTTCCTCGCGTCACGAGCGGGGGACACACGGTGAACGCCGAGGCGATCATCGACCTGCATCCGGACGTCGTGGTGACCGACGGGTCTGTGGGTCCGCGAGACGTCATCGAGCAATTGCAGGATGTCGGCATCCAGGTCGTCTTCGTCAAGAACGACCCGTCGTTCGAGGGAGCCGAGGAGCTCGCCCGTCAAGTCGCCGCGATCTACGGCAGCCCCGAAGTGGGCGAGCAGCTGGCCGAGCGCATCGCGAGCGAAGTCGAGGCAAAGATCGCGGAGATCGCGGAGATCGCACCCGGCACCCCCGCCGACAAGCTGCGCATCGCATTCGTGTACCTTCGCGGATCGGCGGGCGTCTACTACCTCTTCGGCAAGGAATCAGGGGCCGATCAGCTCATCGAGGCGGTCGGCGGGGTCGACGTCGCCACCGACATGGGCTGGGACGGCATGAAACCGATGACCGACGAGGCGCTCGTAAAAGCGAACCCAGACCTCATTCTCGTCATGTCGCACGGCATCGAGTCGGTCGGCGGCGTCGACGGGCTGCTCGAGGAGAAGCCCGCGATCGCCGTGACCACCGCCGGCGAGCACCGCCGCTTCGTCGACATGGAGGACGGCACGGTGCTCTCGTTCGGCCCGCGATCCGCCGAGATTCTCGACGCGCTCGCGCGCGCCATCTACGCGCCGGAAGGTCAGTAGCTGCCGCGCTCCGGCGCGGCGAACGCCGATACAATAGGTGATCGTGCCGGCCCCGGGGCCCCGGGTCGCAGCGGTACTCACCAGCGCAGAGAAAGCATCACGTGACGAACGCCACACCGAGTACCCTCGGCCGCCGCAGTGCAGGCCGCGGTGCCATCGTCATCACCGCTGCCGTGATCCTGGTGATCGTCGGCATCATCCTCTCGGCAGGGCTCGGTCAGCTCTCGATCGGGCCGACAGAGGTCGTCGGGTCCGTGCTGCGACGGATCGGCATCGCCAACTCCTGGGCTCCCACCGACGAGCTGCTGGACCGCACGCTGTGGCAGATCCGCTTCCCGCGCGTCATAATGTCCTTGCTCGTCGGCGCCGCACTGGCGGTCGCCGGCGCCGTCATGCAGGCGATCTTCGGGAACCCGCTCGCCGAGCCCGGTGTGGTCGGCGTCTCGTCAGGTGCGGCGCTCGGCGCATCGGCGTCGATCACGCTCGGCATCACCGCGTTCGGCGGGTGGACGATCGCGATCTTCGCCTTCCTCGGCGGCCTCGCAGCGACATTCATCGTGTACCTGACGGCACGCGCGCAGGGTCGCACCGAGATCGTCACGCTGCTGCTCACCGGCGTTGCCATCAACGCGTTCGCCGGTGCAGGCCTCGCGCTGTTCACCTTCATCGGAGACACCGCCAGTCGCGAGCAGATCGTCTTCTGGCAGCTCGGCTCGCTCAACGGATCCCGGTGGAACGAAGTCGGTATCGTGGCGGTCGTCGCCGCGGTCGCCGCCTGCATCGCGATCCTGTTCGCCCAGCAATACGATCTCCTCTCGCTCGGGGACCGCACTGCAGCGCACCTCGGGGTGCGCGTCGAGCGACTGCGCATCGTGTCGATCGTGCTCGTCGCGCTGCTGACCGGCGTCGGCGTGGCCTTCGTCGGCGTCATCTCGTTCGTCGGCCTCGTCGTGCCCCACCTCATGCGCATGATCCTCGGTCCCGCGCACCGCCTGCTGCTCATCTGCTCACTGCTGGGCGGAGCCGTGCTGCTGATCTACGCCGATCTCCTGGCACGCACACTGGTCGACGGCGCGGATCTGCCCATCGGCATGCTGACATCGCTCGTCGGCGGGCCGTTCTTCTTCTGGCTCATCCGTCGCAACCGTCGTCGCTCGGGAGGCTGGGCATGAATGTCGAGGAGCCCGCCGTCTCGCAGCAAGCCGGCGCAGTCGCCCAGCAGGTGGACGGCGTGAGCTATCACGTCGGTTCCGTCCCGATCTTGACCGACGTCACGATGGCGGTGCGATACGGCGAGGTGCTCGCCCTCGTCGGCCCGAACGGTGCCGGGAAGTCGACCCTGCTCAGCGTGCTCTCTGGCGACATCGTTCCGTCGAGCGGTTCGGTGGCTCTCGACGGGCGGGGTCTCGGAAGCTGGCCGGCCCGCGACCTCGCACGTGCCCGCGCGGTACTGCTGCAGGCCAATCAGGTCGCGTTCTCGTTCACCGCTCAGCAGGTGATCGACATGGGGCGCGCACCCTGGATCGGGACACCGGACGCAGACGATGACGAACGAGCCATTCGCGATGCGACGACCGCGGCCGACGTCGGGCATCTGACCCAGCGCGGATTTCCGCATCTCTCCGGCGGTGAGAAAGCGCGAGTCTCTCTGGCGCGCGTGCTCGCCCAGGAGACACGGATCGTGCTCCTGGATGAGCCGACCGCAGCCCTCGACCTGAAGCACCAGGAGGCGGTGCTGCAGATCGCACGGGGGCTCGCCGAACGCGGCAGAGCCGTCATCGTCGTGCTGCACGATCTGTCGCTCGCCGGGGCGTACGCCGACGAGGTCGCCATCCTCGCCAATGGCGCGCTCGTCGCCCGCGGCGCCCCGGGGGAGGTGCTCACCGAAGCCCGCATCGCCGAGGTGTACGGGGCCCCCGTGCGCGTACTGCAGGATCCCGACACCGGGAGACCGATCGTCATTCCTCGACGAGAACGCTGATCCTGTCACCGTTCTGGCAGGTCTGCCACGGTAGTGTGGCAGAATCTCGCAGTGCGCAAGTTCTGCTGCATATCGGCGACATCTGAAGGGGTACCGCGTGGCGCGACCGACCGAAGCAGGGACGAAGAGTCCCTCGGCCCGTCAGTCATACCCCGAGGATCGATTCGACCGCGTGCATCACACGGGTCGGATCGGAGCGCACCGCGTCACCGCGCGCCCACGATACGTCTGGCAGTACCTGATCGCCGGTCTGCTCGGGTTCGCCCTGCTCACGACCGTCGGCATCCTCGCCGTGCAGAGCATCGGCGCCACCGGCAAGCTGCCGCTCGCCTCCTCCGGGGACTCCTCCGGTTCAGCGGCGCCGACCGTCAAGGCAGAGCTCGATCCCGAGGCGACGATCGCAATCCTCAATGGAACCCCGACGGAGAATCTCGCGGCGGCGCTCGACGCGATCGTCACGACCGAGCAGTGGGGCAAGATTCAGTTCTCGGGGAGCGCGGAGACGACCGATGTCGCGATCTCCGCCGTGTTCTACTCGAACCCCGACGATGCCGCCGCCGCCGCCGGCCTCGCCGAGAAGCTGGGCGGCGTCTCGACGTACACGTCGACCGAGTACGAATCGTACGGAGTGCGTCTGGTCGTGCTTCTGGGCGCGGACTACAAGGGACCGGGCCTCGAAGAGGCCGCTGAGATCACCGACGGCTCCGCCGATAACGCGACCGATGCCGATGCCGATGCCGACGGTGCACCGGAACCCGAGACGAATCCCGAGACGGGTCTGCAGATCAACCCGACGACGGGTCTCGACATCGACCCGGCGACCGGATGGGACATCGACCCGACGACGGGCTTCCCGATCGATCCGGCGACCGGTCTGCCCACCGACCCGGCGACGATCCCGCCGAGCGACCCCGCAGTGGGCGGCTCGATCTCGGGCTGACCTGCGGGGCGGGGACCATTCCCGCGTTGTTCGCTGCGCGCGAGCAGACACGCTTGCACTCGCCCGGTCAGAGTGCCAAAATGAGTGTTAGCAGTCGATCCGACTGAGTGCTAAACATTCGTGCGACGGCGCTATGCGTCGGCACGATGCTCACCACATCGAAACACCTCCGGAGGGGCAAATACATGGCAAAGATCATTGCGTTTAACGAGGAAGCGCGTCGTGGACTCGAGCGGGGTCTCAACACGCTCGCTGACGCTGTGAAGGTGACGCTCGGCCCCCGCGGCCGCAACGTCGTGCTGGAGAAGAAGTGGGGCGCCCCCACGATCACCAACGACGGCGTCTCCATCGCCAAGGAGATCGAACTCGACGATCCCTACGAGCGCATCGGCGCCGAGCTCGTCAAGGAGGTCGCGAAGAAGACCGACGACGTCGCAGGCGACGGCACGACGACCGCTACCGTGCTCGCACAGGCACTCGTGCGCGAGGGTCTGCGCAACGTCTCGGCCGGCAGCGATCCGATCGCGATCAAGAAGGGCATCGAGAAGGCCGTCGCGGCAGTGTCGGCCAAGCTCCTCGAGAACGCTCAGGAGATCGAGACCACCGACCAGATCGCGGCTACCGCATCGATCTCGGCAGCTGACGAGCAGATCGGTCAGCTCATCGCCGAGGCCATCGACAAGGTGGGCAAGGAAGGCGTCGTCACCGTCGAGGAGTCGAACACCTTCGGCACCGAGCTGGAACTCACCGAGGGCATGCGCTTCGACAAGGGCTACCTGTCTGCATACTTCGTCACCGACACCGATCGCCAGGAAGCCGTGTTCGAGGATCCCTACATCCTCATCGTGAACAGCAAGGTCTCGAACATCAAGGACCTGCTCCCCGTCGTCGATCCGGTGATCCAGTCGGGCAAGCAGCTGCTCATCCTCGCCGAGGACGTCGAGGGCGAAGCTCTCGCAACCCTCGTGCTCAACAAGATCCGCGGCATCTTCAAGTCGGCGGCCGTCAAGGCTCCGGGCTTCGGCGATCGCCGCAAGGCGATGCTGCAGGACATCGCGATCCTCACCGGCGGCCAGGTCATCTCGGAAGAGGTCGGCCTCAAGCTCGAGAACGCGACCCTCGACATGCTGGGCACCGCTCGCAAGGTCATCATCACCAAGGACGAGACCACCATCGTCCAGGGCGGCGGCGACGACGAAGCCATTCAGGGTCGCGTCACGCAGATCCGTCGCGAGATCGAGAACACCGACAGCGACTACGATCGCGAGAAGCTGCAGGAGCGCCTCGCGAAGCTCGCGGGCGGCGTCGCCGTCATCAAGGCGGGCGCTGCGACCGAGGTCGAGCTCAAGGAGCGCAAGCACCGCATCGAAGACGCAGTGCGCAACGCGAAGGCTGCAGTCGACGAGGGCGTGCTCCCCGGCGGTGGCGTCGCGCTCATCCAGGCCGGCAAGGACGTCTTCGAGGGCCTCGAGCTCTCGGGTGACGAGGCTGTCGGCGCGAAGATCGTGCAGACCGCTATCGAGGCGCCGCTGCGTCAGATCGCGCTCAACGCAGGTCTCGAGCCGGGTGTTGTGGCGGATCGCGTCGCGAACCTGCCGATCGGTCACGGCCTGAACGCCGCAACCGGCGAGTACGGCGACCTGGTGGCCCAGGGCATCCTGGACCCGGCGAAGGTCACCCGCTCGGCACTGCAGAACGCAGCGTCGATCGCAGGGCTCTTCCTCACCACCGAGGCCGTCGTCGCCGACAAGCCGGAGCCGGCATCCGCCGCTCCCGCCGGCGATCCGACCGGTGGCATGGACTTCTAAGTCCTCAGCCTCCAACAGAGATACCCGAACAGGGGTCGCGTCTTCGGACGCGGCCCCTGTTCGCGTGTCGGGGGGTCCGGTGCGGTCCCTGTTCGCGCTTTCACCGCATGTCCGGTACCGCGAGTCCTGCAGGGGACCCGGTCACCAGCGGACGCATCTTGAAATCGCGCACTGCGCCACACGGAATCCACTGCGCGAGCGCAACAGAGATGTTGGGTGCGGCGATCGCTGCGCCACGGGGTCGGCACCGCGCAGTGCGTCATTCGCTCACAGGTGCTGTGGCTCTCGGCCATTTCGCCGTATTGCTCACAGACGCGCTCCTCGAACGGGAGACCGATGCAGACAGCGACCACGATGGAGCTATGAGCATACGGACCGAACTTCATCGCGCCGGCGGTCCTGGGCAGAGCGGAGCCGGTACGGAGGATACGCTCCGCACCACTCAGGATCCATTGCTGGACGCGCGGCTGCTCGAGGCGCACGGCCGTAAGAGGCGGGCGACCGCACTAGGCGCACGTGGAAGCACCCGCGGCTGCGAGCGCGGAAGCGGGTCAGGTGAGACGCGGTACCGGGACCGTGTCGTCGGAGGCCTCCGCGCTTGGCAGATCGACCCGGAAGGTCGCCCCGCCGCCGGGCGTCTCATGCACGCTGACCGTGCCGCCGTGCGCGTCGACGATGGACTTCACGATGGCGAGGCCCAGGCCGGAACCGCCGGTCTCACGATTGCGGGAGGTGTCCGCGCGCCAGAAGCGGCCGAAGATCTTGTCCCGGATCTGCTCAGGAACGCCCTCGCCGTGGTCGACGATCTCGAAACGCGTGAACGACTTCGCACCGGGCGCAGGTTCGGGGCTGGAGACGACGAGCTCGATCGGGCCGCCGTCCGGTGTGTGCCGCATGGCATTGCCGAGCAGGTTGGTCATGAGCTGCCGCACCTTGTGCTCGTCACCGATGACCGCGGGCTCCGCAGGATCCGTGATCACGGCGACCTCGCGGTCAGGCGCTTGTGCCCGCGCATCGAGCGCCGCGTCGGTGGCGAGCTTGTTGAGCGGAAGCGTCGCAAGCGCGAGCGGCCGCCGTTCATCGAGGCGGGCGAGCGCCAGCAGATCCTCGACGAGCGAGGTCATGCGGATCGCCTCTTTCTCGATGCGCTCCATCGCCTGGGCGACGTTCTCCTCCTCCTGCAACGCACCCATCCGATAGAGCTCGGCGTACCCGCGCACCGAGACGAGCGGGGTGCGGAGTTCGTGGCTCGCATCCCCGATGAACCGGCGCATGCGCTCGATCGTGCGCGCCTGGTCTTCCAGTGACCCGTCGAGACGATCGAGCATGATGTTCAGCGACTGGCCCAGGTGCCCCACCTCGGTATGGGGACTCGAGATCATGATGCGCTTGGAATAATCGCCGCGTGCGATCTCGAGCGCCGTGCGCTCGACCTCCGCGAGTGGAAGGAAGGTGGCAGTGACGAGCAGTCGGGTGAGTGCGGCGCCGAGCAGGATGACGGCGATGCCGAACCCGGTGAAGATGATGATGTACTGCGCAACCGTCTGGGTGACCGGTGCCGTGGAAGAGGCGATGAGCAGCGTGCCAGCCGCCTGCCCCTCCTGATAGATCGGTTTGACGATCGCGTTCCATTTGACGCCGTCGGCAGCGCGCAGTCCGACGAGTGCGGATTCGTACTGCGACATGACGTCGTCGAGCGTGATGCCCGTGACCTGGGGCAGCGTTTTTCGATCTTGATCTCGCGTGTTGTCGCGAATCACGTTGCCGTCGGCGTCGAGCAACGCGACGTAGTATCCGCTGGGCGCCTGCGTAATGTCTTCGGGCGTCAGTCCGTTGAAGTTCGCGTAGGGGCGCAGCGCCGGCGTCGGATTCTCGCGGAGGCGTTCGAGCGCCTGCGTCTGATTCGCAGTGAGCATGGGGTGGAGCACGGCGAGGGTGCCGACGCCCGCCACGATGAGCCCGAGGAACAGGATGAAGACCGTGACGCCGGTGATCTTCGCCCGCAGCGAGACGTCGGCCCAACGCTCCGACCAGTTGGGCCGAGCCACGCTACTTGACTTCGGTCTTCAGCATGTACCCGAAGCCGCGCTTCGTCTGGATCAGCGACTCTTCGGTCAGCGGATCGAGCTTGCGCCGCAGGTACGAGATGTAGGACTCGACGATGCCGGCGTCGCCGTTGAAATCGTACTCCCAGACGTGGTCGAGGATCTGCGCCTTCGAGAGCACTCGGTTCGCGTTCTGCATGAGGTAGCGGAGCAGCTTGAACTCGGTGGGTGAGAGCTCGACCGACGCGCCCTGCACGGTCACTTCGTGCGTGTCCTGATCCATCGTGATGGGGCCGACGCTGAGCACCGAATCCTCGTCTTCCTGGATCGTGCGGCGCAGCACGGCCTTGATGCGGGCGATGATCTCGTCGAGGCTGAACGGCTTCGTGACGTAGTCGTCGCCGCCGACCGTGAGGCCTTCGACCTTGTCCTCCGTGTCATCCTTCGCGGTGAGGAAGATGATCGGCGCGGTGTAGCCCGCGGATCGCAGGCGCTTGGTCACGCTGAAGCCGTTCATGTCGGGCAGCATCACGTCGAGCACGATGAGGTCGGGTTCCTCCTCGAGCACCGCTGAGATCGTCTGCGCGCCGTTGCCGACCGCGCGAACGCCGAACCCGGCGAAGCGGAGGCTCGTGCTGAGCAGCTCGCGGATGCTGGGCTCGTCATCGACGATGAGAATCCGGGGTCCTTTTGGCTGAGTGTTCATGCACCCAGTCTCTGATGGTTTGCTATGAAGTGGCTGGAAATGTGGCGGGCTCTCCATGCGCCTCGCCTGCGAGTTCGCGCGTCCACGGCGGATTGGCACCAGCGCGAGAGGCGGTGATGCCCGCCGCTCGTGCGGCGAACTGCAGTGCGTGCTCAACGTCGTGCGGTGCGGGCGGATCACCCGCGAGCAGGGAAGCGGCGAGCGGACCGTCGAGCACGGCCGCGAGGAGCGCGGCCATGAACGAATCGCCTGCGCCGACCGTGTCGACCACCGCCACTCGATCCGCGGGGGCAGCGGCCCGGCTGTCGGCGAACCGTGCGATGCAACCGGCCGCACCACGCGTGACGACGGCGAGGGACGCGCCGAGAGTGAGCATGCGTGCGAGCACTGCATCGAGGTCTTGACCGGGGTACAGCCATTCCGCATCTTCATCGCTCATCTTCACGATGTGGCTCCGCGCGGCGAGGCGCTCGACCTGGTCGAGCGTCGCGCCGTGATCCTTCATGAGATCGGGGCGGATGTTCGGGTCGTAGCTGCGCAGCCGCGATCCTGGATCGTCGAATGCGGCCGCGACGGTGGCAGCGCCGGGTGTCAGCACCGCGCCGAGCGAGCCCGTGTGCACGAGGCCGATGCCGTCGAGCGGAGTCGTCGGGAGTTCCGAGTCGAGCACGAAGCGGTACTGCGCCTGCCCGGTGGCGTCGAGCGTCACCTCGGCACGAGAGGTCTCCGCGCCTGGTACGGGCTCAGCGAACGAGACGTCGGAGGCGCGCAGATGATCGGCGATCTGCGCGCCGTGCGCGTCGTCGCCGAACCGGGTGGCCAGCGTCGTGGCAACGCCGAGCCGGCTCAGGCCGACGGCGACGTTCAGAGGCGAACCCCCGGGAAACGCGGCGCCGTCGATGACGTCGACGAGCGCCTCGCCGAAGACGAGTGCGCGCGGCGCCCCGGTCGTCGCGTGCTTCACAGCGCGGTGTATCCGCCGTCGATGACGATCGACTGGGCGGTGAGGTAGGAGGACGCGTCGGATGCGAGGTAGGCGACGAGCCCATGCAGGTCACTGGGATCGCCCATGCGGCCGATCGGAATGCGCGACGTCCACTCGGCGGCGAGCTCCGGGTTGCTCTCGGTGAACTGCTTCGTCATGTCGGAGAGGAAGTAGCCCGGGGAGATGGCGTTGACGCGAATGCCTGCAGCGGCCCACTCCACGGCGAGCGACTTCGTGAGGTGGTCCACGGCGGCCTTCGACGTGTTGTACGCCGTCTGCTGCTGCGGCACGTTGACGATCTTCGCGGACATCGACGAGACGAGGATCGCAGAGCCCGCGTGTCCCTCGGCCAACACCCGTCGCGCGAACTCCTGGGCCACGAAGAAGGTTCCGTCGACGTTGATCGACTGCACTCGGCGCCACTGCGCCGGGTCGATATCGACGGCGGCTTCGAGCAGGGTGATGCCGGCGGCCGTGAGCAGAATCTGGGGGGTGCCGACGGCAGCGCCGATCCGGTCGAACGCCGCGCTGATCTGCTCGGGGTCGGTGACGTCGGTGTGGATGCCGACTGCCTGCACGCCGAATCGCTCGCCGAGAGCGACAGCCGTCGCGTCGACGTCGGGGAGCACATCGAGCAGTGCGACATTCGCACCCTGCCCCGCGAGCGCCTCCGCGAGCGAGTAGCCGAGGCCGCGTCCGCCGCCGGTGACGACAGCTGTGCGGCCCTGCAGGTCTTCGAACTTCATGAATCGCTCCTTCGGTGCGGGTCGGTACGTGAGGCATCTGCGAGCAGTGCCTGGGCGGTGCTCGCATCGCATGCGAGCGAGTGGATGAGCCCGCTGCGGAGCGCCGCGCGCACCGCAACGAACTTCAGCGGCCCGCCGGCGACGGCGAGCACATGGGGGACGTTGCGGAGCCCCGGGGCGTCGATGCCGACGCTCCGTCCCACAGCATTCTCGACTACCGCACCGTCGATGTCGAGCAGTACGGCGCCGAGGTCGGCGCGCACGCCGGCGTCGAGGAGCGATTCGCGGATCCCGAGCTGCCCCGCGAGCATCGAGACCTGCGAATCCTCCGGATTCCAACTTCCGATGCCGACGACCGCGGTGGTGACCTCTGAGAATCGGGCGAACGTCTCGCGAGCAGCGGGCTCGTCGCGGAGCAGCTCGGCGGTCTCATCACTGCGTGTCAGGAGCGGAGCGAGCAGCGCGTGCGGGGTGCCGCCGGATACCCTCGCGGCGTGCCGCACGAGTTCGACGCCGCTCTCCTGCAAACCTGCGGCGACGCCCTCCAACTGGACGACATCGACGGGCGGGAGCGACTGGAACGCCATCACCATCTGGCGCAAGGTGCGGCCTGCGGCCAGGCCGAGCACCTCGCCGGGCGTCATCACCTCTTCGACGAGTCGCGCCGCGGCGGTACCGAGACGCCGCTTCAACGTGTCCTCCGCGCCGCCGGGTGCGTGTACAACAATTGCGTGTCGAAGTTGAAAGGCTGCGCGCAACTGAGCGGAGAGCCCGAGGTCGAGTTCGTCGGGTGAGGCGATCTCGAATCGCACGATTCCCCGTTCGCGCGCTTGCTCGAGCAGGCGCGCGACGGCGAACCGGGAAATTCCGAGCTCATCTGCGATTTCTATGCGAGACAAGCCATCGAGATAGTGCCGCGTTGCGACGAGGGCCATGCGGCGTTCGACCTCGCTCATGGGGCTCCTCCATCGGATTGGCGCAGTGGGACAGAGAGACTGTAGCATCGCTCAAATGTGCGGGCATGTTTCTCAGATGTTACAAGTCATGGTAAAAACCTATACGGGCCTCGAACGAAGCGCCCACATGCCGGGACGACGAGGAACCTCCGCTCGCCGTGGAGAGGGGTGAATGCAACATGAGTAACCAGCAGGCACACACGCGCGACTCCGCGCAGCACGTGCCGGCCACCGGGACGCTGCTCGAATGCACGAACATCGTCAAGGGCTTCGGAGGGATCCCCGTGCTCAGGGGAATCTCATTGAGCCTCGAGGCGGGAACCATCACCGCGCTCGCGGGCGAGAACGGCGCGGGCAAGTCCACGCTGATGAAGATCGCATCGGGTCAGTACCGCCCGGACGGCGGCACCGTCGAAGTTCAGGGCACCCCGCTTCCCGCGGGCAACGCTCAAGCAGCGCACCGACTCGGCGTCGCCATCGTGCCGCAGGAGCTCGCGTCGATCCTCGAGCTCACCGTGTACGAGAACCTCTTCATCGGACGCGAGCTGCGCGGACCGCTGGGGCTTCGCCGTGGCGCGATGATCGAGCAGGCCCGCGAGCAGCTCGCGGTCTTCGGGCTCACGATCGATCCGCGCAAGCGCATGGGCGACCTCGCCGTCGGCATCCGTCAGATCATCGAGATCGTCAAAGCCACCAACACCGGCGCGAACGTGATCCTGCTCGACGAGCCGTCGAGCGCGATCTCGGAGCGGGAGGTCGGCCGACTGCTCGAGGTCATGGGGCTGCTGCGCGACCGCGGCGTCGCGCTGCTGTTCACGACGCACAAGATGGAGGAGATTCGGGCCATCGCCGACCGCGTGATCGTGCTCCGCGACGGTGAGCTCGTCGAAGACCAGGCGCTCGCGAACCTGACCGACGACGACATCGTGACGGCGATGATCGGACGAGAGCTCGAAGACCTCTTCCCCGAGCGCGGTGTGCCGAGCGCTGACGTCGTGCTCGAACTGGACGCGCTGCAGGTCACCGGCGCGAACGCCCCCATCTCGCTGCAGGTGCGCCGCGGCGAGATCGTCGGCCTGGCCGGTCTGGTCGGCGCCGGACGCACGGAGCTCATGGAGACCGTGTTCGGCGTCCGCAAGTCGGAGAGCGGCGAGGTCAGGGTCCGCGGATCGCGCGTGAAGCCGGGCGAGCCAGCAGCCGCCATCACAGCGAAGATGGCGCTCGTGCCGGAGGATCGCAAGGGCTCTGGCGCTGTGCTCCCGATGTCGGTGCTCGACAACGGCACTCTGCCGGGCCTCGGCCAATTCTCCATCGCAGGGTTCCTGCGTCAGCGCGCTCGTCGCGAGCGGGTCGGCGAGGTCATGGATTCGGTGCGACTGCGCAGCCGCGATCTCGACCAGTCGCTCGAGACGCTCTCCGGCGGCAATCAGCAGAAGGTGGTGCTGGCCCGCTGGCTCACCGGGGATGTCGACGTGCTGCTGCTCGACGAGCCGACGCGCGGCGTCGACGTCGGAGCGCGAAGCGAGATCTACCGCATCATCGTCGAATTGGCCGCCAGCGGCATGGCCGTGCTCATGGCGTCGAGCGATATGCCCGAGATCCTCAGCCTCTCCCACCGTGCACTCGTGCTGCGAGAGGGTGCGGTGGCCGGTGAGCTCACCGCAGCCGACCTCTCCCGCGCCGAGGTGCAGGACCGAATCTTCCGCCTCGCCAGCGGACTCGAAGCCACGGAAGCGGACGCGGCTGCCGCTGAACCCGCAGACGCTCCTCGAAAGGACGCATGACATGTCGAATCCGACACAGACCGAAGTGATGCGGACGGTGTCCGAGAGCGGCGATCTCCGCCGCTTTTCGGGACCCTGGTTCCGCGAACTGGCCATCCGCTACGCGATGGTCATCGTGATGCTGCTCATCATCGCCTTCTTCCTGTACCGCAGCGCGCGCTTCGGCACGGTGGACAATGTGACGACGATTCTGGTCGCGGCGGCGCCCTTCGCGCTGATCGCGCTCGGGCAGACGCTGGTGATCCTCACCGGCGGGATCGACCTGTCGGTCGGCAGCGTCATCGCCTTGAGCGCCATGGCCGCCGCCGTCGCGGCGAAGGAGATGCCCGACCAGATCTGGCTCGCGCCGATCGTCGCCGTGGCCGTCGGTTTCGCCGCGGGTTCGGTGAACGGCTTCGTCGTCTCGGTCATGAAGGTGCCGCCGTTCATCGCGACGCTCGGCATGCTCACGCTGGCCAGCGGCCTCGCCTTCGTGCTGGGCGACGGTGCGCCGATCAACGGTCTGCCCACCGAGTACGGTCAGTTCGCGAACACGCGCGTCTTCGGGCTCACCGTCCCCGTGATCCTCATGATCCTCATGATCATCGGATTCGGGCTGATGATGCGCCGCACCAGCTACGGCCTGCGCGTCTACGCAGTGGGCGGCAACCCGCTCGCCGCGCAGATCGCCGGCGTGAAGACCGGCCGGGTGCTCTACAGCGTGTACGCCATCAGCGGCGCGCTCGCCGGCCTCTCCGGCATCATGCTCTCCTCCCGCGTGATCAGCGGGTCGCCGAACCTCGGCCAGGGCTACGAACTCGACGCCATTGCCGCAGTCGTGATCGGTGGGGCGAGCCTCATGGGCGGCCGCGGCACCGTCTGGGGCACCGCGCTCGGCCTGCTGCTCATTCAGACCCTGAACAACGGTCTCGACATTCTGACCGTCCCCGCCTACTGGCAGGACGTGATCAAGGGCGTGCTGATCGTCGCCGCAGTCGCGGTCGACGTATGGGCCAGCAAACGTCGACGATCTTGACCGTCGCCGCTCCCACGGGCGCGGCGAGATCCCCGAGTGCACGACTCTCCCCTCACCACTCACCATCGAAATGGAGTACCCCATGAAGTTCACCTCCCGAATGAACCGCGGATTCGCGGTTGCCGTGGCCGGCGCGGCAGTGCTGTCGCTCGCGGCTTGCGGTGCCGGCGATCCTGCAGCGCAGCAGGGCGCCGATGACAGCGGCAAGGAACGCGTCACCGTCGGCGTGAGCGTCTACGACATGTCCTCCTTCATCACCGAAGGCAAGGAAGGCATCGACCGCTACGCGGAAGACAACAACATCGAGATCCTGTGGAACGTCGCGAAGATGGACGTCTCGACGCAGGCGACCCAGGTCGATCAGTTCATCCAGGCCGGCGTGGACGCGATCATGGTCGTCCCCGTCCAGGCGGATACGCTGCAGCCGCAGGTGACCGCCGCGAGCGAGGCGGGGATCCCCTTCCTCGACGTCAATGCGACGCTGAACAACGACGAGGTCGCCGGGAGCGTGCAGCCCGACGACGTCGCCGCTGGCGCGCAGGAAGCGCAGATGATGATGGACGAGCTCGGAGGCAAGGGCAACGTCGTCATCCTGCAGGGCCCGCTGGGCGGCTCGGGCGAGATCAACCGCGGCGCCGGCATCGACCAGGTGCTCGAGGAGAACCCCGATGTGAGCGTGCTCGCGAAGGACACCGCAAACTGGAGCCGCGACGAGGCCGTCAACAAGATGAAGAACTGGATCTCCGCCTTCGGCGATGAGATCGACGGCGTCATCTCGCAGAACGACGACATGGGTCTCGGCGCCAAGCAGGCGCTGCGCGAGGCCGGCATGGACGACATTCCGGTAGTCGGCATCGACGGCATCGAGGATGGTCTCAACGCTGTGAAGAACGGCGACTTCATCGGCACCTCGCTGCAGAACGGCACGGTCCAGCTCGCGACCGGTGTTGCGGTGGCTGCTGCCATCGCGCGCGATGAGGATGTCGACAACAACCTCGTCTACACCATGCCCCCGATCACGCAGGACAACGTCGAGGACGCTCTCGATCACGTCGTCAACGATCGCCCGGCCTTCCTCGACGGGCTGAGCGAACTGATCGCCGAGAACCTCAAGACCGGCGATATCGCGTACGAGGGTCTGCCCGGCCAGGAGTAGTCAGCGATCGAGCGGCGGCGGTTTCCTCCCGGGCAGGGGTGGAAGCCGCCGCCGTTCAGGTTGTGCGCGGCCCGGAGAGCAGCGACAGCGCCGAGGCGCGGTCGGTGATGAGGGTCGTCACGAACCCGGCGAGCAGCACGGCCCGGAGCGCGGCGTGCTTCTCGGCTCCACCCGCGACGACGACGATCTCGGGGATCGCGCGCAATTGATCGAAGGGGATCGCAATGGTGCGAGTATCGAGGGCCGAAACCCGGCCGCCCGAACCGTCGAAGAGCGACGCCGCGACATCGGCGCGCACACCGCTCGCGATCAGACCGCCCGCATCGTCGTCGGAGATCGAATCCGCGAGCTGGGAGACGACGGGGCTCCAGCTGCCGACCGCGAGCACGGCGCGCGTCACCTCTCCCATGCGCGCCAGCGTCTCGGCGACGCCGGGCTGGCGGCAGAGCATGGCTGCGGCGTCGGCGTCGGACGCCACGAGCGGAACGTACAGCGACGCGGGCTCGCCTCCCGATATCGCACTGACGGTGCGCACCAGATCTCCAGCCGTTTCACCTGGAGGGCCCGCGAGCCCGGTCAGCTGGAGGACATCGCACTGCGGGAGCGCGCGGAGGTGCTCGGGAATCGCGGCGAGCGTTCGGCCGCTCGCGAACCCCAGCACCTCTCCGGCTTGGACCTGCGTCTCGAGGTACTCGGCTGCGGCGCGGCCGAGAGCGGCGCGGAGCGCGCGCGGGTCGGCGTCGCCGTCGGGCATCGTGACGCACCGGACGTCGCGGAGCCCGTACCGTCGGCGCAGTTCGGCGACGTCATCGCGGCTGAGCGCTTGCGGTGCGCCGACGCTGATGCGCAGCACGCCGAGGTCGCGGGCCTCGGCGATGAGTCGGGCGACGCGGAAGCGGGACATGCCGGTTCGCGCGGCCAGCACCACCATCGGAACGTCGTTGATGAAGTGCTCTCGGGCGACGTGCGCCATCTCGACCAGCCTGTTGGGACCGGGTTCCATGGTCGTCTCCTCTCGATGGGTCATCATCTCACACCGGATGATTCCGGGGCGCGCACTGCGTCGAGCCGGAAGTCGCTTCACATCGCGCAAGACGATAGAATAAATGCAACAAATGAGAGATCAGGTCAATCATATGAGCGCAACCGCCGCCGACCTCGTGCATCACGCACGAGAGTCGATTCTTCGCGAGTCTCAAGCACTGGCGAATCTCGCCGAGCAGATCGACGACAGCTTCGCCGACGTGGTCTCGGCCGTCCAGCGCTGCACCGGCAAAGTCGTGACCACGGGAGCCGGAACGTCGGGCATCATGGCCGAGCGCCTCGCTCACCTGCTGTCGGTCTCCGGGACGCCGGCGTTCTACCTCCCCTCGCAAGACGCACTCCACGGAGGCATGGGAGCCGTGACCTCGGACGACCTCGTGATCGCCTTCTCGAAGGGCGGGCAGTCAGTCGAACTCACCCAGCTCGTCGAGCGCCTCGTCGAGCGCGGAACCGACGTCGTCGCGGTGACCGAGCGACCCGACTCGCCCTTCGCCGCGGCCGCGACGCGCGTCGTCCACCTCACCACAGATCCGATCGACGCCGACGCAGGCGGCCTGATCGCACTCGGCAGCACACTCGTGGCCGGAGCGTGGGGAGACGCCCTCACCGTCACGCTCATGGGCCTGCGCGGCTTCAGCTGGGAAGAGGTCGTGCAGATCCACCCGGCCGGGATCGTCGGCCAGCAGCGCGAGCTGCCGGATACGATCGAGGCGCCGACGCGGGGAGGCGCCGCATGATCGCCGTCGTCTGCGGCGTCGATACGTCGACGCAGTCGTGCAAGGTGGAGTTCTTCGCGCTCGACGACGGGCGCCGGATCGCGGGGGCCACTGCCGCGCATCCGCCGGTCGCGCCGCCGCGCAGCGAGCAGAATCCCCATGCCTGGTGGAATGCGTTCGTCGGCGCATTTCGCGCTGCGCTCGCGCAAGCGGGCGACGTGAGCGTTCGCGCGATCTCCGTCGCGGGGCAGTGCCACGGCATGGTGCCGCTCGACGCGCACGGCGAGGTGATTCGCGACGCGAAGCTCTGGAACGACACGACGACCGACGGCGAGCTGCGCCGGCTCACCGAGCGCATCGGTGCGGATCGCCTGATCGCGTCCACCGGATCGCTCCCGACCGCCGCATTCACGCTGAGCAAGGTCGCGTGGTTCGCCGATCACGAGCCGGAGAACTTCTCGAGACTCGCGACCATCCTGCTGCCGCACGACTATCTCACGTACCGGCTCACCGGGGCGTTCGCGACCGACCGCTCCGAAGCATCGGGCACCGGGTACTTCGACCCGTCGGCGAACCGCTATCTGCTCGATCACCTCGCGCTCATCGACGAGTCGCGCGACTGGGCGGCGATGCTGCCCGAGGTGCTCCCGCCCGACGGCGTGGCCGGCACCACGACCTCGGCGGCCATGACCGAGCTCGGCATCGCAGAGCCGGCACTCGTCTCCGCCGGCGGCGGCGACCAGCACGCCTCGGCCCTGGGCCTCGGGATCGCGGAGGGAGACGCCGTCTTCGCGTTCGGCACCTCCGGGGTGGTGTTCTCGACCACACCAGAGCCCGTGCGCGATGCGCGAGGATTCGTGAACGGCGTCGCGAACCTCACGGGCGGCTTCCTGCCGCTCGTCTGCACGCTCAACGGAGCGAAGGTGATCGACACGTTCGCGAGACTCATGGGAGCGAACCACGACGAACTCTCCGCCCTCGCATTGCAGGCGGGGAGCGATGGGCCGGTGCTCGCGGCGTTCCTCGATGGGGAGCGCACGCCCAACCGGCCGCTGGCCTCCGGCCTGCTCGCCGACCTCACCACCGAGACGAGCCGTGAGCAACTGGCACGTGCGGCGTACGAAGGCGTGGTGTTCGGTCTCGTCGCCGGGCTGTCCCACTTCGAGCGCTGTGGGGTGCGCACCGACGGCGAAGTGATCGCCATCGGCGGCGCCGCCCGTTCCGCCGCGACGCGGCAGATCCTCGCCGATGCGCTTGGCAAACCGGTGCATCTCGTCGACGCACCGGAGGCGGTCGCGCGCGGAGCGGCCGTGCAGGCCGCCTCGGTGCTGAGCGAGACGCCCATCATGGAGCTCGCGGAGCACTGGAAGCCGGCCCGGCGGGTCGCGGCCGAGCCCGCCAGAGTCTCGACCGAGCGCTTCGCGCGGTACGCCGAGGTCGCAGCGATCGACACGCTCGACCGGAGCCGCGGATGAGCGCGGTGCAGTTCGCGGAGCGCTCGTCCGCTGCCGCCCCGCCCCATGCTGCATGGATCACCGATGTGCCGGAAGGATCGGTGTACGGCAGCCTGTACGCCGCGCCTGCGCCGGATCGGGAAGCCGTCGCCGACCGATTCGCGGCGATCGGCCTGCCGATTCATCTCGATGTGATTCTCGATCGCGAAGACACCGGGGAGCTGGTGCATCGAGGGATCGTCGCAGCCGAACTGCGAGACCTCGGCGCGCGGCACCCTGATTCGCTGCTCGAGGTCCACCTGATCGTGCTCGCGGGAGCGCGAGGCCGCGCCGTCGACGGGTACGACCCCGAGCTGCGCGACGAGATCGCCGCGGTACTCGAGGCCGCCGCCTCGGTCGGTGCGCAGCGCGCCGCAGTGCCCGCCGGCGTGGCAGCGGACGCCTCCCTGACCGAGGCGTTCCGCGCCGCAGGCGGAGAGGTCTGGTCGGTGCTCGAACCGGGGGACGACCCGGCGAGTCTCGACGCCGGCACTGCCGGCGCCCTGATCATGCTCATCGAGCCCGGCACGCGGGAGCCCGCGCGCCCCGAACTGCTCGAACGCATTCCGCAGCTCGCTCCGGCGGTGCAGGTGAGTGTCGACGGAGGCGTCGATGCCGCCATCGCGCTCCGCGCGATCGAGCTCGGAGCCCATCACGTCATCGTCGGCCGCGCCCTGCTCGGCCGCGCACACACCCAAGCAGTACGAGGAGAACAGTCATGACTCACCCTGAGATCCCGGAGCGGATGCGCGCCAGCGTGCTCCTCGGCACGCGAGAGCTCACGATCGAAGAGCGCCCGGTGCCGGTGCCCGCCGCCGACGAGGTACTCGTTCGCGTCGGCGCCGTCGGCGTGTGCGGTTCAGATGTGCACTACTTCCGCGAGGGGCGGATCGGAGACTTCGTCGTCGAGGCTCCGCTCGTGCTCGGGCACGAGGTCGGCGGCGTCGTCGTCGCCGTCGGCGAGAACGTCGATCCGGCCCGCGTCGGCCACCGGGTCGCGATCGAGCCGCAGCGGCCATGCGGGCGCTGCCGCGAATGCCGCATCGGCGCCTACAACCTCTGCCCCGACATGGAGTTCTACGCGACGCCCCCGATCGACGGCGCCTTCGCGGAGTTCGTGACCATCCAGTCGGCCTTCGCGCACGACGTGCCCGACAACGTGACCGACGAGGCGGCCGCCCTGCTCGAGCCGCTGTCGGTCGCGATCACCTCGGTGCGCAAAGCCGGCATCGTCCCCGGCTCGACCGTGCTCATCGCCGGAGCCGGCCCCATCGGCATCATCACCGCTCAGACGGCACGCGCATTCGGCGCCGGCGAAGTGATCGTCTCCGATCTCGTCGAGGCGCGCCGCGACCGCGCACTGCAGTACGGTGCGACCCGCGTCATCGACCCGCGCACGCAGAACCCCGCGGATCTCGATGTGCCGATCGACGCCTTCATCGATGCGAGCGGCGCGGCACCCGCCGTGCAGTCCGGCATCCGCGCCGTGCGTCCTGCCGGGACCGCCGTGCTCGTCGGCCTCGGCAACCCAGAGATGACGCTGCCCGTCGAAGACATCCAGAACCGCGAGATCACCGTCACCGGGATCTTCCGCTACACCGAGACCTGGCCGGTCGCGATCCAGCTCGTCTCGAACGGCCAGGTCGATCTCGACTCGCTCGTCACCGGGCAATTCGGTCTCGACGAGGTCGAGCAGGCACTCGAGAGCGACACCGACCCGGACAGCCTGAAATCGGTCGTCTACCCGGGTCGCTGATCAGCCACCACCTCTCGCGACGATCCGTCGCTTCCTCGCACGATGTACCAACATGAAAAGGACACGAAACATGACTTCGTTCAGCCTCGAGGGCAAGACGGCCCTCGTCACCGGCGGTAACCAGGGTCTCGGCAAGGCATTCGCCTTCGGGCTCGCCGAGGCCGGCGCACGCGTCGCGATCGTCGGCCGCAGCGCCGAGCGAAACGCGCAGGTCGTCGCCGAAGCCGCGGATCGCGGGATCGAGTTCGTCGCCATCACCGCGGACATCACCGACGACGCGCAGATCACCCGTATGGTCGAAGAGGCCAAGTCGGGTCTCGGCCGCATCGACATCCTCGTCAACAACGCTGGCACCTGCTTCCACGGCGAATCGTGGAGCGTCACCGACGAGCAGTGGGACGCGGTGTGGGACCTCAACGTGCGCGCCCTCTGGAAAGCGAGCGTCGCGGTCGGCGAGCACATGCGCGAGATCGGTGGCGGATCGCAGGTGAACATCGGCTCGATGTCGGGATTGATCGTCAACCGCCCGCAGTGGCAGCCGGCGTACAACGCCTCGAAGGCTGCAGTGCACCACCTCACCAAGTCGCTCGCCGTCGAGTGGGCTCCCCTGAACATCCGAGTGAACGCGGTTGCGCCCGGCTACGTCAAGACGGAGATGGCTCCCGTCGACAACCCCGAGTTCCAGCGCTACTGGATCGAGGATGCCCCGCAGCAGCGCTTCGCCCTGCCCGAGGAGATCGCGCCGAGCGTGGTCTTCCTCGCGAGCGACGCCGCCTCGTTCATCACCGGCTCGGTCCTCGTGGCCGACGGTGGATACACGGCAGTCTGATGAGCGACGTGCAGGACGCCGTACGTCGCATCGTCGTCAATGCGGCCGATGACATCCGTGTCGAGCAGATTCCGGCGCCCGCCGCGGGGACCGGCGAGGTGCTCGTGCGCTCGACCATCGTCGGCATCTGCGGGTCGGACGTGCACGCGGCGCACGGCCGACACCCGTTCATGTCCCTGCCGTTCTGGCCGGGGCACGAGGTGATCGGCGTCGTCGAGGCCGCTGGACCCGAGGCGCCGGCGGATCTCGTGAACCGCCGCGTCGTCATCGAGCCGAACCTCGCCTGCGGGGAGTGCACGCCGTGCCAGCGGGGTCGGTACAACATCTGCGCGACGCTCGACGTCTTCGGCTGCCAGACCCCTGGCGGCATGACGGATCGCTTCACCATCGCCGCAGATCGCGTCATCGCGCTGCCCGACGACCTGAGCGACCGAGAGGCTGCGCTCATCGAGCCGCTCGCGACTCCCGTGCACGCGGTGCGCCGCGCAGGGGATCTCACGGGCGCTCGCGTCGTGGTGCTCGGGGCCGGCCCCATCGGCTTGTTCGTGACGATCGCCGCGCTGCACGCGGGAGCTGAACGCGTCGTCGTCGCCGATCTGCTCGAGTCGAAGCGCGCCCGCGCGGAGCGTCTCGGCGCTTCCGGCAGCTTCGATTCGAGCGCCCCCGATGCCGCCGAAGCCGCGATGCGCGAGCTCGGCGGCAAGGCGGACGTCGTGTTCGACTGCGTCTCGCGGGAGGCCACCGTGCGCCTCGCGATCGAGATGCTCGAGAAGGGCGGCACCATCATGACCGTCGGCGTGCCCTCCGGGCCCACCACGATCGACCTCGAGCTGATCCAGGATCGCGAGATCGCACTGCTCGGGAACCTGATGTACGTGCGGGAGGACGTGGAGGCCGCCATCGCGCTGCTGCGCGAGCGTCGCCTGCCCCTCGACGAGCTCATCACGGGAGTCTTCCCGCTCGACCAGGCGCAGCAGGCGTTCGACGCGTCGAACGATCCCGAGCAGGTGAAGGTGCTGGTGGAGGTGTAGTACGTCGCTCCTCCCTGTGGGTCGGGGTCAGTATGCGGGGTCGCACCCGGATGCCGACCCCGATCCGCGTTGCCGGGCTGGCGGCTCAGCTCGCGTCGCGGGCGCCGGATCGCAGACCGTGCGTCAGGCTGTGCGTCACCGGCAGTCGCGCGAAGAGCGTTGCCTGGAGCGCATGGTAGAGGTCGGGCTTGCCGCTCCACGTGCCGTCCGCTGGCGCCCCATCGGCGTCGAGCTCGTGGATCCAGCTGCCGTCGGCCTCGATGTGGTGGGCCGCCGCGTACTCCCAGAACCGGGCGTACCACTTCGCGTAGGACGCGTCGCCGGTGGCGCGGAAGAGCGCCGCCGACGTGCCGATGGCCTCGGCGATCACCCAGTGGAAGCGGTGGTCGTTCAACACGATGCCCGCCCAGTCGGTGCTGAATGCGAACCCACCGCGATCCTCGTCCCAGGCATCGGCGACCGCACGGCCGAACAGGCTGCGCGACGCATCGATCAACCAGGTGTCAGGCGAACCGGTGGCTTCGCGCTGCGCGGCCTCGAGCGCGATGAGCAGGCGAGCCCACTCGAGCCAATGGCCCACGGTCGCGCCGTACGGCCTGAAGTGGCTGTCGGGGGAGTCGGCGCCGTACTCGGGATCGGGCGTCCAATCCTCCAGGTAGTGCTCCGGTAGGCGCCACTCGTTGCGCGCGGTCACGTCGCCGATGAGGCGTCGCGCGATGGCCGTCGATCGTTCGACATGGCGGGGATCGCCGTCAGCCTCGTACGCGAGCAGGCCAGCTTCGACGAGGTGCATGTTGGGATTGGCGCCGCGGTAGGGGTCGAGCACGGTGAACTCGCGGTTCCACGTGTCCGCGTACATGCGCGCCTCCGGCTCCCACCAGCGCTCGAGTGCTCCGAGCGCGTCGGCGTAGAGATCGTCGGCCTCGAAACCCGCGAGTTTCGCCGAAGCTGCGGCCAGCAGGACGAATGCGTGCCCGTAGCTCTCCTTCGCGTTGGAATTCGTCGCAGGATCGGCCGCGCCGACGGTGACGAACCAACCGCCGTGCTCGGCGTCGCGCAGCGCGCCGGAGCGGAGAAAGGCGAGCCCGTGCTCCACGCGCTCGGCCTGACCGGGGAACCCGAGCAAGTGCCCGAGCACCGCGCAGTAGGTGTAGCGGCCGGCGATCCAGAGCTGTGCGCCCTGGGACGCGACGGGAGCGCCGGAATCGTCGAGCCAGGAGAAGCCGCCATCCGGGTCGAGCGCGGGCTCTGCGAATGCAAGCAGCCGATCGGTCTGGGCGTCCAGCCACGCCTGGTGGGCGTCGGTGTCGATGGAGAAGCGAGTGTCGGTCATGCGCTGCCTTTCGAAACGGCACTGCGCCGGGGTGCGGAGGAAGATCCTGCCGCATCCCGGCGCAGCTCAGTGCGGGGATATCGCGAGTGCTACTTGTACTCTTCGACGATCTCGAGCAGGTTCGGCACGTTCTGGTACGAATCCGCTGCATTCTCCTGCGTGACGATCACGGGATCGAGCAGGTAGGCGGGCACGACCTTCGAGCCGTTGTCGTACTGGTCGGTGTCGTTCACATCGACCTCTTCGCCCTGCTGCAGCTGACCGATCATCTTGATGGTCTGCTCGACGAGCAGCGCCGTGTCCTTATTGATGGTCGAGTACTGCTTGCCCTCCATGATCGAGCGAACCGACTCGACCTCCGAGTCCTGGCCGGTCACGACGGGCAGTGGCTTGCCCGCCTGCTCGACCGAGGTCAGCACGGCGCGCGCGAGCGTGTCGTTCGGGGAGAGGACGCCGTCGAGGTCGGTGTCGCTGTAGGCGGAGGTCAGGATCGTGTCCATGCGGCTCTGAGCGTTCTCGGCCTTCCACCCGGCGGTCGCGGTCTGCTGGATGTCGGTCTGGCCCGATCCCACGACGAGGGTGCCGTCGTCGATCTTCGGCTGCAGCACGTCCATGGCGCCGTTGAAGAAGACCGCGGAGTTCGCGTCGTCGGTCGATCCGGAGAACAGCTCGACGTTGTACGGAGCATCGTGGTCGGTGCGCTCCTCGAGCCCGTCGAGCAGCGCCTGGCCCTGCAACTGGCCGACCTTGAAGTTGTCGAACGCGACGTAGTAGTCGAGTGCGTCGGTGTTCTCGATGAGGCGGTCGTACGCGATGACCGTTGCGCCTGCGTCCTTCGCGGCCTGTACCTGGGTGGCGAGCTGCTTGCCGTCCTTCGCGCCGATGACGATGACCTTCGCACCGCCCGTGACCATTGCCTGGATCTGGTTCTGCTGCTCGGCGACGGTGTTCGAGGCGGGCGCGTACTGCACGTCGGCCTTGTACCCGGCGTCTTCGAGACCGTCCGTGAAGAGCTTGCCGGCGAGCACCCAGTTCTCGCTGGTCTTGTCGGGAAGCGCGACGCCGATGGTGGCGCCCTCTTCGAACCCGGTTGACGTGGCGCCGGCGTCGGAGCCGCCCGAGCCACCCGCGTCGCCGCCGCGCTCCGAGGAGCATCCGGTGAGCGCCAGGGCGGCCGCGGCCAGCAGAGCGCCCGTGGAGAGGAGGATTCTCTTATTCATGGATTCCATTCACTTTCTGTGATCGTCGAACTCTCGTCAGCGAGAGCCGGGTTCCTTCGTCGCGCTGTCGTCGGCGGCGGGAGGGGTTTGGGAGGAGGAGCTGCGCGGGCCCGGTGCGGGCGGGGCGGCCGGGGGAGCCTCCATGGCGCGGGCGCCGATGGGGGTGGTGTCGATACCTGCGAACTCACCGGGCGGATTGCGCCGTTTCGTGAGGAACCCGAGTACCGATGGGCGGCCCTGCTGCTTGTTGTACGCGTCGATGCCGACGGCGACGAGCAGCACTGCACCCTTCACCATCTGCACGGTGTCGGCGCCGAAGCTGAGCAGTTGCATGCCGTTGTTGAGGAATGCCATCACGAGGCCGCCGATGATCGACCCGATCACGGTGCCGATGCCACCGGAGACCGCCGCCCCGCCGATGAAGACCGCGGCGATCGCGTCGAGCTCCCAACCGTTCCCGTCCTGCGGGCCGGAGGCCTGCGAGCGGGCGACGAAGATCATGCCGGCGACCGCGGCGAGCACCGACATGTTCATCATCACGAAGAAATCGACGCGACGATCCTTCACGCCCGAGAGCTTCGCGGCCTGGCGGTTGCCGCCGACCGCGTAGATGTGGCGGCCGAACACCGTGTGGTTCGTCACGAACGAGTAGAGGATGACGAGCGCCAGCAGGATGATGCCGGAGACCGGGAAGCTCGTGCCGGGCCGACCGCTGCCGAACAGCAGTGCGGCCCCGAGAATCACCGCGCAGAGCAGCACGACCTTCACGACGCTCACCCAAAGCGGTGCGCGCTCAGATCCCATCTTCTTCTGCTGGCGGCGCGTGCGCCACTCGAAGAACACGAGCCACGCGGCGGCCAGCACGCCGAGGATGAGCGTCGGCACGTTGTAGGGGATCGGGATCCCCGCGATCTCGGGCAGGTACCCAGCGCCGATGGTCACGAACTCCTTGGGAACGGGAACCGAGATGGAGTCGCCGATCCATTGGTTCGCGCCGCGGAAGAAGAGCATGCCCGCGAGCGTCACGATGAATGCGGGAACCCCGACGTAGGCGACCCAGAGACCCTGCCATGCACCGACGAGGGCGCCGAGGCCGATGCCGAGAATGATGGCCGCCCACCACGGGAAATTCCATTCCGCCATCGATTTCGCGACGACGATGCCGACGAAGGCCGCGACCGAGCCGACCGACAGATCGATGTGACCCATGATGATCACCATCACCATGCCGATCGCGAGGATCAGGATGTAGGAGTACTGCTGCATCACGTTGATCACGTTGCCGGGCGACAACGTCAACCCGTCGGAGAAGATCTGGAAGATGAGGATGATGGCGATCAGGCTGCCGAGGATGCCGAACTGGCGGAGCGTCGATTGCCCGCCGCCGAACATTCCGCGGATGTCTGAGAACCGGAAGCCGTGCTTCTCCGTGGTCTTCGTATCGGTCGAGGTCATGCGTGCGCCTTCTCGTTCAACGACGTCATGCTGCGCATGAGCGTCTCGGGTGTGGCCTGGTCGGCCGGGATGCAGTCGGTGATGCGGCCTTCGAACACGGTGTAGATGCGGTCGCAGATGCCGAGCAGCTCGGGGAGTTCGCTCGAGATCACGATCACTCCCTTGCCGGCGTTCGCCAGCTCGTTGATGATCGAGTAGATCTCGTACTTCGCGCCGACATCGATACCGCGCGTCGGCTCGTCGAGGATGAGCAGATCGGGGTCGGTGAACATCCACTTGGCCAGCACCACCTTCTGCTGGTTGCCGCCCGAGAGGCTCGAGACCCCGTTGTTGACGTCGGGCGTCTTGATGCGCAGCGACTTCCGGTACTGCTCCGCGACGGCGCGCTCCTCCCGAGCGTCGACCATGCCGCGATGCGTGATCTTCGAGAGCTTGGCCGAGACCACCGACCGCTTGATCGAGTCGAGGAGGTTGAGGCCGAGCGACTTGCGATCCTCGCTCACGTAGGCGATGCCGTGGCGGATCGCGGCCGGCACATCGGGGACGTCGATCTGGGCGCCGTCTTTCGTGATCGTCCCCGAGAGGAACCTGCCGTAGGAGCGGCCGAAGATGCTCATGGCGAGCTCCGTGCGCCCCGCGCCCATGAGGCCGGCGATGCCGACGACCTCTCCGCGGCGCACGTTGAGGCTCGACCCCTTCACGACGTATCGCTCCGGCACCGTCGGGTGCTGCACGACCCAGTCGCGCACCTCGAAGAAGACGTCACCGGGGTTCGGCGTGCGGTCGGGGTAGCGGTGCTCGAGGGAGCGGCCGACCATGCCGTGGATGATGCGATCCTCATTGATCGTGCCGTGCTGCACGTCGAGCGTCTCGACGACCCGGCCGTCACGGATGATCGTGATGTCGTCGGCGATCTGCTCGATCTCATTGAGCTTGTGGCTGATGATGATCGACGCGATGCCGCGATCCCTGAGGCCTCGGATGAGCCCGAGCAGGTGCTCGGAATCGGTGTCGTTGAGGGCTGCGGTCGGCTCGTCGAGAATCAGCAGTCGCACGTTCTTGTTCAGCGCCTTGGCGATCTCGATGAGCTGCTGCTTGCCGACGCCGAGGGCTTTGATGGGCGTATCGGGATCCTCTCGCAGTCCGACGCGTTCGAGCAGCTCGACCGTGCGCGTGCGAGCGGAGCGCCAGTCGATGCCGACCCCGCGGCGAAGTTCGTTGCCGAGGAAGATGTTCTCCGTGATGGAGAGCTCGGGGATCAGGGCGAGCTCCTGATGGATGATGACGATGCCGGCTTCTTCGCTCGCGCGGATGTCGCGGAAGCGCATCTCCCGCCCCTCGACGATGATGTCGCCGGTGTAGGTGCCATGCGGGTAGACGCCGGAGAGCACCTTCATGAGCGTCGACTTGCCGGCGCCGTTCTCGCCGCAGATCGCGTGAATGGTGGCCGGCCGCACCGTGAGCGACACGTCGGAGAGCGCCTTCACGCCCGGAAAGACCTTCGTGATGTCGTGCATCTGCAGCACGGGAGCCGGCTCTGCCTGCGTCGTCGCTGGTTCCACTTGATTGACCTCGCTGTCATCCATCTCGCCACTCGTGTGACCGTTCACATCGTGGAACATGTTACGCCGCGTGTCAAGCCGTTGTCGGCTGATTACAGAATCGTTACCGTCGCATTGCGGGGGAGGTTGTGGATTCCCGCACGATCAATTCAGGGCTCAGCAGTTCGAACTCCGGATCGGGCTGCTGCTCGATGGATGCGAGCAGGTGCATCACGGCCCGGCGGCCGAGTTCCGCGAAGTCCACGCGCACCGTGGAGAGTGTCGGCCAGGTGTGCGCGGCGACGGGAATGTCGTCGAACCCGATCACGCAGACGTCGTCAGGCACGCGCACCCCGGCATCGCGGAATCCGTGCATCAGACCGATCGCCATCAGGTCGTTGGCGGCGAAGATCGCGGTGAAGTCGCGCCTCCCCGACAGTTCGCGACCCGCGAAGTACCCGAAGTCGGCGGTCCAGTCGCCCCGGATCGGCGGCAGCGTCGACAGATCGGCCTCGAACATCGCATCCAAGTACCCGTGCATGCGCGATTCTGCTTCGATCCAGTCCTGCGGGCCGGCGATGTGCAGGATGTCCTGATGCCCGAGCGCGACCAGATGCTGCACCGCCATGCTCGCCCCCAGCCGCTGGTCCGATGCGATGCTCTCGGCTGTGCCGCCCGCTCCCGTGTGCAACGAAGCGACCGGAACCCGCACTCCGAGCCCGCCGATGACGTTGAACACGCGCACCTGGGGGGCGAGTACGATGATGCCGGCCACTTGTTCGTGATCGAACTGACGCACCGCCTCGCCGATCGCCTCCGGCGAGGCGTCCGGAAGGTTGAGCGTGCTGATCGAGAAGCCGCGCTCCCGGGCGACGCGCTCGATCGCGACGATCGCCGACGTGGTGCCGTACTCGCCGATCGTCGCGGAGAGGATGCCGAGGACATTGGGACGCGACGAGGCGAGCGCCCTCGCGGCCTGGTTCGGGCGGTAGTCGAGGGTCTGGATCGCCGAGAGCACCCGCTGACGCGTGTCGTCCCGGATGCTGGGGTGATCGTTGAGCACCCGAGAGACGGTCTGATAGGAGACGGCGGCGAGGCGCGCGACGTCGCGGATGCTTGCCGGTTTGGCCCTCGCCTCTCCGTCTCCGGACATCAGGGCCTCCGCGGTGAAACTCGAATGTGTACGTTCACATTAGTGTACGCGCGGGCCCGCCCGGGCACGCCCTCACAGCTGATCTGCGTCGAGAATCGTGTACGCGTACCCCTGCTCAGCCAGGAACCGCTGGCGGTTCTGCGCGAAATCCTGATCGACGGTGTCACGGGTGATCAACGTGTAGAACGACGCCGTGGCCCCGTTCGCCTTCGGGCGCAGCAGACGCCCCAAGCGCTGCGCCTCCTCCTGGCGGGAACCGAATGATCCCGAGATCTGAATCGCGACCGAGGCATCGGGGAGATCCACCGAGAAGTTCGCGACCTTCGACACGACGAGGATCTTCTCCTCCCCGTCGCGGAAGGCCTGGAACAGGCGTGCTCGCTCATCGACGGGAGTCTGCCCGGTGATCAGGGGTGCGCCGAGCGCCTCCGACATCGACTCGAGCTGATCGATGTACTGCCCGATCACGAGAACGCTCTCGCCGGGATGACGGTCGATGATGCGGCGCGCAACGGGCTGCTTGATGAGCGCGCTCGACGCGATGCGGTAGCGATCCTGATCCTCGGCCACCGCGTAGTCCATGCGCTCCGCCTCGCCGAAGTCGACGCGCACCTCGAAGCACTCCGCAGGCGCGATGAACCCCTGCGCCTCGATGTCCTTCCAGGCGGCGTCGTACCGCTTGGGGCCGATCAGGCTGAACACATCGCCCTCGCGGCCGTCCTCGCGCACGAGCGTCGCTGTGAGCCCGAGACGGCGGCGCGCTTGCAGATCCGCGGTGAGCTTGAAGACCGGCGCGGGCAGCAGATGCACCTCGTCGTAGACGATGACGCCCCAGTCCTCCGCGTCGAGCAGGGACAGATGCGCGTACTCGCCCTTTCTGCGGCTCGTGAGGATCTGGTACGTCGCGATGGTGACGGGCTTCACCTCTTTCACCTGCCCCGAGTACTCGCCGATCTCATCCTCGGTGAGCGTGGTGCGACGCAGCAGCTCGTCCCGCCATTGCCGCGCCGATACCGCATTCGTGACCAGGATCAGCGTCTTCGCGCCGACCGCTGCCATCGACGCCGCGCCCACGATCGTCTTGCCCGCCCCGCAGGGCAGCACCACGACGCCCGAACCCCCGCGCTGGAAGGCCTCGACCGCCTTCGCCTGATAGTCGCGCAGCTGCCAGCCGTCCTCTGCCAGCGAGATGTCGTAGGGCTCACCGGGGCGGTACCCGGCGAGATCCTCCGCCGGCCACCCCCGGGCGACCAGCTGCTGCTTCAGCTCTCCGCGCGCCCACGCCTCCACCGGGAACGTGTGCTCGTCGATGCGGTTGCCGAGGAGCGGGGCGATCTTCTTGGCGCTCGCGACCTCGCGGAGCACCATCGGATCCTCCGAGCGGAGCACGAGTTGCGCGGGTGCCGCCTCCTCGGCGGCAGCCGCTGCCGAGTCGCCCGCGGGATCCACCGCGGCGTCGCCCGCGACCTTCGCGCGCTCGATGGTGAGTCGCCCATAGCGGCGCATCGTGTCGGCGATCTCGTTGGCGACACCGCTCGGCACCGGGAACTTGGCGTACAGGTTCAGCGTCTCGAGGATCTCGTCGGACGTGTGCCCGGCTGCCCGCGCATTCCAGAGCCCGAGCCGGGTGACCCGGTAGGTGTGGATGTGCTCCGGGGCGCGCTCCAGCTCGGCGAAGACCGCGAGCGCGTGCCGCGCGTCTTCGGCATCGGGATGGGCGACTTCGAGGAGTACGGTGTGGTCGCTCTGCACGATGAGGGGGCCGAGAGTCATAACCAGCAAGTCTACCGCGCATCGCTGGGCCGCCGGAGCGCCGGTTCAGGCCGGTTCGACGGCCGTGATCATGTTCACGGGCAGCGTGCGTTCGACACCCGCCGCTTGATCCGCGGCGCGCAGACGCCCGGCATTGACTGAGACCGGGAGCAGCGTGAACGTGCGCACCTCTCCGCGCGCCTCCGCCGTCACGCGCACGGGGCTGCGGTCGCGGATCGCGAGCTCGAGTCGCCTGGTGAAGTCGCCCGTGCCCGGCTCGGAGCGCGCAGCGGTGAAGACGCGCTCGACCAGTGCGTCGAACGGGGCCGTCGGTCCCTCGCCAGCTCCCGCCCGCCGGCTCGCGGTCGCTCCCGCCGCCTCGGATGCGGTGGCACCAGCCTGGAGGGCGCCGACTTCCGCGGGTTCCGCGGGCTCCGCGGGTTCTGCATCTCGCAGTGCTGCCACCTGCGAAGACGCGTGATACCGGGCATCGGCGAGCGCGGCGAGCACATGGTCAGCACTCAGGCGGGAGTACAGCACCGTGTCGGACGCGCGCGAGCGCTGCAGCTGGAGGTGCTGCAGCGCACGATCAACGGAGATCGTGGCCGCGACGTCCGCCCGCGCGAAGGAGAGGCGCGTGCGTCCTTCGTCACCCGCGTACTCGCCGACGACGATGCCGCCGACGCGCTCGCCCAACGAGTCGAGCAGGTACTCGAGGGGTTGAGGGATGCCCGTGAGCGAGATGCGGGTGAACGCCTCCCGTGCGGTGGCCGGCGAGAGGCCCCGCTCGTACGCCTCGGCGATCGACGCCTCGCTGATCCGCCGGGTCGAGGCGACGCCGATGTGCTCGGGGCGAGCGAGCGCTGCGAGCACCGCTTCGTCCTTCGGCGGCAGCGGGCCGGGTACGACCACGCTCAGGTCGGGTTGCACGTAGACGCCCGTCGCGGTCTCTGGCATCGCGCGCGCAATCTCGGAGGTGACGACTTCTCCGACGAGGAGTGCGTCGGCCACCTCCGTGAAGCGCCCTTCGACGGTCAAGCCCAGGTATTCGGCTCCGCGCACGAAATCGTCCACCGCAGTGAGGTCGGTCGCGGGTAGCAGGGGATACCGCGTCGGCACCCCTGCCGCGAGCGCGCGCAGATCGATCTCCGCCTGGTCTGCTCGGTTCCATTCGGTGCGCAGCGTCGAGGGCATACTGCAACCGGCGGCATGCGCGAGGGAGAGCCATCGTTCGACATGCGAGCTGTGCAACCACGCGCTCGAGGCGGCGGCGGTGATCAGCAGATGGTCGTCGATGAGAGCGGTGACCAGCCCCGCCCGCATGAGCGCGGCGAGTGCGAGCGACACCTCGTCGGGTTCGACCCCGGTCGATTCCGCCAGCTGCTTGACCGTCGCGACGGCGATGCTCCCCGAGCGGTTCAACTTGCCGGGGCGGTCGCGCAGGGTGCGCAGGCACTCCGCGGCCTGCCCGACGGCCGTGAGCGCCGAGGTGAACCAGGCGCTGGTGTCGACGTCGCTGCTGATATCGCCAGGAAAGGGGGCGGATGAGAGCGAGTCGATCACCACATGCGCTGCGTCGAGCGCGTCGCTGAGTGCAGCGGCGACTTCGGGCAGACTGACGGCGGATCCGCCATCGCGACCGAGCAGGCCCATTCCGAACAGCTCGGAGACGAGTGCGGCATCGGCGCCAGTCGGATCGCGCACCGCTGCGAGGCTCGCGCAATCGAGCGGAGCCAGAGCTCGCGCGATCGACTCCGTCTTCAGGAGATCGGAGGCGAGCCCGATGGGATCGGTGATGCCCGCGGGTGCGTGCGGGCGCCGGCTGCGCACGAGCGCAGCGAGAGTGTCGCGATCCATCTCCGCGAGAGCGGAGGCGAGCGCGAGTGTGCCGCTCATCAGCGCATCCGACCTAACGGCCGGAGAGCCTTCGAGTCTCTGTGCGGCGGCGGCGCTGAGTGAGGATCAGCAGGACGATCAGCAGGACGAATCCGACAGGCAAGCCGATCATCGAGATGCCGTAGACGATCGGCCACAACCCCTCCGCAAGCGCGAAGCGATTGTTCAGGCCGACGATCAGGGTCGCGAAGAAAGAGAGGAGCGCCAGACCGATGATGGAAAGGGACGCGTAGGCGAGGATCCGCTCGAGGATCGACGGCGTGCTGGGTTCAGTGGACATCCGCTTCATTTTATCGGGTTCCGGCCTCCGCGCGAGGGCAAGATGGCCCGCTAGAATTGGCTGAATGCTCGGGAACCCGCGCTCGCGAACGGGCGTGAGCGGAACGCGGGGCATCTCGACGAGACGGAAAGGAACGAGGCATGCCGAACGGCAAGGTCAGGTTCTACGACGAAGACAAGGGCTTCGGGTTCATCCAGGGGGATGATGGCGCTCAGGTGTACCTGCACGCCTCGGTCGTGCCGGCGGATGCCGAGATCCAGGCGGGCACACGTCTGGAGTACAGCGTCGCCGACGGGCGACGCGGCCCCCAGGCGCTGTCGGTGCATGTCCTCGACACCCCGCGCCTCGCCAAGCGCAGCAGGAAGTCGGCCGACGAGATGGCGGTGATCATCGAAGATCTCGTGAAACTGCTCGATGGTCTCGGCGAACGCCTGAAGCACGGGCAGTACCCGGAGCGCGCACAGTCGCGGAAGGTCGCGACGATGCTGCGACGAGTGGCGGATGATTTCGATGTCTGAGACCGAATCGGAGTCCGGGCTCGCTCCCGATCCGGTGCTCCTCGACGCGCGTGACCAAGCGCGCGCTGCGCTCGCCGAGATCACCGACCCCGCGTCGATCGGCGACGACAACGGTCACGAGGTCGAAGAAGCGCACGTGCTCACGCTGTTCTTCGAGTGCCGACTGGCGGGCTACCCCGGATGGCGGTGGGCGGCGACCCTCGCGCGCACGAGCGAGGACGCGCCGGTGACGGTGCTCGAGGTCGAATTGCTGCCGGGGCCGGATTCGGTGATCGCTCCTGATTGGGTGCCGTGGTCGGAGCGTCTCGCGCAGTATCGCGAGGGGCACGCCAAGCAGGGGGACGATAGCGCCGCAGATGCGGAGAGTGACGAGCTCGACGACGCCGGCGACGAGCTGGACGGCGACTTCGAAGACGAGCTCGATGGCGCCGACATCGATGACGACGGTGACTTCGGCGCCGACGACGCGGAGTCGGATGTCGACGACGATTCCGACGACGACGATTCGGATGACGACGACGATTCTGACGACGACGATTCCGATGAGGACATCGACGACGATGCCGATGACACGGCACTGTTCGATGAGGACAGCGATGACGTCGACGACGATGATGATTCCGACGACGACGACGACGATGACGATGATGACGATGATGAGGACGACGACGAGTAGTCGGCCCGAGTGAGCGACGCCCTCGACCCGATACGGGTCGAGGGCGTCGTGCGTTTCCCCCTGCATCGTCGCGCTCAGAAGGCGCGACTGTCCCGGAAATACGTAATTCTCCCGGATCCCCTTCGCTCAGACGCTCTCTAGCGTGACTGCCAGGGGGTCGGAGACGGCGTCGACGGCGATGCGGTCGCCCCCTGAACGGGGCGAAACGGGGATGCCATGCACCAACCGCGAACATCGGGGACCGAATCAGGGGTGAAGCCGCTGCGGCATGCGGAAACCCGGCGGCGAGCGGGCGCCCTCGGGCGGCCGCGGTCGGATCGGCCGCAGCGCAATCGCGTCGCCGGGAGGACGGCTGCTGCCGCTGCCGTGGCGATGGCATTGCTCCTGCTCGGCGCCGGGCCCGCTCTCGCGAATGACCTCGGCGCCGCGGAGTCAGAGGTGCCCTCCGTGGCGGAACCGATCGCACCGGCTCCCGGCGTCTTGCGCTGGAGCGCCGTGGACCCGAGCGGCGTCGCTGTTCCCGGTGCGCACTTCGAGGTGCAGGGCCCGCGGAACACCTCGATCGCCGATGACGGAGCTGACGCTCAATGGGGGGAAGCCGGCACGACGGCGGTGGCTGACGGTGACGCCCTCGACCTCGCCGAGGAACCCGCGGTACTCATGCTGCAGCGCATCGGCCACGCATTAGACCCGTCGGTCGCGGTAGACGTGCACGTGGGGGAGACGTTCCGCATTCGTGCCGTCGGTGCCGGCGCCTCTGCATGGCAGCAGGTGTCAGCCGGCGCATCGCGCACGGACGCCACCCCGATCTCGGTCGCACCTCAGCACGTTCCAGCGGCGGAGACCCCCGTCGAACCCGCGGGACCAGAGCCGGATCCGGAGCACATGGAACCGGAAGACGCCGCAGGCTCGGAAGCCGACTCAGAGCCGGAACCGAACGCGGCGGAGCCGGTGCCGCAGCCGCCGATTCGAGCGAATGCGGCCGTTGCCGCTGCAGCGGGAACAACGACGTTGCGCGTGACGAAGATCGGCGATCGCACGGGTGACGGGCTTGCGGCAGGCGCACCCGTCTCCGGCGCGACGTATGAGGCGTTTGCCTCGACCGGAGGTGCGGGAGCGCAGCCGACCGGCCCATCTCTCGGCTCCTGCGTGACGAACGCCCAGGGAATCTGCACGATGAGCGTTCATAACACGCACCCCAACGGCGTGTGGGTCACAGAAACCGCGACCCCAGTCGGTTGGCGGGCGATCGGGGCCTTGGGCACCGGGCCGTACGACCAAGGGAAAACGGTAACGCCGTATCAGTTCCGAGTCCCCGTCGGTACCGGGGCGCAGAACGTCACGCGCAATGTGACGGCGGATCGGAATCAGCCGAACACATCGGTGAGCGACGCCTGGGTCGACGTGCGAGACAACCCGAAGTTTCCTGAGGTGTGCGGCATTTCGATCGCGATGGTCTTCGACACGTCGACCTCGATCAATGGAAACGAGATGACGCAGTTCAAGAACGCGGCGAAGAACTTCGTCGGGACGTCGGGTCTCGGCGGTACGCCCTCACGAGCGACGATGTTCAGTTTCAGTACGACCGCAGGGGTGCTGAACGGTGGCACTGCCTACAATCTCTCGGTTCCAGGGACGGCCGCGGGCAATACCGGGTATCTCGGTGCAGCGCAGCGCATCCAGTCGGGCCTCCCGGCTCAAGGCGACGGATTCACGAACTGGGATTCGGCGCTTCGGCTCGTACAGCAAACGGGAGCGTTCGACATGGTCCTGATGCTGACCGATGGTGATCCGACCACGTACGGATCGGGCACGACGACCGACACGAACGTGCAATTCCGGATGGTGGAACAGGCGGCGATGTCAGCGAACGCGATCAAGGCGAGGACCGGTCCGAGCGGTACGGCGACCAAGATGCTCGGAGTCGGAGTCGGCCTGAGCGCGAACTCGCATCTCAACTTGCAGGCGATCACCGGTCCGGCGGAGGGGAATGACTACTTCCTCTCATCCGGCTTCTCGTCCCTGCAGCAGACACTCCAGCAGATTGCGACGAAGAACTGCGCCAGCAGCGTCACCGTGATCAAGGAGACGCGAGCATCCGACGGAACGCTCATCGACGACAACGCACCCGGGTGGGACTTCACCGGTCAGCTCGAGGTTCCGGGCAGTGCGCCCGTCACGCAGACGACCTCTGACACCGGTACGAATTTCTCCCTGGTCTTCCCGGATACCGCCAACCGTACATTCACGCTGACGGAAACCCCGCAAGCCGGGTTCACGTTCGTGAACGCGACATGCTCGAATGCCGCCGGAGCGGTGACGCAGAAGACGAACGGCTTCTCAGTTCCGGTGAACGGAAAGCTGATCACCAGTTGCACGATCGTCAACAAGCAGGACCCCCCGACCGCGAAACTCACGCTGGTGAAGCAGGTGGAGAACGCGTACGGAGGCACGAGCGTCGTCGACGATTGGACCCTCACGGCCACGGGCCCGACCACGATCACCGGAAAAACGGCGCACGCCGAGGTGACGAACGCTACCGTGACGCCGGGAAGTTACACGCTGAGTGAGTCGACGGGTGCCGGTTACACGGCGAGCGAGTGGAGCTGCACCAACGGGAGATCTTCGATCGCGGTGACGTCTGACAGCGCCGTTGCCGTGCCAGCCGGCGGTTCCGTGACATGCACGATCACGAACCGCGATCTCGCCGGAGGCGTGCGGTGGACCAAGACGGCCGAAGCCGGAGGCGCGCTGCTCGCCGGGTCCGCGTGGAAGATCACCGGTCCCGGCACTCCGCCAGGAGGGACAGCGATCGCCGATTGCACCGCTGCTCCATGCACAGGCGCCGACACCGATGCAGGCCCCGGCGCGTTCGCGCTCGCAGATCTCGCTTGGGGGGCGTACACCGTCACGGAGACGCAGGCCCCACCGGGGTACATCGGAGGGGCGGAATTCACGTTCGCCGTCACTGCGGAGAACGCCGGCACCATCATCGACCGCGGCGCCATCACCAATGCGCAGCAACCGGGAGTCGCGCTGCCACTCACCGGAGGCCTCGGAGCGCAGCTCTTCACGTTCGGCGGCCTGGGCGTCGCCGGATTGGCGATCCTCACCGCGTTGGTCGCGCGTCGCGCGGGCAGGCTGCGCCCCCGAATCATCACTTCGATCACCCCAGCACCGTGACCCGGGCACGCGACGACGCGTCCCATGGAGAGGAAAACACCATGACATCAGCAGAACGGCGCCCGCACCTGCGGCGCGCGCTCGCCGCAGTCGGAGCCTTCGCCCTGGCGCTACTCGGAACCGTGGCAGTCGCTTCCGCAGCGCAAGCTACCGACCCTCCCGACATCTCGAACATCGTCGGAACGTCGGGCAGCCTGACCATACATAAGCACGCAGGAGATCCGGGTACCGCTGGTGATGGCGGCGTCATCACGTCACCGGACAGCGTTGACGCACTCGGCGAGGGACTCGACGGAGTGCAGTTCAGCCTGCAGCGAGTGACCTTCGCAGGGAAGCCGATCGACCTCACCACCGCAGACGGGTGGGACCAGGCGCAGGACGCCACCCCCGCGAACGCCGGAACTGCCCCGTACGGTCTCGTCGCAGCCTCGACGCCGTCGGTGACGACGGCGGGTGGTGGCCTGGCAGTCGCCGACGACCTCCCGTACGGCCTCTACCTCGTCACGGAAACGGATGCTGGGCCGAATCCGATCGTGTCTCCCGTTCAGCCGTTCCTGGTGTCGGTGCCCTATCCCGAGGCTGCTGACAGCTCCTGGCTCTACGACGTGCACGTCTATCCGAAGAACAAACTCAATGCGACGGAGCCCACGAAGACGGTCGCCGCCCCGGAGGGGCTGGTGCTCGGTTCGACGGTCAAGTGGACCGTCACCGCCCCCATTCCGGAGCTCGGGGTCGGTGACACCTACCGCAAGTTCATCGTGACCGATCAGCTCGATCCGCGACTCACGCTCTCGGGGGTTGCCGTCTCGCTCGACGGTGAGGCGCTCGCGCTCGGCACCGATTACACACTGCAGCCCGCCTCATTGCCGGCGACCAACGGGCCCAATGCCGTAGTGACGCTCACCCCGGCCGGACTCGAGCAGCTCGCCGGAAAGACGGCGGTCACCGTCGAGCTCTCGACGCAGGTGGCCTCGCTTGGAAGCGGTGAGACCGGCGGCAAGGTTCAGAATAAGGCCGTGGTCAATGTCAACGACTCCGTGCGCGAGACGGATCGACCTCAGACCAACTGGGGTCCGTTGCAGATCGTGAAGACGGCAGCGCAAGAGCCCAATCGCACCCTTTCTCGAGCGGAATTCACCCTGCACGAAACGAAAGGCGGTCCGGAGGTCTCAGGAGTCGGGCTTCTCACCAGCGACTCAGACGGCATCGTCTCGGTGGCAGGGCTCTGGGTGGGCAATGGCGCGACGCTCTCCAAGAACTATTGGGTGCGCGAGACGCAGGCGCCGGCCGGTTACGTGCTTCCCTCCGGTGATGCCGCATGGACGGAGGTCACGGTGAACGCCGGTGACCTCGCGAGCGTCGTCTCGGTTTCCATCCAGAACACTCAGCAGCGGGGCCCCAACCTTCCCCTCACAGGATCGAGCGGGGGCACCGTCTTCATGGCAGGTGGCGCAGCGCTGCTGCTGATCGCCATCGGTTCAGCGCTCGTGGCGACGAAGCGCAAGCGGAATCCGCTGCAATAGAGGTGCAATCCAAGGGGGCCGAGCATTCAGCTCGGCCCCCACAGCCCGGGACTTCGAGTAAGGCGGCGATGATGAGTACCGTACTCCAGGATCGCGCGCCGCGACACGGCGCGACGCAGGCGTCGTCTCGACGCGGCTTTCCGTATCTCGCCGTCGCGGCTTCGCTGCTTGCGCTCATCGGGGTGCTGGTGCTCGTCTACCCCGCTGCCGCAGCGTGGTTCTCGCAGCTGGAGCAGTCTCGGGTGATCAGAGACCTCGGATCAGACACCGGTGAGGAGCCCCTCGACGCACTCGCCTCCGAAATTGCGCGCGCGCGGTCGTACAACGACGCTCTGATCGGTGGAGCTCTCCTGGAGGAATACCGGACGGTGCCCGCGGGCACCGGCGTGCTCGACAACGTGCCCGCCGACGCGTACAACGGCCTTCTCGCAGCCGACGCGGAAGGGGCGATGGGCCGTTTGCGCGTTCCATCGATCGACCTCGATCTTCCGATCTACCACGGCACGGCCGATGCGACCCTTGCGAGAGGTGTGGGACATCTCGAAGGCACTTCGCTTCCCGTGGGAGGCGCATCGCAGCATTCGGTGCTGACTGCGCACCGAGGCCTCGCGACATCAGAACTGTTCTCGAACCTGGATCGGGTCGGCGTCAGTGAAACGTTCACGGTGGAGGTATTCGGCGAAGTGCTGGTCTACCGGGTCATCGAGAGCCGAGTGGTGCGCCCAGACCAGACGGAATCACTCTTCCCTCAAGCCGATGCCGATCTCATGACCCTCGTGACCTGCACCCCGCTCGGCATCAACAGCCACCGCATCCTCGTCACGGGCGAACGCGTTCTGCCGACGCCGCAGGCGGACGTCGACCGTGCGGGGGAGGGGCCGGAAGCTCCGGGCTTCCCCTGGTGGGCGGCGGCGGTGCTCGGCAGCGCGGGCGGTGTCGTGTGCTACCTGGTTCGAATGCGCGGCTCACGGACCGATCAAGCGAGGGAGAACGTCATGAGCGAGTGACTCACAGACCGGGGCGTCCGCGGCCTTCCTCCGCACTGGCGCCCCGCACAAGAAGCGGGTTCGCGGCTGCGAATTCTGCACCGGCTCGGCCGGGGCGATCGTGGCCACCGCTTCCCGTCGGGCCCGGAGACTCCCCCTTGATCCGGGCCCTTCGGTCTGCGAGCGTCAGCTCAGGCGATCGAGCACGTAATCGATCGATGCGACGAGCGCGCGCACGTCATCCGGATCGATCGCGGTGAACGTCGCGATGCGCAGCTGGTTGCGCCCCAGCTTGCGGTACGGCTCGGTATCCACCACGCCATTGGCGCGGAGCGCGCTTGAGATCGCTGCGGCATCCACGGTGTCATCGAAGTCGATCGTGACGACGACCTGCGAGCGATGATCCGGATCGGAAACGAAGGGGGTCGCGACCGAGGTGCGGTCGGCCCACTCGTACAGCACCCCGGACGACTCGGCGGTGCGGGCGGCAGCCCACCCGAGACCGCCGTTGGCGTTGATCCAGCGCACTTGCTCGTCCATCATGCCGAGCGTCGCGAGCGCCGGGGTGTTGAGCGTCTGATTCTTCCGCGAGTTCTCGATGGCACCCGCGAGATTGAGGGTCTCCGGAATGTACCGGCCTGACGCCGTGACGCGCTCGATCCGCTCGATCGCGGCGGGGGAGACGAGGGCGAACCAGATTCCTCCATCCGAGGCGAAGTTCTTCTGCGGGGAGAAGTAGTAGACATCCACCTCCTTCGCATCGAAATCGATGCCGCCGGCGCCGCTGGTCGCATCGACCACCGTGAGGGCGCCGGGATCGCCCGCCACTCGCTGCACCGGGGCCATCACGCCCGTCGAGGTCTCGTTGTGCGGGTACGCGTACACGTCGACTCCCGCGACTGCCTCAGCGGTGGATCGCGAACCGGCATCCGCTGCTCGCACGTCGGGCTCCGCCAGGAACGGCGCAGAGCTCGCCGCCTTCGCGAACTTCGCCCCGAACTCGCCGAAGGTCAGGTGCTGGCTGCGGTGCTCGATGAGCGAGTGCACTGCCGAATCCCAGAACGTGGTCGCACCGCCGTTCGCGAGCAGGATCTCGTACCCGTCCGGCGCGCGGAACAGATCGGTGAGGCCAGAGCGGACGCTTCCCACGAGATCTTTCACAGGAGCCTGGCGGTGCGAGGTGCCGAGAACTCCGGGCTGCAGCGAACCGAGGAAAGCGAGCTGCTCGTCGCGCACCTTGGATGGGCCGCACCCGAATCGTCCGTCGGCGGGCAGGAGCTCAGTGGGAATCGTGATGTCAGCCATGAGCGCAATTCTATCGAGCGCGTGCTTCGCGACCCGCTCCGCCGGGTCAGGATGCCCTAAACTGGACGGTGGACCCGAAAGGACGGCGATGACGGACCTGATCGACACGACCGAGATGTATCTCCGCACGATTCTGGAGCTCGAAGAAGAAGGGATCGTCCCCCTGCGTGCGCGCATCTCCGAGCGGCTCGGTCATTCGGGTCCGACCGTCTCGCAGACCGTCGGTCGCATGGAGCGTGACGGCCTCGTCGTCGTCACGGACGATCGCCGTCTCGAACTGACGATCCCGGGTCGGAGCAAAGCCGTGCACGTGATGCGCAAGCATCGTCTTGCAGAGCGACTCCTCGCCGATGTCATCGGGCTCGAGTGGGCGTATGTCCACGAGGAGGCGTGCCGGTGGGAGCACGTGATGAGCGAGCAGGTCGAGCGGAAGCTGCTCGGCATCCTCGGCAATCCCACGGAGTCGCCGTACGGAAACCCGATCCCCGGGCTCGAAGAGCTTGGCGCCGTGCGCGCCGGGTCCTTCCAGACCGGAGTCACGGGGCTGACCGAGCTGCTCATCGATCCCGAGGTGGCCGTCGTCGCGCGCATCAAGCGACTGGCCGAACCCCTCCAGGTCGACCCGGAGCTGCTCGAACAGCTCGCGGCAGCGGGCGTCCTGCCCGGGAACCGGGCCTCCTTCAGCCGCAGCGGGCACACCGTGCACGTCGAAGTCGAGGGTTCGAGCGAAGCGATCGACCTGCCGACCGAGGTCGCTGCGCACATCTTCGTCTCGATCTGACGACCCCTCATTCCTTCGCCGCAGCAGTGCGGTTGGGCCGGAATGCGGGTGCAATCTGATCTGCCCAGACCGGGCCGATCCACAAGGTACTGAGACCGAGGAGTCGACATTGACGTTGCTTACCCCTGAAGCCCACCTGCGAGCCGTCGCCGAGACCGTCCGCAGGCGCAGTTCTGCGGAGCCCGAGTTCTTGCAGGCGGTGCGCGAGGTGCTCGAGACGCTCGAGCCGGTACTCGCCGAGCACCCCGAGTACATCGAGGCGGGAATCCTGGAACGGCTCGTCGAGCCCGAACGTCAGCTCATCTTCCGGGTGCCCTGGACCGATGATGCGGGTCGGGTGCACGTCAACCGCGGGTATCGCGTGCAGTTCAACTCCGCGCTCGGCCCCTATAAAGGGGGACTGCGCTTCCACCCGAGCGTGAATCTCTCCGTCGTGAAGTTCCTGGGCTTCGAGCAGATCTTCAAGAACGCCCTCACGTCGCAGCGCATCGGCGGCGGCAAGGGAGGATCGGACTTCGACCCGAGCGACAAGAGCGATGCCGAGGTCATGCGCTTCTGCCAGAGCTTCATGACCGAGCTCGTGCACCACATCGGCGAGCACACCGACATTCCGGCGGGCGATATCGGCGTCGGCGGCCGCGAGATCGGCTACCTCTTCGGGCAGTACCGCCGCATCACGCAGCGCTACGAAGCCGGGGTGCTGACGGGCAAGGGTCTCGGGTGGGGCGGGGCCGAGGTGCGCACCGAGGCCACGGGCTACGGCGCGGTCTTCTTCGCCGAGGAGATGCTGCTGCGCGCTGGTGACGGGATCGAGGGTCGCCGCGCCGTCGTCTCGGGCTCAGGCAATGTCGCGACCTATGCGATCGAGAAGATTCAGCAGCTCGGCGGCACCGCGATCACGGCGTCCGATTCGAGCGGGTACATCGTGGACGAGGCCGGCGTCGACGTCGATCTGCTGAAGCAGGTCAAAGAGGTCGAGCGGTCTCGCATCTCCGTCTACGCGGAACGCCGTCCCGGCGCGCACTTCGTCGCGACCGGTTCGGTCTGGGACGTCAAGGGGGAGCTCGCATTCCCGTGCGCGACTCAGAACGAACTCGACGCCGAGCACGCGCGTTCGCTCATCGCCGGAGGGCTGCGCGCGGTCGCCGAGGGCGCGAACATGCCGGCCACACCGGAGGCCGTGGCCCTGTTCCGCGAAGCCGGCGTGCTCTTCGCGCCGGGCAAGGCGGCCAATGCGGGAGGGGTGGCGACGTCGGCGCTCGAGATGAGCCAGAACGCCGCGCGTTCGCGGTGGGATCGCGACAAGAGCGAGTCGCGTCTGCGCGACATCATGCGGGACGTTCACGCCTCCGCGTACGACGCATCGGTGCGGTACGGTCGCCCAGGCGACTACGTGCTCGGTGCGAATTCCGCCGCGTTCGAAACGGTGGCGCACGCCATGCTGGCGCAGGGTGTGATCTGAGCCGCGATCTCTCGGCGTCGAGCTATTGTGAGTCGCTCATTGGCCCCGACTGCCGCACGTTTCAGCGGTACTTGAAGGTTTCGTGACCTGAGCGTGACATATTCGTGATGTTCGGTTACCCTTGAACGGTCGCGGCCCGCACGGGCTGCACCTGACGCAGACACCAGTTGGCAACAGTAAGGCAGATATACACGTGACTCAGCACTCCAGCACGGACGTCGTGCTTCCGAGCGAGCTCGTCGGACGGACCCCGTCGCGAGCGAAGCGGATCGTACAGATGGCCGGCGCAGCAGCACTGAGCCTGGGCATGGTCGGCACCTTCTCGCTTCCGGCATATGCGACGAGCCCGGCACCCGAGGGGCTCCCCGACGGGTTCCTCGCCGCGCAGACGCTGCAAACGAACAATGCCGAGACCGTCGTAGCCGTGGGCGAGACGCCCGCCGGCAGCGACGAGGCAGCGACCGCTGAAGAGGCAGCCGCAGCCAAGAAGGCTGAAGACGAGGCGAAGGCGAAGCAGGAGGCAGCGGATCGCGCCGCTGCCCAGAACGCCGCAGCTGCCCCCGCGGGTGCCGCAGGAGCTTCGGCTCCGGACCCCTCCGCTCCCCAGGGCGGCGACGTTCCTGCCGGAAGCGGCGCACAGGGCATCGTCGATGCAGCGCTCGCGCAGCTCGGTGTGAACCAGGACTGCACCGCGCTCGTGGAGAAGTCGCTGCGCGCTGTCGGCATCCCTGCTGGTGACCTCGGTACGCAGGTGCACGAGTACACCGCGCTCGGCGGAACGATCGTGGGAAGCGGCAACTACGCTCCCGGCGACATCCTCGTGTTCCCGGGCCAGCACGTCGGCGTCTACATCGGCAACGGCCAGGCCGTGCACGGCGGATGGGGTGGCACCACCCGCATCGGGCCGATCGCTCCTGGCGGCGAGTCGGGCCTGACGGTGGTTCGCTTCGGCTAAGACGATTCGTGTGTGCAAACGGGCGGGGTTTCGACCTCGCCCGTTTTGCGTGTTCGCGCCCGCCTAGCCGACCGCACCCCTTCCAATCTGCGAGCGGGGTCGATCTTCGTGCGTGTTGCATGGTCGACACGCACGAAGATCGACCCCGCTCCCAGGTGGGGCGCGGGGCGCGGGGGAGTCTCAGGGCGTCCGTGCGCTAGAATCGCATGGGCCGCTTTCCGGCCCAGCGCCCCGGTAGCTCAGTGGATAGAGCACTTCTCTCCTAAAGAAGGTGTCGTAGGTTCGATTCCTATCCGGGGCACCCTCGAGAAGATTGATCTGTAGCGCCCTCTCCTCCGTAGCGTGCGCGTACAGCTGTTGAAGTGTTGTCGTGTTGGCGTGACCGAGGTTCTCCGCGACGACTGTGAGTTCGACTCCTCCGTCGAGCATCTCTCCGGAAAAGGGTGACTTCGTCACGCATCCCGCTTCCGCACACGGGGTTCCGCCGCGCGAGTGGCGAGGTGAGGGACGATGAATCAGCGCGCTTTGACCGGGAATAAGAACAGGCCGGCAATCGCAGCCGCGCCGGCCATGATGATCGCCGAGGTGAAGTTGTCGAACGACAGCCAGGCGATCGGCAGGATCATTCCGAATCCGATGACCGCGGCCCACCAGTTGAGTCGTTTCTGCTCGGCGCTGCTCATGCCTTCAACGTTATGCGGCGAAGCGCATGGCCACTTCCCCCGCGCGACGGAGATCCGAGGGGGTTCAGGGCGCCACTGCGCGATTCGTTGGCTCCCTCGTACAATGCGCGGCTTCACCTCCTGTCCTACCGAAGCTCGTCGAGCGACCGGGTCTTCCCCTGGACACGCGTTTCCCAAAACTCATAGGACACGGTGGTTCCGCTCAGTTCTTCTTTCACCAAATCACAGAGCTCAAGACCTTCCATATACGCCTCTCGGCACGCGACCAACGACGGCCAGCCCGACTCGTAGCCGTAATCATCGTTGAAGCGTGCGGCCCACGCCCGAAGCCGTGAGTCGAGAGCAGGGCTGAACAGCGCCTTCACGTTGTGGATGAGTTCCCCGTCATCGTCGTAGGCCGTCACAGGCAGGGTGAAACCGTACTCGTTTGCTAGTGTCACTCGCGTTGGTGTAATCATTCTTTGCAGCTCGCTCCAGGGAAGGAAGTGATCACAATCCTGTCCTATGGAGCTCATCTCCCTCGTGCTCTCCATTGACGCAGTCGTGGTCTCCTTCGTCGGGCTCCTCGAAGCTAGTCGGGCGCGGAGAGGCGCCCACCGCGCAGCCGCCCGCTGGGTCAGGCGGCTCAGAGCAGCTCTGCTGCTTCCGTGTCCGTGAGCTCGATCTCCTGGCCGCTGTCGCCCAACCAGTAGTGGCTGCGCTGTCCCGGCTCCGGGTGCTTCCGCGCGATGAGCGTGAACGTCGATCCGTCGACGGTTTTCACCGGCCCCGCCGCTGTGCGCTTCTTGCGATTCTCGTCGACGAACATGCCGGCCACAAGGCCGAGTGCGATCCCGACCCCTAACCACAGGGCGAGGTTGTCGAGCGTGATTCCGAGTACGACGCCGAGGCTCACGCCGAGCGACATGCCGATCGCAAGACCGGTGTGCTCGTCTTGCGCTGCGGGTTTCGAGTGGTTCTCGTCCATGTGTGCCCTCCATTCGTGGTGCTCACGAATCTACGGTGGCGCCGAACAGGGCACATCCCCCGGGAGGGGGAAATGCTGAGGCGCTGGGCGAAGCAGCGAAGCAGTCGAGCAGCGGAGCAGTCGAGCAGCGGAGCAGCCGAGCAGCGGAAGGCGCGCACCGGAACGGGGGAGGCGCCGTGGCAGAAGGACAGCCCCTCCGCGCTGTGAAGCTCGAAGGGGCTGCGCACCGCGGAAGGCGTGGTTAGGCGGCGGTCCGCGAGGGCTTTCCGGCCCGCACGCGGAACCACAGGGCGAGTTCTTTCGCTGCGCGACCGGTGGTGAACTCGTCGGGTGCAGCGGCGATGTCGGCGAACGAGTCCCGGAATCCGGGAAGCGCCGAGGACGACTGGTTCTTCAACGGCTGGTATCCCATCGTCCAGTCGTCGAACTGCCGTTCGAGCGTGAACTCGTCGATGAGCACGCGCACGTTGGTGTGGCGCGCATCCCGCCGGATGCGTTCGGTGAGAGCGTCGACCGCTTCCGGGGGGCCCTCGAGGAACTGGATGAACTGATCGTTCCGGTAGAGCAGGATGCCGGTGATCCCGGCCGCCGCGTTGTGCGCCCGCGCTTCGAGCAGGAGCTGATCGAGGTCGGCCTGGTAGAAGCGGGAGACCGCCTCGCTCGAGTAGACGAGTGAGCGGAGTGCTCCGTCGGGGAGGGGCACGCCGCCGGTGGTGGACTGAGGCTCAAGCAACGGTGATCGCCCCTTCTGGTGAGAGGTGCAGGGCTTCGAGGGCGAGCATGGCTTCTGAGAGCGAGGCGTATTCGCCCACGGCCTGGGAATACATGTCGCAGACAACGTGTCGTGTCTCGGTCTCTACGTCGATGTAGCCGAGGAATTCTCCGCTCCGGCTTCCCACATAGAAGCCGTGCTCCACCTCCGCCCAGATGATGTCGGCGTGTGCGGAACTGATGGTGCTCATGGATCTGAGCCTTTCCGCGACCTTCATGCGCGGCATCAAGCTGATGCCAGGACAGGCACGTCATGTGCCGGGGCCGCCGGGACAGTGTATCCGAGGCGGTCGTGTTCTACGGGGGCGCGCACGGTTTGTTCGGATCGGATTCCACCGATTCGTGCCCCGTGCTCTCGGCCAGCGTTCCGCCCGTCGCACGCGACGTCCCGCGTGCGACGGGCATCAGCCAGGTGGCCCTGACGGGCAATTGGAACGTGGCGACCGAGGGGCGATCATCCGCCGCTGAAGGGCGGATTGATCAGCAGGTCCGCGCGTTCGGTGAGAAACGAGCTGAGGGCCGGTGCACCCGAGAGGGGTGCGCCGGCCTTCCATCGCACGCGGATCTCTCCGGAGGCGTAACCGAGGAGTCCGTCACCCGAAAGCGCCGAATGAGTCGCTGGCGCATCGGCGTCGAGTGGGATGGGCGTCGCGTCGAAGTTGACGGCCTCCCCGACGGCATACCCGCCGCGCAGCGCGGCGGCGGCGATCTCCCGCCGCTCCTCCCGGGAGACCGACTGGTAGCCAGGGCGCCCGCGCTCCGCGGCGCGTGTCGCCTGTCCGAGCCCGTAGAGCGAACCCGAGTCGGCGAGCAGCAACGATCCGATGCGCCAGACCTCGCCGATCGGACGCATCACTCCCGGTTTCATGCGCAAGAAGCCGCGACGGGGCGGCACGTACTCCGCTAAGAACTCCCGCGGAACCCTCGATGCCGCGAGGCGTTGCGCGGTCGCGCTGCACGCGGCCCGCGCGCGCTCGACCGCGGCGACGAACTCGGGTGGCACGGTTGTCGCTCGCGGCTCGGGTGACTCGGACACCCGCACAGTGTAACGCCGGCGCGATGCGCGATCCATCGGGCGCACCAGCAGCCGGACGATCCGTTCGACGAGGCTCTCCGATCCGTGCGAGAGCGGCGACATAGACTGTAGGAATGAGTCAGAACGCCGGTCAGCAATCGCTCGAAGTCGAGCGCAAGTACGATGTCGCGGCGGATCTCCTGCTGCCTCCCGATGCGGCATTCGAAGAGGCGGGGCTGCGTGCCGAGGCGCCGATCACGTACGAGCTCTCGGCGATCTATTTCGACACCAGCGATTCAGATCTCGCGAGGCGCGACCTCGCGCTTCGCGTGCGGCGCGGCGGGTCGGATGCGGGGTGGCACCTGAAGCAACGGGGTGAGGATGGTGTGCGGGAGCTCTTCTGGCCGCTGAGCGACGCCATGCCCGAGGGAGTGCGTTCGGAGCTGCGTGAGCGGATCGGCGGTGCAGCTGACGCGGTCTCGCCGATCGCTGAGCTCAGCACGGAGCGCACCGTCGTCGTGCTCAGCGACGCCGCCGGTGCAGAGCTCGTCGAGCTCGCGGATGATCGAGTCGAGGCGTTCGACCGTGTCGAGGGTGTCGCGCGCGCCTGGCGCGAGTGGGAGGCCGAACTTCTTCCCGGTGCCCCGGCCAGCGCTCTCGACGTCGTCGAACCTGTGCTGCTCGCCGCAGGGGCGGCGCCGTCGCTCAGTCTGGCGAAGATCGCGCGCGCAACGGGCCGCCTCGTCGACGCGGCGCGACGTTCGGGTGCTGGCGCGGATCGGATCGTCGCGCTCGAAGCACTCGACCGGGCGGATCGAGCCGCTGCTGATGCGCGCGCTGATTCCCGAACCGAAGGAGCTGCAGAATGAGGAACACCCCGGATCGAGGCGATCGCGACAGATCGCCATCCGAGCCGCCGTCGCCCGGCGCGCGGCGCAAACAGATCATCGTCGGGCTCGTCATGGGGCTGATCATGGGCGTGGTGCTCGGCGCGCTGACGCAGTTCTGGCTCTGGCTTCCGGCCGGTCTCGCGATGGGGCTCGCGACGGGTGCCATCATGAAGCCGCCGGCTGACCGGTCCTGAGCAGGGAGCTGCTGCAAGCGTTTGCTGATTTCGCAGTGATATTGCCATCTCGATTGCGGAATCGAGCGCATTCGGTGAGAATTTGCCGGATCGCGTAGATTCACTTCACGAATGATGGTGTACACCTCAGCCGGAGTGTGCGAGGATCGAGACGGACATCGAGGACGAGGAATCCATGCACCCCACCATTTTTGAAACCCGCACGCCCGACACGAAAGTGATCGACGACTCGCTCGCCGACACGAAGTTCTCCTGCTTCTGGACGGATGACGTGGAGGCGCAGGCTCCGAGGCACCCCGAGCTCAGCGGAGACCAGCAGGTCGACGACGCCGTGGTCGGAGGTGGATTCTCCGGGCTGTGGACGGCGATCAAGCTCAAGACCGAGCACCCGGATCGCCGTGTCGTGCTCATCGAGGCGGTTCGGGTCGGCTGGGCGGCCTCCGGTCGCAACGGCGGGTTCTGCGAGGCGAGCATCACGCACGGCGAGCCCAACGCGGAATCGCGGTGGCCGAACGAGACGGGCACGCTCCGTCGCATCGGCTACGAGAACCTCGACGCGATCGAGCGCTTCGTGAACGAGCACAATCTCGATGTCGACTTCGAGCGCAACGGCGCTCTATCGGTGGCGAACGAGGCCTACCAGCTCGACTGGCTCGGCGAGAGCGAGGACGAGCACGTCGTCACCCTCGATCAGGAAGCCGTGCAGCGGCGCATCGCCTCGCCGACCTTCCTCGGCGGTGAGTTCTCGCCGAGCGAGAATGCGAACATCCATCCCGCGAAACTCGCGCTCGAACTCGCGCGGCACGCCGCCTCGATCGGCGTCGAGATCTACGAGGGCTCCCCGGTGGAGAAGCTCGACGGTTCTGCCGAAGAGCCGATTCGCCTGACCATCGCGAACGGCAGCGCCGTCGTCGCAGAGCGCGTCGCGCTGTGCACCAACGTGTTCCCGTCACTGTTGAAGCGCTACCGCTTCCACACGATTCCGGTCTACGACTACGTGCTGATGACGGAGCCGCTCACCGACGAGCAGTTGGCATCGATCGGATGGGAGGGGCGAGAGGGGCTCTCAGACCTCGCGAACCAGTTCCACTACTCGAGGCTCACGAAGGACAACCGCATTCTCTGGGGAGGCTACGACGCGGTGTATCACGCGGGCGGCCGCATCAAGCGGGAGTACGAAGACCGCATGGAGAGCCATCGGAAGCTCGCGAGTCACTTCTTCACCACGTTCCCCCAGCTCGCAGGCGTCAAGTTCTCCCATCGGTGGGCCGGAGCGATCGACTCGAGCACCCGGTTCTGCGCGTTCTTCGGGCAGGCGCACGGCGGCAGGGTGCAGTACGTGTCCGGATTCACCGGCCTCGGCGTGGGCGCGACGCACTTCGCGGCGGACGTCATGGTGGATCGCTTCGAGGGCCGCGTCACTGAGCGCACCGAGCTCGAGATGGTGAAGCAGATGCCGCTGCCCTTCCCGCCGGAGCCGGCGGCGTCGATCGGCGTCAACCTCTTCCGCTGGTCCTTCGACCGCGCCGACCACAACGGCGGCAAGCGGAATCTCTTCCTGAAGACGATGGACGCCGTCGGATTCGGGTTCGACTCGTGAACGCGCTGCTTCCCGACGGCCGCAACGTCTCCGTGCAGGGCGCCCGGGTCGATGTCGCACTCGATCCGGTGGACGCCGAAGACACCGTGGCAGGCAGCCCGAAACAGGGCATCGCGGAGCTCGGGCTCATCGGCGACGCCGAGCTCGGCATCTGGGAGCTCCGCGGCGGAACCGTCACCGACACCGAGGTCGACGAGATCTTCGTCGTGCTGAGCGGCGGCGCTTCGATCGAGCTGCTCGAGGTGCCCGGTTCGCCGGAGGAGTCCGGTCGCGTCGTCGAGGTGGCCGCAGGAGACGTCATGCGGCTCGTCGCTGGAACGCGGACGCGTTGGACGGTCGCCGACCACATTCGCAAGGTGTACGTCGCCGCCGGGTCGGACGCGTAGGGGAACCCCGGTCCATGGAAAGCTGAGCGCTCGCTGAGCACTAGGATATGTGCTTGGCTGTGCGCTCGAAGGGGTGGCCGTGCGGCTCTTCGCGATCCGGAACCCCTGAGGAGCCCCGATGGCATTGACCTGGAAGCAGCACGGAGACGGCACGCATGTCGCCCCGGAAGCGATCGTCCTCCCCGAGGAGCGGTTGAGCTGGCTGCGTACCATCGGGTTCGGAGCGCAGCACGTCGTCGCCATGTTCGGCGCCACGTTCCTGGTGCCGCTGCTGACCGGTTTCAGCCCCACCGCCACGCTCTTCTTCTCAGGGCTGGGCACGCTGCTCTTCCTGCTGATCACCGGTAATCGCCTGCCGAGCTACCTCGGCTCCTCGTTCGCGTTCATCGCGCCGATTCTCGCCGCGACCGCCGGCGGCGATCCCGAGAATCCGGATCTCGGCCGGGCATCGTTCGGCATCCTCGCCATCGGCGTGCTCATGGCCATCGTCGGACTGATCGTGCACCGCTTCGGTTCTCGATGGATCAACGCGCTGATGCCGCCGGTGGTGATGGGAGCCATCGTCGCCCTCATCGGCTTCAACCTCGCGCCCGCCGTGAAGAACAACTGGAACGCCACAGAGCTCTCCGGGTGGGTGGCGCTCATCACGATCACCGCGGTGCTGCTCATCACGGTGCTGTTCCGCGGGCTGCTCGGCCGTCTCTCCATCGTGCTCGGCATGGTCGTCGGCTACGTCGCTGCGGCCCTCATGGGGGAGATCGACTTCTCGAAGGTCGGCGATGCCCCGTGGCTCGGTCTGCCGTCGTTCCATGCGGTCGGCAACCCGTTCGCCGATCCGACGCTCTGGGGCCTGCTCCCAGCGTTCCTGCCGGTCGTGCTCGTGCTGATCGCGGAGAACGTCGGCCACGTCAAGAGTGTCGGGCTCATGGTGAAACGGGATCTCGATCCGCTCACCGGGCGCGCGCTGCTCGCCGACGGGGTGTCGACGATGCTGGCCGGGTTCGGGGGAGGATCTGGCACGACCACGTACGGCGAGAACATCGGCGTCATGGCCGCCACGCGCGTCTACTCCACTGCCGCCTACTGGGTCGCCGGGCTCTTCGCGGTGCTGCTGAGCTTCTCTCCAAAGGTCGGAGAGCTCATCTTCTCGGTGCCCTCCGGTGTGCTCGCCGGTGTGACGGTCGCGCTCTACGGCCTCATCGGCCTCATCGGAGTGAAGATCTGGATCGATAACGGCGTCGACTTCTCGAAGCCGATCAATCAGTTCTCGGCCGCAGTGCCCCTCATCGTCGGGATCGCGGACTTCACCCTCCAGGTCGGGTCGGTGCTCTTCAACGGCATCGCGCTCGGAACGATCGCCGCTGTGGCCGTCTACCACCTCATGCGCGGGCTCGCGAAGCTGCGCGGCGGTGAAGTGCAGGTGGCTGATCCTGTCGTGACGGGCGCAACGCGCGACTGAGACGGCGACGCGCCGCGAAACTCCGGGGAATCAGCGCGGATTCCCGGGAGTTCTGCGTAGGGTGGCGGTGTGTGGAGTGTAGATCGGTTACGGCGACCTGAAAAGGGCCGCGGCGCGGAGAGCGCCGAGTCATCTTCCACGCGCGCGAACGGCGTGGACTCGGAAGCGGCGGCGCAGACGCAGAACGTCGCGGAGCAGCCGGTGAACGAGGGCGCGCTCGCCAAGGCGCCTTCCCCGGCGCCCCGTGATGAGCCCGATCTCGCAGCCGAGCTGAGCGGACCGGTATCGCTCGTCGACGTGTACGCCGACGAGCACGCCGACTGGCGGCGCGAGCTCGCCAGCATCGGCGGGAAGAACGCCCTGCTGCACTTCGATGATCGACCGTTCAACCGCATCGAGCTCTCGACGACCCACCCCGGCGGGCTCCCGCAGTTCATCACGGGCAATAAGATCCTCCTCTCCGCGCTCATCCGTGACGATCTCGCCCTGCGGCACGCCCGCAAGGCCGCCGGCCGAGTCACCGACAAGGCGATCGAGATGCGCACCGTCCGTGGGCTCGAGACCGTCAACCTGGGTGTCGGGATCGCGAAGTGGGAATTCGAGGGCGAAGAGTTCTGCGCGCCGGTGCTGCTGCGCCCGCTCGCCATCCGTCGCTACGGTCGTGACTTCGAGCTCAAGCTGAAGCAGTTCCCCGTGGTGAACTCCGAGTTGATCCGCGCGATGCGCGAGCAGTTCGGCATCAGCGTCGATGCGCGCTCCCTCATCGAGCTGTCGCAGTCGGAGGGCGTCTTCAAGCCCCAGCCCGTGATCGATCGGTTGCGGCAGATGGCGGCCGGGGTGCCGGGGTTCGTGGTGCAGCCGCGCCTCGTCGTCTCGTCGTTCCACAATGTCGCCCAGTCGATGGTGGCCGACGCGAAGGACCTGACGTCACCCGTGCTCGCTGCGGTCTGCGGGAACGAACCGGCGAAACGTCAGCTCGCCGCGACCTATCGCCCCGTCTCGGCGACGCCGCCCGATGAGCGGTCGCCCGATACTGATCGGACCCTCTACGACGCTGACGCGGAGCAGGACGATGTGCTCGCGCAGATCGACGCCGGCCATTCGCTCGTCGTGCACACTCTCCCGGGCACCGGCGGCACGCAGACCGTCGTGAACGCGATCGGCAACCTCGTGCGCGCTGGCAAGCGCGTGCTCGTCGTCTCCCCGCGGCGCGCGACGCTCGACGGCATCACGCACCGGTTGGCCCGTGTGGGTCTCGCCGGTCTCTCGGTCAGCCCGCGCCGTCTGCGGCGCAATCTGGTCGAGTCGATCAGCCGGAACGAGAACGCCCGAACTGAGCAACTGCGCGACGTCGATGAAGCACTGGTGCGACTGCGCGGCGTGCTGCTCGACTATCAGACGGCGCTCTCCACACCCGACGAGCGCTTCGGCGTCTCGCCGCTCGACGCGCTGCGCAGGCTCACCGCCCTGTCGCTCGAGGAGCGGCCGCCGAGTACGACGGTGCGGCTCGACGACCAGGCCCTCGGCCAGCTCACCCTCGATCGATCCTCGGTCGCCGAAGCGCTCACCGAGGTCGCACGATTGGGGCAGTTCCAGTACGGCCCGGAGGATTCGCCCTGGTACGGCGTCAGCTTCAGCACGACCGAGGAGGCGCGCTCGGCCTACGGTACGGCGGTGGATCTCGCCGAGTCCCAGCTGCCGCGTCTGATCTCGATGTCGAACGAGCTCATCGGCCAGACGTCGATGCGCCCGTACGAGACGATCGCCGAGCTCGGCGTCTACCTCCGGTTGCTCATGGGCATCCGGGAGACCCTCGACCGCTTCACTCCCGAGGTGTACGACCGGTCGCTCACCGAGGTCATCGCCGCGCACGCCCCGCGGGGGGAAGACGAGATGTCGGCGGCGAACAAGCGACGGCTCCGCAAGCTCGCCCGCGAGTACGTGCGACCCGGGGTGCACATCTCCGACATGTACTCGCGACTCGTGCAGATCCAGCAGCAGCGCGTGCTCTGGCAGCGATACACGACGGTGGTCGGAGCCCGCCCGGAGGTTCCGCTCGGCATCTCGGATGTCGTCGTCGCCTTCCAGTCGGCGTACCAAGATCTCGACGCGCTCGATCGCGTGCTCGGCACCACGGCGGACGCCGATCGGCTGAAGACGCAGTCGCTCGCCCGGCTCGCGAGCCGCATTTCGGATCTCGCCCGCGAGTCCGAGGTGCTGCAGAACATCCAGGAGCGCACCGCCATCGTCGAGCGCATGCGTTCGGCGCACCTCGAGCCCCTCCTCGACGACCTCTCAGCGCGCCACGTGCCAGCTGAAGACGTCGCCGACGAGCTCGAACTGGCCTGGTGGCAATCCGCGCTCGAACGCATGCTGCAGAGCAATGAGGCGTTGCTGAGCGCGAACACGAGCGTCATCGAACGACTCGAGGCCGACTTCCGCCTCGTCGACGACGCGCACGCGGGAGCGAACGGTGCGCTGCTCGCAGCCTCGCTCGCCGATTCGTGGCGCATCGCGGTGCTTGACTTCAAGCAGGAGGCTCTCGCGATGCGGGAGGCGCTGCGCAGTGGATACGTCTCGCCGCAGTCGCTCGCCCAGCGGGCTCCCAACCTGCTCGGCGTGCTCGCCCCCGTGTGGACGATGTCGCCGTACGAGGTCGCCATGCTGCCCGACTCGATGCGCTTCGACGCCGCGGTGGTGGTCGATGCTGGAGCGACGACGCTCGCCGAGAACCTCGGCGCCATTCGACGCGCGGACCAGGTCATCGCCTTCGGCGACACCATGACGCAGACGCCCTCGCACTTCGACATCGCCGTGGGCGCGTCGGATGAAGAGCGCGAAGCGGTCGACGCCGACGCACTGCACCGCAGCTCGGCATTCGCGCAGCTCGGCGAGGTGCTGCCGACCCTGACGCTCACCCGCAGTTATCGGGCCGGCGGCGAAGACCTCACGAACCTGGTGAACAGCCGCTTCTACGGCGGGGCGATTCAGTCGCTGCCCTGGGCCGGAAGCTTCCTCAACCACTCGAGCCTGACGTACGAGTTCGTGCGCGGCGGCCAGGGGCTCCCCGATCAGCAGACTGGCGCGGTCGAGAGTACCGACGCCGAGGTCGAACGCGTGGTGCAGCTGGTGCTGCAGCACGCGAGCGACCGCTCGGGCGAGTCGCTGATGGTCATCACTGCGAGCGAGCGGCATGCGGTGCGGGTGTATCAGGCCGTGCTGCAGGCGTTCTCGAAGTTCCCGCAGTATCGCGACTTCCTGCTCGGCGAGCGCGCAGAGCCGTTCGCAGTGCTCACGCTCGAGCAGGCGACGGCGCAGAGTCGCGATCGCGTGATCTTCTCCATCGGCTTCGGGCGCACGCCCCACGGGCGCGTGCTGTCGAACTTCGGCGGCCTCGGTCGCCCGGGCGGCGAGCGCCTGCTCGCGGTCGCCATGACCCGCGCGCGTCGTGCGATGACGATCGTCAGCTGCTTCAAGCCGGAGGACCTCGATCGCGCCCGCATCAAGCACGGGGTCGTCGAACTCGCGGAGCTCCTGGCCTTCGAGCACCCGGAGCCGGAGGCGCCGTCACTGCCCGCCGAGCGGGACCCGATGCTCGGGGAGCTCGCCGATCGGCTTGCAGCGCTCGGGTTGACCGTCGCGATGGACTACCGCGGAGCCATTCCGCTCGCGGCGTCGCTCGAGGATCGCGCGATCGCGATCGACCTCGACCTCGGTGCCGCCGGCGACTACCGGGGTGACAGCCTTCGCGACACGCTGAGGCTGCGACCTGCGGTGCTCCGTCGTCTGGGCTGGCACTACCACCGCGTGCAGAGCTTCGATCTCTTCGCCGATCCCGACGAGGTCGCGCTGCGCATCGCGCGGATCGTCGGGTACGACGCGGGGGAGGGCGCAGCCGGATCCGATCGCGCATGAGCGCGAACGGAGGGGAGTCGCCGCGTGAGCGCCGCTCTCGTCGCGCCAGTCGTCCGGCTGCGCCCGGCGTCGATCAGCATCCGTCGCAGCACCCGCTCGACGGGCGCGCTGCTGAGGACCTGCCGGAAGGCTGGGGCGAGCCCGGCGCGGCCGGCGCGCGCGGTGCCGGAACACGATCGGCGCGCGACGAGGCGCTCAGCCGAGATCGGCCGCCCCACTGGGGGTAGCCGATCGGCTCAACTGGACGACGACCCGGCGGACGACCCGCTGGAGGAGGAGCCCGAGCCCGATCCCGAGCCCGACTTCGACCCGGAGTCGGACTTCGACCCTGACGACTTCGAAGCCGATCCTGCGCCGGAGTCCGATGAGCTGCCGGAAGACCGGGAATCGGTGCGATAGAACCCGGAGCCGTTGAAGGTCACGCCGAGTGAACCGAACACCTTGCGCAGCGTGCCTCCGCACTCGGGGCACTCGGTCAGCGATGCGTCGGAGAACGCCTGATAGATATCGAAGGCGTGGCCGCATTCAGAGCAGCGATAAGCGTACGTAGGCACAAGCACCAATGATACCTCTTCGCGCTCGCGCGAGCGCCGAGCCAGCACGGTTCCGCGGGCGCAGGCTTACACCTCTCGCTGGTCGGCGAAACGCAGGATGCGCGTCGGTGTGACCGCACCGGCGACGGGCACGTCGTGGGCATCTCGGGGAAGGGACGGATACACGTCCTCGTCGTCGACGACCGCGTAGACCGGTGGGCGACGATGCAGTGTCGCGAGCATCCGGTCGTAGTACCCGAGCCCCCACCCCAGACGGGTCCCGCTCGCGTCGACCGCGCACGCGGGAACGAGCAGCAGATCGACGTCGCCCGCCGCCTCGGTGCCGAGTCTGGGGCCCTCGGGTTCGAGGATTCCGTGCCGACCCTCGATCCTGGCGCCCGTGTCGATCGCCCACTCGATGCGATGACCTGGCAGCGCCACCGGGAGCAGCACGCACACGCCCGTGTGCGACGCCCACTCCAAGAACGCGCCGATGTCGGGCTCGCTGCCGAGCGGCACGTAGGCGGTCACCGATCGTGCGCCGAAGTCGGAGACCAGGTCGACGAGCTGCCCGGCGAGCGCGTCGCGCCGCCGCTCGCGTTCGCGTGGAGACGCCGAGGCGCGTCGGGCGCGAACTTCTGCTCGCACCGCGATCTTCTCCGAGCGCACCTGCTGAGACATAGCACTCAGCATAGGTCTGAGGCGAGCCCACCGGCACGACTTTGCCGCCTCGGGCGCGGAGGATAGGCTGACCTCATGACTGACACGCAGGTGAAGCACAGCCGTTCGGTGACGAAGGCCGTTGTGCCGGCCGCAGGGCTCGGCACCCGTTTCCTCCCGGCCACGAAGGCCATGCCGAAGGAGATGCTGCCGATCGTCGACAAGCCGGCGATTCAGTACGTGGTCGAAGAAGCCGCGTCGGCCGGGCTGGGCGATGTGCTGATCATCACGGGTCGGAACAAGGACAACCTGCTCAACCACTTCGACAGCGTTCCCGAGCTCGAGTACTCGCTCGAGCGCAAGGGCGACGAGGGCAAGCTCGACAAGGTGCGCGAGTCGAGCGAGGTCGCTGAGGTGCACTTCCTGCGTCAGGGGCAGCCCCTCGGGCTCGGTCACGCAGTCGGCCGCGCGCGCTGCCACGTCGGCGACGAGTCCTTCGCCGTGCTGCTCGGCGATGACCTCATCGATCCACGCGACCCGCTGCTCGATCGCATGATCGCGGAGCACGACTCCCGCGGCGCCACGGTCATCGCGCTCATGGAGGTGCCGCGCGAGTCAGTGCACCTGTACGGATGCGCAGCGGTCGAGACCACGGATGATCCCGATGTCGTGCGCATCACGGGGCTCATCGAGAAGCCCTCCGCCGAGGAGGCGCCGTCGAACCTCGCCATCATCGGACGGTATGTGCTGCGGCCCGAGATCTTCGACGTCATCGATGAGCTGCCGCCGGGGCGCGGCGGCGAGATCCAGCTCACCGATGCGCTGAACTATCTGGCGGAGGGCAAGGGCGACGGCCCCGTCTACGGTGTGATCTTCCGCGGGCGGCGCTACGACACCGGCGACCGCGCCGATTGGATCAAGGCGAACGTGTTGCTCGGCGTCGACCACGAAGAGCTCGGCGACGAGATCACCGAGTGGGTCATCGGCTTCGCGGACCGCCTCCGCGAGCAGCGCTCCGAGGGCTGACCGAGGTGCCGCTCGGCCGCGAGATCGACGACCCGGGGCTGCTCGCGTCGGGTCGCGTGGCCGTGCGGATCATCCGCTGGGCGGATGCGGAGCCGCTGCGCAGGCTCCTTACGGACAACCGCTCCTGGCTGCAGCGGTGGGAGGCGACGCACCCATCGGGTCGCAGCGTCGTTCCGGGATCCGTGTCGATGCGGCCGATGATCCGCACCCTGCGCAGGCAGTTGCGAGCCGGAAGCGGCATGCCCTTCGTGATCCTCTACGACGGCGTCGTCGTCGGGCAACTCAGCGTGTCCGAGATCAGCGGCGGAGCCCTGCAGTCGTCGCAGCTCGGCTATTGGGTCTCGGAGCACGTCGCCGGTCGGGGCGTCACCACGACGGCTGTGGCGCTCGTGATCGATCATCTCTTCTCCGCTCTCGGCCTGCATCGCGTCGAAGTGTGCATCCGGCCTGAGAACGACCCGTCGCTCCGGGTCGTCGAGAAGCTGGGGCTGCGCCGCGAAGGGCGCAGGGAATCGTACATACACATCGATGGGGCCTGGCGCGATCACGACGTCTTCGTCGCTCTGCGAAGCGATGCGAGCGCTGGCTACGTCGCGAGGGTATCCCGGGACTGAGCGCTCCGGCGCCGCATTCGCGGTGGCATCGCAGCATCGCGGCGCGCCGATGACAGCGCCTCGCGCGGACGCCGTACAGTGATCCCCATGACTGGCGGCGTACTGGGCGGAGGCGTGATCTTCGTGATCGCCGCGCTCCTGTGGGGTGCCGTGCTGGTTCCCAACTGGGCACGACGGCGCGAGTTCCGCGCGGCCGAGAAGAATGCGCTGAGGCTCCAGCGCACCCTTCGCCTGCTGGCGGAGACCTCTGAGGTGCCGCAAGAGGTGCGTCTCGAGGCCACAGCGCGGGAGGCGCTCGCGCATGAACGCATGCTGCGAAGCGCGCAGAAGCGTCAAGATGCCGAGCGACGAGCCGCTCTGGCAGAAGCGGAGGCAGAACAGGTGCGTGCAGAGATTCGAGCCCGACAGATGCAGCGCAAGCAGGCGGCAGCCGAACGTGCGGCGAAGCTGCGGAAACCGGTGGCGCGGCGCGTGCGCGCGACCGCCGCTCTCGGGGCCCTGCTCGGGCTCATCGGGCTGCTCGTCGGCGCCGGCTTCGCGATCGGTGGAAGCGGGCCCTCGATGCTGATCGGTTCGGCCGCACTCTTCGCCGCTTCGAGCGGTGCGCTCGTGCTTCTCGCTCCCGGTCGAGCACGGGTGCAGGCGGTTCCCGCCGAGCAGGTGACCACGGCGATCGCGACCGCAGTGGTGGAATCCGCGCCGCAACTCGTCGAGGCGCCGGACCCCGCGCATGCGGCGGCCGCTGCGACGGCGCATGCGGAAGCTCAGCGCGCGGCCGCGGAGCGCATCGAACTCGCCCGTGCTCGGGCCCGCGCTCGTGCGGAGCGCCCCGCGCCGCAGGAGAACCAGACGGATTCGATGCTGCTGCGCGAAGTGCGCAAGCAGCTCGCTCAGGCCGCAGAGACGCCGGTCGACCCTCGTGCAGCTGCGGCGTCGGCTGCGGCTGAAGAGCAGGCGCGCCAGCAGGCGCAGGCCGCTGAGGACGCGCGCCTGCGGGAGCAGGCCAGGCAGCGCGAACTGCGCGCCCAGCAGCAGGAGGCGAGCCAGCGACTCCGCAACATGGGCGTGGTGGGCGATACTGCCACCGGCATGCCCGATCTCGACGCCGTGCTTCGCCGTCGCCGCAACGCCGGTTGAGACGCCCGTCGGCTCGCTCAGTGGTCAGTCGGCAACCTGCCCCGAGCTCAGAACTCTGGTCGACTCCCCGTTCGTTCAGGTCGCGTCGAGCGCTTCGCACACGTCCATGAGCAAGCGCGTCTGCTCAGCATGCGCAGCATCGTCGTCGGGCCTGGGCCACGACGAGAGCTTCACGATGACGCTGTCGCTCGTCGGATCGAGCCAGAGGTGCTGGCCGTGGATCCCGATCGCGGCGATGTTGCCGCGGGAGTTTCCGGTGCACCACCACTGCCGGGTGTAGCTGCCGCCGGGAAACGCCGCCGTCCATCCACTCGGTGCCATCGCCGTCGCCGATCCGCCGGCGAGCAGCGCGTCCGTCCACTCGCCTGGAACAACGCGGCCTCCTGGAGCGAGACCGCGGTCGAGGATCATGCGACCCACGCGGGCGAGGTCGCGCGCGGTGCACGAGACGCCGGCATTGGCGTATCCGAAGCCCGTCGCGTCGACGGTGATCGACGCATCGCGATCCGCCCCGATCTTCGCCCAGAGATACTGGGAGAGGGCCTGCGGATACCTCAGCCCGCTCGCCCGCTCGACGATCCATGCGAGTACATCCGTCGATGCTGAGCAGTACTGGAACTCGCCGACGGCGCCGAGCCCTCGCAGTGTCCTCAGGAAGGCGCGGTCGTGCGCCGGGTCGTTCGGCTGCCTGCTGCGCCACCCTGAAGCGCGATCGTGCGTCTGCACCTCTGACCGTGGGTCGAGGTAGTTCTCGGAGTAGTCGATCGATATCTCCATGTCGAGCAGCTGCTGCACGCTGGGCCCGTCGAACACCGAACCGCAGAGCTCGGGCACATACGCGGTGACCGGCGCCGCGGTGTCGATGCGCCCTTCGCCCACGAGCGCGCCGACGACGGTGCTGCACAGCGACTTCGAAACACTCATGAGCAGGTGCGGGGCGTCGACCGAGTGCCCGGAACGGGCGTATTCGGCGGTCGCCTCAGCGCCTCGGAGTACGAGGAACGCGTCGGTGTGCGTCGCATCGAGCCGTGCGCGCAGGCCCGGCACGAGCGCTTCCAGCGCTTCGAGCCCCTGCCCCCGTCCGTGCTCAGGCCGGCGCTCGGCGATGCGGGATACGGGAGCGGTCGGCAGGAGCTCGGACAGGTGCGCGAATGACCAGGGCTGATGCGGTGCATCCTGCCACGTGTCGAGCGTCGGCCGCGCTTCGCACGGGTCGACGGTGCGGCGGCACTCGGCGTCGTCCCCGCTCACGCGTTCGCTCCCCGCTTGATCGAGCGACCGGCGAACACCCAGTAGAGCGCGGCCGACACGAGCATGCCGGCCGGTACCGACAGGTCGAGGTATCCGAGCGCCACCGCTATCGGCCCAGTCCACACGTCAGTCGAGATGCAGAGTGCCGCCGCTGTGCCGCCCGAGACCACCGCCAGGAGCCCGGGCATGCCGAATCCGCCGCGATACCAGAACGGCCCGCCGGGGCGTTCGTCGAAGAGCATCAGGCCGTCGTAGCGGCCCTGCCGCAGCACGATGTCGGCGACGTACACCGCCATGGTCGGGGCGGAGATGACGATGAGGAACTGGAGCATGAGGTTCACGGCACCGAGCAGGGTGGTCGACAGCACGAGCACGATTGTGAGCCCGGTCCCGAGCGCTCCGATGAGGATCGCGGAGGGGATGCGCCGGATCGGCACGCCGATGGATTGGAACGCCATGCTGGCCGTGTAGGTGGTCATCCCGTTCAGCGCGACGGTGTTCACGATGACGCCGAGTACGAAGACCGGTCCCAGCCAACCGGGCAGCAACTCGAAGAGCACGTACTCGATTCCTTCCGAAGCCCCGTCCGGGGAGACTGTGGTGCCGAGCAGCGCGCCCACCGAAACGAAGACGGCGCTCGGCAGGGCGCCGCCGAGCGCCGTCGCGGCGATGATGCGCTTGGGGCTCGTGGTGGCCGGCAGGTAGCGCGCGAGGTCGGCGCTGTTCGAGTACGAGAGCGGTGTGGAGGCGAGGATCGCGAAGCCGATCGTGATGCTCGACCAGAGGGCCAGGCCCGTCAGCGGCTCCGGCTGCGCGTATCCGAAGTGGACCCGCGGCAGGATGCAGGCGGTCACGATGACGAACACGAGCAGGAGGCCGATCGTCACCCAGGTGTAGGAGCGGAGGATCAGTCCGTGGCCGAACACCGCGATGAGCACGGTGCAGGCCGAGACCGCGATGGAGACGAGGATCAGGGCGGCGAGGTGGTCTGGGAACCCCCAGCGCATGAGGAGCTCCGCGCCCATGAACGAGGAGGCGACCCAGTTGAGGGCGAGGAATACTCCCGAGATGAACCAGCCGTAGATCGCGATGACCGCCTTGTTGCCGCGGATCCCGTAGATCGCCCGCTGCACGACGGACCCGGAGGTGCCGGCGGCGGGCCCGCTGATCGCGACGATTCCTGGGAGCACCCAGAGCAGTTGCGCTGCGACGATGACGAGCAGCGCCTGCCAGATCTCGAGTCCCAGCACGAGCGTGAGCGTTGCGCCGATCGTGAAGTTGAGGACGCTGATGTTGGGGGCCGCCCACACCGTGAAGAGGTCGCGCGCCCGTCCGTGTCGCTCGGTGTGCGGCACGAGGTCGATGCCGCGAGTCTCAGGGCGGGAGGCGCGGTCGAGCTGCTGCGGCAGCGATGACGGTGGTGTCGGGGGCGATTTCGGCATTGAAATCCTCTTTCGATAGATGGCGTTCGGCCACTATTGAAGCACACTTCAATAGCGCGTGGGGCACGCATCTCGTAGACTCCGAGGCATGGTGTCACCCGCGCGCGCAACGAGGACCCGTAAAGCGCCGACCGAACGACGTCAGCAGATTCTCGACCGAGCCGCGGAGATCGCGATCGCCCACGGCCTCGAATCGGTGACGCTCCGCGCGGTCGCCGAGCCGCTGGGCGTGCAGCCGAGCCTCGTGCACCACTACTTCTCGTCGTCCGAGGCACTCGTGATTGCGGCGTTCGAGCGAGCGATATCGATCGAGCGCACAACGCTCTTCGCGTCGGAGGGTGCGCCGACCCGACGCCTCGCGACGATGATCCGACGCGTCGAGAGCGGCGACGCCATCGACCTCGCCCGTTTCTGGCTCAACGCCCGCAACCTCTCGCGCTTCCGCCCCGAGCTGGCCAGAGCCGTCGCCGAGCAGGAGCGACTCGATCGGGATGAGCTCGTCGCGATCCTGCAGGCCGGTGTCGCCGCTGAGGAATTCACGTGCCCCGACCCCCTCGTCGCCTGCATCCGCATCTTCATCGCGATCGATGGCGTCGGCGCCTACGCGAACGACCTCGGCGACTTCGCGCATCCCGCCTTCGACCACTTCGTCACCGATGTGGCCGCCTGGGCCATCGGCCTCGCGCCCGACGTCCTCCGCGTGCACGTGGAAGCGGCCGAGTAACGGGCCGGACGCTGCGCTCGGGCTCCGTCCGAGCTGAGTCCTGAGCTCGATCTCGCGACGCGCAGAAGAGTCTCGGCTCCACGAGGAAACCGAGACTCTGACCGGTGGATCTGAGGGGAATCGAACCCCTGACCTTCTCATTGCGAACGAGACGCGCTACCAACTGCGCCACAGACCCTGACAGCGATCGATTCTAGCAGGGGAGCGGGGCCTGGTGAAAATCGCGCGCCCGCGCGCCGTTACACTGTGCTCGTGTCTCTCGCGATCTGGCTCTCCCTGCTGGCGGCCACCGTCGTCATCTGCATCACTCCCGGGGCCGGAGCGATCAACACGATGTCGAACTCACTCGCGGTCGGATGGCGCCGGTCGATCTGGGGAGTGCTCGGGCAAGAGCTCGCGCTGCTCGTGCACATCGTCATCGTCGCCGCCGGGGTCGGGGTGCTCGTCGCCAGCACCCCAGCACTCTTCAACGCGATTCGTTACGCGGGCGCTGCCTACCTCGTGTACCTCGGTCTCCGCCTCATCTTCACGAAGCCCCAGCCTCCAGCCGCCGACTCGGAGGGGGCGCGGAAAGCGACGACGCGGATGGCGATGCTGCGCCGGGGATTCTGGGTGAATCTGCTGAATCCCAAAGCGATCGTGTTCTTCTTGGCCTTCATCCCGCAGTTCATCAACACGGACGCACCGATCATGCCGCAGTACCTGATCCTCGTCGCGACCGCCGTCGGCGTCGACGTGATCGTGATGTGGGGCTTCTTCGCGGTGGCGGCCCGGCCCTTTCGCCGCTACACCGCGACCGCTCGGGGCCAGCGGGTGCTCAACGCGGTGTTCGGCAGCCTCTTCGTCGCCGTCGCCGCACTCCTCGTCTTCATCCACTGACGGAACGCGTGCGCTCCCGGCGTGCGCGAAGCTCGTCGCGCCGAGACGAGCCGGCCGCCTCGAATCCGCTAAGCTATTCGGGTTGGCCCCTATAGCTCAGCGGTAGAGCTACGGACTTTTAATCCGCAGGTCGTAGGTTCGATCCCTACTGGGGGCACCACGTGCAAGAGTGCTCGACGCGCGTCCGCGACCGTCTCGGCCGGAGCACGCAGAACGGCCCTGCACTCCCGAAGAAGTGCAGGGCCGTTCTCGTCCGCTTCGACTACTTGTCGAAGACGTCCTTCGCAGAATCCTTCGCGTTCGCGCCGGCCTGCTTCATATCGCCCTTGGCCTGATCGAGCTTGCCCTCGGCGACCTTGCTGTCGTCTCCGGTTGCCCGGCCAGCGGCCTCCTTGGCGTTGCCCTTCAGCTTGTCTCCTGCTGCGGAAATCTTGTCAGATGCACTCATGCAGTCCTCCTTCGATGATGGGGCGCATTCCCTGTATCGGGAACATCCACCACATTGCCATCTCGCCCGGGCGGCGCCCAGGGGGTTGCACTTCCACCGTGAAGTGTGGATCATCGCGAGACCTCAATGGTACTCCCCGGGGTCGAGCGAGGGCTGTGCATCGTGGTGCGCGAAGCGGCGTAGACTCGCGAAGTCCGCGATGCGCTCGCGCGCTTCCCGTCCCGATTGAACCGTGAAAGAGGCCGATGTCACGCGATCACCAGCGCCCTGTGTTGCAGCCGAGTTTCACCTTCGATTGGATCATCGGGTCCGACGAACCGGAGGCGGCTCGCCGGCTCGCCCAGGAGACCTCGTGGGCGCTGCTCGACCGTGTGCGCAGCGTCGCCGACCCCGATGTCGTCGAGCGAGTCGTCGGGCTCGCTTCGGGGACCGGGCTCGATGACATCGCCGAACTGTGGGCGGGCGAGAGCTCGCACTCGCTGGCGGGTGTGCTGTGGCGGCTGTACCTGCTGCGCCGCGTCGTCGACGCTGATCCCGAGGGATCAGCTGACCTCTTCCGCCGCGGCGCGGCAGCCACGGCGACGATCGATCCGGTGGTCGCTGGTGCAGTCGAGCCGGTGACCCCGGAGTCGATCGCCGGACTCTGCGACACCATCCTCCGCGGTGTCTTCGCCGGAGACCTGGGCGGCGCTCTCGAACGCTCGTCGAGCTACTGCCGCATCATGTCGCTCGGCGCCGCCGATCTCGCCGATACGCGCGATGTGCACGACGACGCGCACGCCTCGGAGCTCACGACCCGTTCGCTGCGCTACTCGACGTTCGCGAGCGACCTCCACGCCGGTGCAAGGCGCTGGCGCGACGGCACGCTCTCGTAACGGTGTGGGTGTCGAGAGGTACTCGCGGGCACGAGTGAAACGCGCGAGCACGAGGGAGCATTCGCCGACGATGGGATTGCTCTCGGTGTGAATCCTCGTGTTCGCGCGCGAAGGGAGCACCGCGGCGCGCCCAGGGCGAGCAGCAGCGCGTTCGCCCAGCGCAAACGGCACGCCCTCGCGCGGAGCGCACGCTGCGCTAAACTGGTTCGTGCCGGGCCGCAGTAACCCCGGGCTCCAATTTTCGCCGCTTCGAGCGGCCTTCCGCCGAGAGGCGTTTCTGCGGCTCGGTCTTTTCATGCCCTGGCGAGGGCGGTCTGAAGCGCTCGCGTTCTCGATCCCGAAACATCGCTGTTCTCCTGCTCGAAATGCGCGCGTTCTAAGCTCGGGTGCATGAGATCTCAGTACGCGCACGCAGACGGCATCAACTTCTCCACGCGCAAGTGGGTGCGGCCGGAAGACATGAACGCGAACGGTTCGCTCTTCGGGGGGAGCCTGCTGCGTTGGATCGATGAAGAGGCGGCGATCTACGCCATCATTCAGCTCGGCAACCCGCACGTCGTGACGAAGCTGATCTCGGAGATCAACTTCGAGGCGTCGGCGCGCGAGGGCGACCTCATCGAGATGGGACTGGTCGCGACCGAATTCGGCAGGACCTCGCTCACGATGCGCGCCGTGGTGCGAAATATGATCACGCGCAAGACGATCCTGTCGATCGAGCGCATCGTGTTCGTCAACATCGGCCCAGAAGGGGTGCCGGTGCCGCACGGGTACACGGAGATCACCTACGATCGCGACCGCATGCCTCACGCCGACGGGATGCCGAACCGCGACGAGGACTGACCCCGGTCAACGCAGCAGCCCCGGTGCGCGCCGAACACCGGCGCGCACCGGGGCTGCTGCCCCGCGGGCGAGTTACCCGAAACGGCCCGAGACGTAATCCTCGGTCGCCTGGACGGACGGCGTGGAGAAGATCGTCGAGGTGTCGTCGTACTCGATGAGCTTGCCCGGCTTGCCCGTGCCCGCGATGTTGAAGAACGCGGTGCGGTCGGAGACGCGGGAGGCCTGCTGCATGTTGTGGGTCACGATGACGATCGTGTACTCCTGCTTGAGCTGATCGATGAGATCCTCGATGGCGAGGGTCGAGATCGGGTCGAGCGCCGAGCAGGGCTCGTCCATGAGGAGCACCTCGGGTTCGACGGCGATGGCGCGTGCGATGCAGAGTCGCTGCTGCTGCCCGCCCGAGAGCCCTGAGCCCGGCTTGTCGAGGCGATCCTTCACCTCGTTCCAGAGGTTCGCGCCGACCAGCGACTTCTCGACGAGCGCATCGGAGTCGCTCTTCGACATGCGGCGGTCGTTGAGGCGCACACCAGCGAGCACGTTGTCGCGGATCGACATGGTGGGGAAGGGATTGGGGCGCTGGAACACCATGCCCACCTGGCGACGCACGAGCACGGGGTCGACGCCGGTGCCGTAGAGGTCCTCTCCGTCGAGCAGGACTTCGCCTTCGACGCGCGCGCCTGGGATGACCTCGTGCATGCGGTTGAGCGTGCGCAGGAAGGTCGACTTGCCGCAACCCGAGGGGCCGATAAACGCGGTGACGCTGCGGGGTTCGATGTTGATCGAGACATCCTCGACCGCCAGGAACTTCGAGTAGTAGACGTTGAGGTCTTTGACCTCGATGCGCTTCGACATGGTGATTCTTTCGTTCGGAGTCAGCGGAAAGGGGAGCGGCTCAGCGGCCGGTCTTAGGGGCGAACCAGCGGGCGATGAGACGGCCGAGCAGGTTGAGCGCCATGACGATGAGGATCAGCGCGAGCGCTGCGGCCCAGGCGCGGTCGATGAAGGCTTCGGCCGGGTTGCCCTGGTTCATGAACTGCGTGTACACGTACACGGGCAGCGACTGCATGCGGTCCGAGAAGAGGTCGTAGTTCATCGAGGCGGTGAACCCGGCGGTGATGAGCAGCGGCGCCGTCTCGCCGATGACGCGAGCGATGGAGAGCATGATGCCGGTGGTGATGCCCGCGATGGAGGTGGGCAGGACGACCTTGGTGATGGTGCGCCACTTCGGCACCCCCAGGGCGTACGAGGCTTCTCGCAGCTCATTGGGAACGAGGCGGAGCATCTCCTCGCTCGAACGGACGACGACCGGGATCATCAGCACTGAGAGGGCCACCGCGCCGACGATGCCCATGCGCACGCCGGGGCCGAGGAAGAGCGCGAAGACCGCGTAGGCGAACAGGCCGGCGACGATCGAGGGGATGCCCGTCATGACGTCGACGAGGAAGGTGATGGTCTTCGCCACCCGCCCGCGTCCGTACTCGACGAGGTAGATCGACGTCATGAGGCCGAGCGGCACCGAGATGACCGAGGCCGCGAGCGTGATCAGCAGCGTGCCGATCATGGCGTGGAGCGCACCGCCGCCCTCGCCCGTGACGTTGCGCATGGAGGAGTTGAAGAACTCGGCGTCGAAGCGTGCGAGGCCGTTCGAGACCACGGTGATCGCGACCGAGACCAGCGGCACCATGGCGAGCAGGAACGCTCCGGAGACGATGGCCGTGATGAAGCGGTCCATGGCCTGGCGACTGCCCTCGACGGCGGCCGACATGATCGTGATCACGAGCACGTAGGCGATCGCACCGATGAGCACCGCGCCCACGATCGAGAACTCGCTGCCGGAAGACGCGGCGAGAAGGCCGAAGAGCGCGAACGCTGCGGCGAGGCAGCCGACGAGCACGAACCACGGCGTCGAACGGGACAACCGGTTGCCGGCGAGCGAAGAACCTGCGCGGACGGGGCGGACGGTGATGGCCACGGAAGTGGTCCCCTCTTGTTTCGGTTCGGTCTGCTGGAGCATCAGTTGGCCGCCGAGAACTCGGCGCGGCGGCTCACGATCCAGCGAGCGAGCGCGTTCACCAGGAAGGTGACGATGAACAGGATGAGGCCGGTGGCGATGAGCACGTTGATGTTCTCCCCGTAGGCCTCCGGGAACGAGAGGGCGATGTTCGCCGCGATCGTCGAGGGGTTCTCGGAGGTGAGCAGCCGGAACGAGACGAGACCGGTGGCCGAGAGCACCATCGCTACGGCCATCGTCTCACCGAGCGCTCGCCCGAGGCCGAGCATGGCGGCAGAGATGATGCCGGGGCGACCGAAGGGGAGCACCGCCATGCGGATCATCTCCCAGCGGGTCGCGCCGAGCGCCAGCGCGGCCTCCTCGTGCAGCACGGGCGCCTGCAGGAAGATCTCGCGGCAGATCGCCGTCATGATCGGGAGGATCATCACGGCGAGCACGAGCGCGGCCGTCAGGATGGTGCGACCGGTGCCGCTGACCGTGCCGCTGAAGAACGGGATCCACCCGAGGTACGTGTTGAGCCACTCGAAGATCGGGCGTGCCGCGGGCGCGAGCACGCCGATGCCCCACAGGCCGAATACGACGCTCGGCACTGCCGCGAGCAGATCCACGATGTAGCCGAGCACCTGCGCGAGCTGGCGAGGCGCGTAGTGGGAGATGAAGAGGGCGATGCCGATCGCCAGCGGGAGCGCGATCAGGAGGGCGAGAGCAGCGGCCCAGACCGTACCGAAGACGAGCGGACCGACGTACGACCAGAAGTTGCTGGTGAGCAGCGACGCGCTTTCATCGGTGGCGACGAAGGCGGGGACGCTCTGCACGATGAGGAAGATCGCGACGGCAGCGAGGGTGACGAGGATCATGCTGCCCGCGAAGACCGCGGAGCGCGAGAAGACGCGGTCGCCGATGCTGAGCACCGGCTTGGCGGGGGCGGAAGTGACGGTCACTGAGTCTCCGAGGTCTGGGAGGGAACTGCTGGGGGGATCACCTGGCGGCGATCGGAGGTGGGAGGGGCGCGACACGTCCGCGCCCCTCCCACCTCGAAGATCAGCTGATCGAGTCGATCGCGGTCTGCACCTGGCCGCGGAGATCTTCGGAGATCGGCGCGTTGCCGGCCGATTCCTGAGCCGCCGACTGGCCTTCTTCGCTCACGATGTAGCTGAAGTACGACTTCACGAGCTCGGCGTTCGCCGCATCCTCGTACTCGGCGCACCCGATGAGGTAGCTGACGAGCACGATCGGGTAGACGCCGTCCTCGGTCGAGGTGCGATCGAGCGTGATGGCGAGGTCGCCTTCGGTGCGGCCCTCCTCGAGCGACGAAGCGTCGACGATGGCTGCGGCGGCCTCGGGGGAGTACGGCACGTAATCCTCGCCGACCTTGATGTCGACGGTGCCGAGGTCGCCGGCCTGCGAAGCGTCGGCGTAACCGATGGTGCCGCTGCCGTTCTTCACCGCGCTGACGACGCCCGAGGTGCCCTGCGCGCCTTCGCCGCCGAACTCGGTCGGCCAGGTCTCGATGGAACCGGCGGTCCAGTCATCGGCCGCTGCTGCCGCGAGGTACTCGGTGAAGTTGCCCGTGGTGCCGGAGTCGTCGGAGCGGTGCACGGCAGTGATGTTGCCCTCGGGCAGCTCGACGTCGGGGTTCTGGTCGGCGATGGCCGGGTCGTTCCAGCTGGTGATGGCGCCGGAGAAGATCTTCGCAACGGTCGGTGCGTCGAGCTTCAGCGAATCGACGCCCTCGACGTTGAAGATCACTGCGATCGGGGAGATGTAGGCGGGGAACTCGACGATGTCGCCGGTGGCGCAACCGTCGAAGGGGCCCGCCGAGATCTCTTCGGCCTTGAACGCACGGTCGGAGCCCGCGAAGGCGCTCGCGCCCTGCTGGAAGGTCTCGCGGCCGGCGCCCGAGCCGGAGGGCTCGTAGTTCACCGTGACGTCGGGGTTCGCGGTCTGGAAGCCGGCGACCCAGACTTCCTGGGCCGAGCCCTGCGACGAGGCGCCGGCGCCGACGAGTTCGCCGGAGAGGCTCGAGGTTGCAGCCGAGTCATCGCTTCCGGAGGCGCTGCCGCCTTCGTTGGCGGCACAGGAGGTCAGCGTGAGTGCAGCAATACCGCCGATAGCGGCGATCTTGGCGAATGCGGAGAGCTTCACTTGAGATTGATCCAATCTGGAAACGGATGTGAGGTGATGGCCTCAAACGACCACAGCACCACGCTAAGCATCCTGCGTGACGCGGGGTCTGCCAGAGGGTGAACAACAGGTGAACTCACGCCGCCGGCATCCGCAGCCGGCGGACGGCTGCACCTGCTCCGCGGCGCCCTTCCGGCCATCCCGAGGCTTCGGGGTCAGTGCTTCAGCGGGTACGTCTCAACGGAGAGGATGCCCGCCTCGGGGTGCCGCCGCGACAGATGGAACACGGAGAACCCGGCGGTCGGCAGCGTGGTCGCTTCTTCCAGATAGGCGCCGATGCGACCTCCGGTGGCGAGTGCGAGCTCGCGAGCGAGATCCGGCAGCACGGGTCGGTGGCTGCAGAGCAGCACGTTCTTGCCGCGGCTGACGATCGCGGCGATCAGTTCGCGCAGCCCCCCGAGTTCGCCCGCATCCCACGAGTCCTGGCTGATCGCTTCGGTGAGCCGCGCCGGTTTGCGCCGACGCTCGGCGAACGGTCTGACGGTCTCCACGCATCGCACAGCCGTCGACGTGTAGATGCGCCGAGGTCCGAATGCATCGAGGATTGGCACCAGGGCGGCGGCTTGAGCCTTCCCGAAGTCGGTCAACGGGCGGAGATGGTCTGGCTCACCGCTCTGAGCGCGCGGAAGTGCTTTCCCGTGGCGCAGCAGCGTCACGGAGAAGCTGTCGAGGTGATCGTGCTCGGCCAGTTTCAGGAAGACGTCGAAGAGCTCCTGATCGGCGGAATAGGTGAGCCGCCCGCGCACCTCGTCGATGGGCACCCACTCGATCGCATCGACCTCGCCGTTCGGCTGAAACGCGGCTTCGAGCGCACGCTTCCTCGGGACCTGGACGGCCCAGTACTGCACCGTCTTCCGACGGTTGCCGCTGAGGCCGTAGTGGATCGTGCCGAGATGCTGATCGAGCCGCACCTTCAGCCCGGTCTCCTCGCGAGTCTCGCGCACCGCGGCCGGCGGCAGGCTCTCGCCTGGTTCGAGCTTGCCCTTCGGAAACGAGATGTCTCGCCGTTTCGGTCGGTGGATGACGAGCACGAGCACATGCTCGCTCCCGTCAGCGCGGGCATCGCGGGTCCAGCAGACGGTTCCGGCGGCGAAGACCTCCTCCGTCACCGCGATCTCCGCGCACGGCGCGCCTCGGTGCGATCCTCCATGACCAGATCCTGCAGATCGGGGAGCACTTCGCCGGCCTCGTTCGTCACGCTCCGATGCCAGCTGCCATCCGGCAGCATGCGCCACGACGAGACGTCGTCGCTGAAGGCGAAGTCGAAGAAGCGGGAGATGCGCTCGAGGTGTTCTCGCTCATCGAGGCGCACGAGCACCTCGATGCGACGGTCGAGGTTGCGGTGCATGAGGTCGGCGCTGCCGATGAACACTTCGCGCTCTCCGCCGTTCTCGAACGAGTAGATGCGCGAGTGCTCGAGGTAGCGGCCCAGCACGGACCGGACGCGAATCGTCTCGGAGAGGCCCGGCACTTCGGCGCGGATCGAGCAGATGCCGCGCATCCACACGTCGATCGGCACACCGGCCTGGCTCGCGCGGTAGAGCGCGTCGATGATGGTCTCGTCGACCATCGAGTTGCCTTTGAGTCGAATGCCGCTCGGGCGGCCGGCGCGTGCATGCTCCGCCTCGCGCTCGATGCGTTCGAGGAGTCCGCTGCGCAGCTGCAGCGGGGCGACGAGGAGGCGGTCGTAGTCCGTCTCGATGGCGTAGCCGGACAATACGTTGAAGAGCTTCGTGACGTCGCGTCCCACCTCGGGGGACGATGTGAACAGCCCGAAGTCCTCGTAGATGCGACTGGTCTTCGGATTGTAGTTGCCGGTCCCGATATGACAGTAGTGCGCGAGGCGACCGCCTTCTTCGCGGATCACGTGGACGAGCTTGCAGTGCGTCTTCAATCCGACGAGCCCGTATACGACGTGCACCCCGGCCTGCTCGAGCTTGCGTGCCCACGTGATGTTCGCCTCTTCGTCGAACCGCGCCTTCACCTCGACGAGCGCGAGCACCTGCTTGCCGGCTTCCGCGGCCTTGATGAGCGACGCCACGATGGGGCTGTCGCCGGAGGTGCGATACAGCGTCTGCTTGATGGCGAGCACATCGGGATCGGTCGCGGCCTGTTCGACGAACGCCTGCACGCTCGTGGCGAACGACTCGTAGGGGTGGTGCACGAGCACCTCGCGCCGAGCGATGGCGGCGAACGTGTCGAGCTTGTCGCTCGGAGCTCCGACGCGGAACTGGGGGTGGGTGACCGGGATGTGCGGCTTGAACTTCAGGTCGGGCCGCGCCACCCGCGTGAGGGCGAACAGGCCGCTGAGATCGAGCGGTGCCGGAAGGGTGTAGACCTGCTGCTCGTCGATGTCGAATTCGCGCACGAGCAGTTCGAGCGTCGCCTCATCCATGTCATCCGAGATCTCCAGGCGGATGGGTGGGCCGAAGCGGCGGCGCAGCAGCTCCTTCTCGAGCGCCTGAATCAGATTCTCGGTCTCGTCCTCTTCGATCTCGACGTCTTCATTGCGCGTCACGCGGAAGACGTGATGGTCGATGACCTCCATGCCGGGGAAGAGGCCGCCCAGCTGATTCGCGATGAGCTCTTCGAGCGGGATGAAGCGCACGTTGTCGACGCTCTCTCGACCGTCGACGCGGACGTAGCGCGGGATCATCTGCGGCACCTTGAGGCGCGCGAACTCGATCTTGTCGGTGTTCGGGTTGCGCACCCGGATCGACAGGTTGAGGGCGCGGCCGGAGATGTAGGGGAATGGGTGCGCCGGGTCGACGGCGAGCGGCATGAGCACGGGGTAGATCCGCTGCTCGTAGTAGTCGGTGAGGATCTCGCGATCCGCGTCATCGAGCTCGTCCCAGTCGACGATGTTGATTCCGGACTCGGCGAGCGCGGGCTGCACGTGACCGCGGAAGCACTCGGCGTGCCGCAACTGCAACTCGTAGGCGCGTCGGTTGATGTTCGCGAGCACGTCGGTCGGAGCGCGTCCCACGTTCGTCGGAACCGCGAGGCCGGTGATGATGCGCCGTCGCAGGCCGGCGACGCGCACCATGAAGAACTCGTCCAGGTTCGCGGCGAAGATCGCGAGGAAGTTCGCCCGCTCGAGCACCGGCGTCGACGGGTCCTCTGCGAGCTCGAGCACGCGCTGGTTGAAGTCGAGCCAGCTCAGCTCGCGGTCGATGTACCGGTCTGCTGGGAGTTCGACCCGGACATCGGAGGGGTCGCGCGGTTCGTCGTTCATGGATCCATTGTGGCACCAGGGGAGGCCGGTGAGGCCGTTCTCCACTGGCGACTGCGTGAATCGATGGTGAACCCCGCGCGTTCGTACATGCGCACGGCGCGATCGTTGTCGCCGTCGACGTACAGCGAGACCCGCTGCGGCCGGTGCTGCGCCATGCGAGCGAGTGTCGCGTCGAGGAGCAGGCCCCCGAGTCCCTGCCCGGCGAACTCCGGGCGCACTCCGACGGCGTAGAGCTCCGTCTCGACCTCGGGATCACGGAGCGTCTTGATCCACGTCGATCCCGCGGCCTCGCCGGTGCCGTCGATGAGGAGCAGCAGATCTTCCGGGTCGAACCACTCTTCGGCCCGCATCAAGGCGAAGTCCGATTCGGTGACGCGCCCCTGCTCGGGGTGCGTCGCGAAGGCTGCGGCGTTCGCCCGCACCCACCTGCCGGCGTCGTCGGGTCGCTCGGGGTCGAATGGGCGCAGCTCGAACCCGTCTGGTATGTCGAGTGCGACCGCGTCCGAACCGGGCTGCGGGAGCAGTGCGGGATCGAGGGCCATGCGATAGAGCGAGCGCACCGGGGTGAAGCCGGCGCGGCGCAGGAGGGCCTCGGCCGCCGGATTCTCGCCGTGCGCCCACGCGAGCGCCTCGGCGTCGACGCGATGCAGCAGTTCGGCGAGGGCCGCAGTGCCGACTCCGTTCCCACGCGCCTCCGGGAGCACGACGAGATCGACCTCGCCCTGGCCGACGACGCCGACGGCCACGGGATCCGCGTTCGCATCGCCCCGGAACAGGAGCAGTGATCGCTCGCCCTGCGCCGCGGCGAGCAGCGCCTGATCGGAGACGGGCGACGCTCCATCGTGCTGATGCGCCGCGGCGATGATGCGCCGGGCGAGCTCGAAGTCGGACGGGCGGGTTGCGGCGTACGACTCGAGATGCGTCACTCCGTCTCTTCCTCCTCGATACGGGCCCGTGCGAAGCCGTAGCCGACCCCGCGCACCGTACTGATCAGACCCTCGTGTTCGCCCAGCTTCGCACGGAGACGTCGCACGTGCACGTCGACGGTGCGCGTGCCGCCGAAGTAGTCGGTGCCCCACACCTCGCTCAGCAGCTGCTCGCGCGTGAACACGCGACCCGGGTTGCCCGCGAGGAAGTGCAGCAACTCGAACTCCTTGTAGGTGAGGTCGAGCGGACGGCCGAAGAGCCGAGCGGTGAAGTTCGATTCGTCGATGACGACTCCGGCGGCGTGCACGGCGGCCGGCTGCGCGGCAGCCCTGGGGCGCTCGAGCAGTCGCAGCCGGAGCTCGATCTCGACGGGGCTCGCGGTCGGCAGGAGCAGCTCCTGCACGCCCCAATCCGGGGTCAGCGCCGTGAGCGCCACCTCGGGGAGGATGACCACGCGCGGCGTCTCGCTCCCATCGACCATGCTGAGGCACGCGCTGCGTGCACGGCGGGCGTCGAGCGTGCCGTCGATGAGCACGGCATCGAATCGATCCGCCATGGTCTCCGGAACTCGGAGGGAGAGCGGCGAGGTGCGCACATCGTGCGGGAGGAGGTCGAGCCCGGGGAGTGAATCAGCCGGATCGCGATCTGAGAGGCAGAGGAGTTGCATCTACCCGTCCTTCCTCGTCTCGTGGCCTGCACCAAATAGTACTGTGCGGCCTGTTTCGCCCCCGTTTCGCGAGTGTTTCGAGCTCGCCGGGCTGTTTCGCGGCGTGTGGAAGAATGGCGCAATGACCGAGATGCCCCCCGAGACCGCGGAGATGCCCGATGCGCACTCCTGGCACGTACCGCGGCTGATCCTCGCGTGGGCGGCGGCGGCCGTCATGGGCACGCTCGTCACCCTGCTCACCGCGCCAGAAGAACGCTTCTCGTGGCTCGTGCTCGCGGTGGGAGTCTCCGCGCTCGTGACGTTCGCACTGCAGCTCGGCACCGCGCAGCGCGAAGGGTTCATCACGCGTGTCTCGTTCAGCGTGGCGGGTTCGGTGGTCATCATCGCGATCATCGACGTGGTCGGACTCGTCCTCTAACCGAGAAGTCGCACAGGCGATGTAGACTGTCGTCATGCTTCTCGCGCTCGAACTCTTCTACCTCGGCCTGCTCGGCCTGGCCTCACTCGCGATCGCCTGGGTGTCGGGCACGGTCATCTACAAGCTCTTCAAGGGACAGCGCTGAGCGTTCTCGAGAGTGACGCCGAGGGGCGCGGAGTCGACGTGACGCCGTTCTCCGAGCTGCCGGGGCGCGTTGCATCGGACGAGGGCGTGGCGTCGCACTACGGCGAGCCGCTGCTCGAGCAGCGAGCGCTGGAAGCGGGAGGCGCAATCGTCGACCTCTCGCATCACGGCATCGTCGTCGTATCGGGGGCGGATCGACTGAATTGGCTGCACTCCATGACGAGTCAGCATCTGCTCGCGCTCCGACCGGGCGAGAGCACCGAGACGCTTCTGCTCGACCCGAACGGGCGAATCGAGCGCGCCGTGCGCGTCGTCGATGACGGTGAGCGGACGTGGCTGCTGGTCGACGCCGGCTCAGCGGCCCCCCTTGCCGCGTTCCTCACGCGAATGCGCTTCGCATTGCGCGTCGAGGTGGAGGACCGCAGCGAGAAGTACGCGACGGTGCTCGCCTTCGAGGGCGACGCACGCGACGCCCTGCACGGCCTCGGACCTGCGGTCGAGTGGCGAGACCCCTGGTCCGCGGTCGCACGCGGAGGCGTGCAGTACGCCCGGGACGATGCGGAGCACGCGGGTGCGCACTGGTCGGCCACCCACTTCGTCTTCGAACGAGAACGCCTCGCATCCGTGGTCGACCTCGTGACCCGCGGTGCCGTGCGCGCAGCGGGCGTGCTCGCACTCGATGCGCTCGAGGTGCGAGCGTGGCGACCCTCGCAGGCGGGAGACGTCGATGAACGCACGATTCCGCACGAGCTCGATTGGTTGCGCACCGCCGTCCACCTCACGAAGGGCTGCTACCGCGGTCAGGAGACCGTGGCGAAAGTGCACAACCTGGGGCATCCGCCCCGTCGTCTCGCGCTGCTCCACCTCGACGGCACCGGCGGTGAGCTGCCGGTGGCCGGAGCGCTCGTGTTCGCCGGGCCGGGTTCGGCCAACGAGCCGGGGGCACGGCCGGTCGGCCGCGTCACGCGCGCCGCGCTGCACCACGAGTGGGGCGGCATCGCTCTCGCACTGCTCAAGCGATCCGTCGCCGAAGACGTCGCACTCGAAGTCCGCGGCGGCCCGGAGGGCGCCGACCCGCAGGCCGCGCCGGGCGACCCGATCGCCGCAACGCAGGAGGTCATCGTTCCGTCGAGCGCCGGCGCTGCACGCTCGGTGCCGCGGTTGAAACGTCTATGAGCCGCGCGGCGGGGAGCGGTGGTCTCCCCATAGACTGGTGAGCATGACGAATACGTTGATCCTGCTCCGTCACGGGCAGAGCGAGTGGAACCAGAAGAACCTGTTCACCGGCTGGGTCGATGTGCGGCTCACCGACCAGGGGCGCGCCGAGGCGAAGCGCGGAGGCGAGCTGCTCGCCGAGGCAGGTCTGCTCCCCGATGTGCTGCACACCTCGCTGCTGAGCCGCGCGATTCAGACCGCTCACCTCGCACTCGACAGCGCCGATCGGCTCTGGGTCCCGGTTCGTCGTTCGTGGCGTCTCAACGAGCGGCATTACGGCGCCCTGCAGGGCCTCGACAAGGCTGAGACGCTGGAGAAGTACGGCGAGGAGCAGTTCATGGAGTGGCGGCGTTCGTTCGACACCCCGCCCCCCGCGCTCGACGACGCGAGCGAGTGGTCGCAGGCCGACGATCCGCGCTATGCCGACATCGACGGTGAGCGACCGAGGACCGAGTGCCTCGCCGACGTGATCGATCGCATGCTGCCCTACTGGGAGCAGAGCATTCTGCCCGACCTGAACGCCGGCAAGACGGTGCTCGTCACCGCGCACGGCAATTCACTCCGCGCACTCGTGAAGCACCTCGACGGGATCTCGGACACCGACATCGCCGGGGTGAACATCCCGACGGGTATGCCGCTCGTCTACGACATCAACGCGGATGGGACGCCGAACGGCGCGGGACGCTACCTCGACCCGGAAGCCGCTGCAGCCGGAGCGGCAGCCGTCGCCGCGCAGGGCAAGGGCGCCTGATCACCCACTCAAGCTACGAGTAAGGGCCCCTCCTGTCGGAGGGGCCCTTACTCGTCAAGCCGAAGCGCGCTGTGCGAACCGAGAATCAATCCTCGTCGTCATCGTCCGCGTTGTACTTACTGGCATATTCCGCCCAAGGGTCTTCCTCTCGCACTCGAGACGCCTCTGCAGCCTCAGCCGCTGAGAGTTCCTGTTGCAGCGCAGAGTAGTTCGTGTCGGGGCTGAAATACTTCAGCTCCCTGGCGACCTTGGTGTGCTTTGCCTTCTGACGGCCGCGCCCCATGCGTGACCCCCTTACACAGTCGGGCCCCGCGAGATGTGATCCCCGAGGCAGATACCAGTTCATAGACGTATGGTGCAGATTCTAGCATGATGAACCTGCGCGACGAATGCAGCGCGTTAGCATGTGGACATGTCTTCGACGCGCGTCCGCCCCTCCAGAATCGTGCTCGTCGCGCTCCTGATCGTGGCCGCTCTCGTGCTGGTCGCAGTCGTCGCCGTGACCGCGCCCATCCTGCTCCATCGCAGTGCAGGGGGCTCCGGTCAGGAGATTCCCGCGGACATTGTGCCCGAGACGTCCGCGCGTGGCGCGGATGGGCGAGTGAGAACTCTGAGCGCCTTCGACGAGAACGGGCCGGCGAAGCTCGACGCGGTGAAGCCGGATGAAGCGATCCGGATCGAGGGCTCCGGCTTCGATGCCGGTATCGGCATATACGTCGCGGTCTGCGCGATTCCCGAGGTGACCGGTGAGAAACCAGGACCCTGCCTCGGAGGGATACCGGAGGGCGCCGAGACCGGTGACGTGGACGACTCCCAGCTGACGAGCGCATGGGTGACGAACGACTGGGCCTGGCGCAATTTCGCGACGCACCGGTACGCGGATGCAACCGCGGGCGACTTCTCGGTGACGCTCACCATGCCCGAAGCGTCGGGAGAAGGCCTCGACTGCCGGGAGACGCGATGTGCGATCGCGACGCGCGCCGACCACACTGCCGCCGCGGATCGCGTGCAGGACCTCCTGCTCCCGATCGCCTACGAGTGAGGCGATCCCTCCCGCTGCCGGGGAGACCGGGCGTGCGGGGGCGCGTGCGTCGCGTCCGCGATCCGGCCGGCGGCTAGTGGGAGATGCCGGCCAGGGGCGCGATCACGAGGGTCGCCATCGCGTAGATGGCGAGGCCGGCGAGCGAGCCGACCACGGTGCCGTTGATGCGGATGAACTGCAGATCCTTGCCGACCTGGAGCTCGATCTTCTCCGCCGCCTCCCGTGCATCCCACCGCTGCACGGTCTCTGAGATGACGTTGGCGAGGTCGTGCCGGTACGTGCGCACGAGACGCTCGACGACTTCCATCACCCAGACGTCGATTTTGTACTGCAGCGTCGCATCCTCCTGCAGCTTGAGCCCGAAATCCTGCGCAGCGCGCACCATGCGAGTGCGGAGATCGCTCTCGGCGTCTTCGAGCATCTCGACGATGGCGGCGCGAGCGGTCTGCCACGTGCTCTGCGCGAGCGCCCTGATGCGCGGGCTGTCGAAGACACCGTGCTTGAACGCTTCGAGCTGCCCCTGCAAGCGCTCCTGCGACTGCAGGTCTCCCGCGAGGTCGGACAGGAACTTGCTCATGGCGATGCGGAAGGGATGATCGCGCTCGACGGCGACGCTCTGCACGAAGCGAACGGCCTCGGTGTGCAGACGGTGGTCGACGAACCGGTCGACGATGCCCGGCATCCACGACGGCAGCCGCGACGACACGACGCGGTCGAACGCGTCCGGATGCTCCACGAGCCACCCTTCGAGGCGCTCGGCGGCGATGTCGAGCAGCGCCTCGTGGTGGCCCCCGGCGACGAACGATTCCGCCGCTCGCCCGAGCAGCGGGCTCCATTCGGGATCGATGACGTGGCGACGCACGAGCACCTCGAGAAGCTCCTGCACATCGTCGTCATCGAGCACCGCGAGCGCGCCGAGGCTCGCAGTCGCCACCATGGCGCTCACCCGCTCGGCGTTCTGACGTTCCACGAGCCATTCACCGGCCCGCCGCGCTCCGCTGATCTGGGAGAGCTTGTCGTGCACGACGTCCTCGGCGAGGAAGTTCTCCTCGACGAAGGAGCCGAGCCCCTCGCCGATGTCGTCCTTCTTCTGCGAGATGAGATTGGTGTGCGGGATCTTGATCCCGAGCGGATGCCGGAACAGTGCGGTGACGGCGAACCAATCGGCAAGGGCGCCGACCATTCCTCCTTCGCTCGCGGCGCGGACGAAGCCCCAACCGGGGAAGCGCGACTGCAAGATGAATGAGACCACGAAGAGCACCGCCATCGCGATGAGCAGGCCGACGGCGATGGCCTGCATGCGTCTCAATTCGGCGAGGCGCTGGAAGTCGACGGGGGATACGGCACCGAGCGTTCGGCGGGTGCGGGGCTGCGGCATTCCAGTATTATCTCCCCTCCGGCGCGGGAGAGGCCACACCGGTGCCGCATCGGGAGCGGGTGCTGCATGGGATAATCAAGCCCATGCACCTCCTTACGGCGCTGAGCCTCAAGAACCGCGCGCTGATCGCGCTCGTCACGATCGTCGCAGCCGTGTTCGGGGTGATCGGAGCCGGATCGCTCAAGCAAGAACTCATGCCGTCGGTGCAGTTCCCGACCATCGCGGTGGTGACGAGCTACCCGGGCGCTTCTCCTGAGGTCGTCAACAACGACGTCTCGATGCCGATCGAGACCGCCTTGCGCGGAGTGCCGCAGCTCGAGACCTCTTCGGCGACGTCGAGCACGGGAACGTCGACGGTGCTCGCAGAATTCACCTATGGCGTCGATCTCGCCTCCACGGAGCAGAAGGTCGAGCGGGCGATCAGCCGCATCTCCCAGGTGCTCCCGGAAGCCGCGGACACGCAAGTGCTCTCCGGCACCATCGATGACTTCCCCGTGATCCAGATCGCGGTGACTCCCGCCGAAGGGGAGGACCTGCAGTCGACCGCGGCACTGGTCGAGCGCACCGCGATCCCCGACCTCTCAGACCTCGACGGCGTTCGCGACGCGCAGCTGAGCGGCGCACGACCCGAGCGGGTCACGATCCAGCCGAATCTCGAAGCCCTCGCGGCACAGGGTCTGAGCCCGCAGTCCATCACCGACACGCTGCAGCAGAGCGGCGTGCTGATCGCTGCAGGATCGGTGACTGAGGGGGATCGAACCCTCGCCGTGCAAGCGGGCACCGAGCTCGAATCGGCCGATGAGATCGCCGCGCTCCCCATCGCGCTGGGCGCCGAGCAGCTGGCTGCGCAGCAGCAGGCTCCGCAATCCCCCGGTCAGCTCGACGGCGAGGCAGCGGCGCCCGCCGCGCCGGTGACGATCGGCGCGGTCGCCGACGTCCGTCTCGAGCCCGGGCCGGAGCAGAGCATCTCGCGAGTGGACGGCGCGCCGGCGCTGACGATCGGCGTCACGAAGACCTCTGCGGCGAATACGGTGGACGTCTCGCACGCCGTGCAGGAGAAGCTCGATGAGCTGCAGGATCAGCTCGGCGGCGCGAAGCTGACCGTGATCTTCGATCAGGCGCCGTACGTCGAGCAGTCGATCGAGACGCTCACCACAGAAGGCCTGCTGGGGCTCGTCTTCGCGGTGCTCGTGATCCTCGTCTTCCTGATGTCGATCCGAGCGACGCTCGTGACGGCGATCTCGATTCCGACCTCGGTGCTGCTCACCTTCGTCGGCCTGAACTTCGCCGATTACACGCTCAACCTGCTCACGCTGGGCGCCTTGACGATCTCGATCGGTCGCGTCGTCGACGATTCGATCGTCGTGATCGAGAACATCAAGCGCCACCTCGCCGATGGAGGGGAGCGGTCGGCGGTGATCATCGGCGCCGTGCGAGAGGTGGCTGGAGCGATCACGGCGTCGACCGTGACGACCGTCGCCGTCTTCCTGCCGATGGCCTTCGTCGCGGGAATGGTGGGTGAGCTCTTCCGGCCGTTCGCATTCACGGTGACGATCGCTCTGGTCGCGTCGTTGCTCGTGTCGCTCACGATCGTGCCGGTGCTCGCCTACTGGTTCCTGCGCACGGGCCCGTCGCGGCGTCGACGCGGGTTCGTCACCGCCGGGAGCGGCGTCGACACCGGCGCGGGCGCCGTCGCCGACGAGCAGCCGCGCAGCTCCGGTGCGGAGATCGATGCGCACCCGACGGCGCTGCAGCGCCGGTACCGACCCATCATCGAGTGGACCCTGCGTCGCCCGGCGATCACGCTGCTCATCGCGGTCGTCGTGTTCGCCGGGACGATCGCCGCGAGCCCGTTCATGAAGACGAGCTTCCTCGGATCCGACGAGCAGAACTCGGTCGGTCTCGTGCAGAACCTCGCGCCAGGCACCAGTCTCGAGGCGCAGCTCGCGCAGGCGGAGGACGTCGAGCAGGCGTTGAACGAGGTCTCCGCGATCGAGAGCGTGCAGGTGACGATCGGCAGCGCAGGCGGAGCCGGAGCGCTGTTCGGCGGCGGCGGCGGCGATGGCGCCGTGAACTACGCGATCACGACTGACCCGGACGCCGATCAGGCTCGCGTGCAAGACGACATCCGCGCCGCCGTGGACCAGCTCGAGGGCGCCGGGGAGTTCTCGCTGGGGCAGTCAGGAGGAGGCGTGACCTCGTCCAGTGCGATCGAGGTCGACGTCACGGCCCCGGATCAGGAGACCCTGGCCGAAGCGAGTGACGCAGTCGTCGCCGCACTGCAGGACGAGAGCAGTCTGCAGCAGGTCGAGAGCGATCTGGGTGCATCGCGCGAGTTCCTCCGCATCGCGGTCGACCGCACGCTCGCGGCGCAGGCCGGCCTCACCGAGGCGGGCGTCGCCGGCCAGGTCGCGCAGCAGATGCAGCCCGCTCAGATCGGTACGATCACGATGGACGCCGACACCGTTTCGGTGTACCTCGCCAACGCTGTGGCGCCGACGGACCCGGCAGGCGTCGCCGCGCTCACGATCCAGACCGCGGCCGGCCCGCAGCCGCTGAGCAGCCTCGCCCTCGTGGAGGTCGCGGACGGGCCGGTGACCGTGCGCACGGAGGACGGCGTGCGATCCGTCACAGTATCGGCGTTGCCGAAGGGCGACGACCTCGGCACGGCGAGCGCCGAGGTCACGGCCGCGCTCGAGACCCTCGAACTTCCCGCGGGTGCGAGCGCGAGCGTCGGAGGCGTGCTCTCGCAGCAGGCCGATGCCTTCCAGCAGCTCGGACTCGCGCTGCTGGCCGCCATCCTCATCGTGTACGTGGTGATGGTCGCGACCTTCCGCAGCCTGCTGCAACCGCTGCTGCTCCTGATCTCCGTACCCTTCGCTGCGACGGGGGCCATCCTGCTGCTCATCGTCACCGGCATCCCGCTGGGCGTCGCGTCGCTGATCGGTGTGCTCATGCTCATCGGCATCGTCGTGACGAACGCGATCGTGCTCATCGACCTCGTGAATCAGTATCGAATGCGCGGAGACGCCCTCCGCGATGCCGTGCTGCACGGATCCCTGCAGCGACTCCGCCCGATCGTGATGACCGCGCTCGCCACGATCCTCGCGCTCACCCCGATGGCGCTCGGTATCACCGGAAAGGGCGGCTTCATCTCCCAGCCGCTCGCGGTCGTGGTGATCGGCGGTCTGCTCTCCTCGACCGTGTTGACGCTCGTCGTGCTCCCGACGCTCTACTACCTCGTGGAACGCCGCCGCGAGCGCGGGCCCCGTCGCGGCGGCCCGTCGAATCGCCGTCGAGGCCCGGCGCTCGGCCCCGTTCCGGCTGCGGCGCTCGCTGGTGCGGGTGGAGCGGCCGGTGCCGGTGCGGCGGCCGGTGCGGCTGCGGTGACCGGTGCGGGCGCGGCGACCGGAGGCGTTGCCGCACACACGTCGCATGCCGACCACGGTGAGGGTCGCGTCGAAGACGCCCTCGACGTCGAGCCTGCCGCCGACGACGACGCGACATCGGGGCCGGGCATCGATCCCGTCATCGCCCCGCCCGAGCCGGTTCCCGCGGTATCGCGCGACAGCGACACCGCGTACCCGGAGCAGGCGCTGGTCGTGCCAGATGAGACCCCCGCCCACGGAATCGCAGAGTCGCCGGGACTCCTGCCCGAGGCAGTGCCCGCTGCCGAACATGCAGCGGGACGCACCGCGGATCTCTCTGAGGAGACCCCGTCGGATTCCGAAGACCCTCCGGTCACCATCGAGCCGGCGACCGTGAACGAGCCGATGGGGCCGTCCACGCAGCAGATGTCGCTCGATCTGGATCGACTCGGCTTCACCGGGGATGACAACCCGCTGACCGATCTCGGAGCGGTCGACGGGGCGGATCACGCGTCCTCCTCGCCGCCCGCGCCCGTCGTTCCCCCCGTGAGCCGGCTCTTCGCGGCCGACGCCGCTCGCGATCCGGCGGTCGAGAGCCTCACCGACGCGTCACCCGTTTCGGACGTAGCGACAGGCTCCGACGACGAGGTCGAGGCGGAGGCGGAGATCGAGACGGATGTGGAGCCGAGCGAACCGGCGCCCCCGATCACGGGAGAGCTCGACTGGGAGCAGCTCATGTGGCAGGCGACGCAGGAGGTCGACGAAGCGGAGCCCGCCATTGACGCCACCGAGACCGACGGTCGGGATCCCCGCCCGCGCACCGACCCGGGGGAGACCCGCTAACCATGGCGCAGAAGCGACGCGGCGGCTTCAAGCCGCCTGCCAACTACGATCCCAACCGGAAACCGAAGGGAGCCGGCGGGCATCGTGGACGCCGGACCGAGCCTGGAGTCGCACCCGTGGAGCGCACCAAGCGAGCCGAGAAGGACGCGCCCGCGCCGACGAAGGAGCGCGCAGCGTCGTCGCCCGCTCAGCCCAGGCGTGCGGTTCCGGCGCAACGTCTTGACGCTCGACGCACCACAGCAGCCGATGTGGCCGGTCTCGCCTTCGGTGATCTCGGGCTCGGCGGCAATCTCGTCCGGGTCCTCGGCGAGCTCGGGGCGGATCAGCCGTTTCCCATTCAGGCGGCGACGATTCCCGACGCGATCGACGGTCGTGACGTGCTCGGCCGTGCCCGAACCGGGTCGGGCAAGACGATCGCCTTCGGCGCTGCACTGGTCGAGCGTCTTCTGCGGCTGAAAGCTCAGGGCGCCTTCGCGTCGGACCCGAAGCCGTCCGCGGCGAAGAAGCAGCGCGGCGTGCGCGACACGCGTCTCGCCACCAGAAAGCCGAAGGCGCTGATCCTCGCCCCGACGCGCGAGCTCGCGCTCCAGATCGATCGCACGGTGCAGCCGCTCGCGCGTTCCGTCGGCTTCTACACCGCTCAGCTCGTCGGCGGCGTGCCGGTGGACCCGCAGATCCACGCGCTGCAGCGCGGCGTCGACATCGTGATCGGAACCCCGGGTCGGGTGGAGGATCTCGTCACCCGCCGGCGTCTCGACCTGCGGGAGGTGCTCGTCTCGGTCATCGATGAGGCGGACCACATGTGCGACCTCGGCTTCCTGGAGCCCGTGCAGCGCGTTCTGCGTCAGACGGCTCGCGGCGGTCAGCGGCTGCTGTTCTCGGCGACCCTCGACGCCTCGGTGTCGGCGCTCGTCGCCGAGTTCCTCGACGATCCCGCCGTCCATGAAGCCGAGGAGGCGGCGGCGATGCCGGTGGAGCACCGGGTGTTCGTGGTGCGACGGGCGCACAAGGACGAGGTCATCACCGAACTCGCGTCGGCGCCCGGTCGCACCATCGTCTTCTGCCGCACTCGTGCGTACGCAGAGCAGGTCGCTGAGATGCTCTCCACGGCCGGGCTCAAGGTGACCGCGCTCCACGGCAACCTGAGCCAAGCGCGCCGAGAGCTCAACCTCGCGAAGTTCACGTCGGGCAAGGCGTCCGTGCTCGTCGCCACCGATGTCGCCGCGAGAGGGCTCCACGTCGACGACGTCGATCTCGTGGTGCAGGCCGATCCGCCAGAGGACGCGAAAGTCTATCTGCACCGTGCGGGTCGCACCGCGCGCGCGGGCAAGACGGGGAGTGTCGTGCTCGTGATTCCCCCGACGCGCCAGGCGCGCACGAGAGAGATGCTCGACGAGGTGGATGTCGGGGCGTCGTTCTTCGGAGAGGTGGAGCCGGGATTCGGAAAGCGGTTCCCGCGCTGACCGCTCGTTCGCGTCGCGCTGCCCTGCATCACGCCGGACTGCGCTCATCGGCGATTGACGATACCGCCAGCTGAGTTCCGTCGAGTTTGGAGGGTGTGCACAAGGGTGGCGGGGCCGTGGCCCGTCTCAGTTTGTGTGTGCGACCCGCTCCGCTTGGCAGTCTCAGAGGTCGACTTTAGGCTGACAGCATCAACGGGGCTCGCCAAGCAGGGCCGTCCCGCCTGTCATCTCGAAGGAGTTCCGATGGCCGAACGCAGCTCGTCGTCCCACCCCCGAATCGACACCGCAGCCGTGAGCGACGCGCTGCTCGGCAAATGGAAGACGGAGCGACTGGAGTCGCGCAAGCTCGCAGCCGATCCGAGGCTGCACACCGTTCCCGGGCAGTCGATGGACGACCATCGTGAGCGAGCCCTCGAGCAGCTGAGCATTCTCGTCGAGGCCGGAGCCATCCAGCGCGCGTTCCCCACCGCCGTCGGCGGGAGCGATAACCACGGGGGCAACATCGCTGCATTCCAGGAGCTCGTGCTCGCGGATCCTTCGCTGCAGATCAAGAGCGGCGTGCAATGGGGGCTCTTCGGCGCTGCGATCCTGCATCTCGGCACCGCCAAGCATCACGAGCAGTGGCTCCCCGACGTCATCAATCTGCAGACCCCTGGCGCGTTCGCGATGACCGAGATCGGCCACGGATCCGATGTCGCTTCGATCGGCACGACCGCGACCTACGATGCCACGACGGAGGAGTTCGAGATCCACACGCCGTTCGCGGGTGCGTGGAAGGACTACCTCGGCAACGCGGCGCTGCACGGACGGGCAGCGGTGGTCTTCGCCCAGCTCATCACCCGCGGGGTGAATCACGGCGTGCACGCGTTCTACGTGCCGATCCGCACCCCCGACGGGGAGATGCTGCCCGGCGTCGGCAGCGAGGACGACGGGGTCAAGGGCGGGCTGAACGGGATCGACAACGGCCGCCTGCACTTCACCCACGTGCGCGTGCCGCGCGAGAACCTCCTCAACCGGTACGGCGATGTCGCGCCGGACGGCACCTACTCGTCCGAGATCGAGAGTCCGGGGCGTCGCTTCTTCACGATGATCGGCACGCTCGTGCAGGGCCGCGTCTCGCTCGACGGGTCGGCCGTGCGCGCGATGCAGGCGGCTCTCGGCATCGCCATCCGCTACGGCAGCGAGCGACGGCAGTTCCCCGGCGCCTCCGGGCGTGAGACGGTGCTGCTCGACTACGGTCTGCACCAACGGCGCCTGATTCCTCGCCTCGCGCAGACGTACGCGATGCAGTTCGCTGACGAGCGCCTCCTGACCGTCTTCGACGAGGTCTTCTCAGGAGCGAAAGACACGGATGAGAATCGCGAGGACCTCGAGACGCTCGCGGCTGCGTTCAAGCCGCTGTCGACCTGGGCCGCACTCGACACACTGCAAGAGGCGCGCGAGGCTTGCGGCGGCGCCGGCTTCATCGCGAAGAACCGCATCGTCGGCCTCCGCGCCGATCTCGACATCTACGTGACATTCGAGGGCGACAACAACGTGCTGCTGCAACTGGTCGGCAAGCGATTGCTCAGCGACTACGCCGCCCAGTTCAAGAATGCCGACCGTGCGACGCTCACCCGCGCTGCCGTGAATCAGATCGGTGATCGCGTGAGCCGGTTCGGGCTGCGCCGAGTCGGACAGAGCATCGCGGATTTCGGGCAGATCGCCCGCTCGATCGAGAGCATGCGCTCGCCGGAAGCGCAGCGAGAGCTGCTCGCTGATCGGGTGCAGACGATGGTCGGCGACATCGCGCTCGCTCTGCGCGACGCGACGAAGGGCATTCCGAAGGAAGATGGTCGAGCCCGAGCCGTCGCCAGCGAGAACGCCTTCAACGCGCAGCAGTACAAGCTCATCGAGGCGGCGCGTGCCCACGGTGAGCTGCTGCAGTGGGAGGCCTTCACCGACGCGCTCGAGAAGATCGCCGACGCGGGATCTCGACAGGTGCTGACATGGCTGCGAGATCTGTTCGGTCTCGGGATCATCGAGCGCAACGCCGCCTGGTACCTCACGGCCGGGCGTATCTCTCCCCACCGCGCAGAATCCGTCACGGCCTACGTGGATCGGCTCATCAGTCGACTGCGCCCGCATGCGCTCGACCTCGTCGAGCCGTTCGGCCTCACCCCCGAACTGCTGCGCGCGGAGATCGCGACGGGGATCGAAGCGGAGCGGCAGCAGGAGGCGCACGAATACGTCGAGGCGCAGCGCGCCGCCGGGACGTGGCCGGTGCACGAGAAGGAGCTGCGGAAGCAGCGGCAGGCCGCCGAGCGCGAGAGCCGGCAGGCGAAAGCCAGCTGACCGAGGCGCCGGAGTCCACTGGAGCCGGGGTGCCGGATGCGACTTCGAGCGCGACCGTTGCTCGTTAGGGTGGGGGTATGACCGAATCGCTGCGCGAACTGTACCCGACCATCGAGCCCTACGCTCACGGCATGCTCGATGTCGGGGACGGGCACTCCGTGTACTGGGAGACCTGCGGGAATCCGGATGGCAAGCCGGTCGTCTTCCTGCACGGAGGGCCCGGCGGAGGGTGCGCTCCGGATCATCGCCGGTTCTTCGATCCGGAACGCTATCGGATCGTGCTGTTCGACCAGCGCGGGTGCGGCCGCAGCGTGCCGCACGCGAGCGCGCCCGACGCCGATCTCTCATCGAACACCACCTGGCATCTCGTCGCCGACATCGAACGGCTGCGGGAGTCGCTCGACATCGAGCAGTGGCAGGTATTCGGCGGATCCTGGGGCTCGACGCTCGCGCTCGCCTACGCCCAGACCCACGCGGAGCGGGTGACCGAACTCGTGCTGCGCGGCATCTTCACGCTGCGGACGAGCGAAATCCGTTGGTTCTACCAGGACGGCGCGTCGCATCTCTTCCCCGACGTGTGGGAGGAGTACCTCTCGGTGATCCCTGAGGCGGAGCGCAGTGATCTGGTTGCGGCATACCACCGGCGCCTGTTCGATGAGGACCCTGCGGTGCACGTGCCGGCCGGCCTCGCCTGGACCGTGTGGGAGAACTCGACCATCCGGCTCATCCCCGACCTCGCGGGCATCGCGAAGGTGCGCGAGGACGCGGCCAGTGCCGTCGCCTTCGCGCGGATCGAGAACCACTACTTCTCGAACGCCGGGTGGCTCGATGAGGGGCAGCTGATCCGAGACGCCGCAGCGAGGCTCGCGGGCATCCCGGGTGTGATCGTGCAGGGCCGCTACGACGCGTGCACCCCGCCGGAGACGGCCTGGGATCTCCACCGCGCGTGGCCCGAAGCGCGGTTCGAGATGATTCCCGATGCGGGTCATGCCGCGAGCGAGCCGGGCATCGTCGACGCGCTCGTGCGCGCCACCGATCGCTTCGCCACGGCCTGAGTGACGCCGATGACGATCGATCTCCAAGAACTCGTCGAGGATGTGCACGAGGCCGTCCGACCACTCATCGGCTCGGGCAGCGTCGCTGACTACATCCCCCGTCTCGCCGCGGTGAACCCCGATCACTTCGGCATCTCCGTGATGATGACCGATGGCACCCAGGTCTCGTCGGGCGATGCCGACGTCGAGTTCTCCATCCAGAGCATCTCGAAGGTCTTCTCGCTCGCGCTGGTGATGGCGGGAGACGGCGACGAGATCTGGCAGCGGGTGGACCGCGAGCCCTCCGGCGCGGCATTCAACTCGTTGGCGCAGCTCGAGTACAAGCGCGGTATTCCGCGCAACCCCTTCATGAACGCGGGCGCTCTCGTCGTCGCCGATCACCTGCTGTCACTGACGCCGGACGCGGAGGATCCCGTGCTCGATTTCGTGCGCACGGAATCGGGCAACCCCGACATCTCGATCGACGCGCTCACGGCCGCGTCCGAACTCGCGCACGCCGATCGCAACTCCTCGATCTCGCACCTGCTGCGGAGCTTCGGCAACCTGATCAACGATGTGGACGCGGTGCTCGACCGGTACGTGCGTCAGTGCTCGATCGCGATGAGCTGCACGGACCTCGCTGCGGCTGGGGCGTTCCTCGCTCGACGCGGCGAGAGCGCCGATGGCCGTCACCTGCTCAGCGGGAACCAGACGAAGCGCGTGAACGCCGTCATGCTCACCTCGGGGTTCTACGACGCTGCAGGCGAGTTCGCCTATCGCGTCGGCCTTCCCGGGAAATCGGGCGTCGGCGGCGGCATTCTCGCCATCGTTCCCGATGTGTGCTCGATCTGCGTGTGGGGCCCAGGCCTCGACTCCTCCGGCAACTCGCTCATCGGGATGGCGGCGCTCGACGAGCTCACGTCGCGCACCGGCTGGTCGATCTTCTAGGTCGCGGCCTGGAGCGACGCGAGCGCGGGCACGCCGACCCCGCCGTCGGCGCTTGCGCCGACCGAGATGACCAGCAGGTCACCGGTGAACCCGTACCAGAGGAATCGTTGCGAGAGACCCGGCTCATCTTCCCATACGAACGTGGGCGATCCTGCAGTTTCGGTCTCGACGAACTCGGAGGCGCGGAGTTCCGCCAGGAACGCATCTCGGGCATCAGCAGGCAGTTCGGCGACCATCAGCAGATTCAGGCCATCGGACTGCGGGATGCCCCACGAGCAGAACGACGTCTGCTCGGCCCGCGAGATCGCTTCCTGCGCCGACGGGCCGACTGCTCCAAGCAGCATGTCGCGGAACGGCCCCGAATCCGGCGTGAAGACGAACGCCGGTCCGAGCCTCTCATGCACCACATCGATGGGAACGAGCTGCTCGCATTCCGGAATCACGACGGGAGCCGGCTCGGTCTCAGGCGCGGGCTCCTCCGTCGGCGCGGGCTCCGAACTCGGCTTCTGCGACGGTTCCGACTCGCGAGACGACGAGGGCGACGCGGTGCGCTCGTCTGAGGCGCCGCTCTCGGGCGCGCACGATGCAAGACCCAGCATCAGCACCGATGCGGCTGCGAGACTCATCGCCTGTTGCGCTCTCATCGCACTACTCGCCGGTCAGACGTCGGCGCAGCTCACCGGCGGTCACGATGTCGTTCTCCATCGCTCGTACATCCGCCTCCGAAACCGAAGGGTCGTGCTTCGCGCGGTCGATGCGCCGAAAGCTCTCCTCGATTTCAGCATCGAGCCCCGAGGTCACCGATTGCTGTATCGCTCGAGGGAGGCGACGGAAGTGTGCGTTGTCGGACATGATTCCCAGGTTAGGGGGAGTGCGCGTGCACATGCTCCCGCTTGCTTCGTCGCGTCCGTTCGAGTAAGCGAGGAGGCGGTGCGGCGCTCGCTCCTGCACCAGGGGAATACAGCTCGCCCGAATCCTCACTAGTATCGGCTACACACCACGATCGGTACTCTCGCGCGAAACGCGCTCGGGAACAGTCCCTCGCATCTCCAGGAGCAGCCTTGACGTTCAACGACAACGTCGAGAATAGGCCGCGATCCCTTACGCTGTGGTGATCTCCAAGTCCGCGGTCCGCACGGAGTCCGCAGCAGCAGCGAGGGCGGTCCGTGCGATCGCCCCGACGGCAGCGCGGGTCTTGTCTTCGGCTGTCGGCCAGAGGTGGCTGTACGTGTTCAGGGTCGTCGTCGCCTTCGCATGCCCGAGCGCCTGCTGCACCGTCACGACGTCGCAGCCGTTCGCAATGAGACCCGAGGCATAGAAGTGCCGGAGGTCGTGCAGGCGCACGCCGTCGACACTGGCCGCGGTGCGTGCCTTCGCCCACCAGTAGCCGACCTGCCCGCGGGTGGGCGGCTCGCCAGGTTTGCCGGGGAAGAGGTATCCAAGTTCTCCGAAAGTGCCGATTTCGCCGAGATGAGTATTCATCAGCTCAAGGAGCTCGTCGGCGGCATACACAATTCGCTCTGAGCCGTACTTTGGTGCCGCGACCTCGTAGCTGCCTTTCGCAGCGCCCGGGCGCATCTGTCGTGACACCGTGATCTGTCGCCGCAAAAAGTCGATGTCAGAGAGTCGCAATGCGGCTGCCTCTCCGAGCCGAAGACCGGCAAACGCGCACAGTGAGACAAATGCGCGGAAGTGCGGACCTGGGAATTCTTGACGTGCTAGATGACACGGCATACAAGAAGAGGTACTACGCCCCAAAGGTCTTGTCGGTGCTCATCGGATAAACCGGGTTCCCCTGCCACCTTCCTCCTGTCCTCTTCGGTCCAGTCTCTGCCCTCTGTGGTGTCCTTCGGGATGCCACAGGGGGCTTTTCGTCGTTTCCGGGCAGTTCCGCCAACTGTCAAGGTCTGTGCCGATGAGCGGCGGGCGTGCTTTCCTGGAGGTCTGACTTACTCGCACCCGAGTGGTCGAACAACGTCAACGGAAGGACGACCACCATGGGCTCTATTCGCTACGACGGAATCACCACGCACTTCAACGACGATTTGCTGACACATATGCAGATCGTCATCGTGCAGAAGCTGATGCGCGAAGAGAGTTTTTTGATGTCCTGGAAGGCGGGCCAGAGCAGCGGTGATGGGCGTACATCGATCTGGCTCTCACCACAGATACCACTCACCTTCACATTCATGGAGCATGTCATGCCCGACGTCAACAAGGAATGGTTGGAACGTTTGGGCGAATCGGCGAACGCGAGCACCGGCCTGGTAGTCACTGAAGAGGACGGCTCGTTGGCGATCGCGGATACGCCGGACAAAACTCTGTATCCAGGCGACATGTAATTCGAAGGCAGCGAGCGGCACGCAATTTCGCTCGCAAACTTTCGGTCGGAAAGCAACCCCTACCGCAGTTTGTTTAGAATGTCAGACTTCGGACATGGGGAACTTAATACACGGTGAAAGGCAATATGAGTTCGAAGACCGCTTACTTGCGCATCTGAAGTTCGTGATCGGACAGAAGCTCAAAAAGCAGGAGAGCTTCTTCCTGAGCTGGCAGAAGCCGCACGATCAAGGTGATGGGCGCATGTCTGTCTGGATGTCTCCTTTCGGGACCGTGGGCTTCCACTTTTCGGGAAGTCGCGAAGCCGAACTCAGCAAAGTATGGGTGCGGGCGTTGAACTCGCTCTCTCATACCCCGCGGGGACTCGTCGCGATCTCCGAGGAAGAAGCCGAGCGCTTCGTGAAGAGCAACCCCGACATGATGTGAAGCAACTTAAAAACCGCCCCTTCCGGAAGTCTCGGGAGGGGCGGTTTCGTCGTTCCCCGTCAAAGGTATGGGGTACACGGTGAAGCAGAACGACGTTTCCAGTATCGAACAATGGACCCCGTTCATAAACGGGTTGACCTTCAAGGATCGAGCTGTCTAGAATTCGCGACGCTTGGCCGGGTCCGTCAGGCACGAGAGCCAACCTAACGTCATGAAACTGGGGGTAACAGGGGGCGCCAGGGTGGCTCACAAAATTTTGGCACATCACTTAAGAACTGTGCAAACAGAACGCGAAGCGCGAGAGACTTGTCGTCAGCATCGCACGAGATTTCAGTCAGTGCAGGACTCGCGACGAAGAAGAGACGGGCCGAAGCGTGGTTAAGCGGCCGCCTGCGCAGTTCGGGCGGATTTCACTTTGAACCACAGCGCGAGTTCTTTCGCAGCACGTCCCGTCGTGAAGGCATCTGGTGCTGCCTCGATGTCGGCGAACGAGTCCCGAAACCCTTCCGGGAGCTGCTCACTATTGTCCTTCGATACCTGGTATCCCATGCTCCAATCGTCGAACTGACGCTCGAGCGTCAGCTCTTCGAGAACCACGCGGACGTTCGTATGGCGAGGATCGCGAGAGATACGGTCGATTAGAGCGTCGACAGCGGCAGGAGGGCCTTCAAGGAATTGGATAAAACGGTTGCTCTTATAGAGCAAGATCCCTGAGATTCCGGCTGAATGGTTATGCTGCCGTGCGAGGACGAGGAGTTGCTCAAGATCATCCTCGTAGAACCGTGTGATGGCTTCACTGGTGTACACGAGGAACTTCAAAGCTTCGGGGTGGGACGATGTCTCCATCTCAGTTCCCCTCCTGTGGTTCTTCACGTGCGTTGTATTCCTCATCGATCGCCTGTATTGCGTCTTCGAGCGCGTCGTATTCTCCGATGGTGTGGGAGTACATGTTGCTCGCGACGTACCGGCCGTTTGATTCTTCATCGATGTAACCGAGGAACGCGCCGTCGCGACTGCCGACGTAGAATCCGTCCTCGACTTTCGCCCACGTGGCTCCTGCCCGGGGCGGAAGGGTGATGCTCATATCTGAGCCTTCCTACGGCTCTAGAGAGCAGCACCGAACTGGTGCCGCGTAAACGTAGAACGTTATAACCGCCCGAAGATGCTATCGGCGCTGCACGACCTATGCGAATGTACATTCTTTGACACAGAAATGGACTAGGTATACAGGCTCTTGGCCAAGTTGATTACACAACTTTCTCCCTTCATGATGCTCGACGTCGTCGGGAGGCAAATTCAGATCTTCGATACTGGACGGATGACTGAATGGATGACACCCGACGAGCTTTCCGCACTTACCGGGCTCAGTAAGGGGAGGCTGGCGAATCTCCGCGCGGAGAAACGCAGATTCCCGTTCTACCGCTTCCAGGGTTCCCGCACGCCGCTCTATAAGCGTGACGAGATCGACGCGATCATCGAAGCATCACGAATCGACGTGCGGCCGTAAGGGGGCGCGGCTATTGCGCCCCCTTTAACGGTGTGGTGAATCGCCGCCCGCTTGGTTGAAGGAGGGTGTTATGACCGAAACATATGAATCTTGCAGGCGTACCGCAGCGCGTGCTTTGGGGAAGGCTGTGGTTCGCATCATGAACTCGGACCCGCGTGAAGCTGCTGAGGTCGCGTGGAAGCCGGGCGGGCCTTCTGTTGATGAGCTCGAGGTGATGGTGCGAGCGTTCCAGGCGAAACACGGAGCCCACCGGTAGGAGGCTCATCCCAGCCACTCCACGCGGTGGTTGGCAAAACGGCATGCGAGACATGTCGCGTTTGAAACGCGGGATGAAAGGGGGGCGTTTGAAACGCGACCCCCAGTCCGCAAGGAGTCCGCAAAAGTTCCAATTTCTCACTATCATCAGCTATCACGCGCTATTGGAACTTACGCGTATTTTCAACGCTCACTATCAATCCCGAACATGCACAGGAGCAGCCTTGACGTTCAACGACAACGTGCGCATCGACAACAGCAAGGTGAGAAAGCGCAGCGGTGCGCGCACCGGTGGCATGGTGGCAGGTGGCGGCATCGGCATCGCGCTCCTGCTCGCGCTCGGCTCGCAGCTGCTCGGGTTCGATCTCACGCCGTTCGCCCCGGCGGTGCAGCAGGCGATCGGAGCCGGCACCACCTCCGAGCAGTCGGAAGCCGTGCTCGACGCCTGCAAGAGCGGCGTCGACGCGAATTCCGATGACGAGTGCCGCATGAATGCCACGGCGGACTCTCTCGATCGCTACTGGGCGAATGAGGTCGGCAACTATCGGTCGCCAGGACCGGTGATCCTGTTCGACGGGCAGACGCAATCCGAGTGCGGGGCCGCCTCAGCATCGACGGGCCCCTTCTACTGCCCGGCGGACGAGACCATCTACATCGACGTCGCCTTCTTCGACACCCTCTCGAACGAATACGGAGCGTCAGAGGGGTCGCTCGCGCAGATGTACGTGCTGGCGCATGAGTGGGGGCACCACGTCTCGAACCTCATCGGTTCGCTGCAGGGCGCCGGCCGCGAGACGGGCCCAACGTCTGGTTCGGTGCGCCTCGAACTGCAGGCCGATTGCTTCGCGGGGGCCTGGGTGCAGGCCGCGTCGACCGTCACCGATGATCAGGGCGTCACCTACCTCAAGCCGGTGACGCAGCAGCAGATCGACGACGCGATGAGCGCCGCCGCTGCGGTGGGGGACGACCACATCATGGAGGCCGCAGGCGTCGAGGTGAACCCCGAGCGGTTCAGCCACGGCACCTCGGAGCAGCGGCAGCGCTGGTTCATGACGGGTTACGAGCAGGGGCCGACGGCCTGCGGCACCTTCGACGTCAGCGCGGCTGACCTGTAGCGAACGCCGGATCAGCGGCGCTTGCGCCGCTTGGCCTGCCGAGCCTCTGCCTTCTTGCGCTCCGCCTTCTCCTTCGCTGCCTGCAACTGCGCGCCGCGGGAGTTCGGCTTGAGCTTGGGTGCCTGCTTCTTCGGCTGTGCGTGCACTCGGGGGGCTCTGGCGGTGCTCTTCGCCTCTTCCTGGGCCGACTCCCGCGAGCTGTTGGCTGTGCGGCCCCGGAGGATGCCCGCGAGGTGCTGCACCGTCGCGTCGTCCCGGTCCACGTTCCACACCGCCCAGACGACGGGACCGTCGAGCGGACGCTCACCCGGCTCCGGGCGGACCGGGAGCACCGTGTGCTCGCGCTTGTTGATCAGGTGCCGTGCGAGCGGCACGGGCAGGAGCACGGCGCCGGCGCCGGTGGCGACGAGGGAGAGCGCAGCGCGCGGGCCCCTCGGCATCCATTCAGGATCCCCCCACGGCTGCGGCGCAGGCCATGCCGGGAAATGGTCGGGGTGATCGAGCAGTGTGACGAACGCGATCTCGGCAAGACTCACCGATTCCTGCTCCGCGAGCTCGTGGTCAGCGGGCACGACGAGTGCCAGCGACTCTGCGTAGAGCCGGATGGCGCGACGAGGGCTCTCATCGCCCTCGGAGTCCGCCGGTCTGCCATCGGGCGCGGTGCGCTCGATGAGCACGTCGCACGCGGCGGCCGAGGAGGCCGTCTCCTGGTTGCGCGCTGCGAGCGGCGAGCCGAACGCGACCTCCAGCGGCACGAGTTCGAGCTTGCGTCCGGGCGTCGCCGCCTTCCAGCGCCGCGCCCACTTGCTCGGGGCGATGCCGCGGGCGAATCCGAGGCGGAGCGGCCTCGGAGCGGATTCGGCGCCGGTCGGTGAATCGGATTCGTTCGCGGTCGTGTCGCTCACAGCGCCACCTCTCCGTAGATCTCGTGCGTATAGGGGAGGCGAGCCGCCGATAACGCGATCCGGTACTCCCCGGAGCGTGCGGCGCGGTGCGCGACCTCCGCGCTCGCCGCAGCCGCTGCGGTACCGGCGCGCGGCGCTCCGGTCACGCGGATCGGGGTGCCCTCGTCGACATAGTGCGGGAGCGCGAGCACCGCGTGACCCTGCGGCGGGTTGCCGCTCGCGGGCACGACGCGCCACCAGGGCGATCCGTGGCCGTAGAGCGCCATGACTCGGCCGACGGCGCGTGGCGCTTCGGAACCGACCGCGATCCCGACATCGCCGTACGTCATGACACGACCGGGCGGGATGCGCGCGACGACGTCGAGCACCGCTTCGACGAATTCGGCGCTGGGCATGCCTCAAGCCTACGCGCTCGAGCGTGAGTGCGAGACTGTTCGCCGTGCCTCGCTAGGCGACCGAGACGCCGAGCAACGAGCCGATCGTGTAGGTCGCGGCGACGGCGATGCCGCCGAAGAGCAGCTGGCGGGCAGCGCCCATCAGCCAGTTGCGCTTCGTGAACCGAGCCGCGAGTCCGCCTGCGATGAGCAATCCGACGCCGCCGAAGGCGAGTCCGAACCCGAGCGTGCCGAACCCGAAGATGAACGGGAGGATCGGGATCAGCGCCCCCACGCCGAACGCCACCAGTGACGAGAACGCCGCGACCCACGGCGACGGCTGCTCCTCCGGGCTGACGCCCAGCTCGGAGAGCAGATGCACGCGCACGGCCTGATCGGCGTTCGCGTGGACCTGCTCCGCAGCGGTCTCCGCGATCCTCGGCTCGACGCCCAGGTTCTCGAGCAGCGCCGTGAGCTCGGCCATCTCCCCCTCGGGGTTGCGCAGGTGCGCTTCTCGTTCGATCCGTACCTCGGCGTCGAGCTGCTCGTTGGCGGTGCGCACCGAGGTGTACTCGCCGAGGGCCATCGAAACCGCGCCGGCGATCAGGCCCGAGATGCCGGTGATCGCGACGATCCCGGGTGCGGCGCCCGCCGCGGCGATGCCCGCGATGAGGCCCAGGTTCGACACGAGGCCGTCCATGGCTCCGAAGACGCTCGCTCGCAGCCAACCCGCGCCGATGTCTGCGTGACGGTGGTCGTAATCGTGCGGGTTCGCGATGTTGTAATCGCTCATGTGTGCTCCCAGTGTTGCGGTGCGCGGTGGCGCACGAGCAGCAACCGTAGCAAGTTTCCGGCGATCGGGAGAAGCCCGGATCAGACCTCGAAACAGGGTGTGTCGGGAGTTCGATGGGGCGAACTTACTCGGCGGGTGCCGCCGCCGCTTAGGCTGTGCATGCGGGATGCTCGATTCCGCGCACGATGAGCCTGGAGGCCGACATGACCGAAGCAAGCGGACGCGTCGTCGCAACCGAACGCGGACGAGACCTGATCCTGGTGCGTTCGCTGTCGCTCAGGGACGCCGAGGCTTGGGCCCACCTCACCGAATCCGAGCTGACGGAGACCTGGTTCGGTCCGTGGGAGGGTGATCGTCGGGTCGGCGGCACGGTGCGCGTGCGCATGCGGTTCGAAGATCACGAGCCCGAGATCACGATGAAGGTGCTCGCGTGCGAGGCTCCGCGCTTTCTCGCGCTCCTGTCCGATGAGGAGGTCGGCGCGTGGCGGCTCGAGCTGCACCTCGAGGCTGACGGAGACGACTGCTTGCTGACCTTCGTGCACCACCTCACCCCCGACGACGAGGTCGGCGAGATCGGGCCCGGGTGGGAGTACTACCTCGACCTCCTCGTCGCGTCCACCGAGGGCACCGAGCGCCCAGGATTCGACCAGTACTACCCCGAACTGCGGGAGGCCTACCTGGCGATGTGATTCGCGCGGGACCAGGCAGTTCGAGATAGATTGCACAGCATGAGTGTGGATGCTGCAGTCGTTCGGTTCTGGGAGGAACGCCGCGCCGAGGACCCCGCCTTGCCGGAGGATCTCCCAGAGGTCTGGGCGTTCGGGGCGATCCCGGAGCAGGCCGACCAGCTGCTCGAACTCGTGCTCGCCGGAACGAAGACGGGCACAGCCTCGTCGCTCTGGGACTATGAAGCGAGCGGCGATCCGGTGCCGGCGGTCGGTGACTTCAGCATCATCCTCGACGGGTCCGGGGTGCCGCGAGCAGTGCTCGAGACGACGCGGATCGAGACCGTACCGTTCTGCGATGTGACCGCCGAGCACGCCCGCTCCGAAGGGGAAGGGGATCGCACGCTCGCCGACTGGCGCGACACCCACGAGCGCTACTGGCGCCGTTATTCCGAGAACGAGCGCGGCTTCGAGCCCGACATGCCGGTGATCTGCGAGCGCTTCAGTGTGCGGTATCCGTGACGGCGACGGGGCGGCGGCGGCGCGTGCTCGCGAGGGCGCACGTTGTGCTCGGCTGTGCGGAATGAAGGTGCCGAAACGCGCTTTCGGCGCTGGGCTCGCCGGCGCGGGCAGGCGGAGCGCCGTGCTGCGGGCTGCGCCGTGCCAGAATATGCTGCGGCGATCCTTCTGAGCGCGGCCGAAGAACCTCTGAAAGGCGCATATGCAACGCGAAGCGTATGAGAACCTCGTGCGAGCCGAGCGATCCAGATTGGAGCAGGTGCTCTGCGGGTTCACGGATGCCGAGTGGCAGTCGACATCCCTCTGCGACGGGTGGACGGTCGAGGAGGTCGTCGCCCACCTCACCGCGGCCGCGAGTACGGGAACCGCAGCGTGGCTGCTGAGCATCGTGCGCGCCGGATTCGACGCTGCGAAGCACAACGACCGCATGATCGAGCGCTACCGCGGCTCGGATGCGGTGGGAACACTCGCCCGCTTTCGTTCGGCTGTGCCGAGCCGGATCACTCCGACGCGCGACTACGCGGCCTTTCTCGGGGAGGTCGTCGTGCACAGCCAGGACATCGCGTTCCCACTCGGGCTGGCGCTCGATCCCGATCCGCGCAGCGTGCTCGAGATCGCCCGCTTCTTCTCGACTCGGGATTTCGCGGTGAACAGCAAGAAGATGGTGCGCGGCCTGACGCTCGAAGCGAGCGACGCCGACTTCCGCTCGGGGGAGGGGCCGTCCGTCCACGGGCCGATCCTCTCGCTCGTCATGGTGATGGCGGGGCGGCGCGCGTTCCTCCCGCACCTGTCGGGGGACGGGGTCGGAGAGCTTGCGGGGCGCCTGAGCGTGTGAGGTCGAACGCGATGAGCTACCCGCGCCGCTCACGATCGCGTTTCCGCGCAGCATCCCAGCGGTCCCAGCGCGGCTCGTGGACGCCGTGCACGATGAGGTAGGCGCGGTTGCACGGTGCGCAGTAGCCGCGCGGGGCGATGTGCTCCGGCTTGCAACGGCGGTCGTAGTCGGCGAAGTCGATGCCGTCGTCGAGTACTTCGCCCACGCTGAGCCCGCAGAGCGTGAGCGGGCCGAGGTCGGGCGATGCGATGTGATCCGAGAATCCCGTGCGCGCCTTCACGGTGATGAAGCGGTCGCGGGGCATCGGCTTTCGATCCCACTCTTTCTTGCCCATGCGTGAGAGGCTACCGCGACAGTGAGTCTTCATGAGATCCGCATCCGGAGCCGTCGCGGCTCCCGTTCAGAGTATGATGAGGCCGTTCGATTCAGCCATATGCCGCGGCAGCCATATGCGCTGCGACAGTGGAGAGGGAAGATGACGAACCCCGACTCGTTCCCCCGTCGCGAGGCTGAGAACGGCGAGGCTGAGAACGGCGAGGCCGAGAGCTTCGACAGGATCGCTCGAGACCTCAGAGAGCTCCGTGAAGCGGCCGGCCCGGTTTCATTCGCGGAACTCGTGCGCCGGATCGCCGACCTTCGCATCGGGAGAGGGGTTTCCGCCGCAGCGGCCATTCCCGCTCGATCGACGGTCTACAACGCCTTCCAATCGGGGAGGAGCCGGATGGATCCGGCCCTGCTTCGAGACATCGTCCTCGCCCTCGGGCAGAGCGAAGAGGAAGCGGTGCAGTGGGTGCAGCGCACCCGGCACGCTCGGAAGATCGAGCGTGCATCCGTCGCCGAGCCGTCGGGCAGTGCTCCCCGCCCGGGATCGGATGCTCAGCCAGCACGCCGGCTCCCGGCGCCGCCCGTGCTGCTGCTGCTCCTCGGGCTCGTGGTGTGCAACCACGCCAGCCACTGGTTCCTCGCGGCGCCGCTCGACCTTCCCGTGTATCTGGACATGGTGGGCACCGCCGTAGCTTCGATCGCCCTCGGGCCGTGGTACGGCGTCGCCGTCGCGATCGCCACCGGCCTCACGGGGCCGATGTTCGAGCCGGGCATCATGGCCTTCACGCTCGTCAACGTCACCGGAGCCCTGGTCTGGGGCTATGGCGTGCGCCGCTTCCGGTTCGGGCACGACATTCTGGGCTTCTTCGTTCTCAGCCTGCTGGCGGCGACCGCGTGCAGCCTCGTCGCGACACCGATACTCGTGGCGATCCGAGGAGGCGCGTACGGCGCGATCGGTCGAATCTCGGAATCGCTCCAGGAAGCGGGGATGCCCTTCATCGCGGCGACCTTCACCTCGAATCTCTCGACGTCGATCCTCGACAAGCTGCTGACGGGTTTCATCGCCCTCGCGATCTTCGCAGTGATCCGCAGTCGAATGAGGCTCTCCGCGAAGCACATGCCGCTCATCGAACAGCTCGGGGCGCTGCGGGAAACGCCCGGTCGGAAGGCACGCGTCTCGGTTTTCGCACAAACCTGAACAGCGAGCAGGCCCGAGAGGCGCCCAGACGAAACTACGGTCGAACCCATGGCCTTCATGTTCGCGCGCACCTTCTCGCTCACCCTCACCGCGCTGCTGCTGCTCGGCGCCACCGCATGCGCCGGGAACGCGGAACCGCAATCGGAGGCGCACCTGGAATCTTCGGAAGCACCCTCCGGCTCCGAGGCTGGGACGGACGCATCCGAGACGGCGCCGACGACAGGCAGTCTGGCAGATGCGCAGGGTGACATTCCCTGGCCGACGACGATGACGCTCCCGACTCCCGATGGCGTGAGTTTCGACCAGATCGAGAATCACTACGCCTGCGACGGAACGCTGCTCGCGGTCCTCGTGAGCAGTCCGGACGCAACGGAGCAGAGCACGCGCGACTATCTCGAGAGCATCCAAGATCTTTTCGCCGTTCCCGAGGATGTGAGGCAGGGGCACGGGCAGGATTCGATCCGAGACAGCGACACCGGAGGCATGAAAGCCGAGGGGCAGATTCAGGATCACCCCAGCGCAATGGATGCGACCAAGATCGTGGGGTGGGAATCCCTCGACGCGGGCGGTTACCGCTTCCATCTCCAGGAGACTGCGAAGCCGGGGATTCCCGTGCACGTGGAGAACACCCCTGCTGAGAGCTGGAGCGATTTCCCGCACCCTGAGGCGGCGACGTTCGAGGAGTGCGACGCCCGCGAATCGTCGGGCTACCGCGATGGCACGGGGTTCACGCCGGCGTCCACGACGTGGACGCTCACAGGATCTCCGGTGATTCAGCCGGAGGTGCAGACGTGGATGGAGAGGCTCGCGTCAGAGGGGTGGGACGTCGAGGAGAATCCCGCCATGGAGGGCGCGGGGATGCCGGAAGCCGTTCTGACCTCGGACACGCACGCCCTCCACTACGCCATGAGCGGTGACTACCTCACACTGTTCGTGAGCGATCGGAACCTCGACAAGTTTCTCGGGCTCTGAGGGGCGGAACCGCACCGGGCGCACTCACATCGCGTCGCCCTGCACCGGTCCCTCCGTGTTCGGCTTCCACCCGAGCGCGGGCGCGACGTGCTCGGCGAACGCCTGGAGCACGTGCAGGTTGTACTCGGGCCCCAGCTGGTTCGGAATCGTCAGCATGAGCGTGTCTGCCGACATGACGGCCTCGTCCGCCTTGAGCTGCTGGATGAGCCGGTCGGGGGCGTCGGCGTAGGTCTTGCCGAACGTCGACCGGAACCCGTCGATGATGCCGACCTGGTCCATGTTCTCGCGGGAGCGCAGCCCGAAGTACGCTTCGTCTTCGGCCGACACGATCGGGAAGACGCTGCGACTGACGGAGACGCGCGGGCTGCCGGTGTGACCCGCTTCGCGGTACGCCTCCCGGTAGCGGTCGATCTGCTCCCGCTGCAAGACGTGGAACGGCTGACCGGTCGCTTCAGTGAGGAGGGTGGAACTCATGAGGTTCACGCCCTGCCGGCCGACCTGCTCGGCGGAATCGCGCGATCCTGCGCCCCACCAGATGCGGTCGCGCAACCCGGGCGACCGGGGCTCGATGGCGAGCCGTCCCGGGGGAGCCATCTGCGGATCGCTGTCGACGACGGCTTCGCCATCGATCGCGCGGAGGAGCGTGTCGAACTTCTCTCGAGCGAGATCGGCGCCGCGCGGGTCGTCGGATCCGCCGTACCCGAAGGCTTCGTATCCGCGCAGTGCGGTCTCGGGGGAGCCGCGGCTGATGCCGATCGCGATGCGCTGATCGGCGAGCAGGTCGAGCGCGGCGAGTTCTTCGGCCAGGTAGAGGGGGTTCTCGTAGCGCATGTCGATGACGCCCGTGCCGACTTCGATGCGCTTCGTGCGGGCGGCCATCGCGGTCAGGAGCGGGATCGGCGAGGCCGCTTGCCGGGCGAAGTGGTGCACGCGAACGTACGCGCCGTTCACGCCGATCTCATCGGCGCCCTCGGCGAGTTCGACGGTCTGACGCAGCATGTCGCCCGCCGTGCGGACGCGTGAACCGGGAACGGGGCCGTAGTGCCCGAACGAGAGGAATCCGAATGCTTTCATGCCCGGTACAACCCCGGGCTCCCAACTATATTCCCGCGCATACACTTTCCGTTCGTGCGACGCCTCGCTCTCGAACGCCCGCTGGTACCGGCGGCGAACGGCACCGTAGACCCATCGATGTCGTACTCCGGCACGATCCGTACGAGCGCGCCCCGCTCGTACCTTCGGAGTATGCAGACAAGAACTGGCGGAAGAGAAATGGTCGCGCTCGTCGCCGACCTGGGCAAGTACTACGGCGATGGCGAGCAGCGGGTGCACGCGCTCGACGACGTCTCGATCGGCATCGCGCGCGGGCAGTTCACGGCGATCATGGGCCCGTCGGGGTCGGGGAAGTCGACGCTCATGCACGTGATGGCCGGCCTCGACACCCCGACGAGCGGGCGGGTGTGGCTCGGCAGCGACGAGATCACGGGGCTCGGCGATGCCGCACTGACCCGGCTGCGACGGCGCAGGATCGGCTTCGTGTTCCAGTCCTTCAACCTCGTGCCCACCCTCGACGTTCGCGGCAACATCCTCCTGCCGTTCCAGCTCGACGGAGTGAAGCCGGGTCGGGAGGAACTCGCCCGCATCGACGCGCTGCTCCACAGCCTCGGTCTCGCCGATCGCGTCACCCATCGACCGCACGAGCTCTCGGGCGGTCAGCAGCAGCGCGTCGCGATCGCTCGAGCTCTCGCCACGCAGCCCGACATCATCTTCGCGGATGAACCGACGGGCGCTCTCGACACGCGCACCGGGCGGGAAGTGCTCAGTCTGCTGCGATCGGCTGTCGAGCAGTCCGGGCAGAGCATCGCAATGGTGACGCACGATCCGATCGCGGCGAGCCACGCCGACCGGATCCTCTTCCTCGCCGACGGCCGCATCGTCGCCGACCGCGGCGCCATGTCGCCCGAGCAGATCTCCGAGACGATGCTGGGGCTCGAACGGGGGGCCGCAGCCGGCCTCGGTGAGCGCGCATGAGCGCGGTCGGGACTGCGACGGGACAGCTGCGCGAGCACGTCGCGACAATCGTGGTGGCGGCGCTCAGCACCCTCTTCGCCGTCACCCTGATCCTCGGCACCGGCATCCTCACCGCGGCGCTCGACCCGGCACTGATCGCAGAATCGGGGACCTTCCGGCTCGTGCTGCTGATGGTGAGCGTCATCTTCATCATCATCGCGCTCTACGTGGGCGCCATCGTGACCGCGAACACCTTCGCCACGGTGATCGCGGGTCGCACGCGCATCATTGCGCTCCTCCGGCTCGTCGGCGCCACGGCTCGCTCGGTTCGCTCGCGCGTCGCAGCCGAAGGCCTCATCATGGGAGCTCTCGGGGCCGTCGTCGGCTGGGGGCTCGCGGAGGCGCTCGCATTCGGAGTCACCAGGCTCGGACCGGCATGGGGGTGGCTGCCTGAGGGCCGTGAGTATCCGCTCTTCGATCCGCTCTCGTTCATCGCCGTCGCGGTCGTGGCGCTCACGACGTGGGCGGCCGCCTGGGTCGGATCGCGTCGGGTTGCAGCCGTCTCTCCGATCGCCGCGACCGGCGCGGTCGTGGAGCCCCGGCCCGAGGCGGCGCGCGGTCGCTCCGGGCGGTCGGTGTGGGCGGTCATCCTGATCGTCTCGGGCTGCGCATTGCTCGCCCTCGGCCTGGTGCTCGGGTTCCTCACCCCGCTCGGACTCTTCGTGGCCTTCGTCGGCGGCCTGGCCTCGTTCACGGGGATCGCGCTCGGCGCACACCTGATCATGCCTCCCGTGCTGCGTCTGGCCGGTCGCATCGTGGGGCGGGGGCCGACCGGCGCGCTGGCTGCCGCGAACGCGGTGCGCTACCCGGAACGGAGCGCGCGCTCGACGATCGGGCTCGTGATCGGGGTCACGCTCGTGACGCTCTTCGCTGTGGCGCTCGACAGCTACCGATCGATGACGCTGCTCGCGTTCGAGCTCGATCCAGCCATGGCCCGTGCACTGGATCAGACGCTCAGCATCACGACGGGCATCTTCACGGGTCTCGTCGGCTTCTCGGCCGTCATCGCGGCGGTCGGCCTCGTGAATACGCTCTCCTTGGGGGTGCTGCAGCGCACACGGGAGCTCGGGCTGCTGCGCACGCTCGGCTTCACGGGAGCGCAGGTTCGGCGCATGATCATCGCGGAGAGCGCGCAGATGACGATCGCGGCGCTCGGGTTGGGCCTCGTGCTCGGCATCGGATACGGCTGGGTGGCCGCTCAGTCACTCCTCGGGTCGCAGGTCGGGCTCGCCCCTCCCACGGTTCCGTGGCCCGTGCTGCTCGGCGTCGTCGTCTTCGGCGCAGTGCTCGCGGTGGGCGCGGCCGCAGTGCCGGCACGACGCGCGATCCGGCTCTCGCCCGTCGCTGCGCTCGCAGCGGATTGAGCGCAGCGATGTCTGCGGTCAGGGCTAGTCTGGACGCCATGAGCGTTGTGATTGACCCTGCATTCGATCCCGTCCCCTCCCTCGCCGCCCAGGCCTCGGTACGCGTCGTGACAGGGGGTGAAGGAGACGCGGCTGCTGCCGTCGCCCGCTTCGTATCGAGCGAGGGCGATCTGCCCGAGGGCCTCGGGTCGGTCGACCGCGAAGCGCTCGCCGCAGCAGGCTTCACCGCCGCGAAGAACCAGACCCTCGTGCTCCCGGGAGCGCATCTGCAGGTGCTCGTGGGAACCGGCGACGGCATCGCTTCGACCGCGCAGCTGCGCGATGCCGTTGCCGCATTCACGCGTGCGGCTCGAGAGGTCGCCGACCTCGCAGTCGACCTGCGCGATGTCGTATCCCAGGGCGACGGGCTCTCAGTCGCAGACGCGGCACTCGCCGCCACCGAGGGCGCGATGCTGGCCCGCTACCGCTACGACGCACTCAAGGGCGAACCGAACACGGTCGCGCTCGCCTCGCTCGAAATCGCAGTCTCCGACTCCGATGCCGAAGCGGCGCGCGACGGCGTGAACCGCGGGCTGATCCTCGCACGGTCGGCGAGCGTCGCCAGGGATCTCGCGAACACCCCGCCGCGTCACCTCAGCGCGGAGAAGTTCGCCGAGGTCATCGAGCGGCTCGCGCCCGAGTTCGGGCTCGAAACCGAGATCTTCGACCGTGCGCAGCTCATCGAGCTCGGCGCGGGTGGGCTGCTCGGCGTCAACGCCGGCAGCGTGGAAGAGCCCCGCATGATCAAGATCTCCTATCGGCCGGCCGATCCGGAGGGCCACCTCGCGCTCATCGGCAAGGGCATCATGTACGACTCGGGCGGCATCAGCCTGAAGCCGTCGAACGCGATGCACGCCGCCATGAAGTTCGACATGATGGGCGCCGGATCGGTGTTCTCGTCGATGATCGCGTTGCGCGACCTCGGCGCGAAGACGGCGGTCACGGGCTGGCTCATGTGCACCGACAACATGCCGTCGGGCAGTGCGACGAAGCTCGGCGACGTGCTCACGATCCGTGGCGGCAAGACGGTGGAGGTCAAGAACACCGACGCCGAGGGGCGACTGGTGATGGCCGACGGCCTCGTACTCGCGACCGAGGATCGCACGATCGACGAGCGCCGCCCCGACGCGATCGTCGACATCGCCACGCTGACCGGGGCCGCCATGGCCGCGCTCGGCACGCGCACCGCCGCCATGCTGGCGAACGACGACGCCGTGGCGGCGCAGCTCCAGGCCGCCGCCGACGCGACCGACGAGAACATCTGGCGCTTCCCGCTGGACCACCGGTACCGCGAGCAGCTCAAATCAAATGTGGCCGATCTCTCGAACATCGGCGGGCAGTACGCCGGCGTCATTCTCGCCGGGCTGTTCTTGAACGAGTTCGTCGACGGCACTCCCTGGGGCCACCTCGACATTGCAGGAACGATGCAGTCGGAGAGCGACGACCTGTGGCGCTCCGTCGGGTCAACGGGTTTCGGAGCACGACTGCTCGCCGAGTACGCCACGAACTTCACCCCTTCGGCAGCCGCCGGCGAAGGAGCCTGACACCCGTGTCCCGTTCACTGCTGCAGAATCGCGACGCCTACATCGGAGCGTTCGGCGACTTCGTATCGGCGTCGCCCAGTTCGTACCATGCGGCCGGGGCGCTCGGCGAGACCCTCTCGAAGGCGGGATTCGCAGAGCACGATGAGACGGCCGCGTGGGCACCGCTCGAGGCCTCGGGTCGAGGATTCGTGCGCCGCGACGGCGCCGTGATCGCGTGGCGGGCCGGAGCCGACGTCGACGCGACCAGCCCCGTGCGGGTGCTCGGCGCCCACACCGACTCGCCGGGGTTCGTGGTGAAGCCGCGGCCCGACTTCGAGTCGGACGGGTGGGCGCAGGTCGGCGTCGAGATCTACGGCGGCCCGCTGCTCACCTCGTGGCTGGACCGCGATCTCGGGTTCGCCGGCCGCGTCGTCACGCGCGACGGGGCCGAGCACCTGGTCCGCACGGGCGCCGTCGCGCGCATCCCGCAGCTCGCGATCCACCTCGACCGCGACGCCAACAAGAATCTGACCCTCGATCGGCAGCGGCACACGCAGCCCATCATCGGCTTGGCCGGTGAAGAGGTGTCGATACTCGCACTGCTCGTGCGGGAGCTCGGCGGCGGGCGCACGGGATCGGGCCGCGGTCGCGCTGCAGCCCGATCCGCTGCGCGTGCCGCGCTGACGCCCGACGACCTCGCGGGCGTCGACGTGCGCCTGTACGACACGCACGGGCCTCAGCGCATCGGTGCGAATGCCGAACTGTTCGCATCGCCCCGCCTCGACAACCTGAGCTCCACGTACGCCGGCCTCGCGGCGCTCATCGAGACCGAGCCGCATCCCGGCACCATCTCGATGGTTGCGGCGTTCGATCATGAGGAGCTCGGATCGAACACGCGCTCGGGTGCCGCTGGTCCCTTCCTCGCAGACGTGCTCCAGCGACTTCGCGGCGGGCTGCACGCGACCGGAGAAGACGCGGCTCGCGCGCTCGCGGCCTCCTGGTGCCTGTCGGCCGACGCCGGCCACTCGGTGCACCCGAACTACTCCGAGAAGCACGATCCCAGAGTGAGACCGCTCGCGGGTCGCGGGCCCATGCTCAAGATCAATGCGAACCAGCGGTACGCGAGCGACGCTCACGGCGCCGCGCTGTGGAGCCGGCTCGGAACAGCAGCAGAAGTGGAGACACAGGAGTTCGTCTCGAACAACACGGTGCCCTGCGGTTCGACCATCGGCCCGATCACCGCCACCCGCCTCGGCATCCGCACCGTCGACGTCGGCGTGCCCCTGCTCTCGATGCACTCGGCACGTGAGCTCGCGCACGTCGACGACCTGCACGGGCTCGCGAAGATCACGGGCGCGTTCTTCGCGCACGCGTAGCCGAGCAGATGCAGCGCCGGGATCGGCCGCCCAGCGGCTCTGCGGGCGGCTGATCCCCCCGACGCACGAATCGGTCAACACATCCGCGCCTCATCGGCCGTTTCGGTGCCCGAGACACGCCTAATTCGCTAGGATCGTGCTATGAGTGAGATGGAGCAGGCGGATACCGGCAGCGTCGCCCTGTCGAAGAATAAGCTGATGCCCGTTGTGCAGCGCATCGGGTCGCGCAATATCGAAATCACCTACCTCGGCAAGAACTCCGAGGGGCTTCCCACCTGGATCATGTGGAACGCAGCCGAACCGCACCTGATCGGACTGCTCCGTCAGGGCCGGATGGGCTACCACTTCGAGCAGCGCACGAGCTCCGGAGTCATGCTGCACGAGAACATCTCGCTCAGCCGAGTGCAGCGCGCGCTCGGCGGCGACTGAGCCACGTCTGCCCGGTTCCGCGCTCACTCCCTGACGAGCACTCGGCCGAGCGTTCGCGCGTAGTCCTCTTTGACGATGTCGTAGTGCGTCCACGAGTCGAGCGCACTGACGCCCGGAAGTCCACGCATCGCGTCCATGGCGGGAAGCAGTTGCGAGGAAGACGCTGACACGAGCGTCGCGATGAAGTCGTAGCTTCCGTGGCAACGCACAGCGAAATCGATGTACGGCGATTCCATGACGAACTCCCTGATGGGGTCTGGAGGGCCGTCAATGGTGATGCCGACGCCGATTGCGAGACGGTTGCGCGAGAAGCTCCCGGACTTGATCGCGGCGATGCGGATGACGCCGGCGTCGATGAGCCGCTGCACGCGTGCCCGCGTCGACGAGGGGGAGAGGTGCACGGTGTCGGCGAGCGCTCGGTAGCTGGTGCGCCCGTCCTGCTGCAGCACGGCGATCAGCTCGTAGTCGATCCGATCGAGCACGATGTCGGTCTGCCCGTGCGAGACGAAGAATCCCTTGAGCACTTCGACGTACGTGGAGACCAGCACGCGCCGCACCGTGGGCAGGCGCCGCACATGATCGAGCACGTCGAGCAACTCGTGGCCGTCGCCGTGCCGGGACTCGAAAACGAGCGGCAGCGGGCCGCTCGTCATGGAGACGAAGACCGCGTCAGGGAGCTGGATGACTTCTTCCGCGATCGGGGCGATCGGGCCGTCGACCTCGACCTTGGCGTGCACGAGCACGTGGTGTCCCACGAACCCGGGGTCGAGTGCCGCGACGACGCGCAGGCCCCCGCCGTGCGTGAGCAAGTGCATGCGCTGGGCGACGAAGTCGCGGCTCGCGCCGAGCTGGATCGCAAGATCGTGAATGCTGGCGCGCCCGTCGGCCTGGAGGGCGCGGATGAGGGCGGCGTCGAACTCGTCGAGATCAGCCGCGCCTTGCGGCGTGCGCGGCGCGTTCGTGCGACGGGTGATCGGCTGCACGGCAACGTCTCCTCTGGGTGTGAGCGGGCGTCGCTTCAGGGCTTCTCGAAATACGCGGATCTGAGTCGAGCGGCCCGCAAGAACGCGGCGATATTTGGTCTTCTGCAAGCGTAATCGGAATATCGAGGTTTCGCGGCTGCAAATCGGCGGTGAAACACCCGGCATCGACGAACGCTTTCCGTGCACGAGCGCGTCGGCTGGCCTACAGTCGTTCCAGTTGCGCGCATCGCGCTGTCCTCAAGCAAGGGAGCTTCCGTATGTCTACCGCCACCGCCCCGGTGAACACTCACCGTCGAGCGCTCAAATCAGGATTCGCCGCAGCCGTCGGCACCACGATCGAATGGTACGACTTCTACGTCTACGCCACGGCTGCCGCGATCGTCTTCCCCGTCGTGTTCTTCCCGGAGCTCGATCGGGGTCTCGGCACGCTCGCCTCGTTCGGCACGTACGCGGTCGCGTACTTCGCCCGCCCGCTCGGCGGCATCATTTTCGGCCACATCGGCGACAAGCTGGGCCGCAAACCGGCGCTGACGATCACGCTGCTGCTCATGGGCATCGCGACGACGCTCGTCGGCGCACTCCCGACGTATGACACGATCGGCATCTGGGGCCCGATCCTGCTCATCGTGCTCCGCATCGCGCAGGGCCTCGCGGTCGGCGGCGAATGGGGCGGTGCGAGCCTCATGGCGGTCGAGAGCGCACCCCCGAAGTTCAAGACCTTCTACGGCGGCTTCACGCAGATCGGCAACCCGCTCGGCGCGCTCATGTCGACCGGCGCATTCTGGATCCTCGCCCTCATGGGCGACGACGTGCTCCTCACCTGGGGCTGGCGCATCCCGTTCCTGTTCAGCATCGTGCTCATCGGCGTCGGCTTCTGGGTGCGCTACCGCGTCGAGGAGACGCCGGTCTTCGAGGCGAAGATCGAGGGTCACGAGCAGTCGACCCCGATTCTCTTCGCACTGAAGAACAACTGGTGGCCCATGCTGCTCGGCTTCGGCATCATCGCGATGGCTTCGGGCGGATACGTGCTGGCGACCACATTCGTGCAGAGCTACGCCACGAGCCCCGAGATCGGCCTGGACGCCGACATCATCCTCGGAGCGATGACCGTTGCCGCGTTCGTCGAGACGCTCGTCACGCTGCCGCTCGCCCTGCTCGGTGACAAGATCGGTGCGAAGACGATCATGATCCTCGGCTCCGGACTGTCGCTCGTCACGGTGATTCCGCTCGTGCTCTTCATCGACGCGCACAACGTCGCGATGATCTACCTCTTCGTCTCGGTACTGCGACTCACGCTCAGCGGCGCCTGGGCTCCCCTCTCGACACTGATGGCTCAGATGTTCCGGCCGCAGGCCCGCTACACGTCGATGTCGCTCTCCTACGGCATCGGCGCCGCAGTCTGGGGCGGTCTGTCGCCCGCGATCGCCACCGGCCTGCTCGTAGCGACTGGCAACTTCTGGTCGGTCATCGCGTTCTTCGGACTGCTCGCACTGCTCGCGATTCTCGGCACGGTGTTCGCGCCGCAGCACTCCGACACGGCTCCGGCGACGGGCTCGCTCAAGGCGCGCCTCGATACCACCGCCGTTTCCACTTCCGGCCGCTCAGCAGCCCGGAAATAACCACCACCTCACTCAAGGAGCAGCACCGTGCGACAGCTCGCCACCTACGACGCCCGCGACTCGATCCCCACGATCGTGACCGCGAAGCGCATCCTCACCGTCGACGCCGAAACCCCGGAGGCCGAGGCGTTCCTCAGCGCCGGCGGGCGAATTCTCGCCGTGGGGAGCGCAGCCGACGTCGAGGCGGCGGCTGTCGCCGCAGGGCTGACGCCCGAGCGGGCGGAGTACCCCGAGGCCACGATCATTCCCGGATTCATCGATCCGCACGCGCACCCGCTCATGTACGGCCAGATGCTCACCTGGATCGACATCTCGCCGGCTCAGGCCGGATCGATCCCTGAGATCGTCGCCCGCATGCGCGAGGGCGCCGAGAAGCTGCCTGCCGGAACGCCCATCCGCGGCTACGGGTACGAGCAGCGCAATCTCGTGGAGCGCCGCCACCCGACCCGTCAGGAGCTCGACGAGATCGCGACGGATCGCGAGGTGTACATCATGAACGCCTCCGGTCACGGCGGTGTCGTGAACACGTTCACCTTCGAGAAGTTCGGCATCACCCGCGATACGCCGAACCCCGAGGGCGGCGAGTTCTTCCGGGATGCTGATGGCGAGCTCACGGGCGAGCTGTCGGATGCCGCGTGCAACGTGCTGACCGGGCTGCACGGCGTGAAGATCGGGCATCACGGGCCGAACTTCCACCTGGGCGACGAGCCAGCGGAGCACCAGCGCCAGCTCGACCTGGTGCAGCGCGAGTTCTTGCGCGGGGGAGTGACGGCGATCGGCGATGCGCAGGTGTCGAAGCGCGAGTTCGCGGCGTACCTCGAAGCCGCGGATCGCGGTGCGCTCGACATGCGCGTCTCGATGTACTTCCTCTCACACCTGCTCGATCAGGTGCTCGACCTCGGGCTCACCGGCCCGTTCGGCAACCCGTTCCTCTCGGCGACGGGCATCAAGCTCTACGCCGACGGAACGCTGGGCGGGTGGACGGCGTACTTCCCGGAAGGATACGTCGGTGATCCCTGCCGCACCGGTCAGCTCTACCACGAGCCGCGCGAGTACACGGAGCTCGTGAGCAAGGCGCACGCCGCCGGTCTGCAGACTGCGACGCACGCCCAGTCGCCCACCGCGATCAAGCTCGTCGTCGACGCGATCGAGCAGGCGCTCGGCGAGCGCCCCGACGCCGACGCGAGGCACCGCATCGAGCACTGCGGCCTGCCGACGCCGGAGGAGATCACCCGCATGGCCGAGCTCGGCATCCGCCCCGTCAACCAGACCCAGCACTACTACAACTGGGGCGAGGGCGTGGAACAGGCCATCGGCACGCCCGGTGAGCGCTTCAACCCGCTCGGCGAGTTCGTCGCCGCCGGTGTGCCCGTCACCATCTCTTCGGATGCGCCCGTCGCCGAGCCGCGTCCGCTCGAGGCGATCCAAGCCGCGGTGACGCGCATCACGCGTCGTGGCGCGCAGCTCGGACCGGATTCCCTGCGGATCAGCCCGGAGGCCGCCCTCCGCGGCCACACCCTCGAGGGAGCGATCACGCTCGGCCGCGAGAGCGAGCTCGGCTCGATCACCGTCGGCAAGCGCGCTGACTTCGTCGTACTCGGAGCCGATCCGCTCGAGGTCGCGGGGAGCGACATCGCGGCGATCACGGTGCACGAGACCTGGGTCGACGGCAGCCGCCGCTTCGCGGCAGACGAGGCGCGCTGATGAGCGGCGTCACCACGACCGAGACCCGACGCACCACCGGCTGGGTGGTCATCGAAACTCTCCGCGGCTACGGCGTCGACACCGTCTTCGGCATTCCCGGCACGCACAACCTCGAGCTCTACCGGCCGCTCAGCGCGCTCGGGATCCGCCCGGTCACTACCCGCCACGAGCAGGGCGCGGGTTACGCGGCTGACGGCTGGTCGTTGCAGACCGGCTTGCCGGGTGTCGTCATCACGACGAGCGGCCCCGGGCTGCTCAACGCCCTCTCGGCCGCTGGCACCGCCTACTGCGAGTCGCGTCCGATGATCATCGTGTCGCCAGGGCCCGCGCGCGGCGCCGAGTTCGCCGATGTCGGCACGCTCCACGAGACGAAGGATCAGCTCTCCGCCGCCTCCGCCATCGTCGAGTGGGGTCGCCGCGTGCAGTCCGCGGATGAAGCCGTCGCGGCGGTGCACGACGCGTTCGAGCTCTTCGCCACGAAGCGACCTCGGCCGGTGTACATCGAGATCCCGCTCGACCTGCTCGAAGAGGTCGCCGATATCCCAGCCGCAGCCCTCGCGCCGCGCACCTTCTCGCCGGTGAACACTCCCGATGCGGAGCGCGTCGCCGCTGCCGCGCGGCTGCTCGCTGAGGCAGGTGAGCCGGTGATCCTCGCGGGTGGCGGCTCCCGAGGGGCCTCCGAAGAGCTGCGCGCCCTCGCCGAGCGGCTGTCCGCACCGGTCGTCACGACGTTGAACGCCAAGGGAGTGCTTGACGAGCACCATCCGCTCGCTATCGGGTCGAGTCTGCGGCTCGCTGCGGCCCGTTCACGCGCGCAGCAGGCTGACGTGCTGCTCGTCGTCGGTTCGAAGCTCGGCGAGGCCGAGCTCTGGGTGGACCGCCTCGAAGCGCAGGGCGCCGTGATCCGCATCGACCTGCTGGATTCTCAGATCGAGAAGAATCAGAGCGCCGAGGTCGGCATCGTCGCGGACGCATCGCAGGCGCTCGCCGCGATCCTCACCGCGCTCGAAGCCCATCCAGCCGATGCGGCTGCCGCGATCGCCCGCCGCGAGCGGGCCGAGGCGTCGGTCGCGGAGACGCGCGAGCTCGTACGCGCCGAATCGGCCGACCTCTCGGCCGCGAACACGGCGCTTGCGGAGAGCATCGCCGAGGCGCTGCCCGAGCGGGCGATCGTGGCCACCGACTCGTCGCAGATCGCCTACTGGGGGCTGCTGAACACGCTGCGCGTCTCCGAGCCGAACTCGACGCCGTACATGGCGACCTACGCGACGCTCGGGTACGGCCTGCCGGCGGCGCTCGGCGCGCGCATCGCTGCGCCGGAACGGCCGGCATTCGTGGTGACCGGTGATGGTGCGCTCATGTTCTCCATGCAGGAGTTCATCACCGTGATCGAGCAGCGCCTCGATGTCACGGTCATCGTCGTCGACAACGGTGGGTACGCGGAGATCAAGCAGAACGAAGTGGACGCTGGCATCGCCCCGGTCGGCGTCGATCTCGTGCAGCCCGACTGGGTGGCAGTGGCTGCGGCCTTCGGCGGCGCCGGGCACCGTGCGACGAACGGCGCGGAGCTCGCGACGGCCGTCGACGCTGCGGTCGCGGGTGGCGGTCTGCAACTGATCCACATCGATCAGGCGACCTTCGCACTCGACGCGGAAGAGGTGCAGCGATGACGACGAACACACGGAGCGCGCCCCCCGTCGCCGTCTACACCGACGCCGACGACTCCGACATCACGCCGGGGGTGAAGCTGCTCGAAGCCGCGGGCTACACCGTCCGAGTGCTCGGCACCCGCGATGCCGCGGAGATCATCGCGGGGGCGCGCGACGCCGAGGTGCTCCTGCCCGGGTACGCGAGCGTCACGCGCGAGATCATCGAGGCGCTGCCGAACCTGCGGGTGATCGCACTCATGTCGATGGGCTTCGACTACGTCGACATCGACGCCGCGACGGAGCGAGGCGTGTGGGTGACGAACGTTCCCGGCGCCGCGACCGAGGAGGTGGCGACGCACGCGCTGGCGATCCTGCTCCACGCCGTTCGCCAACTGCCCTTCTACCTCGACTCCGCCACTCCGCGCGACTGGAACTCTCGCGCCGCGGTCGCACCGGCACGTCTCAGCGAGACGACGCTGGGGCTCGTGGGGCTCGGAAAGATCGGTCGCGAACTCGCGAGGCTCGCGGGCCCGCTGTTCGGGCGCGTGCTGGGGTACGACCCGTTGCTCCCGGACACCGCCGAGGTGCGTGCCGATCTGGAGCGTCTCGGGGTCACGCGCACCGACCTCGACGAGGTGCGGCGATCCTCGCACGTGCTCTCGCTGCACCTGCCGCTCACACCTGAGACGGAGCGCATGGTCGACGCCGAGTTCATCGGCGAGATGCCGCGGGGCGCTGTACTGGTGAACGTGTCGCGAGGCGCGCTCATCGACGAACCCGCGCTCGCCGCAGCGCTCGACGCCGGGCAGCTCTCGGCAGCGGCGCTCGACGTGCTCTCGGAAGAGCCGCCGAGCGATGGGCACCCGCTCGTCGGGCGCCGCGACGTCGTGCTCACACCGCACATCGCGTACTTCTCGGCGCGCACCGAGATCGAGTATGTCCGCATCCAAGCGCAGAACGGGGCGTCGTTCGCCGAGAACGGAGTACCCGACTCACCCGTCAACCGGCCGGCTGAGCACGCAGTGCGCGCGCTCGCCGCAGCAGAAAGGACACCGCGATCGTGACCGAACTCACCGCAGCGGCCAAGCGCACCGCCCAGGCCTGGATCGATGAGCACCTGCAGCAGCTCACCGAGTGGCACACCCATATCTGGGAGCTCGCGGAGCCCGCATGGCGCGAGTACCGCTCGCAGCAGTGGTACGTCGAACGGCTCCGCGCCGAGGGCTTCACCGTGGAGGACGGCTCGGCAGGCATGCCCACCGCATTCAGCGCCCGCTGGTCGAACGGAAACGGCCCGACGCTCCTCACCTACGCCGAGTACGACGCCGTGCCGGGCAACAGCCAGGCCGCTGCGACGACGGAGGCGCCGCGAGACGGCCTCTCGCGGTTCGCGCCAGGGCACACCGACCCGCACTCCGTACTCGGCATTTCGACACTCGCAGGAGTGCTCGCGACGCAGCACGCGATGCGTCAGCACGATATCGCCGGCACCCTGCACTACACGGGTGAGCCCGCGGAGAAGATGCACGGGTCGAAGGTCGTGCACGGATTGCGCGGGTACTACGACGACGCCGACGCGATCGTCTCCTTCCACCCCTTCTACATGCTGCCGCTGTGCAACACGGCTCGCTGGGACACCCAGTGCGGCGCGTACTACAGCAAGGTGTACAGCTTCATCTGCGACCACCCCGAGCAGTGGCAGCTGTCGAGCGCCGATCCGAACTCGCCCATCCCGGCGTCGCACTCGGCCGCACGCGCCCCCGGCGCGAACCTGTCGCTCATGCAGATGTACTCTGCATCGCGGAGCATGCTCGACGCGATGCTGCCCGCGACGGGTGGATGGAGCTTCTCCGATGCGATCCTGACCGATGGCCAGGCCACCGCCGACAACCTGCCCCAGCGCGTCGCTCGCGTGCAGTTCTCGTGGCGCACGCCCGACATCGAGATGGCCGAGCACATTCTGCAGGTGCTCGACCGCAACGCTGCGGCAGCGGCCTCGATGGGGCACTGCGAACTCGAAGAGCGCTGGATCGCCCGCAGCCGCCCCGGCCGCACGAATCACGCGATGGCAACGGTGCTCTTCGACAACCTGTCAGAGGTGGGGGCGCCGAGCTACGGACCGGAAGCGGTCGCTGTGGCGCAGGAGGTGCAGCGTTCGCTCGGGCTGGAGCCGAGCGAACGGCCCTTCCTCGCCGAGACCGAGCAGCTCATCACGCCCCAGGAGGCGGAACGCGGGCTGCGCGAGCACATGCCAGCCTGGCAGCGCAACTGGACGAGCGACGACTACGTCGAGATGAGTCACTACGCGCCGCTCGTGCGCTTCTACGTGTCGCGCCCCGCGCTGCAATCCGTTCCGGGCGCCGGACCGTACCCTTCGTGGGTGATGAACGCACTCGGGGGGATCCCGGAGACGATCGCCCCCACGATCGTGACCGCCGGGAAGACCGTCGCCGGCACCTTCCTCGACTTGCTCACGAAGCCGGAGGTGCTCGCCGAGGCGCGACGGGAATTCGCGGAGCGCACGGCCGCCGATCCGGTGCCGCCGCTCCTGCCTGCGGACTTCGAGCCGCCGATCGACCTGCCCTGGCCCGACTACCGCACCGATCTGTCGGGATCGCACGAGCACCGGCACTGGTAGGGGCGGTGCGGGCGAGCGGTCAGTGAGGTGCATTATTCGCGCCTGAAGTGCACCTTACTGACCGCTCACGCGTTCTAGCTCCCGCCGCGACACGCCAGAGATACCGCGATCGCGGGCTCGATTTGCGCCGCAGTGGAGAACCCCCGTAAGATTTCATCTCGGTAGCAAGCGAGAAATCGCTTCGGCCCCATCGTTTAGCGGCCTAGGACACCGCCCTTTCACGGCGGCAGCACGGGTTCGAATCCCGTTGGGGTCACTCTTACCGAAACACAATTGAATAGCAACACATTATGGCCCTGTAGCGCAGTTGGTTAGCGCGCCGCCCTGTCACGGCGGAGGTCGCGGGTTCAAGTCCCGTCAGGGTCGCTGGATGAAGAGCCCTTCCTCGGAAGGGCTTCTTCGTCTCCGGCGGTCGCCTAAGGTGAGTGCCTGGCTCTGTAGCTCAGTTGGTAGAGCGTTCGACTGAAAATCGAGAGGTCACGGGATCGACGCCCGTCGGAGCCACTGAACCCTCGCGTGGCTTCTACACGCGGGGGTTCTTATTTTTCCGGCTGCGCGAAGAGCGTCGTCGACGCGCGCCGCTCTACACGATCGTCACGAAACGGCTGACCGCGTCGACCAGCATGCCGGCGAGACCGGCCTCCTGCTGCATTCCGGTGCGGAGGTCCATCACCCTGTCGGGGTGGTCGCTGATGATCCCGTCCACGCCGCGTCGCAGCAGTTCGCGCATGCCCGGCTCGTCGTTCACAGTCCACACCATGAAGGCGAGGCCGGCCTGGTCGGCAGAGTGCTGCAACTGCTCAGTGGCGCTCCATTCCTCGGGGACGATGAAGTCGGCAGGAGTTTCGGGCGCCGCGACGGCCGCGAAGGCCATCGTGTAGCCGACCGCGAGGTCGGGGCGCAGCCGCTTCAACCGGTCGACGCTCACCGGGTCGAGTGAGTGATAGATATTGCTCTCGAGTGCGTCGAGCTGCTCGAGCTCGTCGACGAGGCGCTCCACGTGATCGGGTGTTTCCGCTCCTCCGAGCTTGATCTCGATGAGGAGAGGCATGCCGAGCTGCTTCGCTAGGGTGACGTAGTCGGCGAAGGCCGGAATACGGTCTTCATGCCCGTGCGCGTCATGCACCGTGATGGCTGTGAGCTCGTCGAACGTGAGGTCTTTCACGGCGTCGGGCCGCCCGGCGAGGCGCCCGAGCGTTGCGTCGTGCATGGCGACGAATCGACCGTCCTTCGTCTGCATGACGTCCATCTCCACGAGGTCGGCGCCAGCGGCGTGCGCAGCCTCGAGGCCGCTGATCGTGTTCTCGACGCCGCCGTCTGAGAAGCCCCGGTGCGCCAGTGCGAGGGTGGCGGGGGCGTTCGAGAGCCGCTGGAGCGTATCGACCGCCGAGGTTCCGAACCCGATCGTCGCGAGGATCGCGAGTGCGATGACGGCGAGGGCGGGGCGACGCGATGTGCGGGGCGCGCCGTCCGGACGAAGCGGGGTGCTCGCTGCCGCCGCGGTCGGCAGTGCGAGGGCGTGCACGAGCGGAGGGAACTCCGGGGTGCTGGCCGCGACGGATCGCACCTTCGCGATGAGGATCCCGCCGACCGCTGCCGTCACCACGCCGTTGAGGAGGATGCCGAGCACCTGTGCGGCGCCCAGCGAGTAGGCCGCGATCACGTGCGAGGCGGCGGGAGCGATCGCATCCGAGAGGAGGATCGGCAGTACCGAGATGAGGGTGAGCGCGGTCGCACCGAAGCCTCCCAGCACGAGCACCGCGGTGATCGCGAGCACGAGCGGCAACCACGTGCGGAACCCTCGGGTCAGACGCCAGCTCCAGCGCGCGGCGCGGCGCCCCTGCGTCATCACGAAGATCGGCACGGTGAGAGCGAGACGAAGGTTGAGCCATGCGAGTACGAGAAGAAACACGGCGAGTGCGATGGCGCTCGATGTGCTCTTGAGCAGCTCGCCCGAGATGAACGACGGTATGGCGATGCCACGCGTGAGTGCGGAGGTGAACCCGAATCCGCTCAGCGGCAGCAGCAGGAAGAGATAGAGCACCAGCGAGAGCGAACCGGGGCGCAGCAGCTTGCGGGCGACACGACCCAGTTCACGGGCGAGATCGCGCAGGCCGATGCTCGGTCGTTGCAGCATCACCAGCAGCGCGGTGAACTGCAGCGAGATCAGCCAGAACGCGAGGGTGACGATCACGAGGATGAGTGCGAGCGTCAGCGTGAAGCCGCGCTGGGGGCCGAGCGCCCCGAGGTCGAGGCCGGTCATACCGCCCGCGCGCAGCGCCTCCCGGAAGAGCCATCCGAGCACGGGAATGGCGACGCCCAGGATGATGAGCTGCGAGGCGAGAATCAGGCCGAGAAGTCGGGAGTTCCCCGCACGAACGAGCGCCCACGCCTCGCGAAGGAGGGCGGTGGTCGTGCGCCATACGCCCAATTTCGACGGAGTCTGAATCTGCATGTTGCCAGTGTAAGGAGGCATGGGCGGGTGGGATCGTACTTCAGAGGCCGGCGACTGGCGAGTCTTCGCCAGTCGCCGAGAACGGGCCCGACTGCTCTCTACGATCGTGAAGTTGGAACTCATGCCGAGAGTAGGAGAACTGTGAAAACGGTGCAGGGACGATTCAGCAGGAGCATGGCGCGTTGGATGGCCATTGCGGTGTGCGGGGTGCTCGTCGTATCGGCCGCCGCGACGGGGAGTGCAGATCCCGCGCAGGCGGCCGACGGGACGGGCGACGGGAAGAACGTCATGATCGCTGTCGCGCATGACGGGTTCTCGACGCACGGGGCGAGCGCGGTGCACATCGAGACCAGCACGAAGTACCCGGGTACCGTCCGCTTCGTCCGCGCCAGCGATGGGCTGTGTCTCGCCACGAAGGGCGGCACCGATAAGCACAAGTCGACCAAGGTGCAGTGGACGGGGTGCAACGGTCATTCGAGCAAGAACTGGGTGGTCGAGCCGATGCATGCGAGCACCAACGACGTTGCGCTGCACGATGCCGACGATGACACCGTCGCTGCGGTCAACATCGCGAAGGCCAGTGAGCAGCCTAGATTCATCGTTCGCAGCTACCGATACCCCTCACATTGTCTGTACAGCTCGAAAGCGGGGTTGAACGGGGGCGCCAGCGGCACCACTCCCGATTGCGACGCGACGAGCACGGCGCTCGGCTCGATGTCGGGCCTTCACCCCGCGTCGACCATGCACTTCGCGATCGTGAACGACAACAGCGCGAAAGACGAGTGGGAGTTTCTGCGCAGGAAGATGCATGTCGGAGCAATCGCCATGTACGAACGCGGAGCCCAGGGAATGTTCCGCGGCGAGAACCTCTGGGTCAAACCGATGAGCACCGATGGAGAGTATGTCGGACTCGAGCGCAAGGCCGCAGCGGGTGGTTTCTTTGCCCCGGGCGCCGTTGAGATCGATCCCGTGAAGGAGGGCGCAGTAGTCTCTCGAACCTCCTCCGTCGACGGCTGCTACGAGGGGAGCTGGTGGTGGGGAATCGACAATACGCGCGGGTTGACTCCGCTCGACCAGCAGGTGACGTCGGGACAGCAGAAGACCGACGAATTCGGCTGGTCCGCCGGCCTCGAGGTCGGCCATGAGGCTGAAGGATCGATCCTCTTCCTCAAGGGGAAGTTCTCCGTGAAAGTGAGTGGCAGCATCAATAAGAGCTGGAGCACCGCTCGGACCAACTCCCAAAGCATCAATATGTCAGTGCCGCCGGGCATGTGGGGTATGGCCGTCGCGACCACCCCCTCGGTGAGCACGCTGGGCAACTGGATGACCGGCACGGAGTTGGATCGGCCGTGGAAGTTCAACGGAATGTCGACCGTCGCCCTGAAGAACAACCGGGGCGAACCGAGTGGAACCGTGCTCGCGCACATCGACTCGCACGAACGGAAATCGTGTCGCGCGAGCGCAGAAACGTCGATGCCCGCCGGTGTGACCCCGACGATCGACCTGCCGGAGGGACGTCTCGCCCCGCACGTCGGAGACACCCTGACCGCCGTGGCGCCGTTCATCGATCCGCAGAGCGGCATTCCGCTCGACATCAAGTACCAGTGGTACGCCGACGACCGGCCGATCTCTGGTCAGACGCTCAGCACGCTGCAGGTGACAAGCGGCATGGTCGGGAAGAAGTTGCAGTTCCGCACCTACGAGAGCGGCGGAAGCATGCGCCTCGAGAGCCAGACGCTGGAATCGGAGCAGAGCGCGCCGGTCTTGACCGACGACCTCGCAGCTGCCGGCGAGACGCTCGAGCTCCCCGAAGCGATTCACGGCAGGAGTTACGAAGTCTCGCTTGCGAATGCCCTGGGCGTGAGCGGGCGCGTCGAGGTGAACCCGGCGTCGCTGCCCCGTGGTCTCACGTTTGATCCGGACACTGGAATCCTTGCGGGAGTGGCTGCGGAACCCGGCATCTTCACATTCCCGCTCTCTGACGAGCACGGAGCCGCAGTTGGTCTGACGCTGCACGTCGACCCTGCGCCAACGCGCTTTTCGATGGACTTCGGTGCTACGGTCGAAACCGGAACTCCGCTCGAGATCCCCCTGGTCGATGAGCGAGGATCGGACGCCAGCTACCGTGTCGAGACGTTCGGAGCGGACGGCTCTGGAGTGGCTCTGCCTGATGGCGTTCGTATCGGACTCGATGGTTCGGGCGCTCCTCTCCTCACCGGTACGCCCGCGTCCGCGACCGTCGTCGTCGTTCGCATCACCGAAGTGAGCCCGCACCACGCTGCTGGCGACGCTCGAGTCACCTCGCATGACTTTAGGCTCCAGGTGGTTCCCGCGAGTTCATCTGGTCAGGGTGAGCCGGTCGCGCCCTCGACCGCGCCCGGCATCGTCATCGAGCGCATCCTGGAGAGTGATGAAGCGACCGAGATCCGCCCGGGCAGCCGCGTCTCGTGGCAGGCGACCGCCACCGACGCCGACGAGCTGAGCGCGAGCGTGCACCGAGTGGGGGATCCCACTGCGCTCCCGTGGGCCGACGCTGTCCGAACGCTCAGCTCGGAGATCGAGATCGATGCGGTGCCCGTCGAACCCGGGCACTACGTGCTGAACGTCGCAGCCGCGAATTCGGTGGGCAGTTCGACTGAGGAGGTGCGCTTTTCCGTGCTGGATGAGCCTGCTGATGGTTCGGGAGGCAGCGCCGATAGCGGCGCGGAGGACGCGCCGAGCGGTACGGGCGGAGTGGACTCCTCTCCAGCCGCTTCCCACGCGAATGATTCGAGCACGACGACACCGGAGTTGTCGCACACCGGCGGCGGCGGGGGAGGGATCCTCTTCGGTCTCGGTGGAGTGCTCGCCGCGGCAGGGATCCTCCTCCTTCACCGCAACCGCAGAGCAGCACGGGCGGTCGACGCGGAGTGAATGGAATATGGATGGGCGGGGGCAGCGCCTCGCCCATCCATGTTCGGCCTCTGTGCTATCTTCTGAACGTGGACTCTCTTGATGCGGAACGCATAGAACTCCACAAAGACTACGTGAGGGTATGCGAGGCGGGGTTGCGGCGTCGGCCCACCGATCCCGTTCTGCTCAGCAGCGTCGAGCGTCTCGTCGAAGCGCAACTCGCCTTCTACGAGGGTGATTACCTGACGTTGCAGCGGCCGGCTTACGGTGTCGAAGCGTTCCCCCCTGAGGAACTCAGCCTGCTCGAGAACTCTTACGTCGAATGGCTGCACGCTGAGCAGTTGAGTACCGGCGAACAGGTGCTCTACGGGCACAGCGGGTTCTGGCAGCACTGGTGGAACCTGCTGCACGAGCAGACTGAACACCCGCTCTGCATGGACGTCGTACTGCCCGACGTTCCAGAAGTGCACCGACGAAACTGGACTCTCGATGTTCGAGCGGACCTACTGCGCGGCGTCACGGAGGCGGGTGCATTGCGGCTTCGCGTGCTAATTCCGCCCGGCGAACCGGAAGGCGGGCTCGCCGAGCTTGCCGCGCTCATCGAACGAAGCGGTTTCGAAGTTCGGGTGCGATCCTCTCCGTTCCTCTTCGCCGTGTACCGGGGTACAGCCGCGGTGATCTCCGAACGCGAGAATCAGCACGATGAGGCTTACTTCTTGACGCGACGCCCGTCGATCGTGGCGCCACTCCAACAGGTGTTCGATGATCACTGGCGCTCGGCTATCCCGTGGACGTCGTACACGAGGGGCGCTTCCGACGTGCTTGAACTCATGTCGCTCGGCTGGACGGATCTGAGAATCGCGGAGTCTCTCGGGCTCTCCATGCGCACTGTGAGCAGGCGAATCGCCGACGCGATGGCCGCGGCCGGAGTGTCGTCGCGCTTCGAACTCGGCGTCAGATACGCGCAGTCGCGCGGCTGAGGAGACTCGTGCGCGCCGGGGTGACTTGCGGTTCGGCGAACGCGGAAGTGTCGCCCCTCCCTGCACAATCAGAGGGAGGGACGACGCGTCGGTGACTCGCAAGTGCATGGGGTACACGGTTCAGCGGGAACGACAGACCTGAGTGTGCACGCACTCCAGAAATACTGGAACCCCCTTGATTTTACCGAGAAGCAGAAGCGCCAAGGCAAGGCCGGGCAGGCGATCGGCGGGGAACCCTACGATGGGCACATGACCGCACTGATCTGGTTCCGCGATGATCTGCGACTTGCCGACCACGCAGCGTTGTCGGCGGGCGCCGCCGATCCGGACGGTGCGGTTGCGCTCTACGTCCTCGATGAGGAATCAGTGGAGACACGGGCCCTCGGCGGTGCCGCGAAGTGGTGGTTGCACGAGTCGCTCTCCCGACTCGCCGAGGCTCTGCAGGGGCACGGAGTGCCGCTCGTGCTGCGGCGCGGGGCTGCGGAGCAGGTGGTGCTCGACGTCGCGGCTGAAACGGGCGCCGATCACGTGTATTGGAATCGGCGCTACGGCGCCGAGCGGCACATCGACGCGCGCATCAAGGAGCGGCTGCGGGATAGCGGTATCGATGCGCACTCGTTCATCGGCGGGCTCCTCTTCGAGCCCTGGACGATCGAGACGCAGACGGGCGGCCACTATCGCGTGTACTCGCCGTTCTGGCGGGCGTGCCTCTCGATGCCCGAACCGTCGAAGCCTCTCCCGATCCCCGAAGAGCTGCGCGGTGCCGATATCTCACTGCCGAGTGACTCACTCGACGACTGGCAGCTGCAGCCGACTCACCCAGATTGGGCTACAGGGATCGCCGAGCGCTGGCAGCCGGGGGAGCAGCAGGCCTTGCAGCAGCTCGAGCGCTTCCTCTCCGGTCCGACGAACGCGTACGCAAGTCGCCGCGACTTCCCGGCGGAGGACGTCTGCTCGGGGCTCTCCCCGTACCTGCGCTGGGGTGAGATCAGCCCGCGTACGGTGTGGCACCGGTCGCTCGCTTCGGGCGCCGACGTCGGTACGTTCCTCTCGGAACTCGGGTGGCGCGAGTTCGCCTGGCACACGACCTTCCACAATCCGCCGCTGCATCTGCACGGACTCAATCCGCAGTTCGACCGCTTCCCATGGAAGGAGCCGGACGCCGACCAGTTGCAGGCGTGGGAGCAAGGGAAGACAGGATACGGCCTCGTCGACGCGGGAATGCGCGAGCTCTGGCACACCGGCTACATGCACAATCGGGTGCGCATGGTCACCGCGTCGTTCTTGACGAAGAACCTGCTCACGGACTGGAGGATCGGCGAAGCCTGGTTCTGGGACACACTGGTCGATGCCGATACGGCGAGCAACCCGTTCAACTGGCAGTGGGTGGCCGGGTGCGGAGCCGACGCCGCACCCTATTTCCGCATCTTCAACCCGGCGACCCAGCAGAAGAAGTTCGATCCCGACGGACACTATGTCAACCTGTGGGCGAACGACAGTGTGCTGTTCCCCGAGATCGTCGACCTCCGCGCGACCCGCGCGCGTGCCCTCGCCGCGTACGACCGAGCGCGTCACAGTGACGTAGAACCCGACTGAAGGAGCGAACATGTCTGCGCGCACCCCGGCGATGTCGCCGTCCGAGGTTTCGGTCGCTTCCGTGCTCGACCGCGTGACCGGTGCGCGTCGCGCGGAGGCCGATGAGTTGCTCGCCCTGCACCAGGAGGTAAGCGGTGAGACGCCCGTCGTCTGGGCGAATCGCATCATCGGCTTCGGCGAGCAGCGCTACGAGTACGAGAGCGGGCACTCGGGAACGATGCCGGTCCTCGCCTTCGCCTCCGGCGCGACGAAGCACACGCTCTACCTCGTCAGCGACTTCGCCGAACGGTGGCCCGAAGCGCTCGAGGCGCTCGGGCCGCATCGGGCGAGCAAGGCGTGCTTGTACATCACCCGACTCTCGAAGGTGGATCGAACGGTGCTGCGCGAGCTGCTCGAGTTGAGCCGCGCCGAGACGCTCGCTTCCTAGCCCCTCGCGATCCTGCATCGTGGCGACGAGGATCGCGCGTCGCTCCTGAGGGGCACCTGGGCGTGCGCTGTGCAGCTCGAGCGTATGCAGCGGATCGCATGCTCAACCCGCTAGCGTGAAGTCAGCGATCGGCAAACGGCCTGTGGCGAAACAAGGGCCAGTATCTGAATGGCTCGGAACGGAACCGGTGCCGACGATGACGACAGCGAATACCCGTACCCTCGAAGGAATGGGTCGACTGCAGCCGACGCGGGCTCGCGCGACCGACTTCCCTCCGATCGCCAAGGCGTATACGCGAGTATCGCAGGTCGTACGCGAATCAGGGCTGCTGCGCCGCGCGCACTGGTTCTACGCCTCCGTGGCGCTGGCCATCACCGTGGCCCTCGGCGGGGCCGTCACCGGGTTCATCCTGCTGGGCGACAGCTGGTTCCAGCTGCTCATCGCGGGCGCTCTCGGCATCATCTTCACGCAGATCGCCTTCCTCGCGCACGAAGCGGCGCACCGCCAGATCCTGGCGTCCGGCCCGGCGAACGATCGGCTCGCACGCTGGCTCGCCGGAGCAATCGGCATGAGCTACTCCTGGTGGGACTCGAAGCACAGCAGGCATCACGCGAACCCGAACAAGGTCGGCAAGGATCCCGACATCGAGGTCGACACGATCTCGTTCATCGAGGAGGATGCCGTGCAGGCGCGCGGGTTCGTCCGGGCGATCACCAAGCGTCAGGGCTGGTTCTTCTTCCCACTGCTGACGCTCGAAGGCTTGAACCTGCACTTCCACAGCTTCAAGTACCTGTTCAGCAAGGAGCCGGTCAACGGGCGCTGGACCGAGCTCGCAATCATCTTCGCGCGCTTCGCCATCGTGCTCGTGCCCGTCTTCCTGATGCTCCCCATCGGTATGGCGTTCGCCTTCCTCGGCGTGCAGCTCGCCGTCTTCGGCGTGTACATGGGAGCCTCGTTCGCGCCCAACCACAAGGGCATGCCGGTCATCGCGCACGATGCGAAGCTCGATTTCTTCTCGAAGCAGGTGCGCACGTCGCGCAACATTCGCGGCGGATGGTGGGCGACCTGGCTCATGGGCGGATTGAACTACCAGGTGGAGCATCACCTCTTCCCGAGCATGGCGCGCCCGCACCTGTCGAAAGCGCGGGCGATCGTGCGCGAGCACTGCCGCACCCTCGACGTGCCGTACACGGAGACGTCGCTGTGGCGCTCGTATGCGATCGTCGTGGACTACCTGAACCGGGTCGGCCTGGCGGCACGCGATCCGTTCGACTGCCCGATCACCGCGCAGTACCGCAAGGCGTAAGGACTAGCGACCCGCCTGCTCCGCGTCGTAATCCGTGTCGCGACGTTTGCGCCTGGGAGACGTGGTCGACTTCACGAAGAGTCGCACCAGCGCTTGCTTCTTCTCGAAGTACGCGTGACGGCTGAGCTCGCCCGCCTCGAACTGAGCCTCGAGCTCTCGCAGCGTCTCCTCGGCCGTGGCGGCGTCGAAACGCGAATATCCGTTGGCGAGCGTGTGCTCTTCTCTGATTCCCAATGTGGCCCCCTTCGCTGACATGGATGTTACGCGACGGCTCAGACATTCTTGCCGGGAGCGGGAGTGGGAGATACCACGAATGCGCGCCGAGCCGCACCGGGGTAGCCGGAGGCGAGTGAACCTGGCTAACGTGAGAATTACTTCGGGAAGGAGTAACTCATGAATGCATCACACAACGAACCGCACCACGCGAGCGAGCACGAGGCCTCGAATGGGGAAGGCACCGTCAGTACCCCGCGTGAAGGCGACACCCTGGACCGCCCGGTGCTGGACGGCTCGACCGAGGATTACGGCCAGGAGGGCCAGGAGAAGAACCCTCGGTACGGTCAGGAGAACCCGGAGCTCATTCGGCGCCCCTCCACGGGCGAAGAGACGCCCACCCCCGACGAAGAGGGCTGAGGTCTCGTCCCTGAGTTCGCGCTGAGGCGGGAGCAAGGGGGCTCGGAAGAGCAGTACCTACACCGCGGCCAGCATCAAGCTCAGCTCACAGCACGCGCTTGATGCTGTCTGCGGTGTAGTAGCGCACGGCTCCGGTCGTGTCGACGACGCCGTAGACGGTGGCGCCGTTCGTCATCTGCCGCACGTCGCACACGGTACCGCGGGCGCCGGTGAGGGCGATGACGCTTTCGTCGACGTGGAACTCCTCGAGATCAGCCATGGTTCGACCCTAGCGGGGTGGGGCGGCCTCGCACAGGCCCTGTGCGCTCCGATCCGTCATATTCGGCGTGGCTGACCCGGATGCGTTCCGTATTCGGTGCGATAGGCAGCGGAGAAGCGCGAGACGTTGGTGAATCCCCATCGTCGCGCGACTTCGCCGACGATGGCATCGGGGTCAGCAGCAAGATCGTGGTGGGCGCCTGCGAGTCTGGCGCGTCGCAGGTACTCGCTCGGCGTGAAATCGAGCGACCGCCGGAACGCGTACTGCAGTCCCCGGGTGGAGATGTGCACCGCTTTCGCTACGTCGTCGACGGAGATCGGCTCCTGCGCGTGCTCGTCCATGTATGCGAGGGCGCGGCGCACGGTGCCGGGGGCAGCGGAACGCTGGGGTGAGAAGTCGCGCGTATTCGAGAAGCTCGTCGAGAAACTCGTCAGCACGGTCCACAGGGCGTGGCGGAGGAGGCCCGTCCCGACGATGGTGCTCGGGTCGAGTGTGGCATCACCTGCGAGCACGGAAGCGGCCAGGTAGTTGAACGTGCGCTCCCACTGCGCCGCCTCTCGCTCGCCCGAAGCTTCTGGCGTGCGCAGCTGGAGCGTGAGCCCGTCGTCGCCCGACATCTGACGCGCGAGTTGTTCTGCGTAGTCGCGATCGAATACCATGGCGCGCACCACGGCGGTGTCCTCCCATCGCGCGCTGACCGGTGTTCCGTGAGTGGCCCACGGGCTTCCGGCTGGAAGCGGGCGGCGCCCTGCAATGGTGCCGCCGCGGGGAGCCTGCACGCTGCACGAGAACAACTGGGATTCGGGCGCGATCGAGGACTCGATGTTCGCCGTGAGTTCGTATCGGATGAGCGAGAACCCGTCGACGGTCGCGGAGAACCACTCCAGCTTGCACTGCTCTGGGTCAACGCCGAGCAAACGGGAGGACGGCGCGAATTCGTGCCACGTCTCCGCAACCGTCTCGGAATTCGTCGAGCGAAACCGCCGCATCTCCATGGGTGCCACCGAACCTGACTTTCATTCCGGAGCGCGCGCACGCGTGCTCTTCCGACCTGTGCAGTTGTACCCGAGTTCCAGAAGAGCCGGTCTGGATCGCAGATGGTTTCAGACGAGAAGCGACGATTGGGGCCGCGAAACGACGCAAAAGGGTAGCTCGAGCGAACGGGGATTTCGTCTATTGTACGGGTCAGCGTGGCGGGAACTGGAGCGCGGCCGACCGCGCGAATCGGCTGGCAGCATGGGGGCATGGGGTTTTTGATTCACGGGAAAAGCGAGTACGAGTTCGAGGATCGCCTGCTGGCGCACTTGAAGACGGTGATCGGTCAGAAGCTGAAGAAGCAGGAGTGCTTCTTCTTGAGCTGGACGAAAACGCCGGAGGAGGGGAGCGGGCGCGTGTCGGTCTGGCTGTCCCCGTACATCACCGTGGGATTCCGGTTCTCCGGGAGCCGTCCGCCCGAGTTGAACGTCGCCTGGGTCAGGACGATGAATGCGCTCTCGCACACCCCTCGGGGCCTGGTCGTCATCTCAGAGGACGATGCGGTCGCGTACGCGAAGAAGAATCCGGATCTCCTGTAAGCCGTCTCGAACGCGCATGAACGCGTCCGCGAACGCGCGATCAACGCCGGGTGAACAGCGCGTGAGCAGGCCGTTTTTCCCGGTCAGCAGACCATACACTCGGTTCGGTGAGCAGGTGCGTTTCCACTCCTCGGTTCGAGTTCCCTGACGCTGGCTTCGAGCCGGAGGTCACCCCTGAGGCTGACCTCCGCAACGAGATCCCGCGGGGCCGTCGAAGCGCCCGCTACCGATTCTTCGAGATGCTGCCGGCGCTCCTCAGCTTCAGCGTGCCCGTGCTGGCGATCCTGCTCTCCTGCATCGATCTCCGTCTCGGCATGCTCTTCGTCATCGCGTTCATCGCGACCACGCTGGTTCGCGCTGTGCGCGGCGGTGTCGACGCGCTTCGCGGGTTTCGGCGTCTGCACTGCGCCGAACAGATCGACTGGGCTGGCTTGGTGATCGAGACCGAGACCACGGTCCGGCTTGCGCGCATGCGGCCGACGGGGTCGCTGGAGCGCATCGCCGGGCCAGCGGTTCGACGCCTGCCCGAGCCGTTCGCCGCAGCGCATCGGAGGTTCTTGCGACGGGTGTCGGCTCATCCGGAAGATTTCCCGCTGCCTTCGAGTGTCGTGCATGCGGTCATCGTGGCCGCCTACAACGAGCCGTTCGAGGTGATCGCATCGAGCTTCCGGTCGCTCGCGGCCGCTTCAGGGGCTGAGCGGCTGGTCGTCGTCTTCGCCTATGAAGAGCGGGGCGGTGCAGACGTGCGTGCGAGCGCCATGCGATTGCGCGAGCAGTATGCCGACCGCTTCGCGGGTTTTCTCGCAGTGGAGCATCCAGCCGGCCTCGCTGACGAGATCGCGGGCAAGGGGGCGAACATCACGTATGCCGCCAGGCAGCTCCGCATCTGGTTGCACCGGCGCGAGATCCCGGCCGCCGAGGTCGTCGTCACCACGCTCGATTGCGACAACCGCGTGCACCCGAACTACTTCGAGAACGTCACGTACGCGTTCGTGCTCGACCCTGATCGCGCCCGGCGTTCGTATCAGCCGATTTCGACCTTCGTCAACAACCTCTGGCACGCACCGGCGCCCACGCGAGTCGTGGCGGCCGGCAACACGCTCTGGAACCTCATCTCCACCGTCCGACCGCGCACGTTGCGCAACTTCGCGTCGCATTCGCAACCTCTGAGCGCGCTCATCGGGATGGATTACTGGAGCCGACGCACCATCGTCGAGGACGGACACCAGTACTGGCGCAGCTACTTCCACTTCGACGGACGGTACGGGGTGACGCCCATCCACCTGCCCATCATGCAGGACGCGGTGCTCGGCGCGTCGTTCGCCCGCACCCTGCGCGCCCAGTTCACGCAACTGTGCCGGTGGGCGTACGGGGCATCGGATATCGCCTTCGTCGGAACGCGGCTGTTCGCGAAGGATCGCAGGGCGCCGTTCCGAACAACCCTCTTCCGATTCGCGACGCTGCTCGACTCGCACGTGACACTCGCGTGCATCGCGCCGATGGTCGCGTTCGGGGCGTGGATTCCGATCATCGTCGGAAGCATCTCGGGCGGAGCGGGGACGCCCCTCGCGATGGTGCTGCGGGAGGCCGGGAGCGCGAGTGCCAACGGTGCGGCGTGGGCCACGCACGCCCTCGGGATCCCGTTCTCCGCAGCCGTGGAAGCCGTGCGGGGATCAGCGTTCGCCGGCCCGAACCCGTTGCAGCACATCGTGGCGACACCGCCGTTCTCCGTGGCGCAACTCGCCGCTGAACTCCCGGGAATGATCGGCGCGGTGCAGCGCTTCGCTCTCGTCGGAGTCGCGGTGACGGTCGTGCTGACGCTGCTGCTGACTCCCGAGCGCCCGCCCGGCGTCTCCCGGTTGCGCGGCTTCGGCATGCTCGCCCAGTGGGTGCTGCTCCCCGTCACGCTCCTCTGCTACAACACCGCGAGCGCCCTGGTGGCGCAGTACCGGCTGCTCATCGGCGCGTACCGCGAGGAGTTCGATGTGACCGAGAAGCGCGCTCCGACGGTCGAGCACGCCGCTCGTGCGACGACTCGAGGCAGCACGAACGGCGCACGGCGCGAAGTTCGATCCGAAAGCGACTAGGCTCGTTCAGTTCGAGCTTGTTCGAACTGAACGGGGGAAGCGTGACCGCTCGAGTTCCTGGCGCAGGCGATCCACTTCGCCGGAGACGATTCGGCTTCGCGCTGTCGATCACGAGCATCACGGCCATGATGGCCGGAGCGAGTGCGCCGTCTCCCTTCTACCCCGTGCTCGCCGAGACGATCGGGTTCTCAGCGCTCGTCACCACGGCGATCTTCGCGGTGTACGCGCTCGCGCTGCTCTGCACGCTGCTCACTGCCGGCTCCCTCTCCGACCACGTCGGCCGACGTCCGGTTGCGAGCGTCGGCCTGCTCTTGCTCGCGGCGAGCATCGTCGTGTTCTGGCACGCGGAATCCGTGCCGCTCTTGGTCATCGCTCGCGTGCTGCAGGGGATCGCGAGTGGCCTGCTGCTCTCGGCCGTCTCCGCAGCGATCACCGACCTCGAATCCCCGAAGCGTCCAGGCTCTGCGGCCGTGTGGAACGCGGTCGCGCCGATGCTGGGGCTCGGAATCGGCGCTCTGGCAGCAGGAATCGCACTCGACGCCGCCGAGAACGCGATGACCGCGATCTTCGGCCCGCTCTCGGCGATCTACGTCGTGCTGGCAGTGCTCTTCCGGTTCGTGCCCGAGACCGCGCCTCGCTCACCGGGCGCCCTGCGGTCTCTCCAGTTCCGGCTCACCGTGCCGAGCGAGATGCGCGTCGAGTTCATGCAGGGCGCACCGGCGATCTTCGCCGGCTGGGCGACCGGCGGCCTGTTCCTCTCGCTCGGGGCGAGCATCGTGCACGTCGAGCTCGGGGGAGAAGCGCACGTCTGGCAAGGGCTCTCGGTCGGCGTGCTCGCGGGGGCCGGCGCCGTCGCCGCATTCCTGCTCCGGAGGCGCTCGGCTCGGGTGATCGCGGTGTACGGCGCGGCTGCGCTCGCGATCGGCACTGCGTGCTCGCTGGTCGCGCTCGCCGCAGGCTCCCTTCCCGGATACCTCGTTGCGGTGGCCATCACCGGTTCGGGGTTCGGCACCGCGTTCTTCGGCGTGGTGAGTTCGCTCGCGCCGCACATTCCCGCGACCCAGCGCGCTGACGTCTTCGCGGTGATCTTCCTCGTCTCATATCTCGCATTCGGGGTGCCCACCGTGCTCGCCGGCTTGCTCGTGCAATTCGTCGGGCTCACCCCGGTGGCCTTCGGGTACGGGGCCGTGGTGATCGTGTTCGCCGGTGTCGCCTGCGTCATGCGGCTTCGCCGGGGGTAGCGGGAAACGCGCGTTCGGGTAGAATTCCTCACATGGATATCGAGGTCGACAGAACTTCATCCGCCGCCGCACGACGCCGTTGAGCGTCGAGCGGATCAGGTGAGATCCCTCTGTTCCCGCCCCGTTTGCGCGCCGCACCGTTCGGCGGTCGCCGGGTTAACCTGAAATGAGTCTGCATGTCCGCATCATCAGCGATTTCGCTGCATCGACTTTCATACCACTGGCCTGACGGCTCCCCGGCGCTCGTCGACGTCTCGGGAACGTTCCCATTGGGTCGCACCGGCCTGACCGGGAGAAACGGCGCCGGCAAGTCGACCCTGCTCAAGTTGATCGCCGGGACGCTCACACCCACCTCCGGCTCCATCTCGGCCGTCGGAGATGTCGCCGCCTTGCCGCAGTTGCTCACGCTGCACCGGGACCAGACGATCGCGGCGCTGCTCGGCATCGAGCGCACACTCGACGGACTTCGCGCCATCGAGTCCGGAGACGTCGACGTGCGCCATTTCGATGCGGTCGGCGACGACTGGGATATCGAATCCCGGGCCGCAGAGGCGCTGGATCGCATCGGCTTCTCGACCGCTGATCTGGACCGCAGCGTGGCGACCGTCTCGGGCGGGGAGGCGATGCTCATCGCGATCACGGGCCTGCGGCTGCGTCGTGCGCCGATCACCCTGCTCGACGAGCCGACGAACAATCTCGATCGGTCGACGAGCGCACGACTGGGAGAGTTCGTGGACGACTGGCCTGGCACGCTGATCGTCGTCAGCCACGATGTCGAACTGCTCGAACGCATGGAGCACACGGCGGAGATTCACGACGGTGCGCTCAGCACGTTCGGCGGGCCGTTCAGCGCATGGCGGGAGCACCGCGAAGTGGAGCAGGCAGCGGCAGAGCAGGCGGCGCGCGCAGCGCAGCAGGCGCTGAAGGTCGAGAAGCGCCAACGCGTCGAGGCGGAGACGAAGCTGGCGCGCCGTGAACGCGCGGGTCGAAAGACGCAGCTGAGCGGTGACATCCCGAAGATCCTCGCCGGCCGCCGGGCGAACAGCGCACAGGTCGCGGCCGGTTCGATGCGCTCGTCGCTCGATGCGCACGTCCGGGCCGCGCAGGCCGCCGTGGACGACGCCGATGCCCGGGTGCGCCGAGATGAACGCATCTCCGTCGATCTGCCAGACCCCTCGGTGCCCCGGGGGCGCCGCCTCATCGAATTCGACGGCGCCGATCATCCGATCGTGGTGCAGGGCCCAGAGCGAGTCGCACTCGTCGGCGCGAATGGCACGGGCAAGTCGACGCTGCTCGAGCGCCTGGTGCGCGGGAGCAGCGGTGCCGGGCCGACCGGGCGGCTCCTGACGAATCGCTTCGGGTATCTGCCGCAGCGTCTGGACGGGCTCATCGACACGGCGAGTGCGCTCGAGAACGTGCAGGCCGTCGCGCCAGCCACCCCACCCGGAGCCATACGCAACGGTCTCGCGCGACTCCTTCTGCGCGGCTCGAGTGCAGATCGGCCGGTCGGCTCGCTCTCAGGCGGTGAACGGTTCCGGGCGTCGCTCGCGCGCCTCCTGCTCGCAGATCCGCCCGCCGAGGTGCTGATCCTCGATGAGCCGACGAACAACCTCGATCTCGCGAGCATCGGTCAGCTCACCGACGCGCTGAACGCGTATCGCGGGGCGATCCTCATCGTGAGTCACGACATCGCGTTCCTCAACACACTCCGGATCGACACGGTCATCGAGATCGACGCGCACGGGGTGCTCCGAGAGCGCCCTGAACTGCCGGCATGATGATCTCGGGCGAGGAGCGATCGCGCCCGCCCCGGCCATCGCCGGTAGTCTGAATTCCGACACACACGGGTCACTGACGGATGAAGGTGCAGTCATGGTCGTATTCGGTTTGGTGCTCGCCGCTCTGGCCGCACTGCTGCACGTCTACATCTTCTGGATGGAATCCGTCACCTGGACGAGCGCGAAGACTCGAGCCACCTTCGGATTGACCGCGGAACAAGCGGAAGCGACGAAGGAGATGGCGTTCAACCAGGGGTTCTACAACCTCTTCCTGGCGCTGATCGCACTGGTCGGAGTCGGCCTCGCGCTCCTCGTCGGCGGGCCTGTCGGGTACGCCCTGGCCTTCGCGGGTACGGGGTCGATGCTCGCGGCCGCGGTCGTGCTGTTCGCGACGTCGCCCGACAAGCGCGGAGCAGCGGTGAAGCAGGGAGCGCTCCCGCTGCTCGCGATCCTCGTACTGCTCTTCGCACTCATCCTCTGACCTGCGGTTCCGCGCGTGCCGGAGGCGGTATTATTCCGATGCGGCGATGTCGTCGCGCCCGGCGATCGGGATGATCAGGAGTGACGGCGAACGATGCATGGCGACGATGAGCGCGACGCCCTCGTGCTCTCCCTGATGCGCGCGGTGCGCGGATTCGGCGACTCCCACGATCGGATGTCGGCGGGCATGAAGCAGGGCATGGCGATGAACGCCAGTGACCTCGCCGCGCTGCGCCTCCTCATCATCCGCGAGGAGGAGGGGCGTCCGGTCAGCCCTCGCGATCTCTCAACGCACCTGCGCATCTCGACCGCGTCGACGACGAAGCTGCTGGATCGCCTCAGCGCTTCGGGGCACGTGCGCCGTGCTCCGCATCCGAGCGATCGCCGTGCCAGGGTGATCGAGCTCACGGATGCGGCGCGCCACGAGTTCTTCCGCCGCTTCGCGCCGCAGTTGGTCGCGATGCGGGAGGCGATGACCGGGTTCTCGGTCGAGGAGCTTGCGATCGCGGAGCGCGCCTTTCGGGCGATGGGCGCGGCGATCGACCTCGACGTCTAACGGTCGCGGGTGAGAGCGGCGTCGACGGCCTCTTCGACCGTGCGATGCGTGAACCGGAATCCCGAGCCGAGCAGCACGTCCGGAGTGACGACGGCGTCTGAGAGGAGCAGTGCGTCTGCGGCGTCGCTTCCGAGGGCGAGGCGCAACGCCCACGCCGGGGCGGGCACGACGAACGGGCGGCGCAGTGTTCTCGCGAGCGCGCGCCCGGTGTCGTTGGCCGTGGCGGGTGCGGGGCCCGTCAGGTTCACGGGGCCAGAGACATCGCTGTCGATGAGGTGGCGGATCGCGCGAACCTCGTCGGCGAGCGAGATCCAGGGCCAGTGCTGTCGCCCGCCTCCGAGGGGCCCGCTGATCCCGAGCCGGGTCAGGAGGAGCAGCGGTTTCAGCACCCCGCCCCGGTCGATCAGCGGCGCCGTCCGCAGCAGCACGACGCGGGCCTGTGGCCCGGCTTCGAGCGCCGCACCCTCCCACGCGACGCAGAGCTCGGCGAGGAACGTGCGCCCCGGCGCACTGCGCTCGGTGAGTCGCTCGTGCGGGCGATCGCCGTACAAGCCGACGGCAGAGGCGCTCAGCAGGGTCGGAGCGTCCGGGCCGAGTTCACGGATGGCGCTGGCGATGGTGCGCGTCGGCGCGAGGCGCGATTCGCGCAGCGTCTCCCGATAGCGGCGCGTCCACGGGAGCTTGCCGATACTGGCCCCGTTCAGGCAGATGACGGCCAGGGCGCCCGCGAGCACTGCGGGATCGAGCGGGGTCTCGCCGGGGCGCCACTCGACCTCGTCCGTGCTGCGCGGAGCGCGGCGCACGAGCCGCGTGACGGCGATGCCGTCGGCGCCGAGCGATCGTGCGAGCTCGTCTCCGATCAGGCCGGAGGCGCCGCTGATCACCACCCGCGGTGGGGCGGGTGCGGCCTGGGGTGAGGTGTCGGAGGTCGTCATCGCTCCCCATTCTCCATGCGCGACAGCTTCGAAGGCCACCAGATGGCCTTCCCGATGTCGGTTGCGAGGGCGGGAACGAGCAGCGAGCGCACGATGAAGGTGTCGAGCAGCACGCCGAAGGCGACGATGAATGCGATCTGCACGAGGAACAGAATCGGGATGACCGAGAGTGCGGCGAATGTCGCGGCGAGCACGAGGCCGGCGGACGTGATGACTCCGCCGGTGATCGTCAGTCCTCTGAGCACTCCCTCTCGAGTGCCGTGCCTTCGGGATTCCTCGCGCACCCGGGTCATCAGGAAGATGTTGTAGTCGATGCCTAGAGCGACGAGGAAGACGAAGCCGTAGAGCGGGACGGCGGGGTCCGCTCCGGGGAATCCGAATCCGTGGTTGAACACGAGTGCCGCGACGCCGAGCGCTGTGCCGAACGAGAGCACCGTGGTGAGGATCAGCAGGACGGGGGCGAGGATCGAGCGGAGCAGCAGCATGAGGATCACGAGGATCACCGCGAGCACCAGCGGGATGATGAGATTCCGGTCGTGGATCGATGCCTGGTTGGTGTCGACCGCGGTCGCCGTGACGCCGCCGATGAGCGCCGATGTTCCATCGAGCTCGGAGCGCAGGCCGGTGATCGTCTGTGCCGCGGCCTCGGAATCGGCCGCGTCTGCGAGGGTCGCCTGCAGCAGCACCTTGCCGTCGCTCACCGTCGCCTCGGGGGCCGGTGTGCCGGGCGGACCGAAGGCCTGGATGCCGTCCTCCGTGAACGTCGCGGTGCCGCTCGGGGAGTCCGCTGCCGTCACTGCGACGCTGTCGACGCCGGTCTGCGCGAGCAGGGTGTCTGCGGTCTCCTGCAGGCGATCCTCATCGACGAGCACGTAAGCCGGGCTGCCGGAGCCGCCGGGGAAGTGCTCGCCGAGCACGGCTTGACCGTCGCGAGCCTCCGACTGCCCGACGACGAGGTCGGACTGCGGTATGCCGGTCGCCTGCAACTGCGTGACTCCGGCTGCGCCCAGTGCGAGCACGACCGTGGTGATGATCCAGATGGGGCGCGGGTGGCGTCGGATCCACTCGGCGAGCCGGCGCCACATGCCCCGCGTCGGCATGCCGTTCTCCGCCGCGACGACCTCCGGCTCGAACTTCGGGCGCCGGGGCCAGTACGCGGCCCGACCGAATGCGAAGAGCAGCGCCGGGAGCAGTGTGAGCGCTGCGAGCATGGCGAACACGATGCCGATCGCGGCCACGGGCCCGAGCGTGCTGTTCGATTTCAGATCGCTCAGCAACAGGCAGAGCAGTCCGACGATCACCGTTCCGCCCGATGCGAGGATCGGCTCGAACGAGCCCTTGATGGCCGCGATCACGGCGGCTCCGCGATCCTGCGCCACACGCAGCTCCTCGCGGAAGCGCGCGACGAGGAGGAGTGAGTAATCGGTCGCGGCGCCGATCACGAGAATGAAGAGAATGCCCTGAGTCTGGCCGCTCAGCAGCAGCACTCCGGCGTCGGCGAGATGCCAGATGACGAAGAGCGCGACGCAGAGCGCGAACAGGCTCGTGCTGAGCACGATGAGCGGGAGGAGGAGCGACCGGTAGACGATCACGAGAATGACGAGCACTGCGAGGAGCGCCACGAGCAGGAGGATGCCGTCGATGCCGGCGAAGCCGGCTGCGAGATCTGCGGTGAAGCCGGCAGGCCCGGTGACGTGCACATCGACGCCGGGCGGAGCGTCGTCGCGCAGCGTCTCGCCGAGCTCGGCGACGACGTCGGTGACTTCCGCGTCGGCATCGATGGGTACGAAGAGCTGAACGGCTTGTCCGTCCTCCGATGGAATCGCGGGAGAGCTCTCATCGCCGATACCGCTGAGGGAGGTCGCGTCGCTGGCCGCCGTGTCGATGGCCTGCAGCTGATCGTCGGTGAGTTCGGTTCCGTCGTTCGAGGAGAACACCACGATGGCAGGAATGGAGTCGTCCCCGAGGAAATCGCCCTGCACATCGCGCACCGCTGTGGCATCGGCTGATGAGGGGAGGTACGTCGTCTGGTCGTTGGACGACACCTCGTCGACTTTTCCGAAGAGCGGACCACCGGCGCCGGCGCCGGCGAACCAGAGCACGATGAGTACGGCGGGCAGGAGGATGCGAAGCCACCGGCGTCGAGGCCGGGGTGCTGCCGGCTGCGCGGCGTGAGCGGGTGACGCGTGGTGTTCAGACATTCTTCTACAATCTCCCAAAGAAAGTATCTAGCTAAGCTAGTGAAACTCTAGCGGGTGCGGCGGGCTTTATGAAGTCGAAATTCGGCGTGCCACGTCTCGGCGCCGCTGTCCAGCCCGTTCCTGATGAGCGCCCGCTCCGTAGACTCGCCACATGCCAGAATCGCCTCGCATCCCGGCCCCTGCTGTTTCGACTGATCCGACGCGCGCAGACAGCGCTCGCGGCGCCGAAACGTCGTTCGATCCCTTGCCAAGCGCAGCCGGCGTCACCCTCGAACATGGGTTCGCATCCCGGCTCCCCGAACTATCGGTGCCGTGGAACGCGTTCCGCCCCGAATCGCCGCGTACCGTCGTGTGGAACGAAGCCCTGGCAGAAGAACTCGGCATCGATGCGCACCGCTTCACCGGGAATTCCCTCGTCCGCTTCCTCCTCGGGAATGCGCTGCCAGAAGGAAGCGAGCCCGTCGCTCAGGCGTACGCCGGGCACCAGTTCGGCGGGTACTCGCCCCGCTTGGGCGACGGCCGCGCGCTGCTGCTCGGGGAGATCCGCGATCCGGCGGGGCGGCTGCGCGATCTGCACCTCAAAGGATCGGGACGCACGCCCTTCGCGCGGGCGGACGGATTCGCCGCGCTGGGGCCGATGCTTCGGGAATACCTCATGGGTGAGGCGATGGCGGCGCTCGGTGTACCGACGACCCGCGCGCTCGGTGTAGTCGCCACGGGGAGGAGCGTTCCGCGCGACGGCGAGTTGCTCGACGGGGCGGCGCTGACGCGTGTGGCGAGCAGCCACCTCAGAGTCGGGAGTTTCCAGTTCGCCCGCGCGCAGGGCGACGCAGCCCTGCTGGCCCGCCTCGCCGACTACGCGGTCGAGCGGCACGCGCCGGAGCTCTCGGGGGAGCCCGATCGCTACGCCGGATTGCTGGACGCGGTCGTCGCTGCGCAGGCGCGGCTCGTCGCGCACTGGGTGCTCGTCGGATTCGTGCACGGCGTGATGAACACCGACAATATGACGATCTCCGGCGAGACGATCGATTACGGTCCGTGCGCGTTCATCGACGCATTCGACCCGGCGGCCGCATTCAGCTCGATCGACCACCAGCGTCGGTACGCGTACGGCAATCAGCCGTCGATCGCTCTGTGGAACCTGACGCGCTTCGCCGAGACGCTCCTTCCCCTCCTCGCGCCGGATGCCGAAGCCGCGAAAGCGGTCGCCGTCGCATCGCTCGACCATTTCGGGGAGGCGTACAACGACGCCTGGATGGATGGGATGCGGGCCAAGCTGGGATTGGCGGGTTCCGCCGGGCGCGCGGCCGTCGACGACGGTGCGCTCGCGGAACTGACCGCCGACATGCTCACCGACCTGCAGCGGCATCGCATCGATTACACGAGCTTCTTCCGGGCGCTCGCGCGAGCCGGCTCGGGCGATACCACCGCGCTCGACGACGTGCTCCCGCGCTCCGAGGGGGCAGGGGGCTGGGTCGATCGCTGGCTCCAGGCCGCACCCGATCCCGCTGCGATGGATCGGGTCAATCCGATCTACATCCCTCGCAACCATCTCGTCGAGGAGGCTCTCGAGGCTGCGTCCGAGGGAGGCATGGAGCCCTTCTCACACCTGCTGTCGGTGCTGGAGCGCCCGTACACCGCTCGGGAGGGCTTCGAGCGGTTCGAGCGTCCGGCGCCCGAGGGCGGCCCGGCACACGTGACGTTCTGCGGCACCTGATCCTCGCGGCAGGCAACCCTCCGCAGGCAACATGCAGCGATGCCGCCCGCGACCGTTGCGCTCCTGGAAGAGCCCGGTGCTGGCGGCATCGCTGTGCGGTGCAGAGCCTGCGGCCTACGCCGTCTGGCCGGGATGCTCTCCCTCGCCGATCTCCTCGACCAGCTTCGCGTTGAAGGCGGGCAGATCATCGGGAGTGCGACTCGTCACGAGACCCTGATCCACGACGACCTCCTCATCGACCCAGGTCGCACCTGCGTTCTGGAGGTCGGTGCGCAGGCTCGCGTACGAGGTGACGGTGCGGCCATTGAGCACATCGGCGTCGGCGAGAATCCACCCGCCGTGGCAGATCGCGCCGACGGGCTTGTGCTGCGCGAAGAAGTCCTTGGTGAAGGCGACCGCATCGGCATCGAGCCGGATCTGGTCGCCGTTCACGACGCCGCCCGGCAGAACGAGCGCATCGAACTCACTCGCGTTCGCGTCGGCCGAGGTGAGCGAGACCTCTTGCTCATGGCCGTTCTTGCCGGTGATCGAACCGGTCTTCGTGGACACCACGATGACCTCCGCGCCGTGCTCCTGCACTGCGGAGATGGGTTCCGTGAGCTCTGAGTCCTCGAAGCCGTCGGTTGCCAGAACCGCTACGCGCTTGCCGGTGAGATGTGACATGAATAAACCTCCTGGGTTCGGGAGTTCGTCGTCCGTCGAGACCCGGTTTCCGGGCCGACGTCTCGAGCCTCCCGTATCTCGGTCGAGCCCGGCACCCCGTTGCACGCGGCCGAACAGGGCGCTAGACGCGCGCAGACCGTGCGCTCACGGCGGGCGTTGCCACCGGTTCCGCTCCTGGAGAAACCGTGTGCCGGCGAGCGTAGTGTGGGGAGCATGGCAAGCATCATTATTTTCGGCGGACACGGCAAGATCGCGCTTCTGACGGAGCCGCTCCTCGCGGAGCGAGGCGACGCGGTGACGGCGGTGATACGCAATCCGGATCAGGCGGAGGACGTGCGCGCTGCCGGCGCCGAGCCGCGGGTCGCCGACATCGAACACCTCGACGTGGACGCGCTCGTCGACGTCGTCCGGGGCCATGACGCGGTGGTGTGGTCGGCCGGGGCCGGGGGCGGCGACGCCGCGCGCACGATGGCCGTTGATCGGGATGCGGCGATCCGCACCATGGATGCCGCGGCTCGCGCTGGAGTGCCGCGTTACGTGATGGTGTCCTACTTCGGCGCGTCTCGCGACCACGGTGTCGACCCGGAGAACGCCTTCTACACCTACGCGGAGGCGAAGTCCCAGGCTGACGAGCATCTCCGGGAGTCTGAACTGGACTGGACGGTGCTCGGCCCGAGCGGCCTGACGCTCGATCCGCCGGCGGGCGCCATCGACGTCGACGCCGAGAATGGCGAGACGGTGGCGCGAGCCGACGTCGCTGCGACGATCGCTGCGGTGCTGGCCGACGACACGACCATTCGCCGCACGATCCGCTTCAATACCGGCACAACTCCCATCGCCGAGGCCATTCGAGCCCGTTCCTGACCGCGAACCGCGCGACACGCGACCCTTTATTTGAATAACTCAAAATAAGCGCGTAGGGTGATCGGTATGGAGACGAGCACGGAGGAAGCGCTGCGCGGCGTCGGTCTGCGAGCGACCGCAGGCCGCCTGGCCGTGCTCGATGCGCTCGCCTCCATGCCTCACTCGGACGCGGATCATGTGTTCCGAGTGGTCGCGAGTGCGCTGCCGACGACATCGATCCAGTCAGTGCACAACATCCTGGCGGACCTGACCGCGGCGGGGCTGACCCGACGCGTGGAGCCGGCAGGATCCGCGGCGCTCTATGAGCGGCGCGTGAACGACAACCATCATCACGTCGTGTGCTCCCAGTGCGGAGCCATTGCCGACGTCGATTGCGTCGTCGGTCACACGCCGTGCCTCTCCCCGTCGGAGACGGGGGGCTTCACCGTACAGACCGCCGAGGTGACGTTCTGGGGCATCTGCCCCGGCTGCGCCGCCTCGGCCGCATAGTCGAATACGCAGGATCGCCTCGAGTTCGGGGCACTGTTCGTCATGCGCGAAACTCCCGAGGAGCAACATGAGTACACCCGACACCACGACCCAAACCGGAACGCCTGTCGCGAGCGACGAGCACTCGCTCGCCGCAGGGCGAGACGGCGCGATCGCTCTGCATGATCGCTACCTCGTCGAGAAGCTCGCGCAGTTCAACCGGGAGCGCATTCCGGAGCGCATCGTGCATGCGAAGGGAGGCGGCGCGTTCGGCGAGTTCGTCGTCACCGGCGACGTCTCGGCCTACACGCGTGCCGCGCTGTTCCAGCCCGGCGCCCGCACGGAGACCGTGCAGCGCTTCTCCTCGGTCGCGGGTGAGCAGGGATCGCCGGATACGTGGCGCGACGTTCGCGGCTTCTCGGTGAAGTTCTACACGTCGGAGGGCAATTACGACATCGTCGGGAACAACACTCCGGTGTTCTTCATCCGCGACGGCATCAAGTTCCCCGATTTCATCCACTCGCAGAAGCGCCTGCCCGGCTCGGGCCTGCGCGACGCCGATATGCAGTGGGACTTCTGGACGCTCTCGCCGGAGTCGGCTCATCAGGTCACCTACCTCATGGGCGACCGCGGTCTGCCTCGCTCCTGGCGCCACATGCCGGGCTTCGGCTCGCACACCTACCAGTGGATCAACGCGGCCGGCGAGCGCTTCTGGGTCAAGTACCACTTCGAGGCGCTGCAGGGCAATGTCGAGATGTCGAGCGAGGAGGCCGAGGCGATCGCCGGCGCAGATGCCGACTACTACCGCAGGGACCTGTTCGACGCGATCGAGCGCGGCGAGTTCCCGTCCTGGAAGGTGTCGGTCCAGGTGATGCCGTACGAGGAAGCGAAGACGTACCGGTTCAACCCGTTCGATCTCACCAAGGTGTGGCCGCACGCGGACTACCCGTTGATCGAGGTCGGCGTGCACACGCTCAACCGCAACCCGGAGAACTTCTTCGCCCAGATCGAGCAGGCCGCATTCTCACCGGCGAACACGGTGCCCGGCATCGACATCAGCCCCGATCGCATGCTGCAGGCTCGTGTCTTCTCGTACCCCGACGCGCAGCGGTACCGCGTCGGCACGAACTACAACCAGATCCCGGTGAACGCCCCGATCGCCCCGGTGGCCAACTACTCGCAGGATGGCGCGCAGCGCCACGGCTTCAACTCGCCGAGCACGCCGGTCTACGCCCCCAACTCGAAGGGCGGACCGCGTGCAGATGCGGCTGCTGCTGGCGTCGGATCATGGGAATCTGACGGCGAGCTCGTGCGCACGGCGGCGACGCTGCACGCGCAGGACGACGATTTCGGCCAGGCCGGCACGCTGTACCGCGAGGTGTTCGACGCTGCAGCTCGAGCGCGCTTCCTCGAAACCATCACCGGTGCGGTCGGCGGTGTGCAGAGCCCCGAGATTCGGGAGCGGGCGATCGGGTACTGGAGCCAGGTCGACGCCGAGCTCGGTGCTGCCCTGCGTCGCAATCTGGAGGCTGGAGTCGAGGCGGTAGCGGCGACGGTCGACGCCTGATTCTGCGACGGTGACGCGCTGGCGCTCGCAGTCAGCGCGCCTCACGGGCCGGCGAGAGGACTCCTCTCGCCGGCCTTCGTCGTCCTCCCTCCTTGCGCAACGAGGGAGCATTCCCAGTACTTCCCGCACGGCTTCAGTACTGCATCGGCTGAGCCGGCTACCTATCGACCGGTTGCTTCGTGCGTGAAACATTCCGCCTGACGCTGGAACTCAGCGCTATTGCGCGAGCGCCCGTCTTCGGAATCATAGGCTTCAATTTCGCCTAGGGAACGTAGGGGGAGTCATGCACGCCAGCCGCACGAGACATGCACGGATTACATCGCGATCGTTCCGCTGGCTCGCCCCCGTCCTCGGCATGCACTCGAATGCCAACCTCGATGTTCTCCCTCACGCCGGAGACCGCTCGCGTGTTACCGTTGGCCTCGGACGGTGTGGTCGATGAGGAGAGGGGATCTCCCGGTGAAAGGTCGAGATCGCAGCCTCGCGAAGCCGCAGAGCCTGGTTGAGAACGGCTTGAGCGTGGACATCGTCGGCAGCAGGGGGAGTGGGCGCACGGCGTTCATGGAGGCCCTCGCGACGAAACTCGAACACGCCGGATGGGCGGTGCACCGCATTCGCGGGGTCGCCTCGCTCAAGTCGAACCCGTTTGCGGCGATCGCGCTGTCCGGCATCGCCGAGTTGTCGCCGACGCGACGCATCGACGCGGTCATCGAAGACGTCGGGCGCCAGCTGACCGAGCAGGTCGCGAACGCGCGAAGCGCCTACTTCTTGGACGACTGGGACGATCTCGACGAGGTCTCGTGGGGCGTGATCGAATACGTCCGGCGCACGACCGGGGGCCCATCGTGATCTCGCGCCTGCAGGGCCTCCGTGCCCGGCACACCTCGAGCGGGCTTCCGGCTTCGACGCTGTCGCCGACGTACGTCATCGACATGCTCCCACTGAGATTCGAAGATCTCGACGCAGTCATGAGCGAATACCTCGGTGCCGACATCGAACCCGGGACCTCGAGACGTCTCTACACGAAGACCGGCGGCAACGTCGGGCTCGCGCTTTCCCTGGTCGACGTGACCGTGCGCGAGAACCGCTTGGTGCGGATCGATGGTCGGCTCTGGACCGCGACCGGTGAGCTGTGGAGCCCAGCGCTCCGCGCCGTCATGGAGATGCACCTGGAGAGCCTCGACGCGACATCCCGGGATGCTCTGGAGACCATCGCGATGGTGGGTCTTGCCGACGTCGAGACGGTGCGCACGCTCGTGGACTGGTCGACGCTCGAGGTGCTCGAGGAACGGGCGATGATCGCCTTCGCGCAGGGGACGCGGAACAACTACGTCTCCGTCGTGCCGCCGCTGTTCACCAGCTACTTCAGGCACGATCCGCTGTCAGCGCGACGCATCCGGCTGACGGAGAAGATTCTCTCGACTCTTGGAAGTGCGTCGCTCAATTTCGAGCTCGAGCGCACCTGGAACGACCTGGACGGCGCCGGCGAGAAACAGGACGCCCTTTTCGCCGGAATGCTGCGCGAATCACTCAAGACCCGGCAGCTCGTAGCAGGGTACGAGTGGGAGAAGAACGCAGACGTTCACACCGCGAACGCATACGTCGACATCCTGACGCAGGCCGGAATGGCCGCCTCAGAGCCGAGCATCGCGCGAGTGTTCGCCGAGACCGACGAGAGAAGCGGCGATATCGCGGCCAGGGCCGAGTACTGTTCCCGCCGGGCCGATTGGCTCGCCTACAGCCGTGGTCAGATCGATGAGGCCCTCGCGTACCTGGACGTGAACTCCCGCGAACTCGCCAGCTACGGCAGGATGCTCGACGCGAAGCGGATCAGCATCCTCGCCGATTTCCGTTCCGTCCCCGAAGGCTTCGAGATCGTACTCGAAGTCACCGATGACCTGCCGGTGCCAGTGCAGACCGCGCTCCTCGAAACGCAGCTCCGCGTCCTGATCATCGCCGGTCGACTGTCAGACGGGAATCGGGTGTACGACGAACTTCGCCGCCTCGATCCGCAGGGTGAACGCGCCGCGGCTCGCTCGGCGCAGGGCATCAGCCTGCTCGCGCAGGGGGCCTACGAAGCCGGAAGTCGAGACCTCAACAACGGGCTCGACGAGGCGCGGGGAAACCTCGACGTGCACTCGTTCCGCACCTTCGCCGGTGCCGTCGCGTTCTCGCATCTGCACAGCGGTGATCTGCGGGCGCATGGAGAGCTCCTGGACGTCGCGCTCTCGACGGGTGACCTCGCTCCGCTGCCGCCGGGAAGCCGCGCCACCGTTCTCATCTCGGCCTGCATTCTCGCGGCGGCGCGCGGCCAGGTGGCGCTCTGCACGAAGTACGCCGATCTCTTGCGGTCGGGGCATACCGAAGATCTTGCGCTGCCGATGCAGAGCGCGGCCTGGGCCGAAGCGCAGGTCAAGATACTCGACGGCGACGCCGAGAGCGCGGCCAATGTGCTGTGGGAAGCGTCGACAGCGCTGCGCGATCGCGGGGCGGTCTTCGCTGCGCAGATCGGCATGCTCGCCTCGCTGGAGATGAAGATGGACGCCGATCGCCTCGCAGAGGCGCTGCACCTGCTCCATCAGCACCCCGAGGCGGTGGTGCTCGCAGCGCAGGGGCGGTATCTCGAGGCAGGCTTGCAGGGCGACGCCGATGCCATGCTCGAAGCCGCACGCGCTCTCGAGCGGTACCGCCGAACCGGCATGGCGCTGGCCGCCTACGGCCGGGCCGCTGAACTGTTCGCCGACGAGCAGCGGCTCGAGCGTCGCGACGAAGCCTTGGGAGACGAACGGAAGCTCCGCGCTCGGTTCAGTGGCCGGGTCTTCAACACCACTCGGTTCGGGGGCATGGGCATGGCCCTCTCGAAGCGGGAGAAAGAAGTCGCGACGCTCGCGGTGAACGGCCTCAGCAACCACGAGATCGCGTCGCGACTGGTGGTCAGCGTCCGCACCGTGGACAGCCACATGTATCGAATCATGCGCAAACTGGGCGTGACGAGCCGAGACTCGCTCGAGGCGAAACTCGGTGCCAGCGCACTCCTGAACTGACGGGTCCCACCGACGCGGCACCGCCGCTCCGTGAACGCCTACCGATGCTCGCGCAGGTTCCCCGGGTACTGGTTCCCCTCCGCTTCCGCTTCCGCGAGCGAGCCATCCTCCTTGGTCACGAGGAGACCCGTGGTGGCATTGGCGGATTCACCGAGGCGCAGGAGCCAGTCCGTGTTGATTTCGGGAACTCGACTTCCCAAGAACTTGAACGTGATGGAGACGTCCGGCGAGAGCCAGATCGAACTCCGCCCGTCCCCGGCGTTCGCGCTGTCCTTCCACGACATGAGGAAAGACTCTTCGCGCATGAGTTTCTGCACGATGACGATCTGCAGGTGGGAGAGGAGTCGATCCTCGAAGTGGGTCGTGAGTCCGTCGTAGCGTATCGATCCCATACCAGCTCCTGACTTCACCTCAGGTAGCGGAGGAAGGTCCCCTGACAAGAAATGCCCAAGTCGTCTCAGTCAAACGCAGGCGGACATTTTCCAGCACCCCTTGACAACCCAGGGGAGGGCGCGATCGCTGCGTGCTGCGCGCGCATCAGGAGCGGGGTGTCGAAGAGGCCGCAACGCGACCATCATGAGTTCGAAGTGCGCCGAGGGCCGCCCAACTGAACGGCCCCAGAAGCCGCACTCGCTCAGTCAGCGTCGCACGAGCGGGGACCGCATCGTCGTTGCCCGAGCCGAATGAGAGCATTCTGCATGACAACCCCCGACACGGACGATACGCAGGCACGCCAGGCGGATGCTGTCGAAGGACTCGACGAATGCGGAGCCCACCGCTCCGGATACTGCAAAGCAGGCCCGCGCTCCGGGTTGTGCCGGCACGGGCGTCTCATGAGAGCACCGGCGAGCGAGTATTGCAGTGCAGCACATGCTCGCAGGACCACCCACCCCCCCTAGCGACTGGGAGCATGCAGCTGCCGAGGTGTCCTGCACCTCGCTGGAGGATTGGCCGCTCGAGAACCTCGGTTCACGCCCCTACGCGAAGACGCGGCCAATCCTCCACTCATTTCAGAGGTTCGCACCTCTCGCCGCCCGCCTGGCCCGCAGAGCTCGGGAAACCGCCTATCCTCGGTAGGAAGAGATCGGCGCTTCACCCCGCGCCGGATCGAGGCCGGCGCGGTACCCCCGCGCATCGCGAAGGTAGAAGAGAGAGCTGGATCCATGAGCGACCTTGCAGTGTTCGATCAGTACGAGTCCGAGGTGCGCGGGTACATTCGTTCATTCCCCGTCGTCTTCGAACGCGCGCAGGGTTCGGTGCTCACCGCAGAAGACGGCCGCGAGTACCTCGACTTCTTCAGCGGTGCCGGCGTCGTCAACTACGGGCACAACAATCCGGCGTTCACGCGTGCGCTGGTCGAGTACCTGCAGAGCGGTGGGATCATCCACGGCCTCGATATGGCGACATCCGCCAAACGCGACTTCATCGAAGCGTTCCAGCGTCTGGTGCTCGCACCGCGCGGCCTCGACTACAAGATCCAGTTCACCGGCCCGACGGGGGCGAACGCGGTGGAATCAGCGCTGAAGCTCGCGCGCCAGGCGACCGGGCGACAGAATGTGGTGGCCTTCACCAACGGCTTCCACGGCCTCAGCCTCGGTGCGCTCGCCGCAACCGGGAACGAGAAGTACCGTGCAGCGGGCGGTGTCTCGCTCGGAGACGTTGCACGACTGCCGTACGACGGGTACCTGGGCGACGGCATCGACACCCTCGACCTGCTCGAGCGCATGCTCGACGATCCGGGTTCGGGTCTCGACCTCCCCGCTGCGGTGATCGTCGAGACCATTCAGGGGGAGGGCGGCATCAACGTCGCACGTGCCGAGTGGTTGCAGCGTCTCCGCGCGATCACCGAGGAGCGCAGCATTCTGCTCATCGTCGACGACATCCAGTCGGGCGTGGGGCGCAGCGGTGCGTTCTTCAGCTTCGAGCAGGCGGGCATCGTTCCCGACCTCGTCACCGTGTCGAAGTCGATCTCAGCGTCGGGCCTGCCGATGGCGATCCTGCTAATGCGGCCGGAGATCGACGTGTGGAAGCCGGGCGCCCACACCGGCACGTTCCGCGGGAACAATCTCGCCTTCGTCTCTGCACGCGTTGCTCTGGAAACGTACTGGGCCGACACCGCCTTCACCGATGCGATCGCCGAGCGCGAGACGCAACTGCGCGCAGCGTTGGAACGCCTCGCCGAGGAATTCCCGTCCGCCGGGTTCACCGTGCGCGGCCGCGGGCTGATGTACGGGCTCGCGTCGCCGTCTCGACCTCAGCTCGCCGGTGCCGTCTCCCAGGAGGCGTTCGCTCGGGGCGTGGTCATCGAGACGTCCGGTGCCCGAGACGAGGTGCTCAAGTTCCTGCCGGCGCTCACCATCACCGCGGAGGAGCTCGACCGCGGTATCGCCCGGGTGCGCGAAGCGCTCGCCGCGGCCCTCGCGGTCTGAAGCGGGACGAGCACTGGACTCGCTCCAGGCGCGGGCCGTCGGGGCGCATAACGGAGAGCACGATTCGATCACAAGGGCTTGTACACCTCCACCCCTGGAGGACTAGGGTTTAAGCACGGCGCCGCCTTCGGCGCGAGCACCGAGGGGGCCACGTGATCGAGTTCGAACGGGTTTCGAAGGTGTTCCCAGGCGGTGCGACCGCTGTCCACGAGTTCTCGTGCACCGTCCCGTCGCATCGCGCGGTGGTGCTGGTCGGTTCCTCCGGATCGGGCAAGACCACGCTCATGCGCATGGTCAACCGGATGGTCGAACCGACCTCCGGCCGGGTGCTCATCGACGGTGAAGACGTGCGCGATCGCAACGCCGTCGATCTGCGGCGCTCCATCGGGTACGTACTGCAGCAGGGCGGCCTGCTACCGCATCGCACCGTCGCCGACAACGTCGCGACGGTCCCCGTGCTCACCGGGACCTCGCGCCGCGAAGCGCGTCGGGCTGCGGGTGCGCTCCTCGAACGAGTCGGGCTGGATCCGGCGCTTGCCGAGCGATACCCGGCGCAGCTCTCCGGAGGCCAGCAGCAGCGCGTCGGCGTCGCCCGCGCACTGGCCTCCGATCCGAATATCCTGCTCATGGACGAGCCGTTCGGGGCTGTCGACCCGATCGTGCGTCGCGAGCTGCAGCAAGAACTGCTGAGACTGCAGGCCGAGCTGGGCAAGACCATCCTCTTCGTCACGCATGATGTGGACGAAGCGTTCTTGCTCGGAGACGAGGTCGTCGTGCTCGAAGCCGGCGGCCGGATCGCGCAGCGCGGCACCCCCGCCGAGATTCTCGGCAGCCCGGCGAACGACTTCGTGCGCGATTTCGTGGGCGCTGACCGCGGCGAGCGTCGCCTGCACATCGTCGAGGACGGCGGCCAGCGCCTCGCCGTCGACGCGACCGGTCGTCCCGTCGGAGTGCTCGAACCGTGAACTGGCCGATTGCGAACTGGGAGTTCGTGCTCGAACTCGCCGTCAAGCACCTCCTGCTGAGTGTTCCGGCGATCCTCATCAGCGTGATCATCGCGGTGCCGATCGGGCGCCTGGCGTTCCGCAAGCCACGGCTCGGCGGCCCGTTGCTCTCGGTCGCCTCCCTCGCGTACGCCATTCCCGCGCTTCCCCTGCTCATCATCATCCCGGCGGTCATCGGCACTTCGCTGCGCTCGTGGCAGACGATGGTCGCCGCTCTGAGCGTGTACGGCGTCGCCCTGCTCGTGCGCACGGCATGCGACGCATTCGCCTCGGTCGACGGCCAGCTCCGCGACGCTGCGCTGGCGATCGGGTTCGCGCCTCGCGGGCTGTTCTGGCGGGTCGATCTGCCGCTCGCGGTACCCGTGCTGATCTCAGGCATCCGCGTGGTGTCGGTGTCGACGATCAGTCTCGTCACGCTCGGTGCGCTCATCGGGGTGCAGAGCCTGGGCACCCTGCTGACCGACGGGTTTCAGCGCGGCATCTTCGCCGAGATCTGGACGGGCGTCATCGCGACCGTGCTGCTCGCGCTGCTGCTCGACGTCGTGGTGCTCGCGATCGGTCGGGCCTTGACGCCGTGGACCCGCCGGGTATCGCAGCGCTCGGCTGATCGGCACCGTCCGGCTGCCGCGGCAGAGACGGGGGAGCGCGCGTGAACCTCTTCGCCGACGCAATCGCCTGGCTGACCGACCCCGCGAACTGGAGCGGAAACGGGGGCATCCCCGCGCGACTGCTGCAGCACCTCGCCCTCGCCCTCGGAGCGCTCCTGCTCGCGAGTATCATCGCGCTCCCGCTCGGCGCCGTCATCGGGCACACCCGTCGCGGGGCCGGCGCCGTCGGCGCACTCGCGGGCGCCGCGCGCGCGCTGCCGACGCTCGGCGTGCTCACCCTGTTCGGACTCGCGCTCGGGATCGGCATCACCGCGCCCGTGCTCGCGCTGATCGTGCTCGCAATCCCGTCCCTGCTGGCCGGGGCGTACGCGGGAGTGAGCGCGATCGAGCCATCGATCCCGTCAGCCGCGAAAGCCGTGGGGTTCAGCCCGGTGCAGGTGCTGCTGCGGGTCGAGCTCCCGCTCGCGCTGCCGGTGATGATCGGCGGCGTGCGCGCCGCGACCCTGCAGGTGGTGTCGACGGCGACGCTCGCCGCGTACACCTCCGACGTCGGCCTCGGCCGGTATCTGTTCTCCGGGCTGAAGTCGCGGGACTACGGGCTCATGCTCGCCGGTGCGCTCCTCGTCATCGCGTTGACGCTCCTGCTCGAGATTCTGCTGGCGCTGTTCCAACGCATGGCGAGTCGCCGGATCGCACGCGTGCCCGAAGCCACGGGCTGACCCGCCCACGACTCCCCACCCCACCGAACGCACTCCCGACCGAGAGGAACCGACCATGCAACGTCGACCCGCACTGCGCTCCGCCCGATGGGGCGCCGCCTTCGCCGCAGGAGCCATCGCGCTCACCGCGGCACTCACCGGCTGCTCGAGCAGCGACCCGCTCTCCGAGGACGGGGGTGCAGGCGACACCGCTTCCGCCGAGGGCGGCACGATCGTCGTCGGCTCGCAGGACTACTACTCCAACGAGATCATCGCAGAGATCTACGCACAGGCGCTCGAAGCCGACGGGTTTGACGTCGATCGCCAGTTCCGCATCGGGCAGCGCGAGGTCTACCTGCCCGAGATCGAGAGCGGTAAGATCGACCTGTTCCCCGAGTACAGCGGAAACCTGCTCCAGTACTTCGAGGCCGACGCGCCGGAGCGCGTATCGGACGAGGTCTACGACGCGCTGGTGGAAGCCATGCCAGAGGGTCTGCGCGTGCTCGAGCAGTCTCCCGCCACGGATCAGGACACGTACGTCGTGACCCGCGAGTTCGCAGAGAAGTGGGATCTCGAGACGGTCGAGGACCTGGGGAACGTCACCGACCCGCTGACGTTCGGCTCCAACTCGGAGGCCGAGACGCGGCCGTACGGTCCGGCCGGGCTCGCCGAGACCTACGGCATCGAAGGCGTGCAGTTCACGCCGATCGAGGACAGCGGTGGGCCGCTGACGGTGAAGGCCCTCAAGGACGGCGCGATCCAGTTCGCGAACATCTACTCCGCGGATCCGTCGCTCGCCGCGAACGACCTCGTCACCCTCGAAGACACGAAGGGCATCTTCCTCGCCTCGCATGTCGTGCCGATCGCGAGCGAGAAGATCGATGATCAGGCCGAGAGCGTGATCAACGAGGTCGACGCGGCGCTGAGCCCGGAGGACCTCGTCGAGCTCAACGGGCAGAGCGTGAACGATGAGCGTTCGGCTGCCGACATCGCGAAGGAATGGCTCGACGGCCAGTCCTTCTAAGGTCGATGCTCCGGCGCGGGGCGGCGGCACGGGGCTCACCGGGTCAGCCGTAGGATCTCGGTATGGAGAATTCTGCGGCTGACCTGGCGATCATCGGCTCCGGTTCGGGCAACTCCCTCATCACGCCGTTCTGGGACTCGCGCCGCGTGGTCATCGCAGAAGCGGGCGTCTTCGGCGGGACCTGCCTGAACGTCGGCTGCATCCCGACGAAGATGTTCGTGCGGCCCGCCGCCCTCGCCCGGGTGCCGGAGGAGGCTGCCCGTCTGGGGGTCGTGCAACGCACGGAGTCCGTCGACTGGCCCGGCATGCGGGACCGGATCTTCGGTCGCATCGACGCGATCTCCGCTGCCGGAGAGCGCTATCGTCGCGACGACCTCGACCATGTCGAGCTGATTTCCCAGCAGGTGCGGCTCACGGGCACGCACAGCTTCGAGAGCTCCGATGGTGCACGCGTCGACGCCGCGCAGTTGGTCATCGCGGCGGGGTCCCGCGCCGTCCTGCCGGAGATCCCCGGCATCGATCTGCCGCACGTGCACACCTCGGACACGGTGATGCGGCTGGCGGAGCTGCCGAAACGCGTGCTCGTGATCGGCGGCGGATACATCGGCGCCGAGTTCGCGAACGTGTTCTCGGCGTTCGGCTCCGAGGTCGTGCAGGTGCACCGCGGTGCCCAGCTGCTCAAGCGGGCGGATGCGGATATCGCCTCGCGTTTCACCGCGGAAGCGGCGCGGCAGTGGGATCTGAGGCTCGATCGAGATGTCACCGCGATCCGTCATGCCGATGACGGCGGTGTGATCGCGGACCTCGCTCCGAGCGGCTCGCCTGCACTCCACGCAGAGCCCGGCAGTGCAGAGCGCGTCGCTGCCGACATCGTGCTCGTCGCCACGGGCCGCAGGCCGAATTCCGACCGTGTCGGAGCGGCCGAGGCCGGCCTCGATCTGCACCCCGATGGCCGCATCGCCGTCGACTCCTTCCAGCGCGTGCTCTCCGGCGGCAAGCCGGTGCGTGGGCTTTACGCGCTCGGCGACATCAGCTCGGCTGCTCAGCTCAAGCATGTCGCGAATCACGAGGCGCGCGTGGTGGCGCACAATCTCGAGCACCCGGACGATCTCCGCGAGTCGCGGCGAGACGCCGTTCCGTCCGCAGTCTTCACCGACCCGGAGGTTGCGCAGGTCGGGCTCACGGAGGCGGAGGCCGTCACCGCTCTCGGAGCGGAGCACGTCACCTCGTATCTGCAGGCGTACGGCGACACGGCCTATGGTTGGGCGCTCGAGGACAGCTCTGGCGTGTTCAAGGTGATCGCCGACCGCAGGGACGGGCGCATTCTCGGAGCCCACGTGATGGGGTACCAGGCGTCCAACCTGATCCAGGTGATGATCTCGGCGATGAGCTTCGGCATCGATGCGCACACCGCGGCGCGAGGCCAGTACTGGATTCATCCGGCGCTCATGGAGGTCGCCGAGAATGCGCTCCTCGGACTCGACATCGCGACGCCCTCCAGCGCGCGGTGATCAGTTGCTGCGGAGCCAGAGGGCTCAGGGCGAGCGGGGTGCCGTATCGCCGATCAGCTTCGGAAAGATGACGTCGGTGTTGAGCGGAGCCATGTCGGATCGCCGATCCCGTGGATCGACCCACTCGAGCGCCTCGATCTCGGCGTGAGGTCTCGCTGAGCCTGCTGGGGCTACGAAGGGGTGCTCGAACACCGTCGCCTCGACGACGTGCCCCGGTTCGTTCGCCGCACGTGCTCGGAACACGCCGATCAGACGCAGGGCATCGCGCTCGAGCGAGACACCGAGTTCCTCACCGAACTCCCGCACAGCTGTGTCGATCGCGAGTTCGCCCGGCTCGTGCTTGCCTCCCGGGAGCATGAGCGAGGCGGTGCCGCGCTTGCGCACGTTGAGCACGCGGCCGTCGGCGTCGCGCATGACGACGGCGCTCACCCGGATCGTGCGGGCCTCCGCGCCGTTCACGGGACGTACCCCGGAGCGCTCGGGAGACCGAAGAACTCTTCGAGCGTGGTGACACCGCTCTCGCGCATCTCTGCGGCGAGTTCGGTGCCGACGTACCGGAAGTGCCAGGGCTCCGGCATGAACCCCGTGACGTCTTGCTTGCCATCGGGATAGCGCACGATGAACCCGTGCTCGGCGGCGTGCTCGGCGAGCCAGACGCCGGCCGGCGTATCACCGAAGCATCCGGCGAGGTAGCACTCCCCGTGATCGTCGAAGTCGACGACCAGACCGGTCTGATGCTCGGAATGCCCGGGGCGTGCGGAATAGGTATCCGCTGCATCCGCCCCGTCGCGCGACACGTATCCGTCGTAGAGCGCGACCTGCGTGGCGTAGTCCCGGTACGCGCTGATGATGCGCACGTCGATGCCGGCCGAGGCGGCCGCGGCGACGAGAGACTCCACGGCGCGCGCGGCCGGTTCGCGCAAGGGCTGGGCGAACTCGTTCTCCACCCCCGCAGGCATCACGAGATCGTCGGGCGCGAAATCGATCGGCTGGAGCGGGCGCGTCTTGTTCGTGACGACCCAGATCGAGGCGGGGTCATCGAGCGAGTGCGCGCTCGCATCGAACTCGGATGCGGCGGATTCGGGCGCACCCGATCCGTCGGCACTCGGCTCCCGGGACGCCGTCGGGGCCGGGGAATCACCAGTATCCGTCTGCGGCGACCTCTCCGGCTCGGGTGCGCAACCCGCGAGTGCGATCGCTGCCGCTGAGATGGAGAGCACCGCGAGGACCGTGCTGAACTGTCTCGGGGCCATGCGTTCATGCTACCGGGGCGGGTGCCGCCGACTGCCGCGGCGCATAGCCTTGACTCGTTTCGCCCGGAGCGGCGCGGAGGAGGCCCGGCTCGTCCCGGCTACGCTGGTGCCATGCAGGACGGCAGGGAGAATCAGGCGGGCATGCCGGCGGCATACACCCCGATCGCGGTCACCGGAAAGCGACGCTTCCCCCGTCGCACGCGCCGTATCATCGCCATCTCGGCCGTCGTGGTGGTCGTGCTCGGGCTCGGCGGCACCGCGGCGGCGCTCGTCTGGGGCCCCGATCGCGAACCCGGTGCACCCAGCACGGCCGAGGATGCGTCGCCGACCCCTGACCCGTCACCGACCGTCGAGCCGGAGGGGGCGACCGAACCGGATCCCGCCGCAGGGGAAGAGGAGGACGGGCGTGTGCGTGTGATCGCCATGGGCGACATGCTTCCGCACGATTCCGTCAATGCGAATGCCCTCCAGCCCGATGGCGCATACGACTACGGACAGTTCTTCTCTGGCATCGCCCCGCAGCTGGAAGCCGCAGACGTCGCATTCTGCAACCAGGAGGTGCCGAGTGCCGGAGCAGATTTCGGCGTCAGCGGCTACCCGACGTTCAACGCGCCCCCGGAGTTCGCCGGAGCACTGCACGGAGTGGCGGGCTGCGACCTCGTGAATCTCGCGACGAACCACAGTGCCGATCTCGGCGCTGCTGGCATCGCCGGCACCCGAGGCGTCTGGGACGGGTTGACGCCCGCCGCCGTCGACGGTGCGAACCGGAGCGCCGAGGAGCAGCGCGTGGTTCCCGTATTCGAACAGGGCGGGATGACGTTCGCGCTGGTCTCTTTCGCCGAGTACTCGAATGCACCCATCGACGGGGTGTCGCTGAACATGATGAGCGATGACGCCCTCGTGAACGATCTGATGACGCAGGCGAACGAACTCGCCGACGTCGTGGTCGTGTCGGCTCACTGGGGCACGGAGGATTCGCACGAGGTGAATGATCAGCAAACCGCGTTCGCGCAGCGGGTCGCCGATCTCGGCGCCGACGTCATCATCGGCACCGGACCCCACGTGCTGCAGCCGGTCGCCTGGCTCGACCGGTCCTACGGCGGGCGCGCACTCGTGTGGTACTCGGTCGGCAACATGCTGAACACCCAGCTCGAACTCGCCCAGCGCACCGGTGTGATCGCGGGTTTCGAAGCGGTGCGCGATCCGGCATCGGGGGCGGTCGCCATCGAGAATCCCACGGCGATCCTCACGTACATGCACTACGACTGGAGCGCGGAGCAGGAGGCCGCCGGCGACCTGCTCGCGCGCACGAACCTCTCGATCACGCCGCTCGCCCAATCGGGCGAGCTGCTCGCGACGACGCGTTTCGGGGTGACGGCCGAGCAGCAGATGGAGGCGTCGGCGGCGATCCTCGGTCCCGACGTCGCCATCGTTCCCGAGTAGCGGCGCTCGCGCGCCCCGCGTCAGTCGGAGAGCGCGCGGTAGTCGTCGATGCCGAGTCGATCGTCGATCACCGGGAACTCGGCGCGCACCGTGCCGACCTGCGCAGGGTCGACATCGACGATCAGCACCTCCTCACCGTCGCCGCACTCGGCGACGACGCGCCCTGAGGGGTCGACGACCCGGCTGAATCCTCCGAGCTCCACTCCGGCCTGACTGCCGCACGCGTTCGTGGCGATGACCCAGAGCTGGTGCTCCACGGCTCGCGCCTGGGTGAGGAGCCGCCAGTGCTCGCGTCGCGCGGCGGGCCAAGCCGCTGGAACGATCGCAGTTTCCGCTCCGCGCGCACTGAGCTCCTGCCAGAGCCCGGGGAATCGGAGGTCGTAGCACGTCGTGCTCGCTGTGGCGCCGAGTGCTGCTGCGGTCACGCTCAGCGAGTGCCCCGGCGTGAGCAGCTGAGATTCCTGCGACTGATAGCCGAACACGTGGATCTTGCGATAGGTCTGAACGACACGGCCGCTCGCGTCGACCAGCACGGCCGTGTTGTGCAGCTGCCCGTCGGCGCCCCGCTCGACGATGCTCCCCAGATGAACCTCGCTGCTGAGATGGCGGGCCACCCGCTGCGCCATCCGAACCGTCGGACCATCGAGGGACTCAGCGCGCTCAGCGTACCGGTCGAACGCGAAGTACCCGGCGCTCCACAGCTCGGGCAGCGTGACCAGATCGACGTGCTCCAATCGCCGCAGCAGCTCTTCGACGCGTTCGATGCGTTCCTGCGGCGTCTCGTCGTCGGGGCTCGCGATCTGAGCGATGGCGACGCGTCGGGAGCCGGAGTGCGCGGAGTCGGGGTGCGATTGCATGTCTCACAGCCTAGGCGAGGCGCGCCACGTACGTCAGGAGAGACCGGCGTGGCAGGATGGGACGTGCTCGGTCGCGCCGCGACCCGGGCGGCGACCACGACGGGACGGGTGAAGGAATGACGATCGACACGGCCGAGTTCCCCGATCCCGATGGCCCAGAGGATCGTCCGACGCCGCCGGGCAACCCCGGGTGGCTCAGTGAGGACGAGCTGAGCTTCGTGCGCGGCCGGATGCCGATCATGTACGTTGAGGCGGTGCCGGTGCGGCTCGATGGGCTCGGTCAGGTGGTCGAAGTCGGTCTCCTCCTCCGCAGCACCCCCGAAGGCGTGATGCGGAGATCGCTCGTGTCCGGCAGGGTCCGTTACGGCGAGACGCTGCGCGAAGCGCTCTTCCGCCACCTCGAGAATGATCTCGGGCCGATGGCCTTCCCGCAGATGCCAGCCGCGCTCGTGCCGGCACAGGTGGCGGAGTACTTCCCGATGCCTGGGATCTCGCCCTTCGTCGATGATCGGCAGCACGCTGTCTCGCTCGTCTACGTCGTACCGGTCACCGGCACGTGCAACCCCCGTCAGGATGCGCTCGAGGTGACGTGGATGGCGCCCGAGGAGGCGACGGCTCCGGCGACGCTGGAGGAATTCTCGAACGGCCGCGGCGCGCTGCTGCGTCAGGCGCTGTCTTCGATCAGCTGCTGACTCTGGCTCGCCCCCGATCCTGCGTCGTCAGCTTCAGCGTCTGCGCCAGGTGATGACGTGGCTGGGCGAGAACGATTTCGCGCACTTGCCGCAGGAGTGCACGCGCGTGGGCTTGCGGAATCTGAAGTGCTCGTGCCCCGCTGAGCAGAGCCCCACCCACGGGGCTCGCTCGTGGGCGATCTCGCCGTGATGGGTGACGCCGCCGACGTACCCGATCTCCAGCGCGATCGCCTTCCAGGCGGCGCCGTGGCCAGCCGCGGGCCCCGCGAGCGCGTGCGCGACCTCGTGCAGCAGCACCTGGTGGATTTCGTCGTCGTCGAACTTCTCCGCCAGATACCGCGACACCGTGATGCGCCGCTCCGTGTAATTGCAGAGGCCGGCGCGCCGCTTGGCGTTGTCGAACGCGAAAGACCACCGCTGCTCGGTGCGATCTGCCGACGAGAGGTGCATCCTGATGAGCGCGTCCGCCCACACGCGCACGCGCGCGAGATCCGCCACGCGCTCAGTTCCGCTCGAAGAGCGCCCGCGCCGGCTCGGGGGAGTCGACCGCCGTCTCGTCCGTCACCGGGGACGTGCCGCGTGCAAGGTCGTCGAACTCCCGCCCGACGAGCATGCGCGCGGGATGCGGGCCGCCCGCGAGCAGCCGCGGCAGCCAATCGAGGGATTCGAGGTCGGTGTCGGAGGCGATGAAGACGACGTTGCCGAAGCGGCGGCCCTTCAGCACCTGCGGCTCGGCCACCGCGGCCGTCGACGCGAAGAGGCTCGCGAGCGTCGCCGCTTGCCCGCGCACGAACGGGAGACCGGCTCCGTCGGCGGCGTTGACCACGATGAGGCCGCCGGGAGCGAGAAACGGCCGCAGCAAGGAGTAGAACTCGGTGCTCGAGACGTGCGCCGGAGTGCGTGCGCCGGCGAAGATGTCGACGACGACGAGGTCCATCGCTCCCCGCATCCCGTCTGGCAGCCGACCCAGCACCTCGCGCGCATCACCGCGGCGCACCCGGATGCTCGCTCGTTTCGGCAGCGGGGCCGCCTCGCGAACGAGATCGACGAGCGCGCCTTCGAGCTCGATGACCTGCTGGCGGCTTCCGGGCCGCGTGGCTTCGATGTAGCGGGGCAGGGTGAATGCTCCTCCGCCCAGGTGGAGGGCGGAGACGGGGTTCCCGCCGGGGCGGAACAGGTCGATGACATGGCCGATGCGCCGGATGTACTCGAAGAACAGCTCCGAGGGATCGCCCAGATTCACATGGGACTGCGGTGTGCCGTCGACGAGCAGCTGCACGGCTCCCGGCACCCAGCGATCCTCCTCGACTTCGGCTCGCAGGCCCGACGACAGGGTTACCGCCGCCGGAAGCTGGGTCACGGCTGCCCGAGCCGGAGCTCGGCGATCTTCTGCAGCATGTCGGCGTTGGACGGCTCGACCTGGTGGCTGCTGTCGGGATAGAGGATGACGGGAATGTTGGTGCGCCCGCTGATATCCCGGGCCACCTCCGCGGCCGCCGGATCCTGCACGAGATCGATGTAGCGATACGGCGCCGACGAGCGATCGAAGATGAGCTTGGCGCGGCGGCAGTCCCCGCACCAGTCGGCTCCGAAGATCACGGTCTCCGTTGCGGATTGCGGGTGGTCGGCCGGCGCGTCGCTCATGCGGTCCAGCCTACGCCCCGTCGGAGGCACCGGCCTCGGCGCCATGTCAACGACGGATCGCTGGAGCGGATGCCGGGCCGAACCAGAGCCGGCGGGCGATGACCGCGGCGGCGATGCCGAGCAGAGCGCCGGCGACGGTGTCGGTGAGCCAGTGCACGTGCAGGGCCGTGCGGCTCCACATCATGGCGACGATCCAGAGCGCCGCCGCGACGATGATCCAGTTTCGTAGTCGCGCATCGATGCGTTCGGAGCCGATGACGACCAGCACGACCGAGACGGCCAGCGCGGCGGCGCCCATGGAGTGCCCGGATGGGTATGAGGCGCCGAAGCTCTCGAAGAGCTGGCCGGTCGGTCTCGTGCGCAGGGTGAGCGCTTTGACGGCCTCCGACGCGATGACGCCGAGTACCGCCGCGGTGAGGATCGCGGCCCCGTCTCTCGGTCTGCGGAGCGCGAAGCAGAGCGCTCCGAGGATCACGGCGCACGCCGCCGCTCCGATCCCGTCGCCGACCTGTGCGAGGAACACGGCGACCGCGAAGAGGGCCGATCCGCGCTCGATCGACACCGTGTCGGCCCACCAGGTGTCGATCGCGAAGACGCTCGTCTGTGCGAAGCGCTGGTAAGCGCCGAAGGCCGCGATCAGGAGCACGGTGGCGATGGACGCCGCCACTGCGGCGGGCGGGGGAGTGCGTCGGATTGCTGCCGACGGCTGCGGTCGAGGAGCGGGAGCGCTGTCGGAGGGGGCCATTCCGATACGGTAATCGAGACGCCTGTGAGCGCCTCCGCGAACGGCCGACCGAGGCGAATCCGAGGCGTGATCCCCATGACGTCGCGATTCGGAATATGGCACTGGACATGCGATAACGATGCTGTTACAGTTGACAGTTGCACTACGGACACGAGTGTGCCTGCATATATCGGTAGGCCCCGGGAGCTGGCGCGAAAGCGCAGATGAGCCTCGATTGCGTGATCCTGAAGCAATTCTCGCAAGACCAGGTCAACCGGCCCGACGGGGCCCACGGAGGTAGTTTCCTTGGCTGCTGCGCGCAACGCATCGTCCACCCAGAACCCGAAGAACGGCCGCGATCACCAGCGGCTGTCCTTCGCCAAGATTTCCGACACGCTGTCGGTGCCGAACCTGCTGGCACTGCAGCTCGAGAGCTTCGACTGGCTCGTCGGCAACGACACGTGGAAATCACGTGTCGTCGAGGCGCAAGCTCAGGGGCGCGATGACATCGCGCTCAAGAGCGGCCTCGAGGAGATCTTCGATGAGATCTCGCCGATCGAAGACAACGCCGGAACGATGCAGCTGTCGTTCGAGAACCCGATTCTCGACGAGCAGAAGTTCACCATCGAGGAGTGCAAGGAGCGCGGCAAGACCTACGCCGCGCCGCTGTACGTCGAGGCGGCGTTCTACAACACCGAGACGCAGGTGCTGAAGAGCCAGACGGTCTACATGGGCGATTTCCCCATCATGACCGGCAAGGGCACCTTCATCATCAACGGCACCGAGCGCGTCATCGTGTCGCAGCTCGTCCGCAGCCCCGGAGTGTACTTCGAGCGCGCGCAGGAGAAGACGAGCGATAAGGATGTCTTCACCGCCCGCGTGATCCCGAGCCGCGGTGCGTGGCTCGAGTTCGAGGTCGACAAGCGCGACCAGGTCGGCGTGCGCATCGACCGCAAGCGCAAGCAGTCGGTCACGGTCTTCCTGAAGGCGCTCGGCATGACGAGCGAGGAGATCCTCGAGGAGTTCGCCGGCTACGAGTCGATCGCACTCACCCTGGAGAAGGACGCGATCGTCACGCAGGAAGAGGCGCTCAAGGACATCTACCGCAAGCAGCGTCCGGGCGAGCAGGTGGCCATCGAGGCCGCGCGTGCACTGCTCGACAACAGCTACTTCAACTCGAAGCGCTACGACCTCGCGAAGGTCGGCCGGTACAAGATCAACCGCAAGCTCGGCGTCGATGCGCCGATCACCGATTCGGTGCTGTCGCTCGAAGACATCGTTGCGACGATCAAGTACCTGGTCGGACTGCACGCCGGCACCGAGACCCTCCCCGGCACCCGCGAGGGCAAGCCGGTCGATCTGCGCCTCGAGACCGACGACATCGATCACTTCGGCAACCGTCGCATCCGCGCTGTCGGCGAGCTGATCCAGAACCAGGTGCGCACCGGCCTCAGCCGGATGGAGCGCGTCGTGCGCGAGCGCATGACGACGCAGGACATCGAGGCGATCACGCCGAACACCCTGATCAACACGCGACCCGTGCTGGCCGCGATCAAGGAGTTCTTCGGAACGTCGCAGCTCTCGCAGTTCATGGATCAGAACAACCCGCTCGCGGGCCTGACCAACAAGCGCCGTCTCTCCGCGCTGGGCCCGGGCGGTCTCTCCCGCGACCGCGCAGGCGTCGAGGTGCGAGACGTGCACCCGTCCCACTACGGCCGCATGTGCCCGATCGAGACCCCTGAAGGCCCGAACATCGGCCTGATCGGCGCCCTCGCGACGTTCGCGCGCATCAACGCGTTCGGCTTCATCGAGACGCCCTACCGCCGGGTCGTCGACGGCAAGGTGACCGACCAGGTCGATTACCTCACCGCGCACGAAGAGGACGAGTATCTCATCGCGCAGGCCGGCGCACCGCTCACCCAGGACGGAACGTTCGCCGAGAAGCAGGTGCTCGCGCGCCCCCGCGGCTCAGAGGTCATCATGGTCGACGCCGAGCGCGTGGGCTACATGGATGTCTCGCCCCGTCAGATGGTGTCGGTCGCGACCTCGCTGATCCCCTTCCTCGAGCACGACGACGCCAACCGCGCGCTCATGGGCGCCAACATGCAGCGTCAGGCCGTTCCGCTCGTGCGCAGCGAGTCGCCCGTGGTCGGAACCGGTATGGAGGGCTATGCGGCCATCGACGCCGGTGACGTGATCACCGCGGCCAAGTCCGGCGTCGTCGAGGAGGTCTCTGCGGACTTCGTCACGATCCAGGAGGACGAAGGCGGCTCGAAGAGCTACTTCATGCGCAAGTTCGACCGCTCGAACCAGGGCACGAACTACAACCACCGTGTCATCGTCAAGGCAGGCGAGCGCATCGAGGCCGGCGAGGTCATCGCCGACGGTCCCGCGACGGAGAACGGCGAGCTCGCGCTCGGCAAGAACCTGCTCGTCGCGTTCATGTCGTGGGAGGGTCACAACTTCGAGGACGCGATCATCCTGAGCCAGAACCTGGTGAAGGACGACACGCTCTCGTCGATCCACATCGAGGAGTACGACGTCGATGCCCGCGACACCAAGCTCGGCAAGGAGGAGATCACGCGTGACCTCCCGAACGCCAGCATGGAGGCGCTGAAGGATCTGGACGAGCGCGGCATCATCCGGATCGGCGCCGAGGTCACCCCCGGCGACATCCTCGTCGGCAAGGTCACCCCGAAGGGTGAGACCGAGCTCTCCGCCGAAGAGCGCCTGCTCCGCGCGATCTTCAACGAGAAGAGCCGCGAGGTGCGCGATACGTCGCTCAAGGTGCCGCACGGCGTCTCGGGCACCGTCACCTCCGTCAAGGTGTTCGACGCCGAGAACGACAACGACGACGAGCTCGGCTCCGGCGTGAACCAGCGCGTGGTCGTCTACATCGCTCAGAAGCGCAAGATCACCGAGGGCGACAAGCTGGCCGGTCGTCACGGCAACAAGGGCGTCATCTCGAAGATCCTCCCGGTCGAAGACATGCCGTTCCTCGAAGACGGCACGCCCGTCGACGTGATCCTGAACCCGCTGGGCATCCCGGGCCGCATGAACTTCGGTCAGGTCCTCGAGGTCCACCTCGGCTGGATCGCGAAGCAGGGCTGGAAGGTCGAGGGCACCCCTGAGTGGGCGGCCAAGCTCTCCCAGCAGGCGCTCGAGGCAGCACCGAACACCAAGGTGGCAACGCCGGTGTTCGACGGCGCTTCCGAGGCGGAGATCGCCGGCCTGCTCGATTCGACGCTCGTCACCCGTGACGGCGATCGCCTCATCGACTCCTCGGGCAAGACGCGCCTGTTCGACGGACGCTCCGGCGAGCCGTACCCGTACCCGATCTCGGTCGGCTACATGTACATCCTGAAGCTGCACCACCTCGTCGACGACAAGATCCACGCGCGCTCGACCGGTCCGTACTCGATGATCACCCAGCAGCCCCTGGGCGGCAAGGCGCAGTTCGGCGGACAGCGCTTCGGTGAGATGGAAGTGTGGGCGCTCGAGGCGTACGGCGCCGCATACGCGCTGCAGGAACTGCTCACCGTGAAGTCCGACGACATCCTCGGGCGCGTGAAGGTGTACGAGGCGATCGTGCGCGGGGAGAACATCCCCGAGCCCGGTGTGCCCGAGTCCTTCCGAGTGCTCATGAAGGAGATGCAGTCGCTCTGCCTGAACGTCGAGGTGCTCAACGCTGACGGCAACGCCGTCAACCTGCGCGACAACGACGACGAGGCGCACCGCACCGCGGAAGAGCTCGGCATCAATCTCTCCACCCGCTTCGAATCCTCGTCGATCGACGAGATCTAAGCCGGCGTCACCTTCACTTTTACTGAAATCCCCAAGGAGAACATTTTGCTCGAGGGTACGAGTTTCAACGAGCTGCAGATCCGTCTCGCCACGGCTGAAGACATCCGCAGCTGGTCGTTCGGCGAGGTCAAGAAGCCGGAGACCATCAACTACCGCACGCTGAAGCCCGAGAAGGACGGTCTGTTCGGCGAGCAGATCTTCGGGCCGAGCCGCGACTGGGAGTGCGCGTGCGGCAAGTACAAGCGCGTCCGCTACAAGGGCATCGTCTGCGAGCGCTGCGGCGTCGAGGTGACGAAGTCCAGCGTCCGTCGTGAGCGCATGGGCCACATCGAGCTCGCTGCGCCCGTGACGCACATCTGGTACTTCAAGGGCGTGCCGTCGCGTCTCGGCTACCTGCTCGACATGGCGCCGAAGGACCTCGAGAAGGTCATCTACTTCGCGGCGTACATGATCATCGACATCGATGAAGAGGGCCGTCACGAGGACCTGGGCGAACTGGAAGCCGAGCTGCGTCTCGAGCTGAAGGCGCTCGAGGATCAGCGCGACATCTCGATCGCGCAGCGTCAGCAGCAGGCGGAATCCGACCTCGCAGCGCTCGAAGCCGAAGGGGCGAAGGCCGATCAGCGCCGTCGCGCCGAGGCTTCGGCCGAGAAGGAGATGACCGCCATCCGCAAGGGCTTCGACGACGACATCGCTCGTCTGCAGCGCGTGTGGGAGGACTTCCGCAACCTGAAGGTCGGCGACCTCAAGCCCGAGGACGCGGTGTTCGCGGACCTGCAGGATCGCTACGGCGACTACTTCGAGGCGTACATGGGCGCCGAGGCGATCAAGAAGCGTCTCGAGTCGTTCGACCTCGCCGCCGAATCGGAGACCCTGCACCTGCAGATCGCCGAGGGCAAGGGCCAGAAGAAGATCCGCGCGATCAAGCGCCTCAAGGTGGTCAGCTCCTTCCTGCAGACGGGTGCGAGCCCGGCCGCGATGGTGCTCGACGTGGTTCCCGTGATCCCGCCCGAGCTCCGCCCGATGGTGCAGCTCGACGGCGGCCGCTTCGCGACCTCCGACCTCAACGATCTCTACCGTCGCGTGATCAACCGCAACAACCGCCTGCGCCGCCTGCTCGACCTGGGCGCGCCGGAGATCATCGTGAACAACGAGAAGCGCATGCTGCAGGAGGCCGTCGACGCACTGTTCGACAACGGCCGTCGCGGTCGCCCCGTGACGGGCACCGGCAACCGCGCCCTCAAGTCGTTGAGCGACATGCTCAAGGGCAAGCAGGGTCGCTTCCGTCAGAACCTGCTCGGCAAGCGCGTCGACTACTCGGGGCGTTCGGTCATCGTCGTCGGCCCGCAGCTCAAGCTGCACCAGTGCGGTCTGCCCAAGCAGATGGCGCTCGAGCTGTTCAAGCCGTTCGTCATCAAGCGCCTCATGGATCTGTCTCACGCGCAGAACGTGAAGGCCGCGAAGCGCATGGTCGAGCGCGCGCGCTCCGAGGTGTGGGACGTGCTCGAGGAGATCATCCGCGAGCGCCCCGTGCTGCTCAACCGCGCACCGACGCTCCACCGCCTGGGTATCCAGGCGTTCGAGCCGCAGCTCGTCGAGGGCAAGGCCATCCAGCTGCACCCCCTCGTCTGCGCTGCGTTCAACGCGGACTTCGACGGCGACCAGATGGCAGTCCATCTGCCGCTCTCGGTGGAGGCCCAGGCCGAAGCGCGCGTGCTCATGCTCGCGTCGAACAACATCCTGAAGCCCTCCGACGGGCGCCCGGTCACCCTGCCGTCGCAGGATATGATCATCGGCCTGCACCACCTGACGACGATCAAGCGCGATTCCGTCGGCACCGGCCGTGCGTTCGGATCGATCGCCGAAGCGATTCTCGCGATGGACGAGGGCACCCTCGACCTCGGCGCGCTCGTGAAGATCCGTCTGATCGGGTACACCGACGAGAACGGCGTGACGTCGGAGAAGCCGGTGCTCGTGGAGACGTCGCTCGGACGAGCGATTTTCAACGAGGCGCTGCCGGCCGACTACGCCTACTTCGAGCGCGTCGCAGACAAGGGAACGCTCTCGAGCCTGGTCAACGATCTCGCCGAGCGCTACCCCAAGGTGGAGGTCGCGGCGACGCTCGACCGCATCAAGGACGCGGGCTTCCACTGGGCTTCGCGCTCCGGTGTGACCGTCTCGCTCTCGGACGTCGTGACGCCCTCCAACAAGGGTGAGATCATCGCCGAGCACGAGAAGCGCGCGGCGAAGGTCGAGCGCGACTACGAGCGCGGCATGATCCAGGACAGCGAGCGCAAGAAGGCGCTGACCGAGATCTGGACGGAGGCGACCGATGAGGTGGCCGCCGCCATGCGCGAGCAGTTCCCGGAGGACAACACGATCTTCCGCATGGTGTCTTCCGGTGCTCGTGGTAACTGGCTGCAGATCCGCAACATCGCCGGTATGCGCGGCCTGGTGTCGAACCCGAAGGGTGAGATCATTCCTCGCCCGATCATCAACTCGTACCGCGAGGGCCTGTCGGTCGCCGAGTACTTCATCGCGACCCACGGTGCTCGAAAGGGTCTGGCCGACACCGCGCTCCGCACCGCCGACTCGGGATACCTCACCCGTCGTCTGGTGGACGTGTCGCAGGATGTCATCATCCGCGAAGAGGATTGCGGCACCCGTCGCGGTCTCGATCTCCCGATCGCCGCCCCTGACGCCAACGGCGTGCTGGTGCGCGACGAGAACGTCGAGAACTCGGTCTACGCCCGCACGCTCGCCGCTGACGCGGTGAACGGCGAGGGCGCAGTCGTCGCCCAGGCGGGCGAGGACGTGGGCGATGTGCTCATCGAGAAGCTCGTCGATGGCGGCGTCACCGAGATCAAGGTGCGCTCCGTGCTCACCTGCGAGTCGGCCGTCGGCGTCTGCGCGACCTGCTACGGCCGCTCGCTCGCGACCGGTCAGCGCGTCGATATCGGCGAGGCCGTCGGCATCATCGCGGCGCAGTCGATCGGTGAGCCCGGCACGCAGCTGACGATGCGCACCTTCCACACCGGTGGTTCCGCATCGGCGGACGACATCACGCAGGGTCTGCCCCGTGTGCAGGAGCTCTTCGAGGCTCGTACCCCGAAGGGTGCGTCGCCGATCGCCGAGGCTGCGGGTCGCGTCGTCATCGACGATTCCGAGAAGAGCCGTCGCATTCTCCTCACGCCGGATGACGGCACCGAGGAGAAGGCATACCCGGTGCTGAAGCGCTCGACGCTGCTCGTCGAAGACGGCGATCACGTGGAGCTGGGTCAGCCCTTCCTCGCGGGAACGCTCGACCCGAAGGACATCCTCCAGGTCGGCTCCACCGAGGGCGGCAAGCACATCCCGGGCGAGCGCGCGGTGCAGAAGTACCTCGTCGAGGGCGTGCAGGGCGTCTACCGCTCGCAGGGCGTGCCGATCCACGATAAGCACATCGAGGTCATCGTGCGCCAGATGCTGCGCAAGGTCACCGTCGTCGATCACGGCGAGACGGAGCTGCTCCCGGGCGAGCTCGTCGATCGTGCGCGCTACCAGCGGATCAACCGCGAAGCGCTGCTCGACACGAAGCGTGCGGCAACGGCGCGACCTGAGGTCATGGGTATCACCAAGGCGTCGCTCGCGACCGAGTCGTGGCTCTCCGCCGCCTCCTTCCAGGAGACGACGCGCGTGCTCACCCAGGCTGCGATGGAGGGATCGCGAGATCCGCTCATCGGTCTGAAGGAGAACGTGATCATCGGAAAGCTGATCCCCGCCGGTACCGGCCTCGGCGTCTACCGCGACGTCGACGTGGCTGCGACCGAGGAGGCGAAGGCGGAGCGCTACCCGAACCGCCTCTTCGCGACCGAGGGCACCTTCGACGAGAACGACCTCTCGTTCGTGGACTTCGACAGCTTCACGGCTGACGAGTTCAACCCGGGCAACTACAGCTAGTCGGCTCGGCCAGCGTCACGGGCGTCCGCACCTCCGGGTGCGGGCGCCCGTTTCGCATTCCGCGTCTTCCCGCATCGCGGCGCGGGAAACCCGCATGGGCGCCTCCACCTTGTACTGTTGCCGCACATGATCGTGTCAGGCGCGAAATCTGCGCCGGACATCCCGATCCGCTACGAGAGGTGAAGCGATGAGCGACGAGCGCGAGGGATCCGCGTCGAGGGCGGCGGAAACCCCCGAGACCGCCGGCAATCCGGGGGCCCCGGTTGAAGAGACGGAGGCGAGCCGCACGGAGGTGCTCCGCGCCGTGCAGCGCTCGCGCACCTCGAGCACTGACGAGGGTGCGGGGGAGCAGCACGTGTCCACGCAGACAGACGTCGTCGCGCGCGAAGCCGGGGAGCCTGAGTCGGCTCCGGGAGTCGAGGAGGACGCTGAGCGAGCTCGCCGCGAGCAGGCATCGCTGGTAGACACGCAACTCGACATGGAGCCGCCAACGGAGCGGGCAGCCTCATCGGCGACGCTCACGCGGGAGGAGACTGCGGCGCTGCCGGCACTCGACGACCTCCCCACCGCCGCCGACGAGTCGACGACGCGCGAGCGCGACGGCGAGATCCGGATCAGCTCCGACCATCCCATGGCCGGGCTCTACGTGCAGACGCCGATGCCTCCGGACATCAAGGGGAACCGCGGCGCCGGCGTACTCATCGCGATCCTCGCGACGGTCGGCTTCGCCGCCGTGCTGGCCGGTGTGCTCGCGCTCTGGCTGGCGCCGATGTTCCCGCCCTCGTCGTTCCTCACTGACGGCCTCGTCCCGTGGTTGACCTCGTGGCCGGTCATCGCCGGGGCCGTCGCGTTCTTCGTGGGTCTCGTGCTGCTCGTGCTCATCGCGGGCCGTGCCGGCTGGTGGGCGTACGTGCTGGGCGGATTCTTCGTCGCTGCGCTCGTCTGGGCGGCGGTCACCCTCGGTCTCGCGTACTTCGGAACGCCGTTCGAGAGCCCGAGAGAGATGCTCGGCGGGACGCGCGGGTGGTCGGGCGACCTGCACACCCTCGTCACGCGATTCGGATTGACCGTTCCCGCCCTCGGTGCGGCACTCGTCGCCCGCGAGGTCACGGTGTGGTTCGGGGCCTGGATCGGCGGTCGTGGACGCCGGATGAAGCAGCGCAATGCTCGTGAGCTCGCCGACTACGAGGCCTCCCTCGCAGAGTCGAAGGCTTCCGCTCAGGCATGACCCACGAGCCGCGTCGCGGAGTGACCCGCGGCTACGTCGCGGCGCTGATCGGCGCAGCGGTCATCGTCGCGACCGCGCTGCTCGTCGCCGTATGGGGCGGTCTCGCGCTGATGCTCGACCGGGACCCCGTGACCTCTCCCGGCGTCCCGTCCTCCATCGCGCCGCTCATGCTGGTCGGCGGTCTCGCGCTGCTCGCCGTTGGGCTGTGGCGTCACGCGATCACGCTGCTGCGCGGCAGGCGAGAGCCCGCCTGGTCGTCGATCATCGCCGTCGCCGCCGGCATCTATCTCTGGTGGGGGCTGCTCGGCATGCTCGCGGGGATGACGGTGGCGGAGACCTGGCTCAGCCCGTTCGCCGCCGCGCTTCCGGTCATCTGGGCCGCTGCTGCGCTGCTGTTCTGGGCAGTGCTCGCGAGGCGGGTCTACACGGACCGGCCTCCGCCTCGGTGGCCGTGGGAACGCGACGAGGAGACCGACTGATCGTGGCGACAAGCATCGAGAACCGCGTCGACGCCGCCGTCGACTCCTGGCTGCGCTGGGTGCCGCGGTGGAGCCCGGGCACGCACCGCGGCCGTTCACGGGTCTGCCGGCGCTGCACCGGGTCGCCCATGCTCGCCGCTGCGGGGCTCACCGACGACGTCCCGCACCAGGTCGCGCACGCGCTGGTATCGCGCCTGCAGCGCATCATCGACAAGCGCGTCGAGGAGTTCACAGCGGCGCGGCTCCCCGCCCTGCACGCGGAGCTGGAGGGTGCTGAAATCTGGGAAGCGGGCGGATACGATCCGGCCGACGGGCTCGAACCGGAGTACGACGGGCTCGATCCCGATCCGGAGCCAGGCGACGATGCGCAGCCGTTCCTCTTCACCCTCGCCGGCCTCGCAGAGGAATCGCGACCGGCGCCCCCGTTGCCGAGGCCGCCGCTGAATCCGGATGAGAAGCTCCGGCTGCGCCGGGAGATCGAACTCGCCGATGCGCAGGCTGACGCGGTCGGCCAGGAGGTCTGCTTCGCGCTCGTCGCGCATCGCGCACGGATCGAGACGGCGGTGCATCGCTTCGTCGAGCCGCAGGTCCAGAGCATGCTCGACGATCTGAGTCGCAACCTCGAACCGCCGAGTTGAGGTCCCGGCTCTCACTCATTGCCAAAGCAGGATCCTCGGCGTATAGTTGTGTGCTGGTGTGTTCCACCGACTCCGTCGTGCCTGCACGGAGGTTTCGGGGGACTGCGCCACAGGGTCGGACGCTTCGCGAGAAGTGGGCCCCCACGGCATACCTGCACTCGGTTCCGCTCTGCGGAACAGCAGGTCAGCGGTCGCGCAAGCGGTCGCACATGCTCATCCATTGAAGCATTCCTGTCACCGTGCAGGACAAATGAGGAGAACTATTGCCTACCATTCAGCAGTTGGTTCGCAAGGGCCGGTCGCCGAAGGTCACTAAGACCAAAGCGCCCGCTCTGAAGGCGAACCCGCAGCAGGCTGGCGTATGCACGCGTGTGTACACCACCACTCCGAAGAAGCCCAACTCGGCAATGCGCAAGGTTGCCCGTGTGAAGCTCCGCAACGGCACCGAGGTCACCGCCTACATCCCGGGCGAGGGCCACAACCTGCAGGAGCACTCGCTGGTGCTCGTGCGCGGTGGTCGTGTGAAGGACCTCCCCGGTGTTCGTTACAAGATCGTGCGCGGCGCGCTCGACACGCAGGCGGTCAAGGATCGCCAGCAGGCTCGTAGCCGCTACGGTGCAAAGAAGGTGAAGTAATGCCCCGTAAAGGTCCCGCTCCCAAGCGCCCCGTCGTCGCTGATCCCGTCTACGGCTCGCCCGTAGTCAGCCAGCTCGTCAACAAGATCCTCCTCGACGGCAAGAAGGGTCTCGCCGAGCGCATCGTCTACGGTGCACTCGAGACCGTTGCCGAGAAGTCCGGTCAGGATGCCGTGACGGTCCTCAAGAAGGCGCTCGACAACGTGCGCCCGACCCTCGAGGTCCGCTCGCGCCGCGTCGGCGGCAGCACCTACCAGGTGCCCGTCGAGGTCAAGCCTCACCGTGCGAACACGCTCGCCCTCCGCTGGCTCACCAGCTACGCGAAGGCTCGTCGTGAGAACTCGATGACCGACCGCCTCACCAACGAGATCCTCGACGCTTCCAACGGCCTCGGTGCCGCAGTGAAGCGACGTGAGGACACGCACAAGATGGCCGAGTCGAACCGCGCGTTCGCTCACTACCGCTGGTAGAACCCTCGCGGCGGAGGGATGCGCGTTCGCATCCCTCCGCCGCACCCGGGGCCTCGCCCCGCGACTTGGACGGCGCAGTTCGGCAGCCGAGTCGACATCTCCCGATACTTCACCCCCACCCCGGAGGAGAACCCTGTGGCACAAGACGTGCTCACCGACCTGAGTAAGGTCCGCAACATCGGCATCATGGCGCACATCGATGCCGGCAAGACCACCACCACCGAGCGCATCCTGTTCTACACGGGTGTGAACCACAAGCTGGGTGAGACGCACGACGGCGCCTCGACGACTGACTGGATGGAGCAGGAGAAGGAGCGCGGTATCACCATCACCAGCGCTGCCGTCACGTGCTTCTGGAACAAGAACCAGATCAACATCATCGATACGCCGGGCCACGTCGACTTCACCGTCGAGGTGGAGCGCTCGCTCCGCGTGCTCGACGGCGCGGTTGCCGTGTTCGACGGCAAGGAGGGCGTCGAGCCCCAGTCGGAGACCGTCTGGCGTCAGGCAGACAAGTACGGCGTGCCCCGCATCTGCTTCGTCAACAAGATGGACAAGATGGGCGCCGACTTCTACTTCACGGTCGACACCATCGTCAGCCGACTCGGCGCGAAGCCGCTCGTCATGCAGCTGCCCATCGGCGCCGAGTCCGACTTCATCGGCGTCGTCGATCTCCTCTCGATGAAGGCATTCGTCTGGGAAGGCGACGCCAAGGGCGACGTCTCGCTGGGCGCTGCCTACGAGACGCAGGAGATCCCCGCCGATCTGCAGGCGAAGGCCGAGGAGTACCGCGCTCAGCTCGTCGAGGCAGTCGCCGAAGCTGACGATGCTCTCCTCGAGAAGTACTTCGCGGGTGAAGAGCTCAGCATCGACGAGATCAAGGCGGGAATCCGCAAGCTCGTCGTGAACAACGAGATCTACCCCGTGTACTGCGGCTCGGCGTTCAAGAACCGCGGCATCCAGCCGATGCTCGACGCGGTCGTCGACTTCCTGCCGAACCCGCTCGACGTCGGCTCGATCGAGGCGCACGACCCGCGTGACGAGTCGATCGTCATCGAGCGCAAGCCGTCGGCCAGCGAGCCCTTCTCGGCGCTCGCCTTCAAGATCGCTGTACACCCGTTCTTCGGTCGTCTGACCTACGTCCGCGTGTACTCCGGCAACGTTCCCTCTGGCACCCAGGTCGTCAACTCGACCAAGGGCAAGAAGGAGCGCATCGGCAAGATCTTCCAGATGCACGCCAACAAGGAGATCCCGGTCGACGAGCTCACCGCCGGAAACATCTACGCGGTGATCGGTCTCAAGGACACCACGACGGGCGATACGCTGTCGGACTCCGCGAACCAGGTCGTCCTCGAGTCGATGACGTTCCCCGAGCCCGTCATCGAGGTCGCGATCGAGCCGAAGACGAAGAGCGACCAGGAGAAGCTCGGCGTCGCCATCCAGAAGCTCGCCGAAGAGGATCCCACGTTCCGCGTGAGCCTCAACGCCGAGACCGGCCAGACCGTCATCGCGGGCATGGGCGAACTCCACCTCGACATCCTCGTCGATCGCATGAAGCGCGAGTTCAACGTCGAAGCGAACGTCGGCAAGCCGCAGGTCGCATACCGCGAGACGATCCGTCGCGAGGTGCCGAAGTACGACTACACCCACAAGAAGCAGACCGGTGGTTCGGGTCAGTTCGCCAAGGTGCAGATCTCGCTCGCTCCGCTCGAGAACGAAGACGACAAGGTGTACCTCTTCGAGGACAAGGTGACCGGTGGTCGCGTTCCTCGCGAGTACATCCCGTCGGTCGACGCGGGCATCCAGGACGCGATGCAGTACGGCATCCTGGCCGGCTTCCCGGTCGTGAACGTGCGCGCGCAGCTGCTCGACGGCCAGTACCACGACGTCGACTCCTCGGAGATGGCGTTCAAGATCGCCGGTTCGATGGCGTTCAAGGAGGCCGCGCGTCTCGCGCAGCCCGTCCTGCTGGAACCGCTCATGGCGGTCGAGGTGCGTACTCCCGAGGAGTACATGGGCGACGTCATCGGCGATCTGAACTCGCGTCGCGGTCAGATCCAGTCGATGGAGGATGCGAGCGGCGTCAAGGTCGTGCGCGCCCTCGTCCCGCTTTCCGAGATGTTCGGGTACATCGGCGACCTCCGGTCGAAGACCAGTGGTCGTGCGGTGTTCTCGATGACCTTCGACTCGTACGCCGAGGTTCCGAAGGCCGTCTCCGAAGAGATCATCCAGAAGGCCAAGGGCGAGTAATTTCGCCCGCCGGTCGGCGGAGGTGCCTCGCATCACCGCCGGCCGGCCCGCTCAGGTCGCGATCACAGCGCTGAGCTTGTAACATAGTGACACCAACCCCGTATTCGTGTCCTCCGAAACCGTCGGAGGAAAACGGTACTCGACGTCCTGAGGAGGACCATAGTGGCGAAGGCCAAGTTCGAGCGGACCAAGCCGCACGTAAACATCGGAACGATCGGTCACGTCGACCACGGTAAGACGACTCTTACTGCGGCGATCTCGAAGACCCTCGCCGACAAGTTCCCGTCAGACGTGAACGTGCAGCGCGACTTCGACACGATCGACTCGGCTCCCGAGGAGCGCCAGCGCGGCATCACCATCAACATCTCGCACGTTGAGTACGAGACCGACAAGCGTCACTACGCTCACGTCGATGCACCCGGTCACGCTGACTACATCAAGAACATGATCACCGGTGCCGCCCAGATGGACGGCGCGATCCTGGTGGTTGCAGCGACCGACGGCATGATGGCTCAGACCAAGGAGCACATCCTGCTCGCCAAGCAGGTCGGCGTTCCCTACCTGCTCGTCGCCCTCAACAAGAGCGACATGGTCGACGACGAGGAGATCCTCGAGCTCGTCGAGATGGAGGTCCGCGAGGAGCTCTCCAAGCAGGGCTACCCGGGAGACGACGTCCCCGTCGTCCGCGTGTCGGGCTACGAGGCGCTTCAGGGCACCGAGAAGTGGGTCAACTCGATCGTCGAGCTCATGGAAGCCGTCGATGAGAGCATCCCGGATCCCGTGCGCGACAAGGACAAGCCGTTCCTGATGCCCGTCGAGGACGTCTTCACGATCACCGGTCGTGGCACCGTCGTCACGGGTCGCGCCGAGCGCGGCACGCTGAAGATCAACTCCGAGGTCGAGATCGTGGGTCTGCGCCCGACGCAGAAGACCACTGTCACCGGCATCGAGATGTTCCACAAGCAGCTCGACGAGGCATGGGCCGGCGAGAACTGTGGCCTGCTGCTCCGCGGCACGAAGCGCGAAGATGTCGAGCGCGGCCAGGTCGTCGTGGCCCCGGGCTCGATCACCCCGCACACCAAGTTCGAGGGCACCGCCTACATCCTCAAGAAGGATGAGGGTGGCCGCCACAACCCGTTCGAGACGAACTACCGTCCGCAGTTCTACTTCCGTACCACGGACGTGACGGGTGTCATCACCCTTCCCGAGGACAAGCCGATGGTCATGCCCGGTGACACCACCGACATGTCGGTCGAGCTGATCCAGCCGATCGCTATGGAAGAGGGCCTCGGCTTCGCGATCCGTGAGGGTGGCCGCACCGTCGGCGCCGGCACGGTGACCAAGGTCGTCGAGTAAGTCTCGTAGCACTACCCGTACCCATGGTCTGACCGTGGAGTACCAGAACCCCCGGGGATCCGTCCTCGGGGGTTCTGCCGTTCCCGCCCGCCCGCGCGGCCTCCGCTTCTGCGCAGGTGCCGCGCGGTATTCTCGAAGCTGATCCACGCCCGATGTCACCGGATTCGGGCGGAACGAAGGGAGCCCACGTGCCGCAGTCCGCCGCGGGCCGAATCGGCCACTTCGCCCGGCAGTACGGCGTCCTGTTCCTCGCCGACGCCGGAGCGTGGGGTGTCGGAATCCTTGCAGCGCTCGTGCTGCGGTTCGATTTCAACCTGATGAGGATCCACTGGGGGTGGACGCTCGTCGTCATCGGCGTCACGGTGCTGCTCCAGCTCGTCGTCGGCTGGCTCTCCTGGTTGTACCGCAACCGATACCAGATCGGCAGCTTCGACGAGGTGCGGGTGCTCGTGCTCGATATCACCGCGGTGATGGTCGTCGCATGGCTGTTCGCGTACCTGGTCGGGTACGGAAACGGCATTCCGCGCAGCACGCTCTTCATCGCGGCGCCGATCACCTTCAGCCTGATGGGGGTCGCGCGATACGTGATGCGCCTGTACCAGGAGCGCCAGATGCTGCCCGGCTCGGAGGCGGAGCGCACACTGCTGTACGGCGCGGGATATCTCGGCGTGCAGACCGCGAAGCGCCTGCTCACGGACGCGAAGGGCTCGGCGCTCCCGGTGGGCTTCATCGACGACGACCCGAAGAAGCGCCGGCAGGAAGTGCGCGGCGTGCGGGTACTCGGCGGCTTCGACGACCTGGCGGAGGTCGCACGGCTCACGCGTGCCACGAAGCTCATCATCTGCATCGGCGACGCCGACGCGGGTCTGATGCGCCGCGTCGATGAGGCCGCGAACCGCGCGGGGATGACGGCGATGGTGCTGCCGCCGCTCGACCAGATCCTCCGAAACAACTCGGTGATCTCCGACGTGCGGCAGCTCTCCATCGAGGATCTCATCGGCCGGCACCCGGTACGGCTCGAGACCGAGTCGATCGCCTCGTACCTCCAGGATCGGCGGGTGCTGGTCACAGGGGCTGGCGGGTCGATCGGGTCCGAGCTCTGCCGGCAGCTCGCTCGATTCGCGCCGCGGGAACTCATCATGCTCGACCGAGACGAGACGGCGCTGCAGGAGACGCAGCTGTCGATCAGCGGTCACGGTCTGCTCGATACCCAGGACGTGGTGCTCGCCGACATCCGAGACGCCGGAGCCCTCGAGCGCCTGTTCCGCGAACGGCGACCGGAGGTGGTCTTCCACGCCGCGGCCCTCAAGCATCTGCCGATGCTCGAACAGTACCCGGATGAGGCGTGGAAGACGAACGTGCTCGGAACGCTGAACGTGTTGCGCGCGGCGCAGGCGGCAGAGGTCGGGACGTTCGTCAACATCTCGACGGACAAGGCTGCGAATCCGACGAGCGTGCTCGGACACTCGAAGCGCGTGGCGGAGAAGCTGACCGCCTGGATGGCGGAGCACACGGGTCAGCGGTACCTCTCGGTGCGCTTCGGGAACGTGATCGGCAGCCGCGGATCGATGCTTCCGACATTCCGGAAGCTGATCGAGGCCGGTGGCCCGGTGACCGTGACGCATCCGAACGTGACCAGGTTCTTCATGACGATCCCTGAGGCGTGCCAGTTGGTCGTGCAGGCGGGCGGCATCGGTCGCCCCGGAGAAGTGCTGATCCTCGACATGGGGGAGCCGGTGAGCATTCTCGACGTGGCGAAGCGAATGATCGCGCAGTCCGGCCGCGACGTCGACATCGTCTTCACTGGACTCCGGCACGGCGAGAAGCTGCACGAGGAGCTGGTCGGGGAGGGAGAGGGCGATGAGCGCCCCTATCACCCGAAGATCTCCCACGCGAGGGTCGATTCCATTTCGCCTGCGGTGCTCGATCACGAGGGATGGGTCGCGCGAATGGACCTGACCGCGGCGGCTGAGGAGCGGGTGCAGTGACGCCGTTCGCGATCGCCCTGGTGGCGGGCGTTCTTGCACTCGTCCTGAGCATCCTGCTGCCGTACCTCGTGCGGCCCATGCTCGTGCGGCTCGGCATCATGGACATCCCCAACGAGCGCTCCTCTCACGAGCGCCCGGTGCTGCGCGGCCTCGGGTTGGCCGTGCTCATCGCGATGGGCGCGGCCGGCGGGTTCGCGGTGGTCGCGCAGCACACCGGAGCGGGGGACACGCGGCTCCTGCTGACGGTCGTCGTCGGTTCGTTCGCTGCAGGGCTGCTCGGATTCGCCGAAGATCTCTGGGGGCTGAGCGTGGGGGTCCGCAGCGTCCTGCTGCTGGTGATCGCACTCACTTCAGCGGTCGCGATCCTCGTTCTCGCCGGTCCTGGCCTCCCGCTCTGGGGAGCGCTGCTCCTGGCGATCTACGCGGTGCTCTTCATCTCGAGCTACATCAACGTCGCGAACTTCATGGACGGATTGAACGGCATCAGCGGGTTCCACGGCGTCATCGCAGGTCTGACGTTCGCGGCAGCAGGTTGGTTCCTCGGGCTTCCCTGGCTACTCGCGGCCGGCCTCGTGCTCGCCGCCGGATTCGGCGGCTTCCTCCCGTGGAACCTGACGAAACCCGGAGCGTTCCTGGGCGATGTCGGGAGCTATCTGCTCGGCGGTGCGACGGCGATCACGAGTTTCGCTGCGCTGGTGGCCGGGGTTCCGCTGCTGGCGACGATCGGGCCCATGGTGATCTACTTCGGCGACGTCGCGGTGACGCTCGTGAAGCGCGTGCGGGCCGGGCGCCGCTGGGATGAACCGCACAAGGAGCATACGTACCAGCGGATTCAGCAGCTGGGATATTCGCACGTGCAGGCCTCTGCGATGACGGCCGGCGCAACACTCGCCACCTCGCTGCTCGGACTCGGGTCCGTGTTCACCAGTACGGCGGGTGCGATCGCGCTGTTCGGTGCGGGTCTCGCCGTCCTGGTGCTCTACCTGCTGCTCCCGAGACTCCTGCCGCGTCGCGGCTGACGAGCGCGACACGCCCGGGTTGCACGGCGGCGTCCCCCGTGCGAGAATAGACAGGTTCAGTACTCCGCGCCTCGGTGCGGATCACTGCCAGGCAGTGCATAACCGCCCCGCTCGCTCGGGGTTCCGGTTAGGCCGCGGGTAGCGAACGAGACCTGCACGCCGTTCGGCGGCCAGACGTGAGTCCGGCCGCTTTCGTGCGCGCGGGGCCGCCTCGCCCGTCCATACGGGCCGGCCGGTTTTGACAGGTGAACAGAGACCCAGCACGAAGCGCGAAAGCGCTGCAGCCAGGGCGCTGGTACGTAAGACGTCCAATGCCACGACCTCCGGGTGGTGGTACGACGCAAGTAGAAAGTAGAGAGTCACATGGCGGGACAGAAGATCCGCATCCGACTGAAGTCGTATGACCACGAGGTCATCGACAGCTCCGCGCGCAAGATCGTCGACACGGTGACCCGCGCGGGTGCGACCGTGATCGGCCCCGTGCCGCTCCCGACGGAGAAGAACGTGATCGCAGTGATCCGTTCGCCCCACAAGTACAAGGACAGCCGCGAGCACTTCGAGAAGCGCACGCACAAGCGTCTCATCGACATCGTCGATCCCACCCCGAAGGCTGTCGATTCGCTCATGCGTCTCGACCTGCCTGCCGACGTCAACATCGAGATCAAGCTCTAAGGGGGGATCCGGACATGTCAGTAGTACGTAACGTGAAGGGTCTTCTGGGCACCAAGCTCGGTATGACGCAGGTATGGGACGAGAATGGGAACGTCGTTCCCGTGACCGTCATCGAGGTGGCACCGAACGTCGTCACCCAGATCCGCACCGCAGAGGTCGACGGCTACAGCGCCGTGCAGATCGCCGCCGGTCAGATCGACCCCCGCAAGGTGAACAAGCCGACCGCAGGTCACTTCGAGAAGGCCGGCGTCACGCCGCGCCGTCACCTCACCGAGGTCCGCACCTCCGATGCGTCGGAGTACGCGCTCGGTCAGGAGCTCACCGTCGACGGCACCTTCGAAGCCGGTCAGCTGATCGACGTCGTCGGCACCTCGAAGGGCAAGGGCTTCGCCGGCGCCATGAAGCGTCACAACTTCAAGGGCGTTGGCGCGTCGCACGGCGCGCACCGCAACCACCGCAAGCCCGGCTCGATCGGTGGCGCTGCCACTCCCGGTCGTGTCTTCAAGGGCCAGCGCATGCCCGGTCGCATGGGTGGCGAGCGCGTCACCGTGCAGAACCTCACCGTTCAGGCGGTCGACGCTGAGAAGGGTCTCATCCTGGTCAAGGGTGCGGTTCCCGGAGCGCGCGGTCGTCTCGTATTCGTTCGCAACGCAGTGAAGGGGGCGTAGTTCATGGCTACCGCTACCAAGCTCGAGGTGTTCGACGCTCAGGGCAAGAAGGCCGGGTCGGTTGACCTTCCCGAGACCATCTTCGGTGTCGACCCCAACATCCCGCTGATCCACCAGGTGGTCACCGCTCAGCTCGCAGCTGCGCGTCAGGGTACGCACAAGACCAAGAACCGCGGCGAGGTCTCCGGTTCGGGTGTCAAGCCGTTCAAGCAGAAGGGCACCGGCCGCGCTCGTCAGGGCTCGGTTCGCGCTCCTGAGCACCGCGGCGGCGGCGTCGTGCACGGCCCCGTGCCGCGCGACTACGCTCAGCGCACCCCGAAGAAGATGATCGCCGCTGCGCTTCGCGGCCTGCTGTCGGATCGCGCCCGCGCGAACCGTCTGCACGTCGTCGAGACGTTCGGCATCGCCGACAAGCCCAGCACGAAGGCTGCTCGCGAGTTCCTCGCGTCGGTCGCGCCGGGCAAGCGCGTGCTCGTGGTCATCACCCGTGAAGATGAGTTGACGGCGCTCAGCGTTCGCAACCTGGCGCACGTTCACGTGCTGTTCCAGGATCAGCTCAACGCCTACGACGTGGTCGTCAGCGACGATCTCGTCTTCACCAAGGCCGCCTTCGACGCATTCGTCGATGGCCGTGCCGCTCAGGAGGACACGAAGTGAGCTTGAACAAGTCCGCACACGACGTCATCATCCGCCCGATCGTCTCGGAGAAGAGCTACGGTCTCATCGACGCCAACGGCCAGTACACCTTCGAGGTGCAGCCCGAGTCGAACAAGACCGAGATCAAGCTCGCCGTCGAGGAGGTCTTCAATGTGAAGGTCGCCAAGGTCCGCACGCTGACCCGCAAGGGCAAGTCCCGTCGAACGAAGTTCGGTCTGGGCAAGCGCAAGGACACGAAGCGCGCCATCGTCACCCTGAAGTCGGGCTCCATCGACATCTTCACGGCTGCGCTGTAGAAGGGGCGAAGAGGAACACATCATGGCAATTCGCAAGTACAAGCCGACGACCCCGGGTCGTCGTGGCTCGAGCGTTGCTGATTTCGCTGAAATCACCCGCTCGACGCCTGAGAAGTCGCTGCTCCGTCCGCTCCCCAAGACCGGCGGCCGCAACAACCAGGGCCGGATCACCACCCGTCACATCGGTGGTGGCCACAAGCGCCAGTACCGCGTCATCGACTTCCGTCGTCATGACAAGGACGGCGTGGATGCCAAGGTCGCGCACATCGAGTACGACCCGAACCGCACGGCGCGCATCGCGCTGCTGCATTTCGTGGACGGCACGAAGCGCTACATCATCGCGCCGAACAAGCTCAAGCAGGGCGACGTCGTCGAGTCGGGTTCCGGTGCTGACATCAAGCCCGGCAACAACCTGCCGCTGCGCAACATCCCGACCGGTACGGTCATCCACGCGATCGAGCTGAAGCCGGGCGGGGGAGCGAAGCTCGCTCGTTCCGCAGGTGCGTCGGTTCGCCTCGTGGCGAAGGACGGCCCCTACGCCCAGCTGCGTCTGCCGTCGGGCGAGATCCGCAACGTCGACGCGCGCTGCCGCGCGACCGTCGGCGAGGTGGGCAACGCCGAGCAGTCGAACATCAACTGGGGCAAGGCCGGCCGCATGCGCTGGAAGGGCGTCCGCCCGACCGTGCGTGGTGTCGTCATGAACCCGGTGGATCACCCCCACGGTGGTGGCGAAGGCCGCACCTCCGGTGGTCGTCACCCGGTCAGCCCCTGGGGCCAGAAGGAAGGCCGTACGCGCCATCCGAACAAGGAAAGCGACAAGCTCATCGTGCGTCGCCGCAACGCTGGCAAGAAGCGTTAGTCGACAGGTAGGAGAGAGTAGAAGATGCCTCGTAGTCTCAAGAAGGGCCCCTTCGTCGATAACCACCTGTTGAACAAGGTGATTGTCCAGAACGAAGCTGGCTCCAAGAACGTGATCAAGACCTGGTCGCGCCGCTCGATGATCATCCCGGCAATGCTGGGACACACCATCGCGGTGCACGACGGTCGGAAGCACATCCCCGTGTTCGTAACGGAGACCATGGTCGGTCACAAGCTGGGCGAATTCGCGCCCACGCGTACCTTCCGCGGTCACGTGAAAGACGACAAGAAGGGCCGTCGCCGCTAAGCGGTGACGTGAAGGAGGAAGAGAAATGGTGGAGTCGACCGCACGTCTGCGTCACATCCGCATCACCCCCCAGAAGGCCCGTCGTGTCATTGACCTGGTCCGTGGGAAGAACGCTCAGGAGGCACTCGCCATCCTGAAGTTCGCCCCGCAGGCCGCAGCGGAGCCGATTTTCAAGCTCGTCGCTTCGGCGATCGCGAATGCGCGCGTCAAGGCCGACAAGGAGAACCTGCGTCTCAACGAGGACGAGCTCGTCGTAGCTCGTGCATTCGTGGACGAGGGCGCAACGCTCAAGCGTTTCCGCCCCCGTGCTCAGGGCCGCGCATTCCGTATCAACAAGCGCACCAGCCACATCACTGTCGTGCTGCAGACGGCTGATGAGCTCGCCGCCGTGAAGAAGGGAGCCTAGGTATGGGCCAGAAGATTCATCCCTATGGCTTCCGCCTCGGGATCACCACCGATCACGTGTCGCGTTGGTTCTCGGACTCGACGAAGGCCGGGCAGCGCTACGCTGACTACCTCGCCGAGGACATCAAGATCCGTCAGCACCTGACGAAGCAGCTCGACCGTGCCGGCGTGTCCCGCGTGGAGATCGAGCGCACCCGTGACCGTGTTCGCGTGGACATCCACTCGGCACGTCCCGGTATCGTCATCGGTCGTCGCGGCGCCGAGGCCGAGCGCATCCGCGCTGACCTCGAGAAGCTCACCGGCAAGCAGATCCAGCTCAACATCCTCGAGGTCAAGAACCCCGAGGCTGACGCTCAGCTCGTCGCACAGGGCATCGCCGAGCAGCTCGCTGCTCGCGTGGCGTTCCGCCGTGCGATGCGCAAGGGTCTGCAGGGCGCTCAGCGCGCCGGCGCCAAGGGCATCCGCATCCAGGTCTCCGGCCGCCTCGGCGGCGCCGAGATGAGCCGTTCGGAGTTCTACCGCGAAGGCCGTGTGCCGCTGCACACGCTCCGCGCGAACATCGACTACGGCTTCTACGAGGCGAAGACCACCTTCGGTCGTATCGGCGTGAAGGTCTGGATCTACAAGGGCGACCTGACCAACAAGGAACTCGCTCGTGAGCAGGCGGCCCAGAAGCCGTCGCGCGACCGCGGCGACCGCCGCCGTGCACCCCGTGGTGCACAGGCCGAGGCTGCACCCGCTGCAGCAGGAGCGGAGAAGTAAGCATGCTGATTCCCCGTCGAGTCAAGTACCGCAAGCAGCACCACCCGAGCCGCACCGGTCAGTCCAAGGGCGGTAACGAGATCGCCTTCGGCGAGTTCGGTATCCAGGCACTGACCCCCGCCTACGTGACCAACCGTCAGATCGAGTCCGCTCGTATCGCCATGACGCGTCACATCAAGCGTGGCGGCAAGGTGTGGATCAACATCTACCCCGATCGTCCCCTGACCAAGAAGCCTGCGGAAACCCGCATGGGTTCGGGTAAGGGCTCGCCCGAGTGGTGGGTTGCCAATGTCAAGCCGGGCCGCGTCCTCTTCGAGGTCGCCGGTGTCGATGAGGAGCTCGCACGCGAGGCGCTCACCCGCGCCATCCACAAGCTGCCCCTCAAGGCCCGCATTATCAAGCGCGAGGAGGGCGACGCGTAATGGCGATCGGTACCAAAGAACTGGCCATCACCGAGCTCGATAGTTTCGAGAACGAGCGGTTGGCCGAAGAGCTCAAGAAGGCGAAGGGCGAACTCTTCAACCTTCGCTTCCAGTCGGCTACCGGCCAGCTGGAAAGCCACGGCCGCGTTCGTCAGGTGAAGCGCGACATCGCTCGCATCTACACCGTGCTGCGCGAGCGTGAGCTCGGCATTCGTGCCACCCCTGCTGCTGCGCCCGCAAAGGCGAAGAAGAGCAGCAAGAAGACCGAGCAGGCGGATGCCGCCGCTGAGACGAAGGAGGCCTAGACATGGCTGAGGTCGAGAAGGAACAGCGCGGCTACCGTAAGGCCCGCCGCGGCTATGTCGTCAGCGACAAGATGGAGAAGACCATCGTTGTCGAGGTCGAGGACCGTGTGAAGCACCCGCTGTACGGCAAGGTGCTCCGCCGCTCGTCGAAGGTCAAGGCCCACGACGAGCAGAACACGGCCGGTATCGGCGATCTCGTGCTCATCCACGAGACCCGGCCGCTGAGCGCTTCCAAGCGCTGGCGTCTGGTCGAGGTCCTCGAGAAGGCGAAGTAAGCCCTCGGGCTTACTCAGTGAAGGAGTAGCAAGTGATTCAGCAGGAATCCCGACTCAAGGTGGCCGACAACAGCGGCGCCAAGGAGTTGCTCACGATCCGTGTCCTCGGTGGCTCGAAGCGTCGTTACGCCGGTCTCGGCGACACGATCGTCGCGACCGTCAAGGACGCGATCCCCGGTGGCAACGTCAAGAAGGGCGATGTGGTCAAGGCCGTCATCGTCCGGACTCGCAAGTCGACCCGTCGTGGTGACGGATCGTACATCGCGTTCGACGAGAACGCCGCCGTTATCCTCAAGGCCGACGGGGAGCCCCGCGGCACCCGCATCTTCGGGCCGGTCGGACGTGAACTCCGCGACAAGCGGTTCATGAAGATCGTCTCGCTCGCACCGGAGGTGATCTAGTCCTATGGGCGCAAAGATCAAGAAGGGTGACCTCGTCGAGGTCATCTCTGGCCCGTCGCAGGAACGCGGCGGCTACAAGGGCAAGCAGGGTCGAGTAATCGAGGTCCTGTCCGAAACCGATCGCATCGTGGTGGAGGGCGTCAACTTCGTCACCAAGCATGTGCGCGTCGGCCAGTCGGACCGTGGCACCCGCGAGGGTGGCATCGAGACCGTCGAGGCTCCGATCCACGTGTCCAACGTCGCAGTCGTCGACCCCGAGACGAAGAAGCCGACTCGCGTCGGGTTCCGCGTCGAGGAAGTCGAGAAAGACGGCAAGAAGAAGACTGTTCGCGTTCGTTTCGCGAAGAAGTCCGGGAAGGATCTCGCATGACCGAGACTGCAGCGACCACCGCTCAGCCCCGCCTGAAGCAGAAGTACCGCTCCGAGATCGTTCCGCAGCTGCGCGAAGAGTTCGGCTACGCCAACATCATGCAGGTTCCCGGCGTCGTCAAGGTCGTCGTGAACACCGGTGTCGGTGAAGCCGCTCGCGACAGCAAGGTGATCGAGGGCGCGATCGCCGATCTCGTGAAGATCACCGGTCAGAAGCCCATGGTCACCAAGGCTCGCAAGTCCATCGCGCAGTTCAAGCTGCGCGAGGGCCAGGCGATCGGTGCTCACGTCACGCTCCGTGGCGATCGGTCGTGGGAGTTCCTCGACCGCCTGGTGAACCTGGCTCTGCCCCGTATCCGCGATTTCCGTGGCCTTTCGCCGCGCCAGTTCGATGGAAACGGCAACTACACCTTCGGTTTGACCGAGCAGAGTGTGTTCCACGAGATCGATCAGGATAAGATTGATCGCGTGCGTGGGTTCGACATCACTGTCGTGACCACCGCGAAGACCGACGATGAGGGCCGTGCGCTGCTTCGCGCGCTCGGCTTCCCCTTCAAGTCGGAATAACTGAATAGTCCAAACGGCGAGGGTGCTCGGGAATCCCCGGGCACCCAATCCGTGTGTCACCCAGGTCATGCGTCGGTGTACCGGCGTATGAAACCAGGCGAGAAAGAAAGAGTCACTCATGACGATGACTGATCCGGTAGCAGATATGCTGACCCGGCTGCGCAACGCAAACTCTGCGCATCATGACGACGTTTCGCTCCCCGGCTCGAAGCTGAAGGAGCGGATCGCTGAGATCCTCAAGCGCGAAGGCTACATCCAGGACTGGAAGGTCGAGGCCGCACGCGTGGGCACGACCATCACCATGTCGCTGAAGTACGGCCCGAACCGCGAGCGTTCGATCGAGGGCATCAAGCGGGTCTCCAAGCCCGGCCTTCGCGTGTACGCGGGCTCGACCGAGATCCCGAGCGTGCTCGGCGGACTCGGCATCGCGATCCTGTCCACCTCCTCGGGTCTGTTGACTGACCGCGAGGCTGAGCAGAAGGGCGTTGGCGGGGAAGTCCTCGCTTACGTGTGGTAAGGCGTCATGTCACGTATTGGTAAGCTTCCCATCGCCGTTCCCGGCGGTGTAGATGTCAAGATCGACGGCCAGAAGGTCACGGTCAAGGGCGCGAAGGGCGAGCTCTCGCTCGTCGTCGCAGATCCCATCCGCGTCGCACTCGAGGACGGTCAGGTGCTCGTCACCCGCCCGAACGACGAGCGCGATTCCCGAGCGCTGCACGGCCTCAGCCGCACGCTCATCAACAACAACATCATCGGCGTCACCGAGGGCTACACCAAGCAGCTCGAGGTCGTCGGCACGGGATACCGCGTGCAGCAGAAGGGCACCGGCCTCGAGCTCGCGCTCGGCTTCTCGCACCCGGTCAACGTGGACGCCCCCGAGGGCATCACGCTCGCGGTCGAGGGCAACACCAAGATCACCGTCAGCGGGATCTCGAAGCAGGCTGTCGGCGAGGCCGCAGCCAACATCCGCAAGCTGAAGAAGCCGGAGCCCTACAAGGGCAAGGGCATTCGCTACGCGGGCGAGGTTGTCCGTCGCAAGGCAGGAAAGGCTGGTAAGTAACCCATGGCCGCTTCAGTATCCCGGGCTAAGGGTCGGTCGGCTGCGCGCGTTCGCCGCCACACCCGCCTGCGCAAGAAGATCGTCGGCACGGAGGTTCGCCCCCGTCTCGTCGTCAACCGCTCATCCCGCCACGTCTTCGTACAGGTCGTCGATGACTCGAAGGGTCTCACCCTCGCTTCGGCTTCGACCATGGAAGCCGATCTGCGTTCGTTCGACGGCGACAAGACCGCCAAGGCCCGCAAGGTCGGCGAACTCGTCGCTGAGCGCGCCAAGGGCGCCGGCATCGACGCTGTGGTATTCGACCGCGGCGGCAGCAAGTACGCCGGTCGCGTCGCAGCGATCGCCGATGGCGCTCGCGAAGGGGGGCTGACCCTGTGAGCAACGAAACGAAGGAGCAGCAAGTGTCTGCAGAGGCCCAGTCTGAGACGACGGCCGGGCAGGCCGCTCCGGCTCAGGATCACCGCAACGAGCCGCGCGAGCAGCGTCGCGGGAGCCGCGATCGCGGAACCCGCAACGAGCGCGGCGGCCGCGACCGCAACGAGAGCCAGTTCCTCGAGCGCGTCGTCACCATCAACCGCGTCTCGAAGGTCGTCAAGGGCGGCCGTCGCTTCAGCTTCACCGCGCTCGTCGTGGTGGGCGATGGCAACGGAACCGTCGGCGTCGGCTACGGCAAGGCGAAGGAGGTGCCTCTCGCCATCGCAAAGGGTGTCGAAGAGGCCAAGAAGAACTTCTTCCGCGTGCCCCGCGTCGGCAGCACCATCCCGCACCCCGTGCAGGGCGAGGCCGCAGCCGGTGTCGTACTTCTGCGTCCGGCAGCAGCAGGTACCGGTGTTATCGCCGGTGGCCCGGTGCGCGCCGTACTCGAGTGCGCCGGCATCCACGATGTGCTGAGCAAGTCGCTCGGTTCGTCGAACACCCTGAACATCGTGCATGCGACCGTTGAGGCACTGCAGCAGCTCGAGGAGCCCCGCTCCGTCGCAGCTCGCCGCGGCCTCGACTTCGACCGCGTCGCTCCGGCCCGCATCGTGCGCGCTGAGGCGAAGGCCGCGGCCGACGCTGCCGCGAAGGCAAAGGCAGGTGCGTAATGGCGAAGAGCCTGAAGGTTACGCAGACGAAGTCCGTCATCAGTGAAAAGCAGAACCAGCGCGACACGCTGCGGAGCTTGGGTCTCAAAAAGATCGGCCAGTCGGTCGTTCGTGAAGACACTCAGGCCAACCGAGGCTACATTCGCGCGGTCGCTCACCTGGTAGTGGTTGAGGAGATCGACGTATGAGCGAGAACAACGAGGAGCGTGAGTCGGTGCTGAAGGCGCACCACCTCCGTCCGGCTCCCGGTTCCAAGAAGGCCAAGACCCGCGTGGGTCGTGGCGAGGCATCGAAGGGCAAGACCGCAGGCCGCGGTACCAAGGGCACCAAGGCTCGGTACCAGGTCAAGGTCGGCTTCGAGGGTGGACAGATGCCGCTGCATATGCGCACCCCGAAGCTCCGCGGGTTCAAGAACCCGTTCCGCACCGAGTACCAGGTGGTGAACGTCGCGAAGCTCGCTGAGCTCTACCCCCAGGGTGGCGACGTCACCGTCGAGGATCTCGTGGCCAAGGGCGCCGTTCGCAAGAACCAGCCCGTCAAGGTGCTGGGCAACGGCGACCTCCAGGTCAAGCTCAACGTGCAGGTCGACAAGGTCTCGAGCTCCGCTGAGCAGAAGATCGTCGCCGCAGGCGGAGCAGTGAAGTAACGGTCCGTTCGGACCAGCAACACCCTCGGGGATCTCCCGAGTAGCGGGGGCTCGGCGGGGACGGCATTCATGCCGTTCCCGCCCACCCCCGCTGTCTTGTTTCATCCGCCAATCACGGCGATGGCTCGGTCACGCGTCACACGCCGTGTAGGCTGGAGCAATTGGTTCTCGTCGGTAGGCGAAGCCCCTTACGACGTTCCAGGAGGCAGATTTTGTTCAGCGCCATCGGACGGATCTTCCGGACACCCGATTTGCGGCGGAAGATCGTCTTCACGCTCGCCATCGTGTCGTTGTTCCGGCTCGGGTCATTCATCCCAGCACCGTTCGTAGACTTCAACAACGTTCAAGCGTGCCTGGTGGCGAACCAGAACCAGGGCAGCTCGGGCCTCTACGACATGATCAACCTCTTCAGCGGTGGAGCACTGCTGCAGCTGTCGATCTTCGCGCTCGGCATCATGCCGTACATCACGGCATCGATCATCACGCAGCTGCTCCGCGTCGTGATCCCGCACTTCGAGGCGCTCCACAAGGAAGGCCAGGCCGGCCAGGCGAAGCTGACGCAGTACACGCGCTACCTGACCATCGCGCTCGCAATCCTGCAGTCGACGACGCTCATCACCGTCGCGCGTTCGGGACAGCTCTTTGGCGCCGCCGCCAACCAGGCGTGCCAGAATCTCGTCTCCCAGGAATGGTGGGCGGTGCTGATCATGATCATCACGATGACGGCCGGTACCGGCCTCATCATGTGGTTCGGCGAACTGATCACCGAGCGAGGCGTCGGCAACGGCATGTCGCTCCTCATCTTCACCTCGATCGCGGCAACCTTCCCCGGCGCCATGTGGGTCATCAAGGAGTCGCGCGGCTGGGAAGTGTTCTTCATAGTTCTCGGGGTGGGCCTGCTGGTGGTAGCGGCTGTCGTCTTCGTCGAGCAGTCGCAGCGTCGCATTCCGGTGCAGTACGCCAAGCGCGTCGTCGGGCGCCGTACGTACGGCGGAAGCAGTACCTACATCCCGATCAAGGTCAACATGGCGGGCGTGATCCCCGTGATCTTCGCTTCGGCGATCCTGTACCTGCCGATGCTCATCACGCAGTTCAACCAACCGCAGATCGGCGAGGAGCCGAAGCCGTGGGTGGTCTGGATCCAGAACAACCTGGTCTACGGCGACCAGCCGTTCTACATGCTCGTCTTCTTCCTCCTCGTCATCGGCTTCACCTTCTTCTACGTGCAGATCACGTTCAACCCGGAAGAAGTCTCCGACAACATGAAGCAGTACGGAGGGTTTATCCCGGGCATCCGCGCCGGTCGGCCGACCGCGGAGTACCTCAACTACGTGCTCACCCGCATTACCAGCGCAGGATCGCTCTACCTCGGTGTCATCGCACTGCTTCCACTCGTCGCGCTCTCGTTCTTCGGGGCGAACCAGAACTTCCCGTTCGGCGGTGCATCGATCCTCATCATCGTGGGTGTCGGGCTCGAGACCGTGAAGCAGATCGACGCGCAGCTGCAGCAGCGCCACTACGAAGGGCTCCTCAAGTGACCGCAGAGACGACCGCGCGACTGCTGATTATCGGCCCGCCCGGAGCCGGCAAGGGCACGCAGGCCGGTCGGATCGCAGCGCGCTACCAGGTTCCGGCGATTTCCACCGGTGACATCTTCCGCGCCAACATCCAGGGCGGTACGGAACTGGGGCAGCAGGTGCAGGCCATCATCGAACAGGGCGAGCTGGTGCCAGACGAGCTCACGAACCGCATTGTCGCCGATCGCCTCTCGCAGGACGACGCGGCTTCGGGATTCCTGCTCGACGGGTACCCGCGAACAGTCGACCAGGTGCACGCGCTCGACGGGATGCTCAACGGCTCGTCGCTCGACGCCGTCGTGCTGCTCGAAGCGGACCCAGAGGAGGTCGTGGCACGTCTGCTCAAGCGAGCGGCGGTCGAGGGGCGCTCCGATGACACCGAAGAGGTCATTCGTCATCGCCAGGACGTGTACGCCGAGCAGACCGCACCGCTCATCGATCTGTTCTCCAAGCGGGGCATCCTCGTCTCCGTCGACGGGCTCGGCTCCGTCGACGAGGTGTCGGAGCGGATCGCTGAGGGCCTCGCTGCGCAGCTGAACGCGCGAGTCGGGCAGTAGCCCTTGGCGCGTCGAGGCCTGCTGCGACGTTCGATCTACAAGACGCCGGCGCAGCTCCGCCAGATGATCGCTCCCGGTCGCGCCACGGCGGCCGCGCTCTCCGCGATGCGGGCAGAGGTGGCTCCCGGAATCACCCCGCTCGAGCTCGACGCGATCGCTGAGCGCGCCGTCCGGCAGCACGGCGGATCTCCGAACTTCATGCTGGAGCCCGGGTACCGCCACACGATCTGCGCGAACGTGAATGAGCACGTCGTTCATGCGATCCCGACAGATCGTCCGCTCGAAGCGGGCGACATCGTCGCTCTCGATGCGGGGGCGGTGGTAGACGGGTGGCACGGAGACGCTGCATTCACAGCGGTGCTGCCCGACCACGCCGACCCGGAGCGGACGTCGGCCAACCAGCATCTCAGCGATGTCACCGAGCAGGCGATGTGGCGGGGGATCGCGCGTCTCGCTTCGGCATCCCACCTCGGAGAGGTCGGAGAAGCCGTCGCCGCCTACGTCAGAGCCCACAGCAGTTTCGGGGTGCTCGAGGACTACATCGGTCACGGCATCGGTCGCAGCATGCACGAGGATCCTCCGGTGTTCAACGTGCCGACGCGCCGACGCGGACCGGAGGTGAAGCCGGGGCTCGTCGTCGCGATCGAACCCATCATCTCGGCCGGCGGGATCGACACCGTGGTCGAGGACGACGACTGGACGGTGACGATCGCCGACGGATCCATGAGCGCGCAGTGGGAGCACAGCGTCGCCGTGCACGAGCGCGGCATCTGGGTGCTCACCGCACCCGACGGGGGAGCGAGCGGTCTCGAGCCGCTCGGCGTCCGGCCCGTGCCGTTCGTCTAGGGACGCAGGAATCGCGTCCGCCACGACGCGACACTCGGCGAGCTTTACAAAAGGCGACACGCCGAGTACTCTTGATCTTTGGTGCTTTGCGCCTGCGTTTGCGTTCGCGCCGACCGTAGTCGGACCGCGGTCGGAGACGCAGAAGCTGAGCATTCGCATGACCAGTACACCTACGCAAGCGATAGTGAGGCTATGGCGAAGAAAGACGGCGTCATCGAGATCGAGGGACACATCGTCGAGGCTCTGCCCAACGCGATGTTCCGCGTCGAGTTGACCAATGGACACAAAGTGCTCGCTCATATCTCAGGCAAAATGCGTCAGCACTACATCCGCATCCTTCCCGAGGATCGCGTGATCGTTGAGCTGACGCCCTACGATCTGACCCGCGGCCGTATCGTCTACCGCTACAAGTAGGTCGCTGGGAAGTAACGACTTGCGGCACTCCGCGAGTACGAGGACAGCGATACACACGAAGGAACCATCATGAAGGTCAATCCCAGCGTCAAGCCGATCTGCGATCACTGCAAGGTCATTCGCCGCCACGGACGCGTCATGGTGATCTGCAAGAGCAACCCGCGCCACAAGCAGCGCCAGGGCTGAGTCCCTGCCGTCGCCGGCGGCTCTGCAGAACACACAACTGAATATCTGATCCAGCGCATCGAAGAACCTGCGCGGATCTCATGGAATCGGAACGCGCAGCGTCCGTGAGAGATCCGCGGTGAGCTCACCAGCCCGCCTCATTTCGAGCAGGGGACACCTCGGGCCGGAGGCCCGAACCCCCGATGCGCACCACACCTCCACGATCCGCAAGGAGAGCCAACATGGCACGTCTCGCAGGAGTCGACATCCCACGCGATAAGCGCGTTGAGATCGCACTCACTTACATCTACGGCGTCGGGCGCACGAGCGCGCTCAAGACGCTCGCCGACACCAGCATCGATGGCAACATCCGCGTCAAGGACCTGTCGGATGAGCAGCTGGTCGCGCTTCGCGATTACATCGAAGGCAACTTCAAGGTTGAGGGCGATCTTCGCCGCGAGGTCGCAGCCGATATCCGCCGCAAGGTGGAGACCGGCAGCTACCAGGGGCTCCGCCACCGGAAGGGCCTGCCTGTGCACGGTCAGCGCACCAAGACGAACGCTCGTACCCGCAAGGGCCCGAAGCGCACCGTCGCCGGCAAGAAGAAGTAACGCCGGTCCGTTAGACCTACACACAGAGCTTTTCAGGAGAACACTCAATGGCTGCACCAAAGACCGCGGCTCGCAAGCCGCGTCGCAAGGACAAGAAGAACGTCGCCGTGGGCCAGGCCCACATCAAGTCGACCTTCAACAACACGATCGTCTCGATCACCGACACCACCGGTGCCGTGATCAGCTGGGCCTCCTCAGGCGGCGTCGGCTTCAAGGGTTCGCGCAAGTCGACCCCGTTCGCCGCTCAGCTCGCCGCTGAGTCCGCTGCGCGCAAGGCGCAGGAGCACGGCATGAAGAAGGTCGACATCTTCGTCAAGGGTCCGGGCTCGGGCCGCGAGACCGCGATCCGCTCGCTGCAGGCCGCTGGCCTCGAGGTGGGTTCGATCAACGATGTGACGCCGCAGACGCACAACGGCTGCCGTCCGCCGAAGCGTCGCCGCGTCTGATCGGAAGGTCGCGCCGGCGCGAGCCGGCGCGACTGCCGCCCCAGTGGCGGCGATCCGTCGTATTCAGCACCGGCTCTCCCCGGTGCTTCAGCCCACTTCAATCCCGATACCGCATGAGTCATATAGCGGACTCCAGCGAAAGGATCACACACCGTGCTGATTGCACAGCGACCCACTCTGACTGAAGAATCGATCTCCGAGTTCCGTTCGCGTTTCGCCATCGAGCCGCTTGAGCCCGGCTTCGGCTACACGCTCGGCAACTCGCTGCGTCGTACCCTGCTGTCGTCCATCCCCGGCGCCGCGGTCACGAGCGTGCGCTTCGAGGGCGTCGCCCACGAGTTCACGACCATCCCGGGCGTGACCGAGGACGTCACCGAGATCATCCTCAACATCAAGGATCTCGTCGTCTCGAGCGAGCATGACGAGCCGATCACCGCGTACCTCCGGAAGACTGGCGCCGGCGAGGTCACCGCCGCCGACATCTCGGCTCCGGCGGGTGTCGAGGTGCACAACCCCGAGCTCGTCATCGCAACGCTCAGCGACTCGGCTCAGTTCGAACTCGAACTGACGATCGAGCGCGGCCGCGGATACGTCTCGGCCGCTCAGAACCGCAACGAGGACGCTGAGGTCGGCCGTATCCCGGTCGACTCCATCTACTCGCCGGTGCTGAAGGTCACGTACCGCGTCGAAGCGACCCGAGCCGGCGAGCGCACCGACTTCGACCGCCTGGTCGTCGATGTCGAGTCGAAGCCCGCCATCTCCCCGCGCGACGCGATCGCGTCTGCAGGTTCGACGCTCGTCGAGCTCTTCGGGCTCGCGCGCGAGCTGAACACCGCGGCCGAGGGCGTCGAGATCGGCCCCGCGCCGGTCGAGGTCGTCGCGGAGGGTGAGCTCTCGATCCCGATCGAGGATCTGGATCTCTCGGTGCGCAGCTACAACTGCCTTAAGCGCGAGGGCATTAACACGGTGAGCGAGCTGGTAGCGCTCTCCGAGGCGCAGCTGATGAACATTCGCAACTTCGGCCAGAAGTCGGTCTTCGAGGTGCGCGACAAGCTCACCGAGATGGGCCTCTCGCTCAAGGACGCGGTGCCCGGGTTCGACGGTGCGCAGTTCTACAGCTACGAAGACGACAACAACTAACGGTTCGGCACTGTCCGCCCGACCGCACACTTACTGGAGTAAATAATGCCCAAGCCCAACAAGGGCCCCCGCCTCGGAGGCGGCCCCGCACACGAGCGTCTGATGCTGAACCAGCTGGCTTCGCAGCTCTTCGAGCACAAGCGCATTCAGACGACGGAGACGAAGGCCAAGCGCCTGCAGCCCGTCGCCGAGCGCCTCGTCACCTTCGCGAAGCGGGGAGACCTGCACTCGCGTCGTCGCGTCATGCGTCAGATCCTCGACAAGTCGGTTGTCCACGAGCTCTTCACGGAGATCGCACCGCTCGTCGAGAACCGCGAGGGCGGGTACACCCGCATCGTCAAGACCGGATTCCGCAAGGGCGATCGTGCCCCGCTCGCCGTGATCGAGCTCGTGCTCGAGCCGGTCACGCCGAAGCCGAAGGCTGAGAAGCCCGCCGCTCCGGTTGCAGAAGAGCCCGCTGAGGAGACCACCACCGAGGCGCCCGCCGAGGAGACCACCGAGGCACCCGCCGAGGAGAAGGCCGAGTAGCCTCCTCGTTCGACTGTTCGAAAGCCCCCGTTGCCGTTCTGCGCACCGGGGGCTTTCGTGTTGCAGGGGCGCCGGTTGCCGTATCTCCCGCGACGGCGGTTCGGTCAGCGGCGCGGCAACGCGTAGCCGATGCCCTCGCCGGGGCGCTGCAGCTCTTCAAGAGCGTTCTCCACGCAGTCGGCGTAGAGCTCGCCGCCGCTCGGGTTCGGGTGGATCCCGTCGCCCGCGAGCGCGGACGGCGGGGCGGCGGAGATCGTCCCGTCCCAATCGGCGACGACGACACCGCGATGAGTGTCGGCGTAGGCCGTGAGAGCGTCGTTGACGCCCGGAACCCACTCGCGATCCGCGTGCGCGTTGACGAGCACGATGAGCCGGTCGCGAGCCGACTGTCGCAGGCTGTCGAGTTCTTCGGGTCGCACGGGCCCGTTGGTCCCGAGGCCGACGAGGAGCACGGGGCGCAGGACGTCGGTACCCGCCTGCTCCGATGCGAGTGCGACGCCGGCTCCCATGCTGCGCGATACGGATGCGTCGATCGCTATGCCTGGAAAACGCTCCTCGAGCTCGGGGAGACTCGCCAGCATCACCGAGTCTCCGATGGCGCTCATGTCGGCACCGGCGGCGGCGATCGGCTCGTCGGGCTTCGGCGAGCTCTCGCCCGCGGCGGCAGCACCTGAGCTCGCGTCCGGTCCGTCGTCGGCACCCGCTGCCTCAGACGCCTCCGACTGCGACGCATCGCGCGCGGCTGCGCCTCGTTCTACAGCATCTGCTGCTGAGGTCTGCGCGGGCGCCGTGGCGACGGCGAACACCGTGGCCGGCACGGTGAGGACCAGCACAGCAGCCACCACGGCCGGAACAATCCTTCGGCCTCGGACCGCCCGGTCGGGCCGCGCCAGGAGCATGAGTGAACGCCTGAGGCCGAACCGTCTCACGGGCTCCTCGATGTATCGGAACGAGAGCGCCGCCGTGATGAGCGTCAGCGCCAACGTCACGACGCCAACGATCCACGGCGATCCCGTTCCGAGGCCCGCTGCGACGAGCAGCAGCAACGGCCAGTGCCAGAGGTAGATGCCGTACGAGCGCTCTCCGATCCACCGCAAAGGCCGTGCGTCGAGCGCCGCACCGATCCATGCGCCCGGCCTCGTCACCGCCCACACGGTCAGGAGTGCGGCGAGGGAAGCCAGCTGGAAGCCCCAGGCGAAGCTCTGCTCGCCGCCCTCCTGCAGGGTCACCGCGAGCCAGCCCAGTACGCCGAGCCCGGCCAGGGCGATACCGGTCAACGCGAGCTGGGCGAACCGGCCCGGTCCCCGGTGCGGCAGCTCGGACGACCTTCCTGTCGTGAGGAGCGCGAGGGCCGCGCCGAATGCGAGCCCGAACGAGTGCGTATCGGAACCGAAGTACACCCGGGTCGGCTCAGCACCGCCAGCGGAGAGCGCGATCATGAGGAACGCGGAGGCCGTGCCGAGCGCGACGAGGGGGAGCGCGCGCAGCACGCGGCCCCGGATCCTGACGATGACGAGCAGCAGGAGCGGGAGAACGATGTAGTACTGCTCCTCGATCGCCAAGGACCAGGTGTTGCGGAAGAGCTCGGGAGCGTCTCGCGCGAAGTAGTCGGCGCCGGCCGCGATCGAAGTCCAGTTGCCGACGAAGAATGCGGCGCCCGCGATCTGACGTCCGATTCCGACGAGGAGGTCGCGGTCGACGAGCACCGCGACGGCTGTCGAGACCGCGAGCACCAGCCCGAGCGCGGGGAGCAGACGTCGAGCGCGACGTCGCCAGAAGTGACCGAGCCGGATTCGCCCCGTGCTCGCATGCTCTCGCAGCAGCAGCGTGGTGATCAGAAAGCCGCTGATGACGAAGAAGATGTCGACGCCCAGAAACCCGCCGGGCAGTGGACCGGGGAAGAGGTGGTAGCAGAGCACGAGGCCGACCGCGATGGCGCGGAGTCCGTCGAGCCCCCCGAGCCGGTCGGCGCGGGGGAGTGCACGTGTCGGAGGAGTCTGAGTCATAGTGTCGAGTGCGGCGCGGTCCCGGCCGGGGCGCCTCGGGCATCCAGTGTACGTTGCGCCCTGACCGGCACGCTGAGGCATCTGGCAGGATCGATGCATGCACCACTCTGCTTCGGTACGCCTGCGGCTCGATCTCTCGTACGACGGCACCGATTTCTCGGGTTGGGCCGCACAGCCGGGCCTGCGCACCGTGCAGGGGAGCCTGGAAGGCGCCCTCGCAATGCTGCTGCGGGTCGACGACCCCGCCTCCGTGCGCCTCACCGTCGGTGGGCGCACCGATGCAGGAGTGCACGCGCGTGGTCAAGTGGCGCATATGGACGTCACCCCGGCGCAACTCGAGAAATGGACCGCGCGGCGCCGACCTGAGGAACCCGCCTGGGAATCCCCCGAGCTCGCCCGCCTTCGCGCGCGGAAGCTGACCGGGATCGTCAGCCGTGCAGCCCCGGACGTCGTCGTGCACTCGGCGCACGTCGTCCCCGCGGCCTTCGATGCCCGCTTCTCCGCGCTCAGGCGCAGGTACGAGTATCGACTCATCGGGGCTGGAATGCGGAAGGATCCTCTGGTCGCGCGGTACACGGCCGAGGTTCCACGCCCCCTCGACTTCGACGCCGTGCAACGCGCGTCAGACGAGCTGCTCGGTCTCAACGACTTCACCACGTTCTGCAAAGCCCGCGAGGGGGCGACGGCCGTGCGCGACCTCCTGCGCTTCGAGTGGAGGCGCGCGGAAGACGGAGCGTACGCCGCTCGGATCGAGGCCGACGCATTCTGCCACTCGATGGTGCGTGCGCTCATCGGCGCGGTCGTCGCGGTCGGAAGCGGACGCATCGATCACGAGGAGCTCGTCGCGCTCCGCGATGCGCGCGCGCGGACGAGCCGCTTCACGGTGATGCCGGCACACGGGCTCTCGCTCGAGGAGATCGCGTATCCGCCGAACGATGCTCTCGAGGCGCGCGCCGCGGCGACACGAGCACGCCGCAGCTCGATCGACTGAGCGGGCCTCGGCGTCCGTTCTGTGCTAGTGTTGATCTTTGGTGCGAAAGCACCCGATTTGTTGAGCCCTCCAGCCGCGCGCGCACCCCTCGGGGACCACGCACCGGAGTGGGATTCACGAACTCCTCCAATTCGACAGAAAGCAGCACACAAGTGACTCGCACGTATTCACCGAAGGCCGCCGAGCAGAAGCACGATTGGGTCGTCATCGACGCAGCCGACGTGGTGCTCGGTCGCCTCGCCTCGCACGCAGCGGCTCTGCTCCGCGGCAAGCACAAGACCACCTTCGCGCCCCACATGGACATGGGCGACTACGTGGTCATCATCAACGCCGACAAGGTCGTGCTGACCGGGAACAAGGCGAAGAACAAGCGCGCCTACCGTCACTCGGGCTACCCGGGCGGTCTCCGTTCGGTCAGCTACACCGAGCTGCTCGAGAAGAACCCGGAGCGCGCGGTCGAGAAGGCCATCCGCGGCATGCTTCCGAAGAACTCGCTCGGCGCCGATCTGTTCCGCAAGCTGAAGGTGTACGCAGGTGCTGAGCACCCGCACGCTGCTCAGCAGCCCACCCCCTACACCTTCGGCCAGGTCGCGCAGTAATCGCGCCCCGAGACCTCAGAGAGAGAATTCACAGTGACTGAAGAGCAGACCGTGGCCACCGAGAGCTACACCACCGAGACGCCGGCCGGCCAGGCCGCCGTCGCGTCGCCCCGTCCCGCGCTCACCGTTCCCGGTGCAGCAGTGGGCCGCCGCAAGCAGGCCATCGCCCGCGTGCGCCTCATCCCCGGTTCGGGCACCTTCACGGTGAACGGACGCGAGTTCGCGGAGTACTTCCCGAACAAGCTGCACCAGCAGCTCATCACCGATCCGTTCACCGCTCTCGAGCTGAACGGCTCGTACGACATCATCGCTCGCATCGGCGGCGGCGGCCCCTCGGGCCAGGCTGGCGCGCTGCGTCTCGCGATCGCTCGTGCGCTGAACGAGATCGACGAAGAGCACAACCGCGCGACCCTGAAGAAGGCCGGCTTCCTGAGCCGCGATGCGCGCATCAAGGAGCGCAAGAAGGCCGGTCTCAAGAAGGCCCGCAAGGCGCCGCAGTACTCGAAGCGCTAAATCGAGGCTTCCAACACATGGGACGCCTATTTGGCACCGATGGGGTTCGAGGGCTGGCTGGCGTCGATGTGACTGCCGAGCTGGCCCTCAGCCTCGCTCGCGCTGCGGCTCTCGTTCTCGGGCGTTCTGCCCGGGGCGAGAGCCGTCGTGCTGTGGCCGTCGTTGCGCGCGATCCGCGCGTCTCCGGCGAGTTCATCTCCGCGGCAGTCTCTGCCGGTCTCGCTTCTGCCGGCGTCGACGTGCTCGACGCCGGCGTGATCCCGACTCCGGCGGCGGCCTATCTCGTGGCAGACACCGGCGCCGATTTCGGCGTCATGGTCTCGGCCTCGCACAATCCGGCAGCGGACAACGGGATCAAGTTCTTCGCCGAGGGCGGTCGCAAGCTCGCGGATGACGTCGAGGACGAGATCGAATCCGCGATGGACGGTCCGGTCGTGGCCGTCACTGGCCGGGAGGTCGGACGCATCCGCCGTTTCGCGGATGCGGAGGATCGATACCTCGTGCATCTGCTCGGGACGCTCGAGGGTACGCGCCTCGACGGAGTTCACGTCGTGCTCGACTGCGCGCACGGCGCAGCGGCCGGCATCTCGCCCGACGTGTTCACCGATGCTGGGGCGCGCGTCACCGTCATCGGCAACGACCCCGATGGTTTCAACATCAACGACGGCGTGGGATCCACGCATCTCCAGCCGCTGGCCGCCGCGGTCATCGAGCACGGCGCCGATCTGGGGATCGCGCACGACGGCGATGCCGATCGCTGCCTGGCCGTGGACGCTGCCGGCGAGGTCGTCGACGGCGACATGATCATGGCGATCCTCGCACTGTCGATGGCGCGCCGCGGAAAGCTCGTCCGCAACACGCTCGTCGCCACAGTGATGTCGAACCTCGGCCTGAAGCTCGCGATGGCAGACAACGGCATCGACGTGGTCGAGACGGGCGTCGGCGACCGGTACGTGCTCGAGGCGATCAACGCCGAGGGGTATTCCCTCGGCGGGGAGCAGTCGGGTCACGTGATCATGAGCGATCACGCGACGACGGGCGACGGGATCCTGACCGGTCTGCACATCGCCGCAGAGGTCGTGCGCACCGGGAAGTCGCTTGCGGAGCTCGCCACCTGCATGACGGTGTACCCGCAGGTGCTCGTGAACGTTCGCGGAGTCGATCGCACCGGTGTGCACGGCGATGAGGTGCTGCAGCAGGCGGTGCGTCAGGCCGAGATCGCGCTCGCGGGCAACGGACGGGTGCTCCTTCGCCCCTCCGGCACCGAGCCGGTCGTCCGCGTGATGGTGGAAGCCGAGCATGCGGAGGATGCACAGCGACTCGCCGATGATCTCGCGGGCATCGTGCTCGAACGCCTCGCCGTCTGAAGCTTCGCACAACGCCGGCGCTCGACCCCTCCGGGGGTCCGGGCGCCGGCGTTTCTGCTGAGCGGGCCTCGGCGCACCCGCGCAGCGCCGGTCGGAGCCGCGTCAGTACCAGTGCGGATCTCGCGCCTGCCAAGCGCCCCAGGCCGCGCACGGGCTCCCGTACGCCGCCTGGATGTAGGCGAGACCCCAGTCCACCTGCGTGTTGCCGTTCGTCTGCCAGTCGGGGCCAGCAGCGGCCATCTTCTCGGCAGGCAGAGACTGGGGGATGCCGTACGCGCCGCTGTAGGGGTTGAGCGCATCGGCGCGCCAGCCAGATTCCCCGTTCCAGAGCGGGACGAGGCAGGAGAACTGGTCGTCACCCCAACCGTAGGCGCCGAGTGACGAACGAGCGTGGGCCTGGGCGCCGGCCGGGTCGACGCCGACACCGCCGGCCGGATCGCCGCCGCCCGTGCCGGGATCGGTGCCCCCGGGTGACTCCGACCCGCCCGCAGGAGGCTCCGCCGGGGGATTCGCAGTGCGGTCGCGCTCTTCCTGCTGCCGCGCCGCCTCCTCGCGCTGCCGCTCCTGCTCTGCGGCCTGCTCGGCCACCTGCAAGCCGATCTGATACTGACGCTCCGCTTCAGCCGTCGTACCGCGCAGGGCGGCCAACTGGGCGTACATCGTCTCGCTCCGCTCACCCGCGCGTGCGACTGCGGCGTCCGAATCCTGCTGCGCCCGGTCCGCCGATGCAGCGGCAGCCTCGGCCTCGTCGGCCAGACGCTCCCGCTCGCGTTTCGCGTCCGCAGCCTGGTCGTGGAGGGATGCCGCCGAATTGACCTCCGTCTTCGCACGTTCCGCGATGCCGTTCCAGGTGCCTGATACCTGAGACGACATGCTGAACTTCGCCATGAACTCCTCGGGATCGGACGCGGTCGCGAGCGCGCTCGCACTCGCGAGCCCCGTGCCGTTGGTGTACATCCAGGAGACCATTCGGCCGACCGCCTCATCATTGTCGCCGAACGACTGCTCGGCCTGCTCGATGCGCGATTGCAATGCCGCTTCACGGGCGACCGCTGCGTCGACCGCCTCGCGCGCCTCTCTCGCGCGGCCATGGGCACTCGCTGCAGCCGACGTCGCGGCTGTCGCTTCATCGCTGGACTGCTGCAGTGCACGCTGCAGACGCGCGTACTCGGCTTCGGCGGCGGCTTCGGAGTCCTGCGCCGCCCGCACCTCCGACCACGTGGGGTAGTCGCTCGCGCTGCCGTCGACGGCGATCGCCGGTATCGTTCCCGCGAGCACGAGCGAAGCGGCGAGCCCCGCGATCAGGGTGCCACGAATGGAACGATGATGACGCATAGCCTCCAGCGTAAACGATGCCGGGGCGCCGGAGCCTGCCGAGCCGCGAGGGGCTCCACCTACAATTTGCGCAGCAGCACCTTCTGCACGCGATGATCGGACTCCTTGCGGAGCACGAGACTCGCCCGCGCCCGCGTCGGCCTGATGTTCTCGACGAGGTTGGGCTCATTGATGTTGTTCCAGAACTCGTCGGCGATCGCGAGCGCCGCATCGTCATCGATGGTGGCGAAGCGCCGGAAGTGCGAGCTGGGGTCGGCGAAGGCGCTCTCCCGCAGTTTCAGGAACCGCTGCCGGTACCAGCGCTGAATATCGGAGGATCTGGCGTCCACGTACACGGAGAAGTCGAAGAGATCACTGACGGCGAGCGGATGAGCCATCGATGCGGGCTGCAGCACGTTCAGTCCCTCGACGATCAGGATGTCGGGCCGGCGTACGACGGTGTATTCGCCGGGAACAATGTCGTAGACGATGTGGCTGTAGTGGGGCGCCCTGACCTCATCGACGCCGGCTTTCACCTGCGACACGAAGCGGAGCAGACTGCGCCGGTCGTAGGACTCCGGAAAACCCTTGCGGTGGGCGATGCCGCGTCGTTCGAGTTCTGCCGCGGGGTAGAGAAAGCCGTCGGTGGTGATGAGCTCCACCTGCGGCGTCTCAGGCCAGCGCGCCAGCAGATCCCGAAGGATCCTCGCCACAGTGGACTTGCCGACGGCGACCGACCCCGCGATGCCGATGACGAACGGGCTCTGGCGCTCCCCGCCGCGCTGCAAGAACCCCCGGGTGCGCTGATGCATCTCGCGCGCGGCGATCGCGTACTGGTTGATCAACCGGCTCAGCGGGCGGTACACCTGAGACACCTCCGCCATGTCGAGCGGTTCTCCGAGGCCGCGGAACGCTGCGATCTCGCCCTCGCTGAGCGGCATCGGAGTCTCTCCGGCCAACCGGGCCCACTCGTCGCGGCCGATCTCCGTGAACGGAGAAGTGAACTCGGGGCGGATGAGCGGGTGCGTGTCGGTCGTGACGGTTGCACCGGGAGGGGAGATGTTCTGGGTCATCGTGCATCAATGGTGCCACTAAACTAGGCCGCATGTGTGGAATCGTTGGATATGTCGGCCCGAACGACACGGTCGAGGTACTGCTGAACGGGCTTCGACGTCTGGAATACCGGGGCTATGACTCCGCCGGCGTGGCCGTCGTCGATACGAACGGATCGCTCTCCGTGCGGAAGCGCTCGGGCAAGCTCGCGCGCCTCGAGGACCTCCTCGAGGCGAGTCCCCTCGACGCCTCGGGCACCGGCATCGGCCACACTCGCTGGGCGACCCACGGCGGACCCACCGATGTGAATGCTCACCCGCATCTGGGCGACGAGGGCAAGCTCGCGGTGATCCACAACGGCATCGTCGAGAACTTCGCGCAGCTGCGCAGCGAAGTGGAGTCGGCGGGCGTTGAGCTGCTGAGCGAGACGGACACCGAGGTCGTCGCGGCGCTGCTCGGCCTCGAGGTCGCACGTCAGGGCGATCTGGAAACGGCTTTCCGCGCCGTGGTCGCACGCCTGCACGGCACGTTCACGCTGCTCGCGATGCACCGCGACGAGCCGGGCAAGGTCCTCGCGGCTCGCCATCACTCACCGCTCGTGATCGGCCTCGGCGATGGCGAGAACTTCCTCGGATCGGACGTCGCCGCCTTCGTGTCGTTCACCAAGCGCGCCGTCGCAGTCGAAGAAGACAGCATCGCGATCATCACGCCCGCCGAGGTGCGCGTGACCGACTTCTCCGGCAACACGGTCGAGTTCGAGGAGTTCGAGGTCGAGTGGGATGCTGACGCGTCCGACAAGGGCGGCTGGTCGTCGTTCATGGCGAAGGAGATCAACGAGCAGGCGGACGCCGTCGGCAACACGCTCCGGGGCCGCATCTCGAGCGCGGGGGTCGAGATTCCCGAGCTGACAGCGCTCGGCGACGACCGCCTGCGCGAGATCGACCGCATCATCATCATCGCCTGCGGCACCGCGTCGTACGCGGGGCACGTCGGTTCCTACGCCATCGAGCAGTGGGCGCGCGTTCCCGTCGAGGTGCAGCTCAGCCACGAGTTCCGGTACCGCGACCCGGTGCTCTCGGACCGCACGCTGGTCATCTCGGTCAGTCAGTCGGGCGAGACCATGGACACCCTGATGGCGGTCAAGTACGCCATCGAGCGCGGGGTCACGACGATCTCGGTCTGCAACACGCAGAGCGCGACCATTCCGCGCGAGTCGGACGCTGCGGTGTACACCCACGCCGGCCCCGAGGTCGCGGTCGCTTCGACCAAGGCGTTCGTCGCCCAGATCACTGCGATCTACCTCATCGGATTGCATCTCGCGCGTGTTCGCGGAACGTTCTCCGCTGAGGAGCAGACGCGAGCCGTCGAGCAGTTCGAGGCGCTGCCCGCGAAGGTGGCGGAGGCGATCGAGACACGCGACCAGATCGCACAGCTCGCGCACTGGATGGCGGACACGCGGTCCGTGCTCTTCCTCGGCCGTCACGTCGGGTACCCGATCGCACTCGAAGGCGCCTTGAAGCTCAAGGAGATCGCCTACATCCACGCAGAGGGCTTCGCCGCCGGGGAGCTCAAGCACGGCCCGATCGCGTTGATCGATCATGGTCAGCCGGTGTTCGTGCTGGTTCCCAGCCCGCGGACGTCGCCGATCATGCACTCGAAGGTCGTCTCGAACATCCAGGAGATCCGCGCCCGTGGCGCACGGGTCATCGCCGTGGTCGAGAAGGGCGATACCGCAGTGCTGCCCTACGCGGACGACGTCGTGCGGTTGCCGCTGGCCGACACCCTCTTCGAGCCGCTCCTGCAGGTCATTCCGCTGCAGTGGTTCGCTCTCGAGCTCTCGACCGCGAAGGGGCTCGACGTCGACCAGCCGCGCAACCTCGCCAAGTCGGTCACGGTCGAGTAGACGATCGGACGAGCAGGGCGAAGCAGGGGGCGCCGGGGCCGGAGAGCTTCGACGTGTGAGGAGCGTGATGATACTCGGAATCGGCGTCGACACCGTCGAAATCGCTCGGTTCGAGCGCACCATCGAACGTACGCCGCGGCTGCGTGCGCGCCTCTTCACCGGGGCTGAGCGCGACCGACCCGTGCGCTCGCTCGCGGCGCGGTTCGCCGCGAAGGAGGCGCTCATCAAGGCGCTGGGCGGCTCCGATGGTCTGGGGTGGCACGACATGGAGATCGAGCGCGCGGACGACCGCGCGCCCTCATTCGTGCGAACGGGACCGCTGCTCGCCGTGCTCGAACGCAGGCGCGCCGCACTGCCGCACGTGTCGATGACGCACGACGGGGGATTCGCGACGGCGTTCGTCGTCGTCGAAGGGCGGACGGCGGGAGCGACGCGGTGACGGTCGAGAAGAGCGTCGAGGAACTGCATCACGTCTCCGATCCCGATGCCATGGGAGCGCTCGGCGCGCGACTCGGACGGGTGCTGCGCGCAGGCGATCTCGTGATCCTCACCGGCCCGCTCGGCGCGGGGAAGACGACGTTGACCCGTGGAATCGGCGAAGGGCTCGGAGTACGCGGTCCCGTGCAGAGCCCGACCTTCGTGCTCGCGAGAACGCACCCCTCGCTCGTCGGGGGTGCGCCGCTCGTGCACGTCGATGCGTATCGGCTCGACGGTCCCGATGAGCTCGACGACCTCGACCTCGACTTCGAGGGATCCGTTGTGGTCGCGGAGTGGGGCGCCGGCATCGTCGACACCAGAACGGACTGGATCGAGATCGTGATCGAGCGCCCGGTCGGGGCCGACGATCCGGATCCCGTGTTCGAAGGCAACGCCCCGAACGCGGGGGCGCATGCTGAGATGGAAGACTGGTCGCAGACGCTGATCGAACCGCGTCGGATCACCGTCAGCGGGTACGGTCCGCGCTGGGCCGGAGGAGTGCTGGGATGAACGTGAACGCGCCGGAGCTCGGGGAGCACGTGCTGCTCGCGATCGATACGGCCATCGGTACGACCGTCGCACTCGGAGCGAGCGGTCGCATCCGCGTGGCGGTGAGCGATGACCCCAGGGGGCACGCCGAGGCCATCGGCCGACTGCTCGACGAGGTGTTCCGCGCGACCGGCACGCATCCTGCCCGGGTGACGGGAGTCGTCGCGGGAATCGGGCCGGGCCCGTTCACGGGACTCAGGGTGGGCATCGCGGCCGCCCACGCATTCGCGCTGGGGCGAGGCGTCCCAGTGCTCCCCGTGCAGGGCCACGCCGCAGTCGCGCTCGACGCGTTCGAACAGGGCGCTCCCGAGCATCTGCGCGTGGTGCAGGACGCGCGCAGGCGCGAGCTCTTCGTGACGGAGTTCTCCGCGCTCGACGAGGCCGGACTGCCCGTCGCCACCGCAGGCCCGTCTCTGCTGACCCGTGCCGAATACGTCGAGCGTCCGGGCGACATCTGGCCCGAGCGCATTCCAGCAGCCTCGCTCGTGCGGGTGGCGGCCCGCCGCCTCGCGTCGAACCGTCCGTTCGACGACGACCGTGCGCTCTACCTCCGGGCCCCGGATGTCGCGCAACCGACTGCGCCGAAGCGGGTCTCGACATGAGCGCGCCCGACACGAGCCCGGCGGCCGCCGGCCCGGTGCTGCGCAGCGCGACTCTGGATGACCTCGATGCCGTCTGGTCGCTCGAGACATCCGTGTTCGGCGCCGAAGCCTGGAGCCGCTCGATGATGCGCGAAGAGCTCGTCGGCGACCACCGCGACTACCGTGTGCTCGTCGACGGGCGCGGTCGGGTGCTGGGGTACGCCGGCATGCTGGCGCTCGGAGCGGAAGCGGATATTCAGACCATCGCCGTGCATCCGGACGTGCGCGGGACCGGGCAGGGCCGTCGTCTCATCGATGCGCTGCTCGACGGGGCCGAAGCGCGCGGGGTGAACGAGGTGTTTCTGGAGGTGCGCGCCGACAACCCGGTGGCGCAGAAGCTCTACGAGAGCCTCGGATTCGAAGGGATCGGCACGCGACCGCGGTACTACCAACCCGAAGGCGTCGATGCCATTGTGATGCGGCTCGCGATGGGCGGGCGCACACGGAGCGGACGGGCGATGGAGGATCAGGCATGACGAGCACGGACCCGCTCGTTCTCGGCATCGAGACGAGTTGCGATGAGACCGGTGTGGGCATCGTGCGCGGGCGCACGCTGCTCGCCAATGCGATCGCTTCGTCCATGGACGAGCACGCGAGATACGGCGGCGTCGTTCCGGAGGTCGCTGCGCGAGCGCACCTCGAAGCGATGACCCCGACGATCGAGCGCGCCCTGACGGTTGCCGGCGTTGCGCTCGAAGAGCTCGACGCCATCGCGGTCACCTCGGGCCCGGGGCTCGCGGGCGCCCTGATGGTGGGAGTCTCAGCTGCGAAAGCTCTGGCGGTGGCGCTCGACAAGCCGCTGTACGCGGTGAACCACCTGGTCGGCCACGTCGGCGCCGACCTGCTGCACGGCGACGGACTGCGCGGAGCCGTGGGCGCCGTCGGCGAGCTCGAGCTTCCGACGATCGCCCTGCTCGTCTCCGGGGGCCACACCTCGTTGCTGCTCGTGCGCGATCTCGTGTCCGACGTCGAGATGCTCGGCGAGACGATCGACGATGCCGCAGGTGAGGCGTTCGACAAGGTCGCACGCCTGCTCGGTCTGCCGTACCCGGGAGGCCCCGAGATCGACCGGGTCGCTGCGGCGGGTGATCCCCACGCGATTCGCTTCCCGCGCGGCCTCACGCTGCCGAAGGATCTGGAGCGTCACCGCTACGATTTCTCGTTCTCGGGACTGAAGACATCGGTCGCGCGATGGGTCGAGAAGCGCGTGGCGGCCGGGGAATCGGTGCCGGTGGCGGACGTGGCGGCCAGTTTCCGGGAGGCCGTCGCCGACGTGCTGCTGACGAAGGCGCTCGCGGCCTGCCGCGACCTCGGGGTGCCGCGCCTCTTGCTCGGCGGGGGTGTCGTCGCCAACGTGCGCGTCCGCGAGCTGGCGACGGAGCGAGCTGCGACGGCCGGGATCGAACTGCGCGTTCCGCCGTTGTCGCTCTGCACCGACAACGGTGCGATGATCGCCTCCCTCGGCGCTCAGCTCGTAGCCAGCGGGCACGAGCCGTCCGGGCTCTCCTTCGGAGCCGACTCGACGCTTCCGGTGCAGCAGGTGCAGGTGCTCTGACGGAGAAGCCGCCTGTCAAGGCCGCTTCAGGTCCGGGAGAAAACTCGCCATTCGCTGAAGCTGAACGTTATCTTTGAAGGAAGAATGGGGGAATGCGCCTCATCGACGTTTGATCGAAGGAGAATCATGTCCGACAATCTGCCAGGCAACGACCGCAATTCGAACCCGGTTCCGCCCCCGCCCGCGCCGTCCGGCACCCCGAACGCGCACACTCCGAACGCGCACACCGCGCCGAGCGCTCCGGCGTACGACCCCGCAGCGACGAACCCCGGCGCTCCGGCATACTCGGGCGGTCCTGCTCAGCCGAAGGGGCTCGCGCTCTCGTCGATGATCGTGGGCATCGTGAGCCTCCTGATCTCGTGGCCGGTGAGCATCGTCGGCATCATCGGCGGCGTGGTCGCGCTGGTGCTCGGCATCGTGGCGCGGAAGAAGGGGCAGCCGAAGGGGATGGCCCTCACCGGCATCATCACCGGCGCCCTCGCCATCGTCATCTCGATCATCGCGATGATCGTCGTTGCGCTCGTCATCGGCGCCGCGCTGAACGACCCGAACCTGCAGCAGCAGTTGGAGCAGCTGGACCAGTAACGAGTCCGCTGCATGTGCGAAGGCCCGGGGCGCATCCGCCTCGGGCCTTCCGTGCGTTGCACAGGATGCGATCAGCAGCGCTCCGCGAGGAGCGCGCAGTGCTTTCCGGTCTCATCACGCGTGAGCAGCAGGGTGGCGTGCTCCGCTCCGCGCAGGCGCAGTCGCGCCCGCAAGGCCGCGGGATCGACGTCGGCGCCGCGCTTCTTGATCTCGAGCGTGCCGATGCCCCGCGCGGCGAGCGCCCTTCGCAGAGCCTTCTCCTTGACGGGCAGCCGTTCGAGCAGGCGGAAGGTCTGCGCGAACGGCGTTGCGACCAGTTCGTCTCCGGTGAGATACGCGATGCCGGCGCTCATCATGCCAGCACCCAGAGGCTCTGCAAGCGCACCGATGAGACGCGCGCGAATCACGGCCCCATCGGGCTCGTAGAGATACTCGCCCATCGAACGGACGTCGACATCGGGAGCATCGCCAGACGCCGTCATCTCGTGAATCTCGCCGCCCCGGTGCACCAGTGCCGCGCGAGCGATCCCTGGTCTCGCGAGCGCGCCGAACCAGAGCGCGGTCTCGACGACATGCCCGTCGACGGAGACCCACTGGGCCTCTGCCTCTCCTGGAATGAGGTCTCGATCGAGGCCCGGACCCAGTTTGACGCCCGTCGGCATCCGAGATCCGATGCCGAAGGCGAAATCGAGCGACGGCGAATAGTCGTCGGGGGAGGAGAGGCGGCGGGTCTCGCGGTGTCCAGCGGTGCGCCGCGCGGGATCGAGGAACGCTCCGTCGATTCCCGAGAGGTCGACATCGACGGCGTCAGCCGTGCGCACGCGAGGGGCGCGGCTCCCGCGCCGGGCGGCGACGGTCGCGAGGTTGTGCTCGGCGAGTCGAGCGGTGAACCCATCCAGTTCCACAGCCTCGGGAGCGATGCCCTGCTCGAGCATCGCGATCGATTCCGTGCCGATGCCGCAGCCGAGGTCGGCCACCCGTTCGCATCCGGCGTCGCTGAACCGGGCCGCATGTCCGCGCGACACCGAGATCCTGCTCGCCTGCTCCAGCCCAGCCGGAGTGAACAGCAGTTCGCTCGCGAGGGGACCGAACTTCGCACGCGCCCGTTCGCGCAACTGCGCCTGCGTGAGGAGGGCAGCTGCTTCCTCGGGCGCTCGCCCGAGCGTCCTCAGGCGGCGATTGATCGCGTCCGGTGCGGTGCCGCTCTCGAGTTCGAGGGTCGCCTCGGCGAGAGCGGCGAGACCCTGATCGGTGAGGAGGAACTCCCAACCGGGCGGGGGCTCGACGAATGGGGGCGGCCCCGGAGCCACGCTCCGAGGCCGCCCCGATGCGCTCGGCGCATCAGTCATGTCAGTACGAGGAGTAGGAATCGAAACCTGACAGCGAGCTTCCCAGAGCCGCGAAGATGGTGAAGAGGAAGCCGATGTACACGACGATGAAGAGTGCGAGCAGCACGAAGTAGGCGTAGCTGATGATGAGCCCGGTCAGCGCGATGCCGCGGCCCGAATCACCCGTGCGCTTGATCTGGCTGAGCCCCATGTGCCCGAAAACGATTCCGGCGACGGGGCTCAGGAATGCGAAGATGATCGAGAGGAACGCGAACGTGTTCGTCTTGTCGAGGGTGGTCCCCGTCGGGATGGGCGCCGTCGACCGCGATCCGTACCCCTGCGAGCCGTACGCCTGCGAGCTGTAGCTCTGCGGCGGCTGGTACGCGGGGGGCTGCGGAGCGCTCGTCTGGGGCGGGGTCTGGCCCTGCTGGCCCGGGGTCGCGTCCTGGTCCAGGTGCGGCAGGGGAGTGGTGGGCTGCTCGGGGTACTGAGGCGTGGACATTGCTCCTCCATCGGTTGGCGTCGAATCAAGCGGGTGCGAGCCGCGGACCCGCTGGCGATGCCAGTCCAGGGCGTGATTCCATTCTAGGCACGGCGCACTGTTCGCTGTCGGCGATTCCGTGCCGCGACGCTGGCACTCCCCTTGCACGAGTGCCAACGGGAGCCATAGACTCTGGGTAGACGCGCTCGCATGGGGCGGGCGCGGAAACACTTCAGACATTGGAAAGAGGTCAACCGTGTCGGTCGCCATCAAGCCGCTCGAGGATCGTATCGTTATCAAGCAGGTCGAGGCAGAGCAGACCACCGCTTCCGGTCTCGTGATCCCCGATAGCGCCAAGGAAAAGCCCCAGGAGGGCGAAGTTGTCGCGGTGGGTCCCGGTCGAGTCTCCGACTCGGGCACCCGTATCCCGCTCGACGTCGCCACCGGCGACATCGTGATCTACTCGAAGTTCGGCGGCACCGAGGTCAAGGTCGGCGGTGAGGACTACCTCGTCCTCTCCGCTCGCGACATCCTCGCCGTCGTCACCCGCTAACAGCGGCGCTTCCGCAGCGGCCCCGCCGATCCTCCGGGATCGGCGGGGCCGCTGTCGTACCCGGGGGTGCGTCGGGAGTAGACTGCTTCGATGCAGCGGACACGTGCGGGACTCGGATTCGGTCTCGGCGCATATCTCTGGTGGGGCGCGTTCCCCTTCTACTTCGGACTCATCGCGATGGTCGGCCCCCTCGAGGTCGTGCCCTGGCGGGTCGCGACCACGCTGATCTTCTGCGTACTGCTCGTCACCGTCACACGGCGGTGGCAGCGAGTCGCGGTGATCCTGCGCACTCCCAGACTGCTCGGATGGTTCGCGCTCTCCGCGCTCTTCCTGTATGCGAACTGGCAGATCTTCATCATCGGCGTCATGACCGGCCATGTGCTCGAGACGTCGCTCGGCTACTTCATCAATCCGCTGTTCACCATTCTCATCGGAGTCGTGTTCCGCAAGGAACGCCTCAGCCGCCTGCAGTGGATCGCGGTGATGATCGCGGGCGTCAGCGTGCTGATCGCAGCAATCGCGTACGGCTCCTTCCCTTGGATCGCCCTCGGCATCGCGCTCTCCTTCGGTCTCTACGGGGCCGTGCACAAGCACGCGGGCGAAACGGTGGACGGCATCACCGGGCTCACGATCGAGACCTTCGCCACGCTTCCGGTCGCCGCGGTGCAGCTCGGCCTGATCGCGGCGACCTCCGGGTTGACGGCCTTCACGTTCGGCACCGGCATCACCACGCTGGTGCTGTTCAGCGGCATCGTGACCGCCATCCCGCTGATCCTGTTCGGCGAAGCCACCCGACGGCTGCCGCTCGCGCACATCGGATTCCTGCAGTTCCTGACGCCGATCCTCGGATTCTTCTACGGTGCATTCGTCTCGCAGGAGGAGATCACGACAGGACGCTGGATCGGCTTCATCGGCGTCTGGATCGCGCTCGTGATCCTGATCGTCGACATGGTGCTGCAACTCCGGCGTTCGCCGACGGCGCAGGTCAACACGGCCCCGATTCCCCTAGACTGAGAGACGGTACGGGCGCCGCATCCCGGTCGCCCGCGAATCTCTGAGAGCCCCACCCACTACACAGATAGAGGTTCCATGGAACAGCGTGACCCCTTCGCGTTCACCGGTCTGACCTACGACGATGTGCTGCTGCTGCCCGCGCACACCGACGTCATCCCCAGCGAGGCGGACACCTCGACCCAGCTCACCCGGCGCATCCGGCTCCAGATCCCGCTGATCTCGGCGGCGATGGACACGGTGACGGAGACCCGCATGGCGGTCGCCATGGCGCGCAACGGCGGTCTCGGCATCCTGCACCGCAATCTGTCGATCCAGGATCAGGCCGAGATGGTCGACCGGGTGAAGCGCAGCGAAGCCGGCATGATCACGAACCCTGTGACGACCTCCGTCGACGCTTCTGTGGCAGAAGTCGATGCGATCTGCGGTGAGTATCGCGTGTCGGGTCTGCCCGTCGTCGACTCGAACGATGTGCTGCTCGGCATCATCACGAACCGCGACATGCGATTCATCGATCCGAAGGACCGCTCCCAGGTGCGGGTCGAGGACGCGATGACGCGCATGCCGCTCATCACCGGGCCTCGCGGGATCTCCCGAGAAGACGCGGCGGCGATCTTCCGCAAGCACAAGATCGAGAAGCTCCCGCTCGTCGACGAAGAGGGTCGTCTCACTGGCCTCATCACGGTGAAGGACTTCGACAAGGAAGAGCAGTACCCGCTCGCGACCAAAGACGAAGCAGGTCGGCTGCGCGTCGGAGCCGCCGTCGGGTTCTTCGGCGACGCATGGAAGCGCGCGAGCGCCCTCGTCGAGGCCGGCGTCGATGTGCTCGTCGTCGACACCGCGAACGGCGACAGCAAGGGCGTGCTCGACATCATCGCGAAGATCAAGGCCGACCCGGCATTCGCTGGCGTCGACGTCATCGGCGGCAATGTCGCGACGTACGCGGGCGCCAAAGCCATCGTCGATGCCGGCGCAGACGCGGTGAAGGTCGGCGTCGGCCCAGGGTCGATCTGCACGACGCGCGTCATCGCGGGTGTCGGTGTGCCCCAGGTCACGGCAGTGTACGAAGCGGCGAAAGCCGCGACCCCTGCGGGTGTGCCCGTGATCGCCGATGGCGGTCTGCAGCACTCGGGCGACATCGCCAAGGCGCTCGTCGCCGGTGCGTCCTCGGTCATGATGGGCTCCCTGCTCGCCGGTACCGATGAGAGCCCCGGGGATCTGGTCTTCGTCGGCGGCAAGCAGTTCAAGAACTACCGCGGCATGGGATCGCTCGGCGCTCTCCAGACGCGCGGCGAGCGCACGTCGTACTCGAAGGACCGCTACTTCCAGGCGGACGTGCCGAGCGATGAGAAGCTCATTCCTGAAGGCATCGAAGGGCAGGTGCCCTACCGCGGACCGGTCGGAGCCGTCAGCCACCAGATGATCGGCGGCCTGCGTCAGTCGATGTTCTACGTCGGCGCCCGTTCGATCACCGACCTCAAGGAGCGCGGCAACTTCGTGCGCATCACGTCGGCGGGGCTGAAGGAGTCGCACCCGCACGACGTGCAGATGGTCGTCGAAGCGCCGAATTACAAGCGCTGAGACGTGCACGTCGAAGGGCCCGGGTCGGTTTCGATCCGGGCCCTTCTGCGTGTGCAGGGCACGTCTCGGCCGCTGAATGCACCTCGCCCGGCTCCGGCAGCAGGTAGACGCGGCCCGCGCGCTCGGCATGCTCAGCCGCCGCCAGATAGACTGGGCGGGTGAGTAACGAGATCGAGATCGGCCGCGGTAAGCGTGCACGGCGCGTGTACACCTTCGACGAGATCGGCATCGTGCCGACGCGGCGCACCCGCGACCCGGAGCTCGTCTCGACCGCGTGGTCGATCGATGCCTTCCAATTCGACATCCCGGTGCTCGGCGCTCCGATGGACTCCGTCATGTCTCCCGCCGCGGCCATCGCGCTCGGCGAGCTCGGCGGTCTCGGCGTCCTCAACCTCGAGGGTCTGTGGACGCGTCACGAGGATCCCGAGCCGCTCCTCGCGGAACTCGCGACCATCGACGACGAACTCGCGGCGGTGGCGCGGATGCGCGAGCTGTACGCGGCTCCGATCCAAGCAGAGCTCATCACCGCGCGGCTCGGCGAGATCCGCGACGCCGGAGTCACGGTCGCCGGTGCGCTGTCACCGCACCGCACGGCTCAATTCACGGAGACCGTCGTGAACGCTGGCGTCGACCTCTTCGTGATCCGCGGGAACACCGTCTCGGCGGAGCACGTCTCGCAGGAGGGCCGCGAACCCCTCAACCTGAAGCAGTTCATCTACGAGCTCGACGTTCCCGTCATCGTGGGAGGGGCCGCGACGTACCAGTCGGCGCTGCACCTCATGCGCACCGGTGCGGCCGGCGTGCTCGTCGGCTTCGGCGGGGGAGCGTCGTCGACGACGCGCGCCACACTGGGCATTCGCGCACCGATGGCGAGCGCGATCGCCGATGTCGCCGGTGCGCGCTCCGACTACCTCGACGAGTCGGGCGGCCGCTACGTGCACGTCATCGCCGACGGCGGCCTCGGCACCTCCGGAGATCTGATCAAGGCGATCGCCTGCGGCGCCGATGCGGTGATGCTGGGGAGCACGCTCGCGAAGGCGTCTGACGCACCCGGTCGCGGATGGCACTGGGGCCAGGAGGCGCACCACGAGGACCTCCCGCGCGGCAAGCGGGTGCAGGTCGGTTCGGTCGCGCCGCTCGCCCAGATCGTGAACGGCCCGGCGAACGTGGCCGACGGCAGTGCGAACCTGATCGGCGCACTGCGCCGCGCGATGGCGACGACCGGGTATTCGGAGCTCAAGGAGTTCCAGCGCGTCGGCGTCGTCTACGCCGAGCGCTAAGCCCCGCACCGTGTCTTCGCGCAAGCTGGAATACCTGGGTGAGCCGACGCTCGCCCAGGTGATGCGTCGGCCGAGCTGGATCCTCGCCCTCCTGCTGGCGCTCGGCGTCGCCGTCGCGTTCGCAGCGCTCGCGCAGTGGCAGGCGGGCATCGCCGTCCAGTCGCAGCAGCAGGACCAGGTGGACACCGAGTCGGAGCGGCCGCTCGCGAGCGTGACCTCCTTCGAGCAGGGGGTCACCGACGCCGCAGCAGGCGTCATCGTGCATCTCGACGGGACGTTCGTCGCTGACGACTTCTCCGTCGTGTCACCGCGCGAGAACGGCGGTGCGAGCGGGGCGTGGGTCGTCGGCAACCTGGTGACGGACGGGCCCGACGCGGAGCCGGGCGCGCACCTCGCCGTCGCCGTGGGGTGGGCTCCTTCCATTGCAGAGGCCGAGCGGGCCGCCGATGCGCTCGCCGACGGCGACCAGACGGCAGAGACCCTCGAACTCACGGGCAGGTACATGCCACCCGAAGCCCCCCGAGTGCCCGACGCGGACGAAGACCCGATGACGATGCACGCCATGGTGCCCGCCGCGCTCGCGAACCTCTGGGGCTCCGTGGACGGGCCTGTCTACTCCGGCTACCTGGTGCTGCACGACGATGCAGGATCAGCCGCCGTCCTCGACGATGCGGCGCTCGAGGCGATCGATTCCGTCGCTCCGCTGCCGGCCGACGCCGTGAACTGGCTGAACGTGTTCTACGCGATCGAATGGCTCGTGTTCGGCGGCTTCGCCGTCTTCTTCTGGTATCGCCTCGCGAGAGACGCGTGGGAGAAGGAGCACGAGATGCTCCTGCTCGAAGCGGAAACCACCCCCTGATCCTCCCACGGCACCTCGGTCATCGGTGTCGTTCGCCCGCCGTAGAATGGAAGCCATGCAGCTGCAGCCCAAGCCCGCCGACTACCCCCGTATTCGCAAAGCCCTGAGTTTCTACAAGGTGACCTCGGTGGTCACGGGCGTCATGCTGCTGATGCTCTGCGCCGTCATGGTGATGAAGTACGCGTTCAACGTGCAGCTGTACCTCTTCACCGAAGACGGCTTCGCGCACTTCTACGAGCTCGCGCCCGAAGGCCTCGAATCCGACTTCCAGGCGAGCGGATTCGACCTGTTCAAGGCGATCCTCATCGCGCACGGCTGGTTCTACGTGGTCTACCTCATCTCCGACTTCCTGCTGTGGAGCCCGATGCGCTGGGGCTTCATGCGGTTCCTTCTCATCGCGCTCGGCGGAGTCATCCCGTTCATGTCGTTCTTCCTCGAAGCCCGCATCGTTCGCGAGGTCGACGGCTTCCTCGATTCTCGCGAGAGCGCGCTCGCGCCCGACACTTCACACCCGACCGCTGCGGCATCGTCCGCCACCACCTCGAAAGGCTCACTGGAGCGATAATGGCGACACTGTCAGAACAGCCGGAGACGGATCACCGTCCGGTTCTCGTAGTCGATTTCGGCGCGCAGTACGCGCAGCTCATCGCGCGACGCGTGCGCGAAGCCGGCGTCTACTCCGAGCTCGTGCCCCACACCATCACTGCTGCGGACGTGCAGGCGCGCAACCCGCTCGGCATCGTGCTCTCGGGCGGTCCTTCGTCGGTGTACGAGGAAGGCGCCCCCGCATTCGACGCGAGCGTCTTCGATCTCGGCATTCCGGTGCTCGGGATCTGCTACGGCTTCCAGGTGATGGCCCGCGCTCTCGGCGGCACCGTCGGCAACACCGGCGACCGCGAGTACGGCGCGACTGATGCGCACGTCGTCGGTGACGGCGGGGCGCTTCTCGGCGGGCAGCCGAATGCTCAGAACGTCTGGATGAGTCACGGAGACGCGGTTCAGGCGGCGCCCGAAGGATTCGAGGTGCTCGCGAAGACCGCGGTGACGCCCGTCGCCGCGTTCGGTTCCGCCGAGCGCAAGCTGTACGGCGTGCAGTGGCACCCCGAGGTGAAGCACTCGGACCACGGGCAGCAGATCCTCGAGAACTTCCTGCACCACGTCGCCGGGATCGCGCCGGACTGGAACGCCGGCAATGTGATCGCCGAGCAGGTCGCGCGCATCCGCGAACAGGTCGGCAGCGCCCGCGTGATCTCCGCGCTGTCGGGCGGCGTCGACTCGGCTGTGTCGACGGCGTTGGTCCACGAGGCGATCGGCGACCAGCTCACGGCCGTGTTCGTCGATCACGGGCTGCTCCGCAAGGGTGAGCGCGAGCAGGTCGAGAAGGACTACGTCGAATCCACGGGCGTGCGTCTCGTCACCGTCGAAGCCGCTGACACCTTCCTCGGCCACCTCGCGGGCGTGACGGATCCGGAGCAGAAGCGAAAGATCATCGGCCGCGAGTTCATTCGCGCGTTCGAGCAGGTGCAGCTCGACCTCGTCGCTGAGGCCAAAGCGGAGGGCGAGCCCATCAAGTTCCTCGTGCAGGGAACGCTCTACCCCGACGTGGTCGAGTCGGGCGGAGGATCGGGCACCGCGAACATCAAGTCGCACCACAACGTCGGCGGCCTGCCCGAGGACCTGGACTTCGAGCTGATCGAACCCCTCCGTGCGCTGTTCAAGGACGAGGTGCGCGCGATCGGCCGCGAACTCGGCATCCCCGAAGCCATCGTCGGGCGCCAGCCGTTCCCGGGGCCCGGCCTCGGCATCCGGATCGTCGGCGAGGTGACGCGGGAGCGCCTCGAGGTGCTGCGCGAGGCTGACGCGATCGCGCGAGAAGAGCTCACGATCGCCGGCCTCGACAACACGATCTGGCAGTGCCCCGTGGTGCTGCTCGCCGACGTGCGCTCCGTGGGGGTGCAGGGGGACGGCCGCACCTACGGACATCCCATCGTGCTGCGCCCGGTCTCGTCAGAGGACGCCATGACCGCGGACTGGACGCGCGTGCCGTACGACGTGCTGGCGCGCATCTCGAACCGCATCACCAATCAGGTCCCAGAGGTCAACCGGGTGGTGCTCGACGTCACGTCGAAGCCGCCGGGAACCATCGAGTGGGAGTAGCAGAACAGCCCGGCTTCGGCCGGGCTTTTCTGTTGCTCGCGGGAGTGGAAGTGCGCAGGGTGGTACTCGATCGCCGGCGATTGAGTGGGAGTAGCAGAGCAGCCCGGCTTCGGCCGGGCTTTTCTGTTGCTCGCGGGAGTGGAAGTGCGCAGGGTGGTACTCGATCGCCGGCGATCGAGTGGCGGCGACCGATGCTCGGGGGCTGCGTGGGGTGAGCAGGGGTGCGACAGGGTCGCGAAAGCGCAGTTCGGCACCGCGCTCTGCCCGGCGTGCGCACGAACTGCGCTCTCGCTCGAGTGAGTAAGGCCGGAAATGCCGGAAGGGCCCATGCGCTGAAGGTCGAATGCCGGAAGGCGCGAAGATGGGAAAGCCGGAGGCCCGAAAGCCCCTCCCGGTCGCGGCGCCCGCCAGGCCAAGATAGACGAACGGGCCCGGCGCCGAAGCGCCGAGCCCGTTCGTGTGACGTGCGTATCGAAGAACTGGTCAGTCGCCGCGCAGGATTGCGAGGATGCGCAGGATCTCCACGTACAGCCAGATCAGCGTGACCATCAGACCGAATGCGGCCGACCATGCCCACTTCTCGGGGACGCGATTCTTGACGCCGTTCTGAATGAGCTCGAAGTCCATGACCAGCGAGTAGGAGGCGAGCAGCACGGCGAGCGCGCCGATCGCGACGCCCAGCGGGCCGCTGCGCATGCCCCAGGGGTCCTGGTTCACGCCGGTGAGCATGAGCACGACGTTGACGAGGGAGAACGCGAGGTACCCGAAGATCGCGACCATGAAGATCTTGTTCATCTTCGGGCTGGTGCGCACCTTGCCGTTGCGGAACAGGATCAGGACCGTCGCGAAGACGGCCAGGGTGCCGATGATCGCCTGCGAGACGATACCCGACCACTGCGATTCGAAGATGCCCGAGATGCCCCCGAGGAAGACGCCCTGGAAGACCGCGTACAAGACGATGAGCGGCACGCTCGGCTGCTTCTTGAACGAGTTCACGAGACCGAGAACGAGGCCGATGATCGCGGCCGGGAGTGCGAGAGCCGGCATGAACCATCCGACGGCACCGAAGGCGAGCACGATGACGAAGAGCATGACGGTCTTCGAGATCGTGTTCTCGTACGTCATCGGCTTGTCGGATGGTGCGACCGGGGGATGCTGGATGCCCCCGTACGACGCCTTCGCCGCGGGAGTATCGACACCCGGACGCTGGGTCTGCGCAGCGGGCTGTTCGTAGATGCGGCGCAACTCATCGGCGGTAAGTGTCTTACCGTTGAGTGCCGGGTTGTTGCTGAGAGCCGGGTTGCTCATGCGTCAGGATCCTTTCCAGGCGTATGGGTCTGACTCAGTGTATCGAGTCGGCGCTTCGGATCGGCTGTGACTCTTGGACGCCGTTCACCGAGAGCGCAACGGTCGCCTGCCCTAGGCTGAAGCCATGGTCAGCCTGGAACGCCGCCCGCTCATCATCGGCCATCGCGGGGCGTCGGGGTACCGCCCCGAGCACACGGCGTCGGCCTATCGTCTCGCGTGCGAGATGGGGGCGGATCTCGTGGAGCCCGACATCGTCGCGACGCGTGATGGCGTGCTCGTCGTGCGGCACGAGAACGAGATCTCTGGCACCACCGATGTCGCTGATCGCCCCGAGTTCGCCGACCGCCGCACGACCAAGACGGTCGACGGTGAACGGCTGACCGGATGGTTCACCGAGGACTTCACCTGGGACGAGCTCGCCGTGCTCGGAAGTCGCGAACGCCTTCCGCAGGTGCGCCCGGACAACACGGTGTTCGACGGCGCCGAGGGAATCCTGCGCCTGCGCGACGTGCTCGCGATCGTCGATGCGCACAGTGCTGAGTCCGGCCGTGACATCGGCGTGGTGGTCGAGGTGAAGCACGCGCGCTTCTATGAGGATCGCGGGATCGATCTCGCAGAGATGCTGTACGCGGAGCTCGCTGCGTGCGGCTGGGCGGATCGCGCAGGCTTGCTGGTGATCGAGTCGTTCGAACTGGGCGTGCTCGATCGTTTGCGTGCTGCGGAGGTGCAGGCCGCCTTCGTGTTCCTCGCGGAGCGTTTCGGGTCTCCGGCCGACGAACCGGTCGGAGAGGCGCCGCCGCGCAGTTATGCGTGGTATCGGAGCGACGCGGGGCTCGACCTCCTCGCGGGGCGGGTCGACGGCATCAGCGTCGCGAAGGCGAATCTGCTGCGCGTCGGCGTGCTCGGCCAGGCTCTCGGGCCGACCAATCTGGTTGAGCGAGCGCACGCGAGGGGGCTCCGGGTGTTCACCTGGACGCTGCGTCCGGAGAACCGCTTCTTGAACCGGGCCTTCCGCAGTCATGCTCAGCGCACGGGGGAGGAACCGGAGGCCACGGCGCAGTGGGGCGACTGGCTCGCCGAGTTCTCGATGATTGCGAGCTCGGGCGTCGACGGCGTGTTCGTCGACCACCCCGATCTGGGCGTCGCCATGCGCGACGGCGCGGCGGCCTGAGACGTGCGCAGCGTGCTGGCCTGAGCCGAGCGTGGCGGTTCAGGCGGGCGTGCTCGTCCGCTCGCCCACGAGATTCTGCAGCATGAGGGCGCGCAGGTCGGCATCGCTGTGGCGACGGTCGAGGAGGAAGCCGAGCTTTCCCGCAGCCGCTTCGAGCGTCATATCGCCGCCGTCGATGACGCCGGCCGCGGCGAGCTCACGGCCGACGGCGTAGCGGTTGAGGTCGACGCCGCCCGTCGTGCACTGCGTCACCGCGACGATGGGCATTGCGGCGCAGAGCTCTCGGAGGGTGCCGAGCATGCCGGGGCGAGCCATCGGGCCGTTGCCGCTGCCGTAGCACTCCAGCACGAGGCCCTGCGGGCGTCCGCCCACCGAAGCGCGCAGATCATCGGAGGTCACGGCGGGAACGAATCGAAACGCGAGTACGCGCGATGGCGCGCTCGGCACTGCGGATCCGGCGTCGACGGGCGGTGGCGCTGGCACGCCGGCGGCGCCCGCGGCGAGGGGAAGCTCTGCGCGGAACGCTGCGAGCGCGACGCTGTCGTGCTTGGTGGCCCGCACAGCCGGGATCAGGTCGCCGCCGAACGCAACCGCGGCCGGTGAACCGGGCGCGGCCTTCACCGCAGCGCGGATGGCGAGCGTGAGATTGCCGATCGCATCGCTGCCCTCCTCGCCGTGGGCCAGCTGGCTGCCGGTGACGACCACCGGCACGCCGAGATCGCCGAGCTCGAACGCGAGCCGGGCCGCTGTGTACGCGAGGGTGTCGGTGCCGTGGGTGATGACCACGCCGCGGGGGCGCTGAGTGCGTACGCGGGCGCGCACCGCGCGTGCGATCTTCGGAGCGGTATCGGCGTCGGCGTTCGCGCTGTCGATCGCGGGTGAGAGATGGTTGACGCGGGCTTCGACGCCGAGCGGGAGGCAGATGCGCGCGACGAGGTCTTCGAGGATCTCGGGGAACTCGGGATCGGGCGCGAGGCCGCTGTCGGTGCGACGCATGCCGATCGTTCCACCGGTGGCGAAGACGAGCACGGACGGGCGCCGAGTGGCGGAGGATGACATAACTCCTATTCTGCGGGATCGGAGGGCGTTGGCCGTGCGCCGGGCCAGCGAGGCCGAATGTCCGAGGCGCCTCGTAGACTGGGGGCACGATGAGCGACTTCGAACTTCTCGACCCTTCAGGTCTCCCGGTCGGCGGCGGAACCGGCGCGAACGGCACGGCCGACGACCCCCTGGTCGACGGTCTCAACCCCGCGCAGGCGCGAGCGGTGACGACTCGTGGACCCGCGTTGCTGATCGTCGCGGGAGCAGGCTCGGGCAAGACCCGGGTGCTGACGCATCGCATCGCGCATCTCATTCGCGAGCGCGAGGCATGGCCGAGCCAGATCCTCGCCATCACGTTCACGAACAAGGCCGCGGCCGAGATGCGGGAGCGCATCGAGGGGCTGCTCGGAGACGCATCGCAGGGCATGTGGGTCTCGACCTTCCACTCGGCGTGCGTGCGCATCCTGCGTCGCGAGGCTGAGCGCTTCGGCTATGTGTCCGGCTTCACGATCTACGATTCCGCCGATTCCCGTGCGCTGCTGAAGCGCATCATCAAGGAGCTCGACGCCGACACGTACGGCTTCACTCCGGCGAACTCGGGTTCGAAGATCTCGAAACTCAAGAATGAGCTGGTCGACGCCGCGACGCACGCGGCGACGATGAACGAGAACGACCCTCGTGAGCGGCTGTTCGTCGAGATCTTCAGAATGTACGAGCAGGAGCTGAAGCGTGCGAACGCGTTCGACTTCGACGACCTCATCGGGCAGACCGTGCACCTGTTCCGTTCGCACCCCGATGTCGCGGCGATCTATCAGCGCCGCTTCCGTCACATTCTCGTCGACGAGTATCAGGACACGAATCACGCGCAGTATTCGCTGATCCGCGAGCTCACGCGGCCCATCGAACCGGAAGAGGTCGAGCGTCTCGTGCCGCCGGCGCGCGAGCGCGAGCTCGACGCCTCCGGCCGCATCCCCGCCGCGAGCCTGACGGTCGTCGGCGACTCCGATCAGTCGATCTACGCGTTCCGCGGCGCCGACATTCGCAACATCGTCGAGTTCGAGCGCGATTTCTCCGGCGCCGAGGTCGTGAAACTCGAGCAGAACTACCGCTCGACGCAGAACATCCTGTCAGCGGCGAATGCCGTGATCGGCAACAACTTCGACCGCCAGGAGAAGCGGTTGTGGACGTCGGAGGGCGACGGCGAGCGCATCGTCGGCTTCACCGGGTACTCGCAGCACGATGAAGCACGCTTCGTCGCGGAGGAGATCGAGGACCTGCACCGCGCGGGCGTCGCCTACAGCGACATCGCCGTCTTCTACCGCACGAACTCCCAGACGCGCGCCCTCGAAGAGCTGCTGATCCGATCCGCCATTCCGTACCGCGTGCTCGGCGGCACGAAGTTCTACGAGCGCGCCGAGGTGAAAGACGCGATGGCGTACCTCACGAGCATTGCGAACCCGTACGACCCCATCGCGTGGTCGCGCCTCCTCGGCGCTCCGAAGCGCGGGGTCGGCGCGATGGCGGAGGCCCATCTCGCGAACTTCCAGGAAGCCAACGGCCTGTCGTTCCACGAAGCAATGCTGCGAGCGGAGGAGGTCACGGCGATCGGCCCGAAGATCCGCGCGACCGTCCGCGGATTGGGCGAGATGCTCGTGCGGGCATCACGGATGGCCGCCGGTGGCGGTGCGACCGACGTTGCGGGTGAAGACGCCGTCCCAGCCCCCGTCGGCGACGTGATGAAGCTGGTGCTCGACGAGACCGACATGATCGAGAAGCTGCGGGCGAAGCGCGACCCGCAAGACGATGCGCGCGCTGAGAACCTCGAGGAACTCCTCGCCGTGGCGCGCGAGTTCGACGTGAAGCAGCCCGGCGCGGGTCTGCTCGCATTCCTGACCGAGGTGAGTCTCGTCGCCGCCGCCGACGACCTCGACGATTCGAGCGGCACCGTGTCGCTGATGACGATGCACACGGCAAAGGGCCTCGAGTTCGCAGCCGTCTTCATCACGGGAGTCGAAGAAGGACTCCTCCCGCACCAGATGTCTGTCGATGAGATCGGTGGCATCAATGAGGAACGCCGGTTGATGTACGTCGGCATCACGCGAGCGCGCGAGCGTCTGTACCTCACACTCGCCTCGACCCGTGCGACGTTCGGCGACGTCTCCGTCGCAATGCCGTCGCGGTTCCTGCAGGAGATCCCCGAAGGGCTCATCGACTGGCGGCAGTCGCCGGGCGAGGTGACCGGACGGGGCGGGACCGCTTCGCGCGCGCTGAACGCACCCCGCTCACCGGGATCGAACGGATCCTGGTCGCGCACCCGTACGGACTCCGCAGTGTCGTTCTCCGGAGGCGGAGGAGGGTCTGGATCGGCCGCAGTCAGCGAGCCCGCGAGCGGGAACATGCAATCCGCGCTCGACAAGTGGCGCGAACGGAAGCGACTTGCGAAGGAGGCTCAAGCGAGCGGGGGTGGCTTCCCGAACCTCGTCGGCGGTTCGGTGAGAGACAACGGCGACCTCGAGCTCGCAACAGGAGACCGCATTCGGCACGACGAGTACGGCGACGGCAGGGTCACGGGAATCTCGGGCTCCGGAACGAAGCGCATCGCCCACGTGGTATTCGACACCGTCGGAGAGCGCAAGCTGCTCGTGAAGCTCGCACCGATCGAGAAGGTCGTCGAATAAGTAGGCGCCGCTCGTTGAATACCTGGGCGACGCACGTTAGAACGCTGCGGCGCGAGGGAACGCGGCGCCTACGCCTACGCCTACGCCTACGCCGCGTTCGCGCCGAGCAGTCGGCGGAAGTCGGCCGCGATGCGCAAGAAGTCCGACTCGTCGGCGCTCACGTCGCCGCTCCCCGCCGTCCACTCGGCCATCTGCGCCGTCATCGCGCCATGCACGAGCGCGAGGGCCAGCGCCGACTCTCGCTGCGGCGAGTCCAGCTTCGCGTGCTCCGGGTGCGCCCGAAGCCACGCCACCGCGACCGCGTCGAGCTGGTAGCCCGATTCCAGAATCGAGATCATCATCAAACGCCCGGCCTCGTACTGCTCGGCGACGAGACGGCCTCGATCCCGCGCAATGTCGGCATTGACGCTGCGGTGGCCGATGGCCGCGAAGAGCAGACGGAAGAGACCCAGCGGAAGATCGTCCGGCGTGCTGTCGAGCACGGCGAACGCGGCTTCGCCGTCCGGGATGTCGATCGCTCGCCCGACGATCGCATCGTCTCGGGACGGGAAGTAGTTGAAGAAGGTGCTCCGAGAGATATCGGCGCGTTCGCAGATGGCATCGACCGTGACGTGCTCGACGCCGAGCTCTAGGGCGAGCTGCACCGCCGATGACTCGATGGCGTTCTCGGTGCGCCGGCGCTTGCGTGCTCGCAGGCCCTCGGGGCGGGCCTCCTCCGTAGTGCTCACGTGACTTCTCTCCTGCCGCGCCGACTCGAATACCCGCCCCGGAGCGGGGAGGCCGGCGGCCGTAGCGCGATCGAGTGTATTCTTCATCGCTGAGAGAACGGAAGATGTACGGCGAATGTTGCATCGAACCGAGAATCTCGCCATATGCCCCGATCGCGGAAGTGTGTACCCTATACCCGGACGGCTGGGGAAGACGGGGGATGCGCACCGCATCGAAGGGAGGGCGGAGTATGCCCTCGGCGACGGCATTCCTCCGCAGACACGACGCGCATTCGTGGTACATCACCTTCGCCGCCGTGATCATGTCGCTCACGCTCGCGGTCGACCTGCTCTTCCCCGACTACATCGAGCATCGCGCGCTGAACTGGGCGCTGCTCGTCATCACCCTGACCAGTGCCGTGACGGCGCTCTTCCTGGGACGGCGCCTCCCGCGGTGGGTGGGCATCGTCGCCGTCTTCATCTTCCTGGCGGCCCAGGCCTACTTCCTGAGCCTCGCCGACGACCCGCAAACGGTGATCTCCGCGCTGCAGCAGCTGCCCATCGTCGCCTTCTACCTCGGCTGGTTCGTGCGGCCGCGTCTCGCCCTGCCGCTGATCGCGCTGTGCATGGCAGTGTTCGGGATGGTCATGGTCTCCAACCCGCTCTTCAACCCCGAGGGACGCATCGGCGCCCCCGTGGCGGTGCACGGCCTGCTGAGTCTGCTCTTCTGCTACATCGCAGGCAACTATCTCTGGCGTCGAGCGAAACGCGTCGATGCCACCGATGCGCTCACCGGAGCTCTCCACCGGGCCCCGTTCTTCGAGCGGGCAGCGGTCAGGCTGCGACGCCGCACCACTCCGATGTCGCTGCTGGCCATCGACTTCGACGGCTTCAAGCAGGTCAACGACGCGCACGGTCACGCCGCCGGCGACCGGGCCCTCGAAACGACCGTGAGCGCATGGAGAAGCGAACTGCGCAGCAGCGACGTCATCGGTAGGCTCGGCGGCGACGAGTTCGCGATCCTCCTCCCCGATACGGATCGCGCGGAAACGAGTGCCATCGTCGAGCGTTTGCAGGCCGCGTCCACGCACCCGTGGTCGTGGGGTGCGAGCGAGTACGCCGCCGGCGACGACCTCGCCGCACTCCTGCAGCGCGCCGACGCGGCGCTGTACGCGCAGAAGCGGCTGAAGCGGCAGGTGCCGCATGGATAGCCGCCGGCCCCGCGTAAGCGCGAGAGCTGTCGTGCGCGACGCGTGGGAGCGCTTCGACCGCAGGCAGACGCCGTTCTCGTACATGAGCGCAGCCGTCCCGCTGCTGCTCGCAACCGTCTTCGTCTTCGATCTCCTCCTGCCCCACCCGCACCTCAACCGATCTGCAGTCTCGCTGTGGCTCACCTTCTACATCGTGGCCACCGTGCTGCCGCTGGTGCTCGGGCGCCGGTACCCGCTCTGGGCCGGGCTCGTCATGTTCGCCGGCATCGAGTCGTTGTCGACCTACTTCCTCCTCGCCTCGATCCATGTGCACGCCGAGATCAACGCTCTCCTCGAGCTTCCGCTCATCGCGCTGTACATCGGGTGGTTCTACCCTGCGCTGCTCGGTCGCGCCCTCATCGGGCTCGGTGTCGTGCGCCTCCTGTTCATCCTGCACCTCAATCCCGACCTCGGAAACGGCGTATCCGACCCCAGGATGATGGTCGGCTACGCGATCCTCGTCGCGCTGTTCTGCTTCGAAGGGGCGAGAACCGTGCAGCGTCAATTGCGCAAGGAGGCGCGACTCGATTCCCTGACCGGGGCGCTGAATCGTCGCGGGCTGCAGCAACTCGCCGGGGTCGTGCGGCGCCGAGCGGCCCGCAGCGGCGAACCCGTCACCGTCGCCATGCTCGACTTCGACGATTTCAAGGGTGTGAACGATGCCGGTGGGCATCTGGCCGGCGATACCGCGCTCTCGGCGAGCGTGGATGCGTGGAACGAGCTGGTGGGCCGCCGCGGCAACACCGCGCGTCGAGGCGGGCTCGTCGCGCGGCTGGGCGGGGACGAGTTCGCGCTGGTCTTCCGCGGCGACGCAGCCGCAGTGGAGGAGCAGCTCGGGAGGCTTCGGACGGACTCCGATTTCTCATGGTCGTGGGGGATCGCGACGGCCCGCGCGGGCGAACCGCTCGACGCGGTGCTCGCGCGGGCGGACGCCGAGCTGTATCGCGCGAAGCCGGGAGGCGGTCGAGGGACGCCCATCACGCGATGATAGGCTGAGCACCGGTCGAGTTACCTCGACATCGAGACATTTTTCTGCCTCGGATCACCCCGACTCCCAAGCAAAGGACAGTACGTGGATCTGTACGAGTACCAGGCACGAGATCTATTCGAACGATACGAGGTGCCGGTACTGGCCGGCATCGTCGCCGACACCCCGGAAGAGGTGCGCGCGGCTGCCGAGAAGCTCGGCGGCGTCGTCGTCGTGAAGGCGCAGGTGAAGACCGGAGGCCGCGGCAAGGCCGGCGGCGTGAAGGTCGCGAAGACCCCCGATGAGGCGTTCGAGGCGGCGCAGTCGATTCTCGGACTCGACATCAAGGGACACGTCGTCGAGCGCGTCATGGTGGCCGCGGGCGCTGACATCGCGCAGGAGTTCTACTTCTCCGTGCTGCTCGATCGTGCCAACCGCTCGTACCTGTCGCTCGCCTCGGTCGAGGGCGGCGTCGAGATCGAACTGCTCGCGGTGGAGAAGCCCGAAGCGCTCGCGCGCATCGCCGTCGACCCGATCGTGGGCATCGACGCTGCGAAGGCGGAGGAGATCGCCCGGGCCGCGAAGTTCCCCGAGGAGCTCATCCCGAAGGTGGTTCCCGTCTTCCAGAAGCTCTACGAGGTGTACGTCGGCGAAGACGCCACGCTCGTCGAGGTGAACCCGCTCGTACTCACCGGCGCCGGCGACGTCATCGCCCTCGACGGCAAGGTATCCCTCGACGAGAACGCCGACTTCCGTCAGCCGCAGCACGCTGAGCTCGCCGACAAGTCGACCGAGGATCCGCTCGAGGCGAAGGCCAAGGCGCAGGACCTGAACTACGTGAAGCTCGACGGCGAGGTCGGGGTCATCGGCAACGGCGCCGGGCTCGTCATGTCGACGCTCGACGTCGTCGCCTACGCGGGCGAGAACCACGGCGGCGTGAAGCCCGCCAACTTCCTCGACATCGGCGGCGGCGCGTCTGCAGAGGTCATGGCGGCGGGACTCGACGTGATCCTCGGCGATCCGCAGGTGAAGTCGGTGTTCGTCAACGTATTCGGCGGAATCACCGCCTGCGATGCGGTCGCCAACGGCATCGTCGGCGCGCTGAATAAGCTCGGCGACGCCGCCAACAAGCCGCTCGTCGTGCGTCTCGACGGCAACAACGTCGAAGAGGGCCGCGCGATTCTCAACGAGGCTGCCCACCCGCTCGTGACGCAGGCCGCCACGATGGACGAGGGCGCCGACAAGGCCGCCGAACTCGCGAACGCCCGCTGAGCCGAGACGAAAGACTGTAGGAGAACCACCATGTCGATCTTCCTGAACAAGGATTCCAAGGTCATCGTCCAGGGCATCACCGGCGGCGAGGGCACCAAGCACACCGCGCGCATGCTCGCCGCAGGGACGAACGTCGTCGGGGGAGTGAATGCCCGCAAGGCCGGCACCACCGTCTCGCACGTCGACGCCGACGGCGCAACCGTCGAGCTTCCCGTCTTCGCCTCGGTCGCCGAGGCGATGGAGGCCACCGGGGCGAACGTATCGGTGGCGTTCGTGCCGCCGGCCTTCACCAAGGACGCCGCCATCGAGGCCATCGACGCCCGAATCGGCCTGCTCGTCATCATCACTGAGGGCGTGCCGGTGAAGGACTCGGCCGAGCTGTGGGCGCACGCCCAGGCGACCGGCAACGAGACGCGCATCATCGGCCCGAACTGCCCCGGCATCATCACCCCGGGCGAGGCGCTCGCAGGCATCACGCCGGCCACGATCACCGGCAAGGGCCCGATCGGCCTCGTCTCGAAGTCGGGAACACTGACGTACCAGATGATGTACGAGCTGCGCGACCTGGGCTTCTCGACGGCTATCGGCATCGGCGGGGACCCGGTGATCGGTACGACGCACATCGACGCGCTCGCCGCGTTCGAGGCCGACCCCGAAACCCGCGCCATCGTGATGATCGGCGAGATCGGCGGCGACGCCGAGGAGCGCGCCGCCGACTACATCAAGGCGAACGTGACGAAGCCCGTCGTCGGCTATGTCGCCGGGTTCACGGCTCCCGAGGGGAAGACGATGGGCCACGCAGGTGCGATCGTCTCCGGTTCGGCCGGAACGGCGCAGGCGAAGAAGGAGGCCCTCGAGGCTGCAGGCGTGAAGGTGGGCAAGACGCCGACTGAAACGGCGAACCTGCTGCGCGAGGCGTTCAACGCACTGTAAGCACCGGCGCAACCCGGCCAGCGCGGGGCGGTCTCCTTTGGGAGACCGCCCCGCTCGCGTTCGGAAGGAGCACGGGACGAATCCGCGCAGTCTCCCGTAAACTGGAGAGGTTGTGCGCGAAGTCGCGCCTCCGCGCGCCCCCCCCCCCGGCCGCGCCACTTCGAAAGGACCGCCGTGACCCGCCTCCCCCGCACGCTCTCCCTCACCGCCGCCGCAACGGCAGCGATCGCCCTCGCACTCACGGGCTGCTCGACGCAGTCGGGCGGCTCGTCCGACGAAGCGTCCGGCGAGGCGCTGCGCATGGGCACGCAGCCCTGGCTCGGATACGGGCAGTGGTACGTCGCCGAGGACCAGGGCTTCTTTGAGGACCGCGGAGTCGACGTGCAGCTGTCGAGCTTCAACGCCGACTCCGACGTGAACGCCGCGCTCGCCGCCGATCGCCTCGACATGGCGAACGTGGGCGCTCAGGCCGCACTGCAGTTCATCGAGGAGGGCGTGGACGTCTCGATCGTGCTCATGCTCGACTCGGCCACTGAAGCCGACGCGATCCTGAGCACTTCGGGCATCGATGATGTGGCGGGGCTCAAGGGCAAGACGGTGGCGTTTGAGAAGGGCGCCACGAGCGAGATCCTGATCGCCGAAGCGCTCGAGGAGGCCGGCCTCGACTTCGACGACATCGAGGTCGTCGAGGCGTCTGCTGACAAGGTGACGCCCATGCTGCTCGCCGGCCGCGTGGACGCCGGGGTGACGTACGAGCCGTACATCAGCGAGGCGCTCGGCTCGGACGCCGGAGCCGAAGCCGTGGTGACCGCCGGAGAGTTCCCCGGGCTCATCACGGACGTGCTGGTCGTGCGCAACGACGTGCTCGACGAGCGTCCGGACGAGGTGCGCGACGTGCTCGCCGCGTGGGACGATTCCGTCGCGTACTACGAGAGCGACACCGAGGCCGCGCAGGGCATCATCGCCGCAGGGGTGGGCTCCGACCCTGCCGATCTTGAAACCGCCTTCGCCGGCGTGCACTACTACTCGCTCGCCGAGAACCGCGATCAGCTCTCGGGCGACTACGCCGACGAGACGCTGCCGGCTCTCGCCGAGGTGGCGCAGCGCATCGGGTTGATCTCGGGCGATGTCGACGCGACGAGCGCGATCCGCGCCGAGTTCCTCGGGGAGTAACCGGCAATCATGGCGGGACCCGTGAACACCGTTCCGGCGCTGCGGCGTCGGCGTGCGCGTATCGGACGACCGATCGGGCGCCCGGCGTACCTCGCGATCGCGAGCACGACGTTCGTGCTGCTCATCGCCGTGTGGTGGGCGGCCGGCGCGACGGGTCTCGCGGACCCGATGTTCCTTCCTGGCCCCGGCGCGGTGCTTGAGGCTCTCGGCCGGCAGGTTGCGAACGGCGAGCTGTGGAGCGACGTCGGGGTCAGCTCCTTCCGCATTCTCATGGGCTTCGTGATCGCGACCGTCATGGCGATCCCGGTCGGCACGCTCATGGGTGTGAACGCCCGGGTGGAAGCCGCGCTCGAGCCGCTCATGGATTTCATCCGGTACATGCCGGTCGTCGCATTCGTTCCACTCACGATCGTCTGGGTCGGCATCGACGAGAATCAGAAGTTCTTGATCATCTGGATGGGCACCTTCTTCCAGCAGGTGCTCATGGTGGCCGACGCGGTGCGGCGCACCCCGCGGACGCTGGTGAGTCTGGGGGAGACCCTCGGGCTGAGCTGGGGGCAACTGCTGGTGCGGATCGTCGTGCCGTCGGCGATGCCGCGCATCTGGGACGCGCTGAGAATCACGCTCGGGTGGGCCTGGACCTGGCTCGTCGTCGCAGAGCTCGTCGCCGCTTCAAGTGGCATGGGCTACCGCATCACGGTGGCGCAGCGATTCTTCGAGACCGACCTGATCATCGGGTACGTGTTCGTGCTCGGTGTGCTCGGGCTGATTCTCGATCAGGCCATGCGCGCGGCCGGTCGGCGCATGTTCGCGTATCAGGAGGGTCGCCCATGAGCGCTCAGCACCCCGCGTCGCCGAAACTGCGGGCGGCCGGCATCGTGAAGCGATTCGGGAGCGTCACGGCTCTGGAGGGCGTTGACCTCGAGGTCGGAACGAACGAATTCGTCTCGATCGTCGGCGCTTCCGGCTGCGGCAAGTCGACGCTGCTGTCGCTCATCGCCGGTCTGGAGGAACCGACGTCCGGCACGCTCGAGGTGGACGGTGCTCCGATCACGGGGCCGGGCAGAGACCGCGGTGTGGTCTTCCAGCACGCGACGCTCATGCCGTGGCTGACGGTGCAGCAGAACGTCGAATTCGCGTTGCGCGGCGAGCGGGGCCTCTCCCGGGCCGATCGGGCGGATCGGGCTCGGGACTTCCTGGGCCTCGTCGGCCTCGACGGCTTCGAACGCGCACGGCCGGTCGAGCTCTCGGGCGGCATGCAGCAGCGCGTCGCACTTGCGCGCTCGCTGAGCTACGGACCGGAGATCCTGCTCATGGACGAGCCGTTCGGGGCGCTCGACGCTCTCACGCGCCGCACCATGCAAGAACTGCTGCTCGAGGTGTGGGAACGGCACCGCATCACCGTGCTCCTCGTGACCCACGACATCGGTGAAGCCGTAGTGACGAGCGATCGCGTCATCGTGATGAGTCCGCGTCCGGGCCGTGTGCAGCAGATCGTCGACGTGCCGATCGAGCGGCCGCGCACCCTGGCGTCCGAGCGCACCGTCGAGTTCCAGGATCTGCAAGACCGCATCCTCGGGCTGATCCACGGCGCCGAATAGCAGCGGTCACCTGCGATACGCCGCACGCAGCGCGGGCTCGAGCTCGGGGTACTGGAACGTGAACCCCGACCGGCCCAATCGTTCGGGCAGCACCCACCGGCTCTTGAGCACGAGTTCCGTCTCGGTGCGGATCGCGATCGCACCGACCTCCTGCACCCAGCGGGGCAGCGGCGGGCCGATCGCGACCCCGAGTACGCTGCGCGCCGTGCGCAGGAAGGTGCGGTTGTCGACCGGGTTCGGTGCGCTCAGGTTCACGGCGCCGTCGAGCTCTGGACGCTGTTCCAGGAAATCGAGGGCCCGCGCGGCGTCTTCGATGTGGATCCAGCTGAACATCTGCGAACCGCCGCGCGCAGCGAACCGGTGCGCAGTGCCCGCGAGCCGACGAGCCCGGGTCACCGGCCAGCGGCCGTCGAGTTGCGATCCGCCCATACCGAGGCGAGCCAAAGCGCGAATCGTCGGAAGCACCCCACCGGAGCCGAGCACGATCGCGGTGCGCAGTGCGACGCGACGCGTGCGGGGCAGTGCATCGCGCATCAGCGCCGCTTCCCACGCCTGCGAGACGCCGACCGAGAAGCCCGAACCGATCTCGCCGCCGGCCTCGGTCATGGGGCGGTCATCGGCGTGCCGGTAGATGGTCGCCGTGGAGGCGTTCAACCAGACCGGCGGAGGGTCGGCGGCCGAAGCGATGGCCCGCGAGAGCCGTTGCGTGGTGACGACGCGGGATCGCATGATCTCGGCGCGGTTCGCAGCCGTGTAGCGGCAGTTCGCGCTCTTGCCCGCCAGGCCGACGACGAGCGACGCGCCGTCCACTGCGTCGCGGAGTGCAGCGGCGTCGTTCCAGCTGATGTTCGATCCGGACCGACCCACCGTGATGACGTCGCGCCCGGCATCTCGGTACCGGTCCGCGAGATATCGGCCCATGAAGCCGCCCGCTCCGGTGATCACGACCCGCCCCTGCGGTGCGTCGGCCGAGCGTTGGAGCGGAGCGTGCGGCATGAGTGCCCGGCCTTCCCGTGCGCGATTCGAGAGCTGACCCCTCACCCTACGGCAGTGGGACCAGGGAATCCGGGGCACCGCTCGGAGTAAGATTCTGGCAATGAGATCTTTGGTGACCGCGGTGATCGCCGCAATCGAGGCGGTCGCCGTGGCGCTCGCCGGAATCGCCGTCGTCGCGGTTCCCGCAGTGCTGGTCTGGGTCATCACCTTCGGCCTCGCGGCCGAACCGGCGTCGGTCGCGGCCGACGTGACGGGCATCTGGCTGCTGGCGCACTTCGTGCCGCTGCACTTCTCGCTGTCAGCGGAGACGGCGCTCGGCCTGGGGCTCGCGCCGGAAGCGCTCAGCTTCACCCTGTCGCTCGTTCCTCTCGGCATCACGCTCATCTCGGTGCTGCTCGCACTGCGCGCGGGATGGCGGTTCGCCGGCCGTGGCGGGGTCGGCGCCATGGGCGTGCTCGGCGGCGCCGTCGGATTCGGGGCCGTCGCCCTCGCCGCAGCGGCACTCGCCGCGCCCCTGATCGAAGGCTCAGCGGTCCAGGCAGCGCTCAGCGCCGCCGCCGTGTACGGTGCCGCGTCGTGCGCGGCGTTCCTGGTGCGTGCCGGGCGCGACGGGCACCCGTGGTGGGAGTCGGGCGTGAGGATCGCGTTGCGCGGGCTCGAATACCTGGGGGTCCGGTTCGGAGCAGCATTGCCGAGCCGTGCGGCCGAGATGTTTCGTCTCGCGGCGGCAGCGTTCGCGCTGATGCTCGGTATCGCCGCGCTGGGCTTCGCCGTCGCTGTGGCGGTCGGCTATGCCGATGTCACGGCGCTGGCGCAGAGTCTGCAGCTCGATCCCATCGGGTCGCTCACATTGTTCCTCGCGCAACTGGCGCTCGTGCCGCTGGCGATCGTGTGGAGCCTCGCGTGGATGTCGGGAGCCGGCTTCGAGATCGGCGCCGGAAGCTCGGTCACCCCATTCGAAACGCTGCTCGGCCCGCTCCCAGCCTTGCCCATGCTCGGCGTGCTTCCCGACGGTTGGGGTGAGCGCGGGGCGCTGGCCCCGGGAGTACTGGTCATCGCCGCGCTCGCTCTCGGCGTGCTCTTCGCGCGCCGACCAGGGATGCGCCGGGCCTCGTGGCAGGCCGCCGTGTCGATCACGGTGCTCGCCGCGGTGCTGTCAGGACTCTCCGTCGCCGGCCTGAGCGCCCTTGCGCGCGGGTCGATGGGGCCGGATCGCCTCGCGTCGAACGGCCCCGACCCCTGGCTCACCGGGGGGCTCATCGCGCTCGAGGTGGGCGGGGGCCTGCTCATCGGCGTCATCGCGGGACGCTTTGACGCGGCGAAGTTCCGCGCCGCGCTGCCATCCGTCGTTCCAGCGGCGGTTGCGTCGGGCGGTCTGCTGCCTGGCCGAGCAGCAGCCGCAGACCCTGCTCCCGGTGCCGGCGTCGGTGCCGGTGCCGACGCCGGTGGCGACCGCGACGACGTCGACTTCGAGACGACGGTCGACGAGGCACTCGTCCTGGCCGCGGATCGAGATGCCGCCAGAGGACGGCGCGCTGTCGAAGACGCGACCGCCGACATGCACGAGATCGACGCGATGCGTACCGCAGGTGACGAAACCGACGCGTTCGACACTGCGGCCTTCGACGCCGAAGCATTCGGCACTGAGCCGACCCGTGCCGAGGCGAGCGACGGTCAAGAGTTCGGCACCGAGACGTTCGACACCGAGACCTTCGACACGGAGGCGTTCGATACCGAGGCGTTCGATACCGAGGCCTTCGTGCCGGCCGAACCGCTGCGTTCCGGCTCCGACGAGCCGACAGTCGATGATGCCTCGGACGAGGGCGAGGCGGAGTCACGACCCGACGCCCGTCGCGATTCCGACGAGCTGATCGACGAGGCGACACTCGTGCAGGCCTATTCGTGGGACGCGGAGGCGACGCCCAGCGACGACGCGGCGGAGGAGCCGAAGCCCGAACGTCGATCGGGTTGGCGGTGGCCGGGGCGAGGGCACTAGGGTAAGAGGGCAATCCACGGGAGTCCCGGCGCGCGGGGCTGAGAGGGAGCACGCGAGCTCCGACCGTTCACCTGATCTGGTTCATGCCAGCGGAGGAAGGACGCCTCAATGACGCCTACGCCCAATTCTCATCGTGTGCGGCACCGCGCACTGCCCGCGCTCGCGCTCGGGGCACTGCTCTGCCTCGGAGCGAGCGGATGCGCGAGCGGTGCGGGGCAAGCGCCGGATACGAAGACGGTGACGCTCGCCGTCCACGACTCGTTCCCGAACGATGATTTCGCTGCGGCCGCCAGCGCAGCGACCGGGTACGACGTACAGGTCGTCTCGGCCGGCGACGGGGGAGAGCTCACGAACAAGCTCGTACTCACCCAGGGTGCGCCCATCGCCGATGCGTTCTTCGGCGTCGACAACATCTTCGCCTCGCGTCTCATCGACAACGACGTGGTCGCCGACTACGCTCCAGCGCAGCTGCCCGAGGGCGCTGAGCAGTTCGCCGTCGACGGCGATCCGGCTTCCGGCCTCGTCGCCGTGGACCATGGCGCGACCTGCATCAATATCGACACCGCTTGGTTCGCGGATCAGGGGATCTCGGAGCCGCGAACCTACGACGACCTGGCGAAGCCGGAGTATCGCGATCTCACCGTGCTGCTCGACCCGACCGCTTCGTCGACGGGGGCCTCGTTCCTCGTCGGCACCGTCGCCGAATTCGGGGAGGACGGCTTCGCGGACTACTGGCAGCGGCTCGTCGACAATGGAGCGCGCATCGAGCAGGGGTGGAGCGACGCGTATTACGGTCAGTTCACCCAGGGCGGCGAAGCGGGTACGCGGCCGATCGTGGTCTCCTACGCTTCGTCTCCGGCCTTCACGGTCGACGAGGCTGGCACGGCGTCGAGCACTGCCGCGCTGCTCGACACGTGCACGCGGCAGGTCGAGTACGCAGGGGTGCTGAGGGGTGCTCAGAACGAGGCCGGCGCCGAGGCCGTGGTCGACTATCTCGTGTCGCAGGAGTTCCAGCAGACCATTCCGGACGCGATGTACATGAACCCCGTCGATGCGGCTGTGGAACTGCCCTCGGCATGGACGGAATTCGCGCCGTCGCCCGCGCCGGGGCGGACGCACGACCTCAGCTCCCGCGAGATCGAGTCGGGTCGCGAGGACTGGCTCAAAGCCCTGAGCGAGCAGATCGGCCTCTGATCATCCGCCCGACTGGCCGAGGCGCCCCACGTGCCGCTCTCGGCCCGTGGGGCGTTGCAGCGTGGACGCTGGCGGCGGCCCTGCCGCTCGCGTTCCTCGCCCTGTTCTTCGTTTGGCCGGTGTTCTCGCTCGTCGCGACAGGGTTCGTCGACGGGGGACGACTCGATCTGAGCGGTCTGCCAGAGGTGTTCGGCGCCGAACGCACCTGGCGGGTCATCGGCCAGACGTTCGCCCAAGCGGGGCTCGCGACTGCGCTCTCCCTCGCGCTCGGGGTGCCAGCCGCCTACGCGCTCTACCGTCTCGATTTTCGCGGCAAGCGGGTGCTGCAAGGGGTGCTCACGGTGCCGTTCGTGCTGCCCTCGGTGGTTGTCGGCGTCGCCTTCTCGGCGTTGCTCGGACCGGGAGGGCCGCTGGGATCGTGGGGGCTGGACCAGAGCTTCGCCGCGGTCGTACTCGCACTCGCATTTCCGAACGTCGGCGTCGTCGCCCGCATGGTCGGCGGGTTCTGGGCCCGCCTCGACGACACCTCCGAGCAGGCCGCGCGAGTGCTCGGCGCATCACGGGTGCGCGCCTGGTGCATCGTGACACTCCCCGCGCTCGGCCCCGCCATCGCGTCCGCCGCGGCGCTCGTGTTCCTCTTCTGCTCCACCTCGTTCGGCATCGTGCTCATTCTCGGCGGCACCGCCTTCGCGAACGTGGAGACGGAGATCTACCGGCTCACCGTTCAGTTCCTGGACCTCCGCGGCGCGGCGGTGCTGTCGATCGCCCAGTTCGCGATCGTGGCCGCCGCGCTCGCCGTGTCGGCGCAGTTGCGCCGCGCCGGAGAGCGCGCGGTCGTGCTGCGCGAGGAGCGGGGGCGCGGAACGCCTCCACGGCGAGTCGATGCTCCGGTGCTGACGCTGGTGGGGGCGACGCTGCTGCTGCTGCACGTGCTCCCGCTCACCGCTCTGGTGACGCGCTCGCTGAGGGACCGGGAAGGGAGGTGGACGCTGGCGAATTACGCCGCGCTCGCAGATCCGCCGGAAGCGCTGCCGATCGATGGCACGGTGCTCGAGGCCATCGGAGCCTCGCTCCGCATCGCCGCGGTGGCTGCCCTCATCGCTATCGTGCTCGGCATGCTGCTGGCCCTCGTCCTCTCCCGTCGCCCTCGCACCCGATCGCTCCGACGGGGCATCGAGGCCTTCGACGCGCTCGTGATGTTGCCGCTCGGCGTATCAGCAGTGACACTGGGCTTCGGTCTGCTCCTGACCATGAATCGGCCGCTCGGCATCGGGTTCGATCTGCGAACTTCGACTGTCTTGATCCCGATCGCTCAGGCCCTCGTCGCGCTGCCGCTCGTCGTGCGCACGCTGCTGCCCGTGCTCCGGGGAATCCCGACCGAGCTGCGCGACGCGGCGTCGTCGCTCGGCGCCGGCCCGCTCGCGATGCTGCGCACCATCGATCTGCCCCTGCTCGGACGTTCCGCGGGGCTCGCGCTCGGCTTCGCCTGTGCGACCTCGCTGGGGGAATTCGGAGCCACGTCCTTCCTCGTGCGACCCGGGGAGCAGACGCTCCCGGTCGTGGTCGCCGCGCTGATCGGCCATCAGGCACCCGAGAGCTACGGGGCCGGGCTCGCGGGGGCGGTCGTGCTCGGCGTGCTGACTGCCGGCATCATGCTGGCGGCCGAACGCTGGCGCACGGACGGGAACCGGGAGTTCTGATGGTGGATCTGGATCTCGAGGAGCTCGCCGACTGCGACGTGCTGCTCATCGACGGCCGCTCCGGCTCGGGGAAGACGCATCTCGCGGAGCGTATGGTGCAGACGTTCGCGGACCTGCGCCGGCCTGCGCAGGTGCTGCACGTGGAGGCGCTGTACCCGGGGTGGGATGGGCTCGCCGCCGGGTCGCTCGCGCTCGCGGCCGCGCTGCGAACGAGCAGCTACCGTGCGTACGACTGGATCGCGGCTGCATTCGGTGCCCGCGAGCGCATCGAACCGCGGGTTCCACTCGTGATCGAGGGATGCGGTGCGATTACCGCTGAGAACCTCGCAGCGGCCGAGAACTGGGCCGCCGCCGCAGGAGCGGCACTGCCTCGGGTGCGCAGCGTCTGGCTCGAGGTCGAGGCGGTGACGCGAAAGCGCCGCGCGCTCGCACGCGATGGTGAGGTCTACGCCCCGCACTGGGACCGCTGGGCCGCCCAGGAGGAGGAGCTGTACGCCTGGCACCGTCCGTGGGAGCTCGCCGATCGTACGATCACCATCTCCGCCTGCGACGACCCGATCGGGTGATTAGAAGGCCACCGGGACTTCTGCGTCCTCGAGCGCCTGACGCACCTCGTCGCTGTGGAACGCCTCTGCGAGTGCGGCGACCTCCGGCGAATCGGCGTTGTCCTCGCGGGATACGAGCGAAACGGCGAACTGAGGGTCCTGCTCCACGGCGATCGCATCCTCATCCGGTGTGAGGCCCAGCTGGCGGGCGAACGTGCCGTGCAGGAATACGGCGTCGGCCTCAGGGTACGCCGCCGAGAGCTGCATGATGTCGACCTCCACGAAATCGAGGTTCTTGGGGTTCTTCGTGATGTCGTCGACCGTCACCGACCAGGTGTCGGCGTCTGCGTCGAGCTCGATCAGTCCGGCCTTCGCGACCATCTGCAGTGCCCGGGCGGCGTTCGAGGTGTCCTGCGGAATGACGATGCGGCCTCCTTCCGGCACTTCGTCCATGCTCGCGTGCGTGCTCGAGTACATCCCGACCACGGTCAGATACACGGGCTCGATGACCACGAGCGACGCGTCGTTGCCCGCGTTGAACTCTTCCATGAACGGCGGATGCTGCACGAAGTTGGCGTCGAGCTCCCCGTGCTGCAGCATCGAATTGGGCTGCACGTAATCGGCGACCTCGACGAGCTCGATCTCGTACGGTGCCTCAATCGCCTCGGCTGCGGCCTCCACGACGTCAGTCATCGGAGAGGTGGTCGCCGCGACCTTCAGCGTCCGCGTCTCCTGGCCTCCTCCTGCGCCCGAGCCATCGGCAGCGTCTGGGCCAGTGGCGCAGCCGGCGAGGGTCAGGAGAGCGGCGGTGGCGGCAGTGGCGGTGATGATCAGGCGATGGCGCATGGGGTGCTTTCTGTCGAGGATGGGGGATCGAGGGGGAGGGTCGTCCGCACCGCTCAGCGGTGATCGATCGCGCGGGAGACGCGTGTGCCGACGCTCTGCAGCAGCATGACGCAGGCGACGATGAGCGCGATCGTGACGTACATGAGAGTGAAGTCGTACTGGTGGTAGCCGTACCGCATCGCGAAGTCGCCGATGCCGCCTCCGCCGACGACGCCGAGCACGGTGGAGTAGGAGACGAAGCTGATGGTCGCCGATGTGAGTGCGTAGACCAGACCGGATCGCCCCTCGACGAGGAGGAAGCGGAACACGGTCTGCGGAATGCTCGCGCCCATCGACTCCGCCGCGAGCAGCAATCCGCTCGGCAGTTCGAGCAGAATCTGCTCGGTGAGGCGGGCGTAGATGGCGACCGCGACGAAGCCGAGCGGGAAGGTCGCGGCCACGGTGCCGAAACTCGTGTCGAAGACGAGGCGCGTGAGGGGAATCATGAAGACGACGAAGAGCAGGAACGGGAAGGAGCGCACGATGGTGACGTACGCGTTGGCCGCGCTCCAGATCGCACGTCTCGGCATGACGCCGCCCGGTCGTGTGAGGGTGATCACGATGCCGAGCGGAGTGCCGAGGACGACCGCGACGATGATCGACGCGAGCACCATGTAGCCCGTCTCGCCCAGTGCTCGGGCGATCTCTCCGCCGTGCTCCCCGAAGACACGGTCGAGCTCGTTCCAGAAGTTCAAGATGCGAGCCTCGATTTCACGTGATCGAGGTATCGGGGCTCCCGGTGCTGTGCGACTCGGGGAACCTCGACGATGTCGAGCAGGCGTCCTCGCTCGAAGACCGCTGCGGCGTCGCACACGGCCTTCACCGCGTCGAGTTCGTGGGTGACCAGTGCGATCGTCGTTCCGAACTCCGCCCGGGTCGCCTGCAGCAGTTCGAGAATCTCCGCCGTCGTGTGCGTGTCGAGCGCGGACGTGGGTTCATCGCACAGCAGCAGTTCAGGGTCGGTGACGAGTGCGCGGGCGATCGCCACTCGCTGCTGCTGCCCCCCGGAGAGCTGAGCCGGATAGCGGTCGGAGAGCCCTGCGAGCCCGACGAACTCCATCATGGCGGTCACGCGCGCGGGGTCGCGGCGATGCTGCAGGCGCAGCGGGAGGGCGATGTTCGCGCGCACCGTGAGATTGCCGAGCAGGTTGAAGTGCTGGAAGACGACGCCGATCCGGTGCCGCATGGCGCGCATCTCTCGAGGGCCGAGCGCGGCGAGATCCGTACCGCTGACGATCACGCGTCCGCTGGTCGGCAGATCGAGACCGTTCATGAGTCTCAGCAGCGTGGATTTCCCCGCGCCGCTCTCGCCGAGCACTCCGAAGATCGAACCGCGAGGAATGTCGAGGCTGACATCGGAGAGCGCGTCGACCTCCGCCTCACCGTGAACGAAGCGACGACTCACGCCGTCAAAGACGACCGCCGTCGAAGTGGTCGTTGCGTCGCTCATCAGCTCTTCACCACAGTGCTTTCATGAAACATATTAATTAGACTGGGTCTAACATAGAGTGCGCAGCCCGCAACCGCAAGTCACGTCAGGAGCACCATGCCGAGCAGCGAAACGACGCACCGAACACCCGAGCCACCGATCTACACCGCAGTGGCCCGCAACTCCGACGGCATCAGCGGGGAGAGCTTCGTCGACGGCGGCCTGCGCGTGCGCGTCGCGTCGCCGACCGCGGAGAACCGGGCGGGAGCCACGAACCCGGAGGAACTGCTCGCCCTGTCGTGGGCGACATGCCTGAACGCGGCAGCTCGCGTCGTCGCGGGGCCGGGCACCGACGTCGAAGCAACCGTGGAGATCTCGCTGCACCCGCGGGCCGACCAGGGGTTCGAATTCTCAGGAGCCGCCGAACTGCGCTTCGACGGCGTACCGCTCGACGAGGCGCACGCGCTCGCCGCAGCCGCGCACGAGCGCTGCCCGGTGTCCCGCATGCTCAGCGGTCGCTCGGCGGTACGGGTGACGGCCGTCGCGTAAACTGATGCGGTGCTGAAAATCGCGGTTCTCATCTCCGGTGGCGGCAGCAACCTCAAGGCGCTGATCGACGCGACCGCCGACCCCGATTTCCCGGCAGAGATCGCCTGCGTGGGCTCGGACACCGACGCGCCCGGCCTGGAGCACGCGCGCGCCGCAGGGATCCCCGCATTCGTCGTGCGACCCCGCGACTCGGACTCTCGGGAGGCGTGGGGCGAGGTGCTCGCCGCGGCGATCCAAGAGCACCACGTCGGCACCGGCCCGCACCCCGGTCTCGTGGTGAGTGCCGGACTCATGCGTATTCTTCCCCCGGGCTTCGTGCGCGCTTTCAGTCCCCGCCTCATCAACACGCACCCGGCACTGCTTCCCGCATTCCCCGGGGCCCACGCGGTGCGCGACGCGCTCGCCGCCGGCGCCGAGCGCACCGGGGTCACCGTGCACGTCATCGATGAGGGCGTCGACACCGGCCCGGTGCTGCGACAAGCCGCCGTCGACGTCCGTCCCGGCGAGACCGAAGCCGAGCTCCACGAGCGGATCAAGCAGCTCGAACGCCCCCTGCTCGTGCAGACCGTGCGAGAGATCGCACTCGGAGAGCTCGCGCTGCCCGGCGCGCGGTGATCCTGCGCTCGATCAGCGCCTCAGCACCCGAATCGTATCCAGACTGCGAACACCGACCTAAGGAGTCCCGCCGCATGGCAGTTCAGAGCCACGACCCCAGCCTCTACGAGCACCGCGACGTCGTGCCCGTACGGCGCGCGCTGATCTCGGTCAGCGACAAGACGCGCTTGCTCGACCTTGCCGGCGCGCTCGCCGAGAACGGGGTCGAGATCGTCTCGACGGGTTCGACCGCTGCGACGATCCGCGAGGCGGGCCACGCCGTCACCGATGTCTCCGAGGTCACCGGATTCGCGGAGGCCCTCGACGGCCGCGTGAAGACACTGCACCCCGCCGTGCACTCCGGCCTGCTCGCCGACCTGCGCCTCGCCGACCATCGCGCGCAGCTCGACGCGCTCGGCTACGCGGCGTTCGAGCTCGTGGTCGTCAACCTGTACCCCTTCGAAGAGACGGTCGCATCGGGCAAGCCGGCAGCCGACGTCATCGAGAACGTCGACATCGGCGGCCCCGCGATGGTGCGGGCGAGCGCGAAGAACCACGCGAACGCGGCGATCGTCGTTTCGCCCGGACGCTACGACGAGATCATCGCCGCCGTGCGGGCCGGCGGAACGACGCTCGCCCAGCGCCGCTCGCTCGCCACTGAGGCGTTCGTGCACACGGCGCAGTACGATGCCGCCGTGGCGAACTGGTTCCTCGAGCAGGAGGACGCCGAGTGGGGAGAGGCGCCTGCCGCCGAAGCCGATTCGAGCGAGGCGTCGATCGACAGCATCTTCGAAACCACCGAGGGGTACGTCGGCTACGAGGTCTTCGGGCTCCGCGAATCGGTGCTGCGGTACGGCGAGAACAGCCATCAGCGGGCCGCACTCTTCACGGAGAACGAAGGATCGGGCATCGCACAGGCCGCGCAGCTCCACGGCAAGGAGATGTCGTACAACAACTACGTCGATGCCGACGCCGCGCTCCGCGCCGCGTTCGATCATGAGCGCCCCGCCGTCGCCATCATCAAGCACGCGAACCCCTGCGGCATCGCCGTCGCGCCAGAAGGCGCGGCCGACCCGATCGCCGCCGCTCACGAACTCGCGCACGCGTGCGACCCTGTCTCCGCGTTCGGCGGCGTGATCGCGGCGAACCGCATCGTCACGAAGGCGATGGCAGAGACCGTCGCCGGCATCTTCACCGAAGTCATCGTCGCTCCCGGCTTCGAGCCCGACGCCCTCGCCGTGCTCACGCAGAAGAAGAACGTGCGACTGCTGGTGCTGCCGGCCGACTACCAGCCGAACCCCGTGGAGCTGCGTCAGGTCTCCGGCGGGTTCCTGCTGCAGGATTCCGATCGCTCCTTCGCACCGGCATCCGAGTGGACGCTCGCGACGGGCGAGCCCGCTGATGCCGCGACGCTCGCAGATCTCGAGTTCGCGTGGCGTGCGAGCCGCGCCGTGAAGTCGAACGCCATCCTGCTCGCGCAGGGGGGTGCTTCGGTCGGTGTCGGCATGGGCCAGGTCAACCGCGTCGATTCCTGCCGCCTCGCGGTGGAGCGCGCGGGAGACCGCGCGCGCGGATCGGTCGCCGCCTCCGACGCGTTCTTCCCGTTCGCCGACGGCCTGCAGGTACTGCTCGACGCCGGCGTGCGCGCGGTCGTGCAGCCGGGCGGGTCGGTCCGAGACCCCGAGGTCGTCGATGCGGCTCAGGCAGCAGGCGTGACCATGTACTTCACGGGCGAGCGGCACTTCTTCCACTGATCCTCTGATCTGCGGTTTTTTCCTTCATTCATCTGGTGTGAGCAAGCCTCGCCTACGTTGCGGCAGGGTGCTCGCCCCGGGAGAATCGAGACGTGGAAATCGTCAAGGGAATACTCATCGTCTTGCACATCGTCGGATTCGGCGCGGTGTTCGGCAGCACGCTCGCACAGTTGTCGGCGGTGAAGGAAGCACGCGCTCGTATCACTCCTGGCATCTTGCACGGCGCGTGGTTGCTGCTGGCGACCGGCCTGCTGCTCGTCGGCATGGTCTACGCGACCGGAGGCCAGCCGAACAACGCGAAGATCGGCGTGAAGCTCGTCGTGCTGCTCGTACTGATCGCAGTCGTGCTCATCGGCCGGAAGAAGCAGCCCGTTCCGGGTGGATTCCTGGGCGCCATCGCCGGATTGTCGGTGGTGAACGTGGTGCTCGCCGTGCTCTGGCACTGATCGTCGATGAACGAAGACCCCCGGGAGGCTGAGCCTCTCGGGGGTCTTGCTGTGTGCCGGCGGGTCCGTTTGCGCCCGTCGCGCGGTGGATTCGGGTTCGTGCGGGTCGGTTGCGGTGGGGGTTAGTGCCAGCGTGTGCCCCAGTGGTGTGATTGGCCTGCTGGGCTGATGTGTTGGGGGATGCCTAGCGGGTTGGTGTCTTGGAGTGCTTCGGGGAGGAGTGCTTGGGGTGCGTTCTGGTAGGCGACGGGTCGTTGGAAGCGGGTGATGGCTGCGGTGCCGACGGAGGTGGAGGAGTCGTTCGTTGTCGCGGGCCAGGGGCCGCCGTGCTGTTGGGCGGGGGTGACGGCGACGCCGGTGGACCAGCCGTTGAACAGGACGCGGCCGACTTGGTTCGCGAGGGCGGCGATGAGGGCGCGTAGTTGGGGGGCGTTGTCGGTTTCTCCGGTGGCTTCGGCTTCGCTGATGTGGAGGGTGCCGGAGAGGTTGCCTTCGTAGAACTCGGGCATGAGGGCTGCGAGGTCGGTGCCGGTGGGGGTTTCGACGAGGATGGAGAGCGGGCCGAAGGATTCTTCGAGGAGGGTGTCGCGTCCGGTTCGGAAGTCGTCGAGGCTGATCGCGATGATGGTGGGGGTGGCCCAGCCCTGTCCGTCGTCGTCGAAGCGGATGCCGCCGGGGATTAGCGGGTTCGCTCCGGCGGTGCCCAGTACGGCGGTGCGGCGTTCGTCGTAGGATTTCGCGATGCGGGGGTCGAGGAGGCGATGCTCGGGGACGTCGGTCGCGTTGTGGGTGATGGCCTGGGGGAGTGCGCTGCCTGCGGGGATGAATGCGAAGCCGGGCTTGGTGCAGAGCTGGCCGGCGGAGCCTGCGACGCTGGCGAGGTAGCCGGTGGCGATCTCGTCGGCGCGTTCCGTGATGGCGTCGGCGGTGATGAAGACGGGGTTGACGCTGCCGAGTTCTCCGAAGAACGGGATGGGTGCTGGCCGGTTCGCGGCGATGTCGGCGAGGATGCGGCCGACGCGGATGGAGCCGGTGAAGGATCCGGCTTTGATGCGGGGGTCCTGCAAGACCTGCACTCCGGCTTCGCGGCCGTGGATGAGTTGGAAGGTGCCTTCGGGCATGCCTGCTTGGGTGAGTGCGCGTGTGGCGACTTCCGCGGTGGCGTCGGAGAGGTCTGGGTGGCTGGAGTGGGCTTTCACGATGAGTGGGCATCCTGCTGCGAGGATCGCTGCGGAGTCGCCGCCCATGACGGAGAACGCGAAGGGGAAGTTGGAGGCGGAGAAGTTGATGACTGGGCCGAGGGGGATGTGGGTGCGGCGGATATCGGGGCGTTGGCCGAGGGCGAAGTCGGGGTCTGCGGGGTCGATGCGGGCGTCGAGGTAGCCGCCGTCGACGATGGTGTCGGCGAAGAGGCGGAGTTGGACGGCGGTGCGGGTGACTTCGCCGGTGAGTCGGGCTTGGGTGAGGCCGGTCTCGCGGAGTGCGATGTGTACGAGGTCGGGTGATGCGGTTTCGAGGGCGTCGGCGATGGCGACGAGGGCTCGTGCTCGTTGGGTGGCGGTGGTGGTGGCGAGGTGGGGTGCGGCGGTGGTGGCGCGTGCGATGACGGCCTCAAGATCAGGAGAAAGCGCTTCGTGAGTCATGCATCGATCCTTCGTTGTCGGGGCATCAGTGCTTGCGGGAACCGCTGCCATTCTTTCAGGCGCGACGTCGAGTCGTGCCGTCTCTCGTGCACAGTCGATGACCGGTCTACCGTGCGGGAGGGGCATCAGCGATCGTGTTCGAAACGTGATCTGTGCCGCATCGGCGCCGACTATACAATGTAAAATTGTACAGGACGTCGAAGGTGACGTCGTCTGCACTTTCAGCGATTCAATGACGTATCCACGAAAGGAAGTCTTGATGTCTTCACGACGTTCAGCATCAGCACGGCTCGCCGCCACCGGGGCTCTCACGCTCGCCTTCGGGCTCGCGCTCTCCGGCTGCTCGGGCGGTCTCGCCGGCAGCGGCGACGACGGCGGGAGCGAGGATGGTCCGATCAAGATCGGTATGCTCGCACCGTTCTCCGGTCAGGAGGCCGCATTCGGCGACTACATGAAATTCGGGGCTCAGCTCGCGATCGACGAGGTCAACGGGGATGGCGGCATCGATGGTCGTGATCTGGAGCTCGTCACCGAAGACGACGGCTGCGATCCGACAGCGGCTGTCGCAGCGGCCAACAAGCTGGTCACCGCGGGAGTGAAGGGCTCGGTCGGCGGATACTGCTCCGGTGCGACACTGCCCACGATCCCGGTCTTCACCGACGCGCAGGTGCCGATGGTGATCCCCGCCGCGAACTCGAACCAGCTCGTCGGACAGGGCGCCTTCATGATCAACGGGACCGGCGCGCAGCAGGCCGAAGCAGCCGTGGAGTACATCCAATCGGTCGGTGCCGCCCGTGTCGCAGTGATCGACGACAATACCGACTACTCGGTCGACCTCGCCGACTCCGTCGAGGAGCAGGCCGAAGGGTTCGAGATCGCGAAGCGGGAGTCGGTCAATCCTGACGAAAAGGACTTCTCGGCCAACGTGAACAGCGTGCTGGGTGCGGACCCCGATTTCATCGTGTGGAGCGGGTACTACCAGGCCGGCGGTCTGCTCGTGAATCAGCTCCGCGGCGCAGGCTACGACGGTCCGATCCTCGTCGGCGACGGCTCCGTCGACGCGCAGCTCGCCGCGATCGCCGGCGACGAGAGCATCGAGAACGTGGTGGGCACGTTCACGAAGACCCCCGACATGCTCGAGGGCGGCGACGCGTGGATCGCCGACTACGAGGAGGTGTCGGGCGGGGCCGCTCCGGGGCCGTACTCGATTCAAACCTATGAGGCGGTGAAGACGATGGCCGAGGCCTTCACCGAGGCCGGTGGTACCGAATTCGAAGCCGTGACGACCGCGCTCGATGAGCTCGAGGGATTCCCGTTGCTCACCGGCGACCTGACGTTCGCTGACGACGGCTCCCGAGAGGGAGGCGGCTTCGTCATCGTCGAGCCGACCGGTGACGGTGGCGCGTTCGTGCTGAAGGACGACCTGCAGGGCTAGCGATGAGCAGCCGGACGGACGGTGCGCCGTTCGTCCGGCTCATCACGCATCGGCAACCCAGGGAAGGCATTCATGTTCCAACTCATCTGGAACGGGCTCTTCGTCGGCTCGTTCTACGCGCTCGTCGCACTCGGCTACAGCATGGTCTACGGCATCATCAAACTCCTGAACTTCGCGCACGGCGATCTCTACATGCTCGGCTCGTTCCTCGCGTTCGTGGTGCTCGGCGGCTTCACGGGGCTGTTCGGCCTCGGCTCGATCCCCATCCTGCTGCTCGTGCTGCTCATCACGATGCTGCTCACCGGCGGAATCGGCGTGCTCATCGAGCGCATCGCCTACCGTCCGCTGCGGTCCAGTCCGCGCCTGGCCGCACTGATCACGGCGGTGGGCGTCTCGTTCACCCTCGAGTACGCCGTGCGTCAGATCTTCGGGGCGAGCCCGCTCGTCTTCCCGATCCGGCTCCAGGGCGCCCCCGTCGAAGTCCTCGGCGCGCGGATCACCATGCCGCAGCTCGTCTTGATGCTGGTCGCCGCGATCCTCATGTTCCTGCTGCAACGCTACGTCATGCATTCGCGGGAGGGCCGCGCGATGCGCGCGATCGCCCTCGATCAGAAGGCGTCCCTGCTCATGGGCGTCAACGTGAACCGAGTCATCTCCCGCACATTCTTCATCGGTTCGGCGCTCGCGGGAGCCGCGGGGGTGATGGCCGCCGCGTACTACGGCACCATCGACTTCCTGATGGGGTTCGTCATCGGCCTCAAAGCGTTCACCGCGGCGGTGATCGGCGGCATCGGGAACCTCTACGGCGCGATGCTCGGCGGCGTCGTGCTCGGGCTCCTCGAATCCTTCGGCACTCATTTTCTCGGAGGTCAGTGGCGCGATGTCTTCGCATTCGGCTTCCTCATCCTGTTCCTCGTATTCAAACCGACCGGCATTCTCGGCGAGCGCGTCGTGGAGAGGGTATGACCATGGCCCGACCGAAGACTCCGCGCCTGCAGGCGCCGAAACCCACGCTCGAACGCCCGCCGGCCATCCGCGGGCTTCTCGCTCCCGAACGCTTCATGAAGGTGCTCGGGATCGTGCTCTTCGCCGCGGCGGCGATCCTCCCGTTCGTCACCGCGACGCCGTACATCATCTCGATCCTCACCTCGGCCTTCATCTACATCGTCCTCGCGATGGGATTGAACGTCGTCGTCGGCTACGCGGGACTCCTCGATCTCGGGTACATCGCGTTCATGGCCGTCGGCGCCTACACGAGCGGGATCCTCACGACGCAGTTCGGGCTCTCGATGCTCGAGACGATCCCATTCGTGGTGATCGCCTGCATCCTCGCCGGCGTCATCATCGGGGGCCCGACCCTGCGCCTGCGGAGCGACTATCTCGCGATCGTGACGCTCGGGTTCGGTGAGATCATCCGGATCACGGCCAACAATCTGCAGATCACGGGCGGCCCGAGCGGCATCCACGGCATCCCGACGTGGTCGTTCTTCGGGTGGTCGTTCTCCGACGGCCTCGACATCCTCGGGATCCATTTCAATGCCAAGGTGCTGTTCTACTACTTCGTGCTCTTCGTCGGCATCGGGATCGCCGTTGTGGCGGTCTCGCGCCTCGGCAGAGGGAAGCTCGGCCGCGCATGGAAGTCGGTGCGAGACGACGAAGACGTGAGCGAGGCGATGGGGATCAACGGGTATGCGACCAAGCTGCTCGCGTACATCATCGGCGCGGTGTGGGGCGGGTTCGCCGGAACGCTGATGGCCGGCCATCTCTCGGCGATCGCCCCGAACAGCTTCGAATTCCTCTACTCGGCGCTCGTGCTGATGGCTGTCGTGCTGGGCGGGATGGGCTCGACGCCCGGCGTCATCATCGGGGCGCTCTTCGTTTCGCTCGCCCCCGAGTTCCTCCGCGAGTTCAGCGAGTGGCGCTTCCTCCTGTTCGGCGTGCTGCTCGTCGTCGCGATGATCTTCCGCCCGCGGGGCATCTGGCCGGCGAACGCCGTACTGCCGTTCTTGAAGAAGCGGCAGATTCCAGAGGTGCCGCCGACGGAGAGCGTCGGCGTGGTGGGCGTCGTCGAGAACGCGGGTGACACGACCGGCAGCCCCGCCAGCGACCCTGCAACAGCACCGAATGACGAGGAGGGACGACGATGAGCGACACCTCACAGCTGACCGAGCCAGAGGCTCGGCCGAGCGGAAACGCGCGGGTGCTGCTCGAAGTCGCCGACCTCGCGGTATCGTTCGGCGGGATCAAAGCCGTGGACGGTCTCTCGTTCTCCGTGCAAGAGGGCGAGATCGTCTCCGTGATCGGGCCGAACGGAGCGGGGAAGACGAGCGCGTTCAACTGCATCTCGGGCTTCTACCGGCCCGACCGGGGCACGGTCGTCTTCGACGGAGAGTCGATCGCGCGGCGCAAGCCGTCGGCGGTCACGCAGCTCGGAATGGCTCGTACCTTCCAGAATGTGCGGCTCTTCAAGGAGATGAGCGTGCTCGACAACGTGAAGACCGCGATGCACGCGCATCTGCGTCAGAACGTCTTCGACGCGATGCTGCACACGCCGCGCTACACCCGCAGCGAAGCGCAGTGCGCGGAGGATGCGCGCGGCTGGCTCGACTTCGTGGGATTTCGGGCGGACGACGAGTTGCTGGTGACCCAGCTGCCGTACGGCGAGCAGCGGCGCGTCGAGATCGCGCGGGCGCTCGCGACCCAGCCGAAGCTGCTGCTGCTCGACGAGCCCGGCGCCGGCCTGAACCACAGCGAGAAGATCGAACTGATGCACCTGATCCGCAGGATTCGCGATCTCGGCGTGAGCATCGTGCTGATCGAGCACGACATGGGGCTCGTGATGCAGGTCTCTGAGCGGATCGTCGTGCTGAACTACGGCACCGAGATCGCCGATGGCACCCCGCAGCAGATCAAGCAAGACCCCGCGGTGATCGCCGCGTATCTCGGCGAAGAGGAGGACGCATGAGCGACTTGGTGCTCGAGAACATCGACCTGTACTACCACCGCGTGCACGCGCTGCGCGACCTCAGTCTGACCGTGCGCGAGGGAGAGATCGTGTCGCTCCTCGGGAACAACGGAGCCGGAAAGACGTCGACCCTGTCGATGATCTCCGGTCTCGTGCGCGCCAAGACGGGCCGGGCGCGCTGGGGGGATCACGACCTCCTGCGCATGCAGCCTTGGGATGCGGTCGGAGCCGGGCTGCTCCACATTCCCGAGGGGCGGCGCATCTTCTCCACGATGACGGTGGACGAGAACCTGTTGCTCGGAGGCTACCTCGTGAAAGACCAGAAGGTCATCGCGCGGAGAGCGGAGGAGGCCTACGAGCTCATGCCGAGGCTCGCCGAGCGTCGCGGGCAGCAGGGCGGCACGCTCTCCGGCGGTGAGCAGCAGATGCTCGCGCTCGGGCGGGCACTCGTCGGCGGACCGAAGCTCCTCCTGCTCGACGAACCCTCGATGGGATTGGCGCCGCTCATCGCGAAGCAGGTCATGGAGATCGTGCAGCGCGTGAACGCCCAGGGCACGACGGTGCTCCTGGTCGAGCAGAACGCGCGGGCGGCTCTGAAGATCGCGCATCGGGGCTACGTGCTCGAATCAGGGCGCGTGACGATGCAGGGGTCGGCGGCGGAACTCGCCGCCGACCCGAGAGTGATCGAGGCGTACCTGGGGGCCTAGGAGCGCTGGGCGCGGCCGATCCCGCTCACTCCTCGACGTCGAGGAGTGCGGAGAGCGGGATCGGTTGCGCGATCGGCCGGTGATTCGTCTGTGCAAGAGACGCGGCGGAATCCCGTGCGCCCGCCCGAGTGGGAGCGGGCGCTCCGGCGATGCAGGTGACTGCGTATCCGCAGACACGACCCTGGCACCAGCCCATCCCGGCGCGCGTCACACCCTTCTGCGTGCGGGAGTCCTCGCCCGAGAGCACTTCGCGGGCGTGGGAGAGGGCGCCGTAGCGCACTTCCTCACATCGGCAGACGATCGTGTCGGTGTGGAGGCGCTGCTCCCAGCCCTCGGGTACCGGATGCGCGAGATGCATCGCCTCCGCGAACGAGCGTTGACGCCGCATCGCCCGAAGCTCCGCCGTCGTCGCGCTCCCGATTTCACCGGTTGCGTCTGCGGCGGCCGCCCGGCCGGCGACGGTGCCTTCGAGTACCGCGAGCACTGCGCCGCCGACCCCGGTCAGTTCACCCGCGAGGAAGAGCCCCGGCACGGAGGATCGCTGGTTCTGGTCGACGACCGCCACCAGTGAGCCGTCCGCGTCGAGCCTCGTCTGGGCCCCCAATTGCACGGGAAGCTCGAGCTGCGGGGTGAAGCCCCATCCCAGGCCGACGGCGTCGACGTCCTCGATGATGCGGGAGCTCTTCGGCTCTACTTCCCCCGACCGCCCGATCCGCGCGGTGCGCACGGCCTCCACATGGGAGTCTCCGAGAATCTCGGTGATGACCGTGCGGCGTCGATACGGAATGCGTCGACGCAGGAAGGTGGCGATGTACTCCGCCCCTTCGGCGCCCTTTGCGGGGACGCCGACTGCGCGATGCGCTCGAGGGAGCCAGCCGACGAGCGACGATGATTCGAGGACGGACGTGACGCGGCCCCCCGAGTGCGCGATGTTCAAAGCGACGGGCAGGAGGAACGGGCCAGTGCCTGCGATGACGAAACGGGAACCCGGCAAGGCGCCGTTCTGCTTGATGAAGGCTTGTATGCCCCCGGCTGCCATGACGCCCGGGAGGTGCCAGCCGGGAAGCGGGATCTGCCGATCGTACCCTCCGGTCGCGAGCACGAGCGTGCGCGCCCGAACGGTGGTCGCGGCGCCCGCGCCCGGCCCGTACGAGGGAGCCAGCCGAAGCGTGAAGCAGGGCGCCGCATCGGGCGAAGCCGGGGGCATCCGCTGCACCATCCATACGCTCGTCGCGGGAATGTAGCGGATCGCCCCGGCACCCATTCCAGCGTCGAACCGCGCGCGCAGCGCGAGGTACTCCTGCCAGCCGTGATGCAGCGCGCCGTCGTCGTCACCGGCGGCCTCACTGCGGTGCCGCCAGTATTGGCCTCCAGGTTGCTCAGCACTGTCGATCACGATGACCGATGCCCCCGACTCGGACGCGGTGGCAGCCGCAGCGAGCCCGGCGGGTCCCGCTCCCACGACGACGACGTCGGCGTGCGGCTGCGATGCCGTGCGGCGCAGCGGTGGCGCGATCGGATCGCTTCCCGCGAGTCCGCTCTGGTCGCTCATGCGTGTCCTCCGCCGGCCGTGCGCGTGTCAGCTGGCGGAGCGGCGTCAAGCCCCGCGGGTGCCTCTCCGCCCGATTCGGGAGTCGATGCTCCGGTGGCCGAGCGGACGTCCATGCCAGCGCGCAGGGGGATCATGCAGGCGCGTTGTCCCGACTCCCCGTCGACCTCGACCAGGCAATCGAAGCACACGCCGATGCCGCAGAAGATGCCCCGGCGCTCGCCGTCGCGCGTGCTGCGCCACGACGTACGGCCGGAGGAGATGAGGGCAGCAGCGATACTCGCGCCGCGGGGCGCGGAGATCGGGGCACCGTCGAACGCGGCGACGACATCGCCGGCCGCTTCCTCGGGAGCGGGATCGGGGCGGGCTGCGGCGCGACGGGCTCGCCGGGTCATGCCGATACCTCCTCATCGAAGCGTTCGGGGCGGAAGGGGTGCAGGGGGAGCTCGGGAGCGTCGCCGGAGAGCGCCTGGGCGAGGAGCTTTCCGGTGCCAGCGGCGAGTCCGATGCCGGCGCCCTCATGGCCTGCGGCGTGCCAGAGGCCGGGCGCGCGAGGATCAGGGCCGATCACGGGCAGGTGATCGGGGCAGTAGGGCCGGAACCCGTGATAGTGCCGCAGCATGCGCGTACCTGCGAGGAAGGGGAACAGTTCGATCGCGTTCCGTGCGATGGAGCGCAGCGCCGGCACGCTGACGGTTCGGTCGAACCCGACGCGCTCCCGACTCGAACCGATCAGAATCGTGCCCGCCGGAGTGCCCTCGACGACGGGTGAGGCCTGCAGGCCGGCGTCCGCGCTTCCGACGTTGTCGACGTATTCGGCGGCGTACACCTTGTGGTGCACGCGGGGCGGCAGCGGTTCGGTGACCAGAACGAATCCCCGTCGTGGCAGCACGGGCACCCGCACTCCTGCGAGGTCGCCGATGCTGCCGGCCCAGGCGCCCGCCGTGTTCACGATGTGGGCCGCGCTGAAATCCCCCCTGGGGGTTCGAGCACCCACGACCCGGTCGCCATCGCGCAGCAGCGCGGTCACCGGCGCGCGGGTGACCAGCTCGGCGCCGAGGCCGCGGGCGAGCCGGAGGAAGGTGGAAGCCGCGAGGATCGGCTGCACTTGACAGTCGTCCGGGTAGTACGCGGCTCCGAGCGCACTCTCGGTCACGAGCGGCTCGTACTCGCGCAGTGCTCCGGGATCCAGACGCTCCGACCGGATCCCGAACGCGCGCTGACTGGCGGAGAAGCGCTCGAGCGAGGCCAGGCTGGACTCGCGAGAAGCGACGATGATGCCGCCTTTCGCCTCGAACTCCCAGAAGCGCCCGAATTCGGCGAGTTCGCCGCGCCAGATGTCGAGTGAGTAGTGGGTGAGCTCGAGCTCGGGGCCGAGCTCCTTGTCGCTCACGAGGATGTTGCCCTCGCACCGGGAAGTCGAACCGCTGACCGGGAGCTCCCGTTCGAGCACGGTCACCGAGAGGCCGGCTCGGGCTGCGAAATACGCCGTGGCGCACCCCATGATTCCCGCTCCGATGATGAGCACGTCGGATGGGCCCCGCGTCACGTGTCCCGCCTCCGCGTCAGTTCGTCGGCGCTCGGGCCGCTCTCCGTCCCCGTCGCCCACAGCGCCCGTGCATGACCGATGTGCTGACGGAGCAGATGCTCGGCTGCGTCCGCATCACCTCGGTGCAGCTGCTCGACGAGATCGTGATGCTCTTGCGCCGAGGCTGCGAGCCGTCCGTCCCGTGCAAGGGCGATGAGCCCGTACATGCGGGTGCGCAGACGCAGCTCGGTCGCGAGAACGACGAGCTGCTGATTCCCCGTCAGGGAGAGCAGTCGGGCATGGAATGCGCGATCGAGCTGCAGGTACTGCTGCAGATCTTCGCGTTCTGCCGCCGCTGCGCACGCTTCGGCGACCTCGCGGAGTGCCGTGCGCTCCACGTCGGTGACGCGACCGGCGACGAGGTGCATCGCGGGGGGCTCCAGCAGCAGTCTGACCTGGGCCAGGTCGTCCAGGTCGTCTTCCGACATGCGCGTGATGCGAAAGCCCTTGTTCTTCACGGTCTCCACGAGGCCCTCACGGGCGAGATCCATCATCGCCTCGCGCACGGGAGTGGCGGACACGCCGAGTGCCTGCCCGAGCATCGGCGCTGAGAAGAGCGCGCCTTCGGCGAGCTCTCCGGTGATGATCGCCGTGCGCAGCCGTTCGAGGACCGTCTCGCGGAGGTACCGGGGTCGCGCGACGCGCTCGACGGCGGGCGTCGAGCGAACGGCGACGGCGGGATCGGACGTCGGCATCACGACGCTCCCTCGGCCCGTGGAGGCGCCGCGTCCCTCCGGGCGGCGGAGTCGAGCACCGCAGACGCGCAGATCAAGTCCTCCCAAGCCATGCCGACGCCGGTGAACACCGCGGGGCGGCCGGGGGTGCGCCGCATGTCGCCGGTGACGAGATCCCGCAGGTTGGCGGGCGCACTGGCGCTGCCCCACACCTCTGCGTCGAGGGCGGTGAGATTTCCGTTCTCCCGCTGCGCGGACGCGCGGCCTTCGACGACCAGATCGGAGCGTTCGATCAGCGCGTCATCGAGTTCGCGCTTGTCCGTGCCGTGGGTCCCGTTCGCGGCGACGACGGCGTGCTCGGCGACCAGAGCGCCGTCGAACAGGGGCGTGCTCGTCGATGTGGTGCACAGAATGATGTCGGCCTCGGGTACCGCGGCCTCCGCGCTGCCGGTGCGATTGCGGATGGAGACTCCGCGGGTCTCGCCGGCACCCGAGAGTGCTTCGATCATCGCATCCACTCGCGCCGGTCGGCGGCCGACCACGTCGAACGTCGCGTCGGGAAACGCGGTGGCGGCGGCCCGAATGTGCGCTGACGCCTGCACTCCGGCGCCGAACACGAGGATGCGCGGATGAGGCGCGGGCTCACCTCCGGGCGGCGCGATCGCCACGAGATGCTGCACCGCGAGCAGCGCGACCGCGGGGGTGCGGATCGCCGTGAGGGAGGCTCCCTCGAGGATCGCGAGGGGCTCAGCGGTGTCTGACGAGTACACGATGTACACCCCCTGAATCTTCGCGAGACCGCGAGCGGGGTTCTCAGGCGCCACGGTCAGGGCTTTCAACCCGCTGAATCGGGTTCCCTGGGCGGGCATCAGCAAGAACTCGCCTCCGGGAAACTCGCTGAACAGGCGCGGCGCGTCGCGCTCGGGATCGACGTCGTCGCGCAGCGCAGCGCGCAGTGCCGCGATGGCGTCGGGGAACGGCAGGAGCCGCGTGATGTCCGCAGCCGTGAAGTAGGGCAGCGCTGCCGATGCGCCGCTCACAGGAGGAAGCCGTTCGGGAACGGGTCGCTGGGGTCGAGGAAGTACTGGGCGGTGCCGGTCACCCAGGCGCGACCTCGAATCGTCGGGATGACCGCGGGGCGACCGCCGACCTCGGTCTCTGCGATGAGCGTGCCGTGGAAACGGGAACCGATGTAGGAGTCGTTGATGAACTCCGTGTCGAGCGGCAGCTCGCCGCGGGCGTGCAGCTGCGCCATGCGGGCGCTCGTTCCCGTGCCGCAGGGGGAGCGGTCGAACCAGCCGGGGTGGATCGCCATCGCGTGGCGGGAGTGCTGCGCCGTCGAACCGGGTGCCTGCAGGTAGACGTGGTGCACCCCGCGGATGTCGGGGCGCTCGGGGTGCACGGGCTCGGCCGTCGCGTTGATGGCATCCATGATCGACAGGCCTGCGGCGAGCAGCTCGCCCTGGTTGCGGCGATCCTCATGCCACTCGATGCCGAGCCGTTCGAGCTCGACGATGGCGTAGAAGTTGCCGCCGAAGGCGAGGTCGTAGCCGACCGCGCCCAGGCCGGGCACCGCCACGATCGCGCCGAGGCGCTCGGCGAACGACGGCACGTTCGTGATCGTGACGTGGTCGGCGTGCCCGTCGGTGACGGCCACTTCTGCGACGACGAGACCAGCCGGGGTATCCAGCCGGATCGTCGTCGTGGGCTCCGTGACGTCGACCATTCCCGTCTCCACGAGCACGGTCGCGACACCGATGGTGCCGTGCCCGCACATCGGCAGACACCCGGAGACCTCGATGTAGAGCACGCCCCAATCGGCGTCGGGGCGCGTCGGCGGCTGCAGAATCGCGCCGCTCATGGACGCGTGCCCGCGCGGCTCGAACATGAGCAGCTGACGCACGTCGTCTCGATGCTCCATGAACCAGAGTCGCCGCTCGGCCATCGTGTCACCGGGCAGCACGCCGACGCCCCCGGTGATGACCCGCGTCGGCATGCCCTCGGTATGCGAATCGACGGCGTGATAGACGTGACTCGTACGCATGTGCGCCCTTTCAGTGAACGAGGCCGCATTGCCCCTGGAACTGCGTGCCCGCCTCGCGCTACCTGTCGTAGCCGTTGGCGATGGCGGCCCGGGTATCGGCGACGATCCGGTCCGCGACATCCTGTGGAAGCGCGAGGCGCGGGGGGCGACTCGCGCCGCCCTTGCGACCCACGATGTCCATCGACAGCTTAATCGCCTCGACGAACTGCGTCTTCGAATCCCAGCGCAGCAGCGAGTGCAGGTCGCGGTAGATCTGCTGGCCGCGCTCGAGGTCTGCGTAGTCGCCCGACGTGCAGAGTCGGTAGAGCTCGACGCACGACTGCGGAATCGCGTTCGGGTACCCCGACACCCAGCCGACGGCGCCGGCGAGCCCCACTTCGAGCACGGTGTCGTCGGTGCCGATGATGATGTCGATCTCGGGGGCCAGCTCCTTGATCTCGTAGATGCGGCGGGGGTCGCCGGAGAACTCCTTGACGCCCACCATGTTGCCGGCGGCATGGATGTCGGCGATGAGTTCGGGCACGAGGTCGACCTTGGTGTCGATCGGATTGTTGTACCCGACGATCGGCAGGCCGACCTTGCCGACCGTGGCGTAGTGGTGCTTCACCTGTTCGTGGTTGGCTCGGTAGGTGTTCGGCGGGAGCAGCATCACGCACTGAGCGCCCGCCTCGGCGGCCTGCTCGGCCCAGTGGGCCGATTGCAGGGCGCCGTAGGCGCCGACGCCGGCCATGACGGTGAAGCCCTCGGGTGCTGCTTCGACGGCGGTCTTGACGACTTGCGCGCGTTCGGCTTCGGTGAGGTTCTGATATTCCCCGAGGGAGCCGTTCGGGGCGACGCCGTCGCAGCCGTTCTCGGCGAGCCAGGCGACGTGCTCGGCATAGGCGTCGTAGTCGACCGAGAGGTCGTCCGTGAAGGGGAGTGCGGTGGCGACGATGACGCCGTGCCAGGGCTTCTGCTCGGTCATGGGGGTCCTTTCGGGCTGCGATCGAGTCACTGCAGTGTGACATTGCACACGGTACCATGCTCGGGTGCGGGTCCGTCAACTGCGATTTCCGCCGGGGGTGGAGCCGGGGGCGGATCCGGACGGGTGCGGCAGAGTCGCGTAGCTGCGATCAGCGCAGCACGAAGCCTCGGCCGAGGTCGTCGTCGAAGTCGAGGAAGAAACGGTGCTCACCGGTGCGATGCGCCGTGCCCGATACGAGCGGGATGACGGCCTCGGGGTGATCCATCGCCGGTTCCCATCGCGCCTCGAACGCGGTGTCGATGATGGAGCGGTGCTCGAGTACTTCGTCCGCGGCGAGTTCGCCTGACGCCGCGAGTAAGGCGACTCGCGCGCCCGTCCCGGAACCGCACGGCGAACGATCCACCTCGCCGTCGGCGAACACCGTGACGTTTCGCTGTCGCGGCCCGGCATCGCCGTGGCCGAGATCGTCCCACAGGATCGTTCCGTAGACGCCCGACAGCCGATGATCGGCTGCGTGCTGGGCCTCCGGGGCATCGTTCAGCACCCATTTGACCTCTCGCCCGAAATCGATCAGGGAGGAGTAGTGCTCGGGTGAGACCGACAGGCCGACGTCGGACGCACGCACGGACGCGTAGATCGCCCCGCTGAAGCTGAGGTCGACTCGAACGCGTCCTCGCGAGGTCGAGATCTCGACGTCGCGTGCGATGACGTGCGACGCGACGTTGCGGAATGTCGCACGGACGAGACGCCCCTCCGAACGCTCGACCGAGGTCACGACACGCCCCGACGGAACGTCGATCCGCACGTCGGTCACACCATCCGGATCGCTCTCCACGAGCCCGGTATCGGTCGCCCAGACCCCCAGCGCGATGGATCCATGACCGCACGCGGTCGAGAAGCCGTCCTGATGCCAGAAGAGAACACCGAAGTGCGCTGCATCCTGATCGGCCGGGTCTGGCGGGACGACGAATCCTCCGTACATGTCGGCATGGCCGCGGGGCTCCCTGCAGAGGAGCCCGCGCACGCGGTCGGCCCCCGCATCGTCTGCCATCGCGGCGATGCGACGGTCGGCGACCGTCACTCCGTCCGGCACCGGTGCATCGGCGTGAACGATGCGAAACGGTTCTCCGGCCGTGTGATAGTCGGTCGTCGCGATTCCGTTCGGCATCAGATGACCCCCTCGCTCAACCGGCTGGGCGTACCGAAACGGTGCGCGGTGATCGACACGGCCTGTTCGCGGAGGTGCGGCAGCATCTCGACTCGCCCGGCGCCCACGACGGGCCCCCCGTAGACCGCGATGTCGGGCTTGCCCTGAGCCGCGGCTGCGACCTCGCGGACGACGTCCGCTCGCGACTCCTCGGCGACGATGCGCACCCGCGCGCCGGAATGCGGGCCCCGTCGCGCCGCGAGCGCGGCCACGCGGGCCTTCCAAGCGGCGGTGTCCTCGAAGGCGATGCGCACTCCCACTGCTTCGAGCGCAGCGACGATCGGGGCGGGGAGGGCGACCGGTGTGCTGAGCTGCGGCTTCGCCCCGGCTCCGATTCCCGCGGCGACCGCGCGCAGCACCCGCGCGGGCTGCGCATCGGCGGCCGCGCGGATCACGACGGAGGTCGGCAGATATCTCAGCACATTGCGCTCGACGCCGATGCCGGACGCGTCGCGGCGAGCGCCGAATTCCTGCTCCCACGCCGCGGCGTCCGAACCGAGTGCGGCTCGCAGCCAGGCGAGGTCAGCGCCGCAGATTCCCGCCTGCTCGGCAGCGGTGACCAGGCGAGCCGCGGCCGGGAGTGGAGCGCGAAGCGGTGCCGTGCTCGCAGCATCGACCCAGTCGCCGAGGCCGTAGAGGTAGCTCGGGCCGCCGGCCTTCGTGCCAGCACCGATCGCCGACTTCTTCCAGCCCCCGAAGGGCTGCCGCCGCACGATGGCCCCGGTGATGCCGCGATTGACATACAGGTTGCCCGCCTCGATGCGGGCGAGCCAGTGTTCGAGCTCGTCGCGGTCGAGCGAGTGGAGTCCACTCGTCAGCCCGTACTCGATGTCGTTGACGATGTCGATCGCTTCCTCCAGCGTCTCAGCGGTCATGATGCCGAGGATCGGGCCGAAGTACTCGGTGAGGTGGTATTCGCTGCCGCGCTGCACCCCGTCGCGCACTCCAGGCGACCAGAGCTTGGCGTCGCCGTGTCGATCCACGGCGAGCGGGTGATCCGAGAGGATCGGCTTCGGTTCGATGGCCCAGCGCTGGCCGGGTTCGAGTTCCGTGAGTCCGCGCAGCAGTTTGCCCGTCGGCGCGCCGATCAGCGGCCCCATCTGGCTGGTGAGCGCATCGGGGGTGCCGACCTTCAGCGATCGCACCGCATCGAGCAGCTGCCCGCGGAATCGCTGGGATCGCGCGACGGAGCCGACCAGTACGACGAGTGAGGCGGCCGAGCATTTCTGGCCGGCGTGCCCGAACGCCGACTGGGCGACGTCGCGGGCGGCGAGATCGAGGTCCGCGTTCGGCGTGACGATGATGGCGTTCTTGCCGCTCGTCTCGGCCAGGATCGGGAGGTCCTCGCGGAGGGCGCGGAAGGTCTCGGCGGTCTCGTACGCGCCGGTCAGGATCAGCCGATCGACGCGCGGGTCGGAGACGAAGCTGGATGCGAGTTCGCGGTCGCCGAACTGCAGGAGTTGCAGCACATCGCGCGGCACTCCGGCCTCCCAGAGCGCTTCGACCATCACCGCGCCCGAGCGCGCGGACTGCGCCGCAGGCTTGATGATGACGCTCGCACCCGACGCGAGCGCGGCGAGCACTCCTCCTGCGGGAATGGCCACCGGAAAATTCCACGGCGGAATCACCGCGACGAGTCGTTGCGGCACGAATCGGGCGCCGTCGACGTGTTCGAGGTCTTGACCGAGCGCCGCGTAGTAGTGCGCGAAGTCGATGGCCTCCGACACCTCGGGATCGCCCTGGTCGAGCGTCTTGCCGCACTCGGCGCCCATGACTTCGAGCAGTTCGCCGCGTCGCGCCTCGAGCGCCTCGCCGGCGCGGTGCAGGATCCGCGCCCGCTCGTCGGCGCCGAGCGCTTGCCACCCGGATGACGCCGCGCGCCCGCGTTCGACCGCGGCGTCGAGCGCACCGGCGTCGGTGATGCGCGCAGCCGCGACCGTCGCCGAGCCCAGGTCGGAGTCGATCATGCGTTCGGCGATCGACCGACCCCACGCGCGGTTGCCGGGGAGATCTGGGTCGGTGTCTGGTGTATTGCGGAATCCCTCGGCGCCCGCAGCCACTCGCTGCTCGATGCGTGCGGTGGTCGCTGGATCGGCGAGACGCTCAGGCACGGGTGCGTCCGACTCGGCGCCGCGATCCTGAGTGCGATTCGGCGACGGCACCCGGTAATGCTCCGGATCTCCGTCTGCGGTGATCGCCTCGAGATCTGCGAGTGAGGCCGAGAAGCGCTCTCGTTCGCGCTCGAACAGCTCCGCACGGTCGTGCAGCTCGAAGACGGCGGACATGAAGTTCTCGGTGCTCGCTCCCTCCTCGAGACGACGGATGAGATAGGCGATGGCAACGTCGAACTCCTCGGGGTGCACGACCGGCACGTAGAGCAGCAGATGCCCCACTTCGCGTCGCACGGCTTCGGCTTGTCCCGTGGCCATGCCCAGCAGCATCTCGAACTCGATGCCCTCCGTCGCGCCACGACGTTGCGCGAGAAGCCAGGCGAGTGCGACGTCGAAGAGGTTGTGGCCGGCGACGCCGATGCGCACGTTGCGCAGGCGGTCCGGGTGGAGCGCGTAGTCGAGCACCGCCTTGTATCCCGTATCCGAGGCCTGCTTCGTCGGCCAGGTCGCCGACGGCCAGCCGTGGATCGCGGCGTCGACGAGTTCCATCGGGAGGTTCGCACCCTTGACCACGCGCACCTTGATCGGAGCACCGCCGCGCGCTACGCGCTGGGCGGACCAGTGCTGCAGCCGCATCATCGCGCCCAGCGCATCGGGCAGGTACGCCTGCAGCACGATGCCGGCCTCCAGGTGCGCGAATTCGGGCCGGTCGAGCAGGCGGGTGAAGACCGCGAGGGTGAGATCGAGGTCCTTGTACTCCTCCATGTCGAGATTGATGAACTTCTGCGGGGAAGCGTGAACCGCGCGTTCGAAGAGCGGGAGCAGCTGCTGCTCGATGTGATCGACCGCTTCGTCGAACGCCCAGTGGTTGTGCGGCGAGACGGTCGCGGAGACCTTGATCGAGACGTAGTCGATGTCGTCGCGGGCGAGCAGTCGATGCGTGCCGGCCAGGCGACGTTCGGCCTCGCCCTGGCCGAGGATGGCCTCGCCGAGCAGATTCATGTTCAGTCGCACGCCGTCGCGGGTGATCTTGCTGATCGCGGGCCCCAGCTTCGCGTCGCTGGCATCGATGATCAGGTGGCTCACGAGTTGTCGCAGCACGCGCCGCGCGATCGGCACCACGACGCCCGGGAGCGGGACGGCGAGTGCGCCGCCGGCGCCGATCGCTCCTCGCATCGGCGCGGGCAGGAAGGAGGGGGTCATGGGCACGAGCTCGCGCAGTTTCTTCGCGGCGACGGCGAGATCTTCCGGGCGCACGACGCCGTCGACGAACCCGACCGTGAAGTCGAGCCCGTTCGGGTCGCGGAGCACGCCTGCGAGGCGCGCTGCCGCTGCGTCGGTCGGGATCTCCGCGGCCTCCGCCAGCCAGCGTCGGACGAGCGAGATCGCCTCATCCGCGAGTTCCTGGGGGCGAATGTCGTCGGCGGTGCTCATGGTCGGCCTCTCTGGACGGGGAATGGGACGCGGCGTCGCGTCGATGCGGCGCTCTGGGCTCGTCCCGTCCAGTCTCCCGCGCGGGAAGCGTGCAGTACAGCAACGGTTTCTGTGGAATAGTGTGAAGCACAACTTCCGATTCCGAGGAGTGCCCGTGCTCGAGATGAAACGGCTGCGCCTGCTGTGGGAGCTCGACTCCCGGGGCACCGTCGCCGCGGTGGCCGAGGCGTTGAACTACAGCCCCTCTGCGATATCGCAGCAGCTGGCGCTGCTCGAGCGTGAAGCCGGCGTGCCGCTGCTGCGCAGGACGGGTCGGACGCTCGAGCTCACGCCGGCCGCTCAAGCGCTAATCGGCGAGACGCACGAACTGCTCGCCGGGCTCGAGCGCGCGGAGGCCGCGCTGCACCGCGCGCACGCGGAGGTCGGCGGCACCGTGCGTGTCGCGGTGTTCCAGACCGCACTGCTCGCGCTCATGCCCCAGGTGCTCAGGCGGCTGCGCGACACGCACCCCAGTTTGCGGGTCGAGATGGTGCAGCACGAACCCGAGGCCGGTCTCGAGGAGACCTGGACCCGCGGCTTCGATCTCGTGATCGCCGAGCAGTACCCGGGGCACGCCGCTCCGCGTTTCCCCGGGCTCGACCGGCAACCGCTGGTGACGGACCGCATTCGCCTGGGGCTGCCGCTGCCGGGCGTCGGCGTCGCCGCGTTCGACGACGTCGAGCGGTTGGCCGATGCCGCCGCACTGCCGTGGGTGCTCGAGCCCGAGGGAGCCGCATCGCGGCACTGGGCGCTGCAGGCCTGTCGCAGCGCCGGCTTCGAGCCCGACGTGCGATACGAGACGGCGGATATGCAGGCCCACGTGCGTCTCATCGAGACCGGAAACGCGGTGGCGCTGCTTCCTGGCCTGCTGCATGCCGGGGCCTCACGAGCCATGCGTCTGGTCGACCTGGCCGACGACCCCGAACGAACGGTGTTCACGGCGGCCCGCGCCTCGGCGCACGGGCACCCTGCGCTCACCGCCGTGCGCGATGCGCTTCGCGAGGAGGCGGTGCTGCTCGAATCGGGGGGAGGGCACTCGCGCACGGCTGCGCCGTGAGGCGTGCGGGAGGGGCATGCGTCGGACGCCCCATCCCGCACCGCCTTCGGAGCTACTTCGTCTTCGGTTGCTGCTGCGTGATGCAGTGGATGCCGCCGCCGCGAGCGAAGAGCGGGCGCGCGTCGAGACCGATCACCTCGCGTCCCGGGTAGGCTTCGCGCAGAATCGCCAGGGCGCGATCATCGGCCGGATCATCGAATGCGCAGGCGAGCACCGCGCCGTTGATGACGACGTGGTTGATGTAGCTGTAGTCGACGTAGCCTTCGCCGTCTTGCAGCGTCTCCGGTGCGGGGAGATCGATGATGTCGAAGCCCGCCGACGTGTCGTCGCGATAGCGATCGGCCACGTCGCGGTTCGTGCGCGCGATGATGTGGTCGGGGTGCGACTCGGCATCCTGTCGGTGCATGAGCAGGAGATCGGGGCTCGTGAATGCGGCGAGAATGTCCGAGTGGCCGCGCGTGCCGAAGGTGTCGTGATCCCGGGTCAGACCTCGGGGGAGCCACAGCGCGCTGGTCGCGCCGATCGTGCGCTCCAGTTCGGCTTCGACCTGCTCCTGCGTCCAACCCGGGTTGCGACCGGGATCGAGCTGCACGGTTTTCGTGATGACCACGCGGCCGGTTCCGTCGACCTGAATGCCGCCGCCCTCGTTCGTCATCTCGGAGTCGATGAGTTCCGCGCCGGCTGCTTCCGCGACGATGCGGCCGATGTGCTGGTCGTGATCCCACTGCGCCCACTCCTGGCCGCCCCAGCCGTTGAAGACGAAGTTCACGGCGCCGAGCCGACCATCGTCTCCGATGACGAAGCTCGGCCCGATGTCGCGCATCCAAGCGTCGTTCAAGGGTGCGACGATGCGCTCGATCTGGGAGGAGAGGTAGCGGGCCGCAACGGCCTCATCGCCCGGGTTCACGACGACCGTCACCGCCTCATGCTCGCTCGCGGCGTTCGCGACGGCCGCCCAGGTCGTGCGGGCCTCTTCGGCTTCGGCCTCGGTGTCTCCGAGGGTGTACCCGCTGGTCGGCCAGGCCAACCAGAGTCGCTCCTGCTCGTGTCCCTCGATCGGCATGCGCCAGGTGGTCATCGATACTCCCTCGTGTGCGAAAAAATGACGTCGCCCCAGTCTAATGGGCACCTGACCAATAACGGGATCAGGGCTGATCGCGTCCCGTCGCCCACAGCGTGCGTGCGTGAGAGACGTGCCGGGCGAGCACGCGCTCGGCGCCGGCGCCATCGCCGGTGGCGAGGAGGTCGATGAGTTCGTGATGCTCTCTGGCGGAGTCGGCCAGCCGCCCCTCGCGCGAGAGCGTGCCGATGCCGTACAGGCGGGTTCTGCGCCGCAGGGAAGTGGCGAGTTCCACGAGTTGGGCATTTCCGGTATAGCTCAGCACGAGCGCGTGGAACTCCCGGTCGAAGCGAAGGTATTCTTCGAGGTCGCCGCGATCCGTCGCCTCCAAGCAGGCGTCGGCGAGACTCCGGAGCTTGGGGAGATCCGCCTCGGGAACGCGGCCGGCGATGAGTCGCATGGCGGGCGGCTCGAGCAGGAGTCGGATCTGCGCGAGGTCGTCGAGGTCGCTCTCACTCATCGTGGTGACGCGGAATCCCTTGTTCTTCAGGGTTTCGACCAGCCCCTCGCGGGCCAGGTCCATCATCGCCTCGCGGACCGGCGTCGCCGAGACGCCGAGGGTGACGCCGAGCGCCGGGGCCGAAACCACTTCGCCCTCTGCGAGGCGGCCGGTGATGATCGCGGTGCGCAACTGCTCCAGCACCGTCTCCCGAAGGCTCAGGGGTCGTTTGAGGGGGACGAGCGACGAATCGCGCTCGTGCTCGGCGTCAGGGGTGGGCATGCGGGCTCCTCGGAGTCCAGAGCGGCGCAGTGCGCACGCCGTTCATACGGTCGGACCCTCATCTTCCCACGAGGGCTCCGGAAGTACCGGTGAGCCGCTACGCCGCCGCTGCTGCTGGGGCGCGCGCACGCGTCGGGCGCGCCCGAGTAATTCATTCATGAATGAATGAATACGTGGAATATTCGCGATTGCTCGAGAAACTTGCAAGTTCATACTTGATGAATAAAACATGTAGGAGTAGGTTCTTGTCACGCGTCTCGGGATGAGATGCGCGATTGCTGTCGACGTACGAAGGAGTACCAGCGACCATGTCAAAGCACCATTCCGTTGTCGAAGAAGATGCGGACGCCGCGCACCTCGCGTCGCTCGGCTACACCTACGACACCACCTTCAAACGGGAGATGAGTTTCTGGGGAAACGTCTCCCTCGGGTTCACCTACCTGTCGCCGATCGCCGGCGTCTACTCGATGTTCGCGATCTCGTTGAGCCAAGCCGGGCCGCCGATGGTCTGGGCGCTCGTCATCGCTCTCGTCGGACAGTTCTTCGTCGCCCTCATCTTCGGCGAAGTCGTCTCCAACTATCCGGTGGCCGGAGGCGTCTACCCCTGGTCCCGGCGACTCTGGGGGCGGAAGTGGGCGTGGATGAACGGCTGGATCTACGTCGTCGCCTTGATCGGCACCATCGCCGCAGTCGCGTACGGCGCGGCTCCGTTCGTCGCCTCGGTATTCGGCGCCACGCTCGATGCCGGCGGCACCGTGCTGGTCGCCCTCGGCACCCTCGTCGTGGCGACGTTCCTGAACTTCTCAGGCACGAAAGTGCTCAGTCTGGCTGCGACCGTCGGCCTCGTCGCCGAGATGCTCGGCGCCGTGGTCATCGGCGGGTACCTGCTGCTGTTCGGGCGTCAGCACGACTGGAGCGTGCTCTTCGACAACCAGGGCATCGGCGACACAGCCCCGGGCGGGTACTTCGGTGCATTCGCGGCGGCCGCACTCATCGGCATGTTCGCCTACTACGGCTTCGAAGCCAATGGAGACGTCGCCGAAGAGGTGAAGAACCCGGGCGTCCGCGTGCCGAAGGCGATGCGCCTCACCCTCTACATCGGGGGATTCGCGGCGAACCTGCTCGCCTTCTCGCTCGTGCTCGCGGTGCCGGACTTCGCCGCCGTGGCATCGGGTGCCGTCGCTGATCCCATCGGCGCGCTGCTGACCGAGGCCTTCGGCCCGATCTTCCCGCTCGTCATGCTCGTCATCGCGATCGCTTTCATCTCGTGCATCACGAGCCTGCAGGCGGCCGCCAGCCGCCTGATCTACTCGATGGCACGCGACCGATTCCTTCCCGCCTCTCGCTTCCTGGCGACGTTCAACGAACGCCGCCACGTGCCGAGCAATGCCCTGATCGCCGCGGCGCTCTTCCCGGCCATCGTGATCGTGCTCTCCCTCCTGCTCGAAGATGCGCTGACCGCAATGGTCGGATTCGGCACCGTCGGCATCTACATCGGCTTCCAGATGGTGGTGTTCGCGGCGCTGCGAGCTCGAGTGCTCGGGTGGAAGCCGGCCGGAAGATTCCGACTCGGCGCTTGGGCGTACCCGGTCAACCTCATCGCGCTCGTCTGGGGCGTCGCCGCCGTCGTGAACATCCTGTGGCCGCGACCGACGGGCGGCGGCTGGGCCGAGGACTACCTCCTCATCCTGACCACGGTCGGCGTCGTCGGGGTCGGCTGGATCTACATGCTGGCCTCGCGCGCGTACCTGCGCGGCGACGCGCCCGCGGGCGACGCGAGCGGACCCATTCGCATCAGCACCGCCGTCTGAGTCCGCGCGAACACCATCATCGGCACACACGGATCCGGGCGCCCGCGAGAGCGGTCGCCCGGATCCGCGGCGAAACGAAGGAATCCGAATGCGCGACTTGCGAGTCGATCCGGGAGCGTTCTCCGAGCTCCACCCGGATCCCGGCCCCGACAGCGCTGCTCCGCGTCCCGACATCAGAATGGTGGTGTCGCTCACGTTCCCCGGCATGGACCGCGCAGCTCATGACCTGCAGGAGTCGTTCACCAGAATCGCGTTCGATGCCGTGCGCGCGGCCGGCGGCGTTCCAGCGCTGGTGGACTCGGCCGCGGAAGAGCTGATCGATGTCGGCGCTGCGCTCGACGGTGCGGACGGGGTCGTGTTCCTCGGCGGCGGCGACGTGGACGTTCGCTGCTACGACTATCCTGGCCCGCCGCCCGCGAACGAGTACGGAGTCGACAGGCGCGCCGATCAGTACTGCGTGAATCTGATTCAGGAGTCGGTGCGTCAGGATCTCCCGGTGCTCGCGATCTGTCGCGGCTCTCAGCTGTTCAACGTCGCGTTCGGTGGAACGCTCATCCCCGACATCCTGGACTTCTCGCCGCATCACGGGGCTGAGGGCTCGCCGCTGTTCGTCGATGAGCCCGTTCGCCTCGATCCTGATTCGAGGATCGCCGGGATTCTCGGGCGCACGGAGATATCGGTGCGCAATGGGCATCATCAGGCCGTCGACCGTGTCGCATCGCAGCTGCGGGTGAGCGCGCGCGCCGTGGACGGCCTGGTCGAGGGCACGGAGCACCGCACGGCGTCTTGGGCGATCGGGGTGCAGTGGCACCCGGAGGAACCGCAGGCGGATGTGGAAGACCGCGCCGCGATCTTCGGCGAGCTGGTTGCTCGCGCGCGCGGCCGCGCGAACGGAGTTCCCCGGGGTCGCGACTCGAGCGGAGCCGCGGCCCCGGACGGGGCGAGGATCTAGGCTGACACCGAAGCGGCCTCGAGCACCTGCGGCAGCCACTCGAGTGCCGCTTCGCTCGGAACCTCCCATGAAGAAGCGTCATGGCGACCGTACGGTCCGACGCGTTCAGCGCCCTGAGCCGTGAAGCGCCGATCCAGGTGCTCGCTGCCCTGCGAGTACGTCTCCTCGTAGAAGAGATCGCCGAGGCCGAACATCGCGTATCGCACGCCCGCGAGTGCCGGCGGATTCTCGTCGAACGCCTGGGCGAACGGAACCGCCGAGTTCGGCAGATCGCCGGAGCCGTGCGTCGAGCACACGACCAGGTAGAAGCGATCAGGCGTGATCTCCGCCGGGTCGGCGTGCTGCAGGTCCTGCACGACGACATCGTCGTGGTCGGTGCGCAGATGGTCGCCGAGGTCTTCCGCGATGAGTTCGGAGTTTCCGGATTCGGTGCCGTAGAGGATGGAGAACTTCACGGGGTGCCTTTCAATCAGGGTTGGTTCGCGGGGGCGGTGCGCCGCGCGATGTCGATCATCTGTTCGTGCGATACGACTTTGCGTCGCACGCGGCCCTCGGGCGCGGTTCGGCGTTCGTGGGCATCGAGTGCGAGCCACTGGGAGAAATCGACGGCCCGCTCGCGAAGCCCGGCATCGAGTGCCTGGTATCCGCCGCTTGCGCGATTGCGAGTGATCCGTGCGCCGTCCGCGAGATCGGCCACGATCTCCTCGGCGACGAGCTTCGCCGAAGAACGATTCTCCGGAATGGCACCGCGTGATCCGCGCTGCGCCCAGCCGGTGCGGTAGAGCGCTGGAGCGATCCGACCGGAGTCGAGGTCCGGTGGCAGCGAAGCGATGATTCCGGCCGCGGTCGTTTCGCTCGCTGCGCCGGGTGCCGCGTGAGGATCGAATCCGATGGCCGTGATGACCGCATTGGCCGGCACCGTCACGTTCTGCCCCGCGAGCGTGTACTCGACCGCGCTCACGTGCTCGTCGCCCAGGATGCGGGACGGCCGAGCTCCGAAGCAGAACGAGACCGCGGGGCCGGGGAATGCGCCCCGTTGGCGCTCGTCGAGGGCAGCGACGGAGGCGAGGCGCGCCGCGCGCGTCCGATCATCCGGCGACTGCGGCGCGGCACTCGTCGTCGTCGCCGAATCGGTCACGGTGTACGTGGCGCGCGGGAGTGCCGCGAGTTCGCGCAGCATCTGCGGGTCGCCCTTGGAATCGGCTGCCGCGGCGCGGCTCAGCACCGTGATCCGTTGCGCGGGCGCGGCGAGGTACTGCTCGAGTGCTGCGTCGTCCACATCGCTGCCGACGAATCCGGAGCGATCTTTGACCAGGAAGCGCACCACGTCGAGTGCGACGTTGCCCGCCCCGATCACGACGACATCGCTGCCGAGGCGGGGAAAGCCCTCGGGATCGACCTTCGGGTGCGCATTGAGCGACCGGATGATCTCTCCGGCCGCGACGACGCCTTGGAGTTGTGCCCCGGGTGCATCGAGCGCACGGTCTCGCTGAAGGCCGGTCGCGAGCACCACGACGTCGTACAGCTCGCGCAGTTCGGCGAGCGTGACGTCGACGTCGACGTCGACGCCGCCGACGAAGTGCACGTCGGGTGACTGGAACAGGCGATCGAACTGTCGCGTGATCGCCTTCGTGTGCTGATGATCGGGGGCTACGCCGTAGCGGATGAGCCCGTACGGCGCTGCGGTGCGGTCGAAGATGGTCAACTCGGCGGTGGGAAGGGCGCGGTGCAGCGCCTGCGCCAGGTAGCACCCGGCTGGCCCACTGCCGATGATCGCGACCTGGGGGCTCGGCTGCGGCGTCATTGCGGCTCCTTTCCACGCTTTCGGGATGGCGAGCTGCGGTGCTCGTCAGAACTGTTCGGCAAGTGTATCTGAAAAAAGATGACGAGAGAATGTTTTACGTCGATCGATGCAGTATGAGCCGAGAGTTTCACGCGGTCGCTTGCGCATTAAAACATTTATAAGTAACTTATTAGCACTCGCTGCGTCGCACGTCAGCGAAGCGAATTCGACGAAGGAGTACGAATGACCGCACAGCTGGAAACCGAGCAGGCGCCCTACCTCGACATCGCCGCTCCCGATTTCGCGATGAACTCGGAAGCGGTTCGCGCGGCTCGAGAGCGCAGCTGGTACGCCCGGACGAACTACGGTTTCGGAGTGCTGCGGTATCAGGAGGTCACCGAGCTGCTGAAGCACCCGAGCCTGAATCAGGGCAGCGCCCAGTGGCCCGATCACCACGGCGTCCACTCCGGGGTGTTCTACGAGTGGTGGGAGAAGAACCTCCTCGTACTCGAGGGCACCGAGCACGACCGGATACGCCGATTGCTCAACCCTGCGTTCTCGCCAGGGGTGGCGCGACGACTCGAACCGGCGTTCGCCGCGATCGCCGAGGAACTCATCTCCGAGATGATCGCGCGAGACGAGCGCGGAGAGCAGGTCGATTTCGTCGCCCACTTCGCCGAGCCGTTCGCCACACGGGCCCTCTGCGCGATGATGGGGCTGCCGCACGAGCACTGGCCCTTCATCGCATCCCGTGCGAACACCGTGGGGTACGCGCTCAGCGTCACCATCAAGGAGGACATCGAGCGCGTCGATGTCGCGGTGCGGGAGCTCTACGACTTCGTCGAGCAACTCATCGAAGAGCGTCGTCGCGATCCCAGCGACGACATGGTGTCGAAACTGCTGCAGGTGAGCCAGGGCGACGGCGACAGCCTCAGTGACGCAGAACTGCGAAACGCGCTGGTCCTGATGCTGTTCGGTGGCATGGACACGACGCGCAACCAGCTCGGGCTCATCTTGCAGACGTTCATGCGAAACCCCGATCAATGGGAGAAGCTCGCCGCACGGCCCAAAGAGCTGACGCGCCCCGCGCTCGAGGAGGCCCTGCGCGTCAATCCGACGACTCGCTGGGTGACGCGGGAGGCCAACGAGGACTTCGAATTCAAGGGCCTGAGCATCGCCGAGGGCACGACGGTGCACCTCTTCACGATGGCGAGCGGCACCGACCCGGAGGCATTCCCCGATCCGGAGATCGATATCGAGGTAAGCGGGCGGAAGCAGCATCACACCTTCGGCGGCGGCGTGCACAAGTGCATCGGTCACTTCATCGCCCGCGCCGACATGAGCGTCGCGCTCCCGATGCTCGCAGAGGCGTTCACCGACGTCTCCTGCCCCGGCGGAGACTCGTGGCTGCCGGATTCCGGAAATCACGGCCCGATCGCTCTGCCGATCACCTTCACCGTGCGATGACACCATCCGCGGTCGCGCTTCACCCTTCCAATGTCGAAAGGACCACCATGACCCACCTGACAGCCGACCGGCTGCATCCCTCCGAACTCGACGAGCCAGTGAGCGCGAGTCGCCAGACCTCCGCGACCTCATGGGAGACCGGCGGTCGGTTCGGCGCTGCGCTGCGCGAACTGCTCGACGACACCAGCGCGTTCGAACGCCATCAGCAGGCGAACCTGCGCCCGGAGGTCGTGGAAGCGCTCGCCGAGCGCATTCGGGCGACGGGCGTCAAGTACATCTACTACATGATTCCGACGCTCGGCAGCCGCACGGTCGCGAAGGTCGTACCCGCGGAGCACTACGAGCGCATGCTGCGCAAGGGCATCGCGTTCCACCGCACGGCGCTCACCGATCTGCAGACGAGTCGCGAGGGCGAGCTCATCGGCGGGGGAGTCTCAGCGCACGAGTTCTGGGCGCTCCCCGAACCGGAGACCTTCCAGGCGCTTCCATGGGACGGCGAGGTGGGACGCATCTTCTGCACCGCCTACGATCCACCGCACCTGGGACCATCGGGCGGGCGGCTCATCCCGCTCGACACGCGCGCGCTCTTCGCCGCGGCGCACCGCGGCTTCACGGAACGCACCGGTCTCGAACTCAGGAGCGGACTCGAACCCGAGATGACCTGGACCGGGCCTGGCCTCGAAGTGGTGTCGAAGGAGGATCAGAGCCCGGCGTACCAGGTGGAGAACCTCGAGAAGATGCGGCCCGTCTACAAGAAGATCATCTCCTACGCGCAGGCGCTCGGATTCACGATGATTCAGGGCGACTACGAAGACGCCGGCCAGATCGAGCTCAACTGGGAGTACGACCGCGCCGAGCTCACCGCAGAACGAATGACGACGTACCGGCAGATCTGCAAGCAGGTCGCACGGGAACTCGGCCTGCAGGCGAGCTTCATGGCGAAGCCGTACAACGGCAAGATGGGCAACGGGTGCCACCACAACCTGAGCTTGTGGCGAGCCGGCGCCGACGGCGAGGAGAACGTGGTGGAGGACGGCCGCGTCGAATTGCACGCGACTGAGACGGCGCGGCGCTCGATCGCGGGCATGCTGCTGCACACGCCGGGTTCGATGCTCGTCATGGGGTCGACCGTGAACTCCTACAAGCGCTACTGGGACGCCGGGCAGTTCGCGCCGTCGGGCGCCGACTGGGGCCTCGACACCCGTGGCGTCGCCATCCGAATCTCCGCGAACGGTCGCATGGAGTACCGCCTCCCGGACGCGAGCGTGAACCCGTACCTCTCGCACCTGTATCTTCTCGCAGCGATCGAGCACGGCATCGAAGCCGGGCTCGAACCGGGCGAGCCCGGAGCGCCGAGCGCCCTGCTGCAGGACGTGGTGGTTCCGAACACCCTGGGAAGCGCGATCGATGCCTTCGAAGCCGACTCCTACCTCATGGGCGCGATGCCGGAAGAACTCACGCGCATCTTCCTGCAGCTGAAGCGGGATGAGTGGGCGCGGTACTGCGGCCAGATCACCCAGTGGGAGTTCGATCAGTACTGGGAGGCGATCCCGTGAGCGCGCGAGTGCTTCGGCTCGCCTGCATCGACGCGGAAGCGCTGCCGCTCTTCGCCAAGAGCCCGGACGGGGTCGAGCGTTCGGGCTACGAACCCGACGTCGCGTCGGCGATCGCCGAGCGGATCGGCGCAAGCGTCGAGTGGGTGATGCTGCCCTGGGAGGAGATGATTCCGGCGGTGCGTCGCGGAGACGCCGACGCCGTGTGGTGCGGCCAAGGGGAGACGGCCGAACGAGCGGCTCTCGTGGACTTCACGCGGCCGTACGCCGTGTTCAACGAGACGCTCCTGGTGCGCGCCGATGATCCCGCTCGTTCCGCCGATGATCTCGGCGGGTACCGCATCGGCGCAATCGCTCACTCGACGAACATGCGCTTGGCTGAGACCTTTGCCGGCGTCGAACTCGTGAGCTTCGGCGCGAGCGATGACGTGTTCGGCGACATGATCGAGGCGACGCGAAGCGGGCGCATCGACGGATTCGTCGATGACGACGTGGTGATGGTGCCCCTCGCGGAAGAGGATCCCGACTTCGTCGAGGCGTTCACCGTGCGCACCGGCAATCGCTGGGGGGTCGGCGTCGCACCCGGAAACGACGCGCTGCGCTCGGAGCTCGATGCGGCCCTCGAGTCGGCGATCGCCGACGGGCAGTTGGAGCGCATCTGGCAGCGGTGGATGCCGTTGCTGCCGTTCCCGCTCAGCAGTGGGGCGGGACGGTGAGGGCGCCGCGCATCGGCGTCACCGGAATGTGGTCGAACCGCATTCACGGCCTGAGGTTCGATGGCAGCGCCGTGTCCACTGCCGTGCTTCGCTCGGTGGTGCGGGCCGGAGGGGAGCCGATGATGCTGTTCGCCGAGAGTGCGCTGTCGGCGGAGGAACGACTCGAGGGGTTGGACGGCCTGCTCGTTCCGGGCGGCGCCGACGTCGATCCTGCCCGGTACGGCTGCGTATCTGACCCCGCGACGGTGCCCGCCGATTTCGCCGCGCAGGATCAGTTCGAAGCTGACATGATGGCTGCGGCGATGCGAAGCGGGGTGCCGGTGCTCGCGATCTGCCGGGGATTCCAGCTGCTGAACGTCGAGTACGGCGGATCGCTGGTGCAGGATCTCCCCATCGAGAGCCGGCACCGCAACGCCGCGCATCCCGTCGCGATCGCGCCGGAATCATCGCTCGCGGAGGTGCTCGGAATGACGACCATCTCAGTGTCGTCCTACCACCATCAAGCGATCGATCGGCTGGGCAGGGGTCTTCGTGCGGTGGGGAGCGCCGAGGACGGCATCGTCGAAGCGGTCGAAGTGCCGGGTGCTGACCTCATCGCGGTGCAGTGGCACCCCGAAGACACCGCTGCGGGCGACGCGCAGCAGCAGGCGCTCTTCGATTGGCTGATCCGTCGAGCCGCATTGCACGCGATTCCTCATGAGGGTTCCACCGCGTCGAGCGGGAGAGCGGCATGACGCCGAGGACGACGATGAGCCAGTCCGCCCCAGTGTCGTCGGCCGAGAGCACGAGCCAGGGGCGCATCCTCGTCATTCAGCACCAGTCGAACGCGGGGTTGGGAGCGATCGCGAGCTCATTCGAGTCGGCAGCAGCGCGAGTCGACGTCCGGAGTGCCGAGAATCCGGGCGCCATACCGGAGACCCTCGCCGGATTCGACGGCCTGGTGGTGCTCGGAGGCTCGATGGGGCCCGAGGACGACGCCGTGGCCCCGTGGCTCTCCCGCGTGCGCGAGCTGCTGCGCGAGGGCGTCGCCTCTGGCGTGCCCACCCTCGGCATCTGCCTCGGAGCGCAGCTGCTGGCCGTCGCGCACGGCGGTCGAATCACCCCGATGGCGCACGGGCCGGAGATCGGGCTGGACACCGTCACGTTCGCGGGACGCGGCGCGACGCCCGGCGAGGAGGACCCGCTGTTCGGGCCCTTCGCCGGTGCCTCCGTGCCGGTCGTGCAGTGGCATTACCTCGCGGTCGCGGCACTCCCGAGCGCCGCGAGACGCTTGGCCTCGAGTGATCGCTGCCCGAATCAGGTCTTCGCGCTCGGCGGAGCTGCCTGGGGCGTGCAGTTTCACCCCGAGGCCTCGTCGGTGTCGGCCGCCGACTGGGTCATCGAAGACGCCGAGAACCTCGAACAGCTCGCGCTCGATGCCGCATCGATCGTGTCGAAGGTCACCGCCGCCGAGCCAGAGCTGCAGCGCGTGTGGGGCGGAGTCGCCGGGCGATTCGCCGGGATCGTGGACGCCCGGGTGCGCGCACAGCGGACCGGATGAGGTGCGGTGCTGCGATCGCGTCAGGCGGACGGAACGACGATGCGAAGGCCCGCGCCCGATGGACCGACGGCGACGCTGCGGAACCCATCGAGCTCGGGCGCTACGTAATCGCCTGACACGAACCGGGAAGACGTGCCGAAGAGCACGGTGCCGCGCGCGCCGATGAGTGCGATCTCCGCAGGCGCGCGAAGCAGCTCGGGGAGCAGCGCGGCTTCGAGATCTGCGACCTGGAGGTCGTTGCCGACGGCTCCGATGCGAGTGCCGTCGATCTCTGCGGGAACGGTGATCGTCACCACGTACGCCTCGATGCCGAGGTAGTCGATGTACGGCCCGACGATCGCCGTCTCGCCGTCGACGAATGCGCGAGTGAACCACTCGTGGTGCGAGTAGTCGTAATACCGATCGGCACCGGGGACGACGCCGAACGAGTACCGGGCGAAGCGCGATTCCTCCTCGCGCACCCACCACTCCAGATCCCCGATCTCTGTGCCCAATGCGGACTGCGCGATGATGAGTCCGCACCCGTCGACCGCTTCGTCTTCGGCGAGGTATCGGACGGCGACCGATTTGAGTCGTTTCCGGGCCGCCTCGGTGATCTCGATGTGGCCGTCAGCATCGAGTGCCGTTACGTCGATCAACTGCGTCGCGAGTCGGGCCAGTCGATCGAAGCGCCGTGAGAACCAGGCATCGACCCGCTGAATCACCTCGTCGACGATTTCTGTCTCGGGCATCACCGCGGGCCCGCCTCCTGATTCGCCCCGCTCGGCTCGTTCGCCGCTGCAAGGCGATTGAGCGCGATCTTTCCGTCGATGATCAGCTTCATGTTGCCGCGCACATGAGCCACGGCGAGTTCTCGCGCTCGGTCCGGTGCGCGCTGTTCGATCGCCATCACGATGTCGAGGTGCTCGGTGAACGCGCCCTGCGCGGACGCTCGACAGATCTGCCCGCACCAGAGGAACGGGGAGAGCTCCGACTGCAGTCTCTGCTCAGAGGTGAGCAGGCGCTGCGACTGGCTGAGCACGGCGACCTCGAAATGGAACCGACTGTCAGCGTGCGACCGGTCGCGCACGGTCCGCGCCTCCCGCGCCAGAAACGCGAATTCGGCGAGGCGCGTCCGCGAATCCGGCGACGTGCGCTCAGCAGCAAGATACGCGGCCATGCCCGAGACTGCGGCGTGCTCGTCGAAGAAGTCGCGAAGCGCCGTCGTGCTCGTACGGATGAGCGACGCGGTCAGTGTTTCAGGCGAGGGAAACGGGGATTGCACGACGAACGTGCCGCCATTCCGCCCGCGCCGCGTCTCGACGATGCCCTCGGCGCGCAGCTCGGCGAGCGCCTTCCGGAGCGTCGCGACGGCGATGCCGAACTGCCCGGCGAGATCGGCCTCGGGGGGCAGCCGCTCTCCGACGCTGAGCATGCCGACGGAGATCGCGGACGCGATCTTCTGCGCGATACCGCTGATCTGGGGGCTCACCGAGCCGCCGGTCGCACTCGGCGAGTCCCCGATCAGCGATTGGTGCACTGGAACTCCTAGGCGTCGCCGTCGAAGCGCAGCGCGCGGGAGATGAGCTCCTCCTGCTCCACCGCGTGCACCTTGGCCGAGCCCGTCGAGGGCGCTGCCGACGCCGCACGCGAAACCACGCGGATGCGGTCGTTCGCGAGCTTCTTGGAGAGCTCGAGCGAGATGAACGGCCACGCGCCCTGGTTCTCGGGCTCGTCCTGCACCCAGACGATCTCGGCGCCCTGGTACTGCGCGAGCACGCGACCCAGCTGCGTCGCCGGAATCGGGTAGAACTGCTCGACGCGAACCACCGCGACGCGCGGGTCGGGGCGCTTTTCGAGAGCGGATCGCAGGTCGTAATAGACCTTGCCGGACACGAGGAGCACGCGCTCCACGCTCGTGGGCTCGGTGATCGCCGGGTCGTCGATCACTGGCTGGAACGAGCCCTCGGTGAAGTCCTCCACCTTCGACGTCGCTCCGCGCAGGCGCAGCATCGACTTCGGCGTGAACACGATGAGCGGTTTGCGCGGACGGGCGTACGCCTGTCGCCGGAGCAGATGGAAGTAGTTCGCCGGCGTCGACGGGCGGGCGACGATCATGTTGTCTTCAGCGCACAGCTGCAGGTACCGCTCGATGCGCGCGGAGGAGTGGTCGGGTCCCTGACCCTCGTAGCCGTGGGGGAGCAGCATCACGACGGAGGACTGCTGGCCCCACTTCTGCTCGGCAGCGGCGATGTACTCGTCGATCACGGCCTGCGCGGTGTTCGCGAAGTCTCCGAACTGCGCTTCCCAGAGTACGAGCGCATCCTCTCGCTGCAGCGAGTACCCGTACTCGTAGGCCAGCGCGGCGTACTCGGAGAGCAGCGAGTCGTAGATCCAGAACCGCGCCTGCTCCTCGGACAGGTTGAGCAGCGGAATCCACTCCTGTCCGTTCGCGCGATCGTGGAACACCGCGTGCCGCTGGGCGAAGGTGCCGCGCCGCGCATCCTGACCGGCGAAGCGCACCGCAGTGCCCTCCATGAGGAGCGAGCCGAGCGCCAGCAGCTCTCCGAAGCCCCAGTCGATGCCGCCCTCCCGGCTCATCTCCAGACGCTTGTTGAGGAGCTGCTGCAGCTTCTGATGCACGATGAAGCCTTCTGGCTTGTTGGCGTGCGCATCGCCGATCCGCTCGATGACCGTGCGATCCACCGCGGTTTCGAGCTGCTGCTCGGAGCGGCCGCCGGATTCCGAGACCTCCGCGATGCCGCTCGTGTCCATGACCGGGATCGATCCGGTCTGAGCGGCATGGGTCTCCTGGAACGCCCGTTCGAGCCGATCCTGGAAATCCTGCTTCGCCTTGTCGTACTCTTCCTCGGTGATGTCACCGCGTCCGACGAGGGCGCTCGTGTACAGGCGGCGCGTCGAGCGCTTCGCCTCGATGAGGTCGGTCATGAGCGGCTGGGTCATCGAGGGGTCGTCGCCCTCGTTGTGGCCGCGACGGCGGTAGCACACGAGGTCGATGACGACGTCGATGTGGAAGCGCTGACGGAACTCGTAGGCGAGTTTCGCGACGCGCACGACCGATTCCGGGTCGTCCCCGTTCACGTGGAAGATCGGCGCCTGCACGACCTTGCCGATATCCGAGGAGTAGGCCGTCGAACGGGAATCGAGTGGGAGCGTCGTGAAACCGACCTGATTGTTGATGATGATGTGAATGGTGCCGCCCGTGCGGTAGCCGCGCAGCTGCGACATCTGCATCGTCTCGTACACGATTCCCTGGCCGGCCATCGCCGCGTCGCCGTGGATCAGGATCGGCAGGGTGGTGAAGGAGCCGATCGGCTTCAAGTCCTGCTTCGCGCGGACGATGCCCTCGAGTACGCCGTCGACCGTTTCGAGGTGCGACGGATTCGCCGCAAGATGGATCGGCACCTGCGTGCCGTTGGGGGCGGTGAAGACGCCGGAAGTGCCGAGGTGGTACTTGACATCGCCCGAACCGGCCTTCTGCGCCTGCGCCCCCTCGAACTCGCGGAAGATCTGTCCGTACGTCTTGCCCGCGATGTTGGAGAGCACGTTCAGACGGCCGCGGTGCGCCATCCCGACGTCGACGCTGTCGACGCCGTCCTCCGCCGCATCGATGAGCATCGCGTCGAGCAGCGGAATGACGGTCTCGCCGCCCTCCAGGCTGAAGCGCTTCTGTCCGACGTACTTCGTCTGCAGGAAGGTCTCGAAGGCCTCGGCCTCGTTGAGCTTCTCGAGGATGCGCATCTGCTCGTCGTGGCTCGGCTTCGCGTAGGGCACTTCGAGCTGATCGCGCAACCACAGCCGCTGCGCGGGATCCTGAATGTGCATGTACTCGATGCCGATCTTGCGGCAGTACGAGTCGCGCAGCACGCCGAGGATGTCGCGCAGCGGCATGGTGCGCTTGCCGCCGATGCCTCCGGTGGCGAACTCGCGGTCGAGATCCCAGAAGGTCAGTCCGTGGGACTCGATCTCGAGGTCGGGGTGGGTGCGCTGCACGTACTCGAGCGGATCCACATCGGCCATGAGGTGGCCGCGCACGCGGAAGGAGTTGATGAGCTCCTGCACGCGCGCCGACTTGTCGACCGCGCCGACGATGTCGACATGGATGTCGGAGGCCCACTGCACCGGCTTGTACGGGATGCGCAGTGCGGCGAAGATCTCTTCGTAGAAGTTGTGCTTGCCGATCAGGCGCTCGTGCACGAGCTTCAGGAACTGGCCGGAACCGGCGCCCTGGATGACCCGATGGTCGTAGGTGCTCGTGAGCGTGATGGTCTTGGAGATGCCGAGCCGGTTCAGCGTCTCCTGCGACGCGCCCTGGAACTCAGCGGGGTACTCGAGGGCGCCGGCGCCGATGATGCTGCCCTGGCCCTGCATGAGGCGGGGGACGGAGTGCACCGTGCCGATGCCGCCGGGATTGGTGAGCGAGATCGTGGTGCCCTGGAAGTCCCCGGCCGCGAGCTTGTTGTCGCGGGCTCGCTTCACGAGGTCCTCGTAGGCGGAGAGGAATTCGTTGAAGTTGAGCGATTCGGCTCGCTTCACCGACGGGACCAGCAGCGAGCGGGTGCCGTCGGGCTTCGGCACGTCGATCGCGATGCCGAGCCCGATGTGCGCTGGCGTGACGATCGAGGGCTTGCCGTCCACCTCCGCGTAGCTGACGTTCTGGCTCGGGAACTCCTTCAGCGTCTGGATCAGGGCCCAGCCGATGAGGTGGGTGAACGACACCTTGCCGCCGCGACTGCGGCGCAGGTGGTTGTTGATGACGATGCGGTTGTCGATCAGCAGCTTCGCGGGGATCGTGCGCACGCTCGTCGCCGTCGGCACCGCCAGGCTCTGGTCCATGTTCTTGGAGAGCGTTCGCGCCATGCCCTTGAGCGGGGTCACCTGATCGGCTTCGGGCGCCTCCTGCTCGGCGTTCGTGTTGCGCGCCGTGCTCGGGGCGTCGGCCGGGATCGGAGCGACGCGCGGCGCCGCTTTCGTCGTCCTCGCGGGTTGCGTCGGAGTGGTGATCGGGCTCGTCGCGGGGGCCGCACCGCCGGAGGGAGCCGGCGTCGTCGCCTCACCCGCCTGACCGGCGCCGTACTTCTCGAGAACGGGCCACCATGACCGGTCTACCGAGTTCTTGTCGACTTGGAACTGCTTCCAGAGTTCGTCCACCAGCCACGCATTCGCGCCGAAATCTCCTGCGGGACCAGCTTGATTGGTGGTCTCCGTGCGCTCCGCCAAAGCGACTTCCTCTCGTTCGTGCAATGCCTGCAAGATTGATGTAGTCGGAGGTAATGGCTCCTGAGCCGTACCGGCAACAAGCCTACGCCCATCTCGGCGCCGGTGCCCGAATACTCTCAGCGCAGATTCCGGGTTCTGGTGGTAATCTCGGAGGGCTATGGACGTTGACTCTCGAAGACCTTCCGACCCTCCGAGTACCGGCCGCGCTGAGGCGCGGCAGATCGTCTTCTCCCGGAGTCGTGGATGAACGACTGGCTCCTCCTGCTCATCGGCGTCGTGCTGACGCTCGGGACGGGTGTTTTCGTGGCGTCCGAGTTCTCGCTCGTGGCACTCGACCGGCACGACTTGGAGCGCCGTCGCGGCGCCGGGGAGCGCGGGCTCGACCGCGTGATCCGAGGTCTCTCTCGCACGTCGACGCATCTCTCGAGCGCCCAGCTGGGCATCACGCTGACGACGCTGCTCGCGGGGTACACGCTGGAACCGGCGCTGAGCACCTTCCTCGGCGGCCCGCTCGCCGCGGTCGGGGTGCCCGAGGATCTGCGACGCGCCATCAGCGCTCCGATCGCGGTGGCCATCGCCACGGTGTTCTCGATGATCGTGGGCGAGCTCGTGCCGAAGAACTTCGCGATCTCCAACCCGCTGGCCACCGCTCGGCTCGTGATGCCGGCCCAGGCCGCGTTCACGACCACGTTGAAGCCAGCGGTGATGGTGCTGAACGGGAGCGCGAACGGTATTCTGCGCACGCTCGGCATCGAACCGCAGGAGGAGCTGTCGGGCGCCCGGTCCGCGCAGGAGCTCTCGTCACTCGTCCGTCACTCGGCGAGCGCCGGACTGCTGGAGGCCGATACCGCGACCCTGCTCGATCGCACCCTGCGCTTCTCGGAGCTCTCCGCTGGCGACGTGATGACACCGCGCCTGAAAGTCGAGAGTCTGCAGCGACTCGAACCCGCGAAGGCCGTGCTCGAGTTGTCGGGTCGCACCGGCTTCTCCCGCTTCCCGGTGATCGATGAGGATCGCGACGACATCGTCGGTGTCGTGCACGTGAAGCAGGCGGTCGCCGTGCCCCGAGCGAAGCGCGAGGACGTCCCGGTGGCGGCGCTCATGGAGGATGCGGTGCGCGTGCCCGAGACGATGCACCTCGACCAGTTGCTCGAGGAATTGCGGGCGAGCGGGTTCCAGCTCGCGATCGTCGCCGACGAGTACGGCGGGACGGCGGGTATCGTCACCCTGGAAGACCTGGTCGAGGAGATCGTCGGCGAGGTCGCCGACGAGCACGACCGGGCGGCCGCCGGCGTGGTGGGAACTGCTGAGCAGATGAGTTTCCCCGCCGATCTGCGCCCGGACGAGGTTCGCGAGCAGACGGGAGTCGAGATCCCGGAAGACGACGCCTACGACACCGCGGCCGGGTACGTGCTGCACGAGCTCGGTCGCATTCCCGAGGCCGGCGACGCCGTCGAACTGCCCGATGGCGGTACGCTGCGCGTGATGCGCATGGACGGTCGGCGCATCGCCCGTCTGCAGTACACGAGCGCGCCAGCGGCGCCATCGGCGGCCGAGGGGGAGAGCGCATGAGCGACTGGGTCGGAATCCTGTGGTTGGTGGTGCTGCTCGCCGCCAACGCGTTCTTCGTCGGCGCCGAGTTCGCCGTGATCTCTGCTCGGCGGTCGCAGATCGAGCCGCGCGCGGAGGCAGGGTCGAAGCGCGCGCAGACAGCGCTCTACGCCATGGAGCATGCGACGCTCATGCTCGCGACGAGTCAGCTGGGCATCACCGTGTGCTCCTTGCTGATCCTGAACGTCTCCGAGCCGGCGATCCACCACCTGCTCGAGGGGCCGCTGCATTGGACGGGCATTCCCGAGCAGGCGGTGACCATCGCGGCGTTCGTGCTCACGCTCGTCGGGGTCTCGTATCTGCACGTGGTGTTCGGCGAGATGGTCCCGAAGAACGCCGCGTTCTCCATGCCGGATCGCGCCGTGCTGCTCCTCGCGCCGCCGCTCGTCGCGATCTCGCGCCTGCTCCGGCACATCATCGCGGCGCTCAACGCCGTCGCGAACGGCGTGCTGCGTCTCTTCGGCGTGGAGCCCAAGTCGGAGACGAACAGCACGTTCACGCTGGAAGAAGTGGCGAGCATCGTGAGCCACTCGACGCGCGAGGGCGTGCTGGAAGACCGCAGCGGTGCGCTCACCGCCGCCTTCGAGTTCACGACGAAGCGAGCGGAGGACCTGCTCGTCGCATCCGACCGCCTCGTCGTGCTCCCTGAGGGGTCGACGCCGGAGGACGTGGAGGCCGCGGTCGCCCGGCACGGCTTCTCCAGGTATCCCATCGCCGACGCGAGCGGCGAGCTCGTCGGCTACGTGCACATCAAGGACCTGGTGCGACTGGGCGAGGATCGCATTGCGCAGCCGATCCCGGCGAAGCGCATTCGCGAGATGGAATCGGTGCATGCGAAGACGGAACTCGAGGATGTGCTCGCCCGGCTCCAGGGCAGGGGCATTCATCTCGCTCGCATTCACGACGACGCGGGATCCGTCCTCGGGGTCGTCTTCCTCGAAGACGTCATCGAAGAGCTCGTCGGCGAGATCCACGACGCGACTCGCCGACAGCGTTTCGCCTGAGGCGGGCGGGCGTCCACGGCGCGTGCCGAAGCGACGCGCGGCGCGGCGCTATTGCGCCGTGAGTACGAGGTGCGCCGAGATCTCGTCGAACGGGAGCCCGGCCGTCGAGACGAGCAGATTGTCGGGGATGGCGAAGGTCACGTCGAACTGCGCCTGATCCTCGCCGAGCTCGGTCGGCTTGAGCTCGACGCTCGTGTTGGGCTGCGTGAGGCCCCCGACCGAGAGAGTGCCGACGGACGTCACGGTCTCTTCGATGTCGTCGCGTACGAGCATCGTCGGCCGGGTCTGCACGAAGGAGGCCTCAGGCATGTCGTCGATGACCACCTGGAGGTCGGCCGACATGATCATGCCGTCGCGCACGACCATGGTGCCCGTGGACGAGATGCGCTCGCCGAGCGCTTCGTGGAGCGAGGAGGCGCCGAGGGGCGCGATGAGGTTGATCTCGGTGACGTCGTACGTGCGATCCACCGGAACCGTCATGAGGTTCGAATCCGGGGCGGCGCGGAGCTCGGCGGCGCTCGCGTCGCTCTCCACCGCCGGGGCGCAGCCCGCGAGGCAGAGCGGGATCACGGCGGTGACGGATGCGACCACACCCAGAGCGCGCCAAGAAGAACGCGCGTGCACGATAGTCAAGCTGATGCTCCTCTTCCGGTGACGCAGAGACTCGGGCGGACGCGCCGGTCAGGTTATGGGGAGAGACTACGGCGCAAAGGTGGGAGGCCCCCGAGTGGCTGCTGCGAGGCCGTTCAGGCAGCGAGCAGTCGTCGGAGTTGAGCGCCGACGCGCGCGAACTCGATCAGAAACGCGTCGTGGCCGAACGGCGAATCGATGCGCGTTGCGCGCGACCCGTCGAGACTGCCTGGCGTGTGCCGCGCGATCTCATCCTGGCCTTCGAGCGTGAAGAGCCGATCGCTCGGGATGCCGAGCACGAGCGTCGGCACGTCGATCGTGGAGAGTGCGGCGCGCACGCCGCCGCGGCCGCGGCCGACGTCGTGCGAGTTCATCGCCTGCACGAGCGTGACGTAGCTGTTCGCGTCGAACCGTCGAGTGAACTTGTTGCCGTGGAAGTCGAGGTACGACTCGACGGCGAAGCGACCGCCGCCGCCGAGCGGACTCACCGCGGATTGCCACGCGCGACCGAACCGTTCGTCGAGCTCGGTATTGCTCCGGTAGTTGAGCAGGGCGAGCCTGCGCGCGGTGGCGAGGCCGTGGTGGGGTCCGACCCCGTCGGGGGCGTCGTAGTAGTTGCCGCCGCGGTAGAACGGGTCTGAGCGGATGGCTTCGAGCTGCACGAGATTGAGGCCGATCTGGTCGGCGGTGGTCACCGGGGGAGCGGCGATGACCGCGATCCGCGCCGCGCGATCCGGGTGCGAGATGCCCCACTCGAGGGCGTGCATTCCGCCCATGGAGCCCCCGATGACCGCTTCGAACCGCTCGATGCCGAGGGCGTCGGCGAAACGGCCGGCAGCGGTGACCTGATCGCGGATGGTGAGGTAGGGGAACCTCCCGCCCCACTCCAGGCCCGACGGGTCGAGGGAGCCGGGCCCGGTCGATCCCTGACACCCTCCGAGCACGTTGGGGGCGATGATGCAGAAGCGATCGGTGTCGAGGGGTTTGCCCGGGCCGACGATCTCAGACCACCAGCCGTCGGTCGGGTGCCCGGCCGCGGCGGGGCCCACGAGATGGCTGTCGCCCGTCAGGGCGTGAAAGACGAGGATCGCGTTGTCGCGCCGCTCATTGAGCGCGCCGAACGTCTCGTATGCGATGCGCACGTGGGGAATGACACTGCCGGCTTCGGTCTCGAGTTCTCCGACCGACACGAATGAGCGCTCGCCGACGGCATCGCCGTCCCGCCATCCGCCCGAGATCGGCGGCCGCCCCATCAGCGCGCGCAGTTGCGCATCGGTGATGAAATCGGTCGGGAACGAGTCCTCGGGAGTCTGCCAGTCCATGAGCACCCATTCTGTCGTGCGCAGCCGGTGCGAGGGCGAATGTTACGCGCTGCGTCCGCCCCCGCACCGCACCGTCTAGGCGTTCGCGGTCGACTCGGCCACGACCTTGCGAGCCGCAGCGAATCCCTGCTCCAAATCGGCCTTGATGTCGTCGATGTGCTCGAGGCCCACCGACAGACGCACGAGCCCGGGCGTGACGCCCGCCGTCAGCTGCTGCTCGGGTGTCAGCTGCGAGTGCGTCGTCGAGGCCGGGTGGATGATCAGGCTGCGCACGTCGCCGATATTGGCGACGTGGCTGAAGAGCTCGACGTTCTCCACGACCGCGCGGCCTGCGTCGACCCCGCCCTTGAGCTCGAACGCGAGCACCGCTCCCACGCCCTTCGGTGCGTAGCGGTTCGCTGCGGCGTACCACGGGCTCGACGGCAGGCCCGAGTAGTAGACCGTCGCGACGTCATCGTGGGAATCGAGCCACTCAGCCACCTCCTGGGCGTTCTGCACGTGGCGCTCGACGCGGAGCGACAGCGTCTCGATGCCCTGCAGCAGGAGCCAGGCGCTGAGCGGGGCGATCGACGCCCCGAGGTCGCGCAGCAGCTGCACCCGCGCCTTGATGATGTACGCGATCGCGTCGCCGACGGCTCCCGTGTAGCTGACGCCGTTGTACGAGGGGTCGGGCTCCGTCAGCCCGGGGAACTTGTCGGCGTGCTGCGACCACTCGAAGACGCCTCCGTCGACGATCACGCCTCCGAGGGTCGTGCCGTGCCCGCCGAGGAACTTCGTGGCGGAGTGCAGCACGATGTCCGCGCCGTGCTCGAACGGGCGCACCAGGTACGGGCTCGCTACGGTGTTGTCGATGATGAGCGGCAGGCTGTTCTCGTGGGCGACATCGGCGACCGCACGGATGTCGAGCACGTTGGAGCGCGGGTTCGCGATCGACTCGGCGAAGAAGAGCTTGGTGTTGGGGCGGACGGCGCGCTGCCACGCTGCGGGGTCGTCCTGATCCTCGACGAAGGTGACTTCGATGCCGAGCTTCGCGAGCGAGTACTTGAACAGGTTGTACGTGCCGCCGTAGATCGACGCCGACGACACGATGTGATCACCCGAGTTCGCGATGTTCAGCACGGCGAACGTCGACGCCGCCTGCCCGCTCGCGAGCAGCAGCGCGCCGCTTCCGCCCTCGAGCGCGGCGATGCGCTCTTCGACGACGGCCTGGGTCGGGTTCGTGATGCGGGTGTAGATCGGGCCGAGCTCCGCGAGCGCGAATCGGTTCGCAGCCTGGGTCGTGTCGTCGAACACGAACGAGGTGGTCTGGTGGATCGGAACGGCGCGAGCCCCGGTCTCGTCGGGCTGCTGGCCCGAGTGGATCTGCCGGGTTTCGAATCCCCAGGCGCTCTGGTCGGTCATGATGACTCCTCGGTGAGTAGATTGCGATGTGCGAGTGAAGCTGCGGTGCGAGATGAAGTTGCGGTGCGGTCCGAGCGTACGAGACGCGTGCCGCGGCGGCAACGGAGCGAGTCGTATTGCGTAACGTGATTCGCGCCTCGTCAGCGCGCGTCGACCCGTCTGTTGCGAGCCGCGACGCCTCGCTAGGCTCGGAGCACGTACTGCCGAGCGGAAGAGGAACGCATGCAACGTCGGGTCGTGGTCACAGGGGCGAGTTCCGGAATCGGAGCGGCGACGGTGCGCAGGTTCGCGGAGCTCGGCTGGGAGACCGTCGCCGTTGCGCGGCGGCTCGACCGTCTCGAGGCGCTCGCCGCCGAAACCGGTGCGCGAGCGATCGCGTGCGACGTGACGGATGAAGCGCAGGTCGCCGGCCTCGCGGCCGAGGTGGCGGACAGCGGAGGGGCGACCGGGCTCGTGAACAATGCCGGGGGCGCCTGGGGCACCGAATCCGTCGAACACGCCTCGAATGCCGACTGGCGCCGTATGTTCGAGGTGAACGTGATCGGATTGCGCTCGGTGACGGCGGCACTCCTGCCGGTGCTGCGCGAGGGCGCGCGGCAGTCGGGATGGGCGTCGATCCTCAACCTGACGTCGACGGCCGGGCATGACGCGTACCCCGGCGGGGGCGGGTACAACGCCGCCAAATACGCGGCGCACGCCGTGACGCAGGTGCTGCGCCTGGAGCTCGGAGGCGAGCCGATCCGGGTCATGGAGCTGGCACCGGGACTCGTGCACACCGAGGAGTTCACGCTGAACCGGCTCCGAGGGGACGCGGAGGCGGCGCAGAGACCGTACGCGGACGTGATCCCGTTGCAAGCGGAGGACGTGGCGCGGGTGCTGGTCGGCGCCTTCGAGCAGCCTCCGCACGTGAATCAAGACCTCATCGTGCTCAGGCCGGTCGCGCAGACGAGCGTGTTCCACACGCACCGGGGCGAGCTCGCAGCGCGGGACGACTGACCGGTGCGCCCGCTTTCGACCGACGGCATGGCGACCGACTGGGCGACGGCCCTCGACCCCGTCGCGGAGCAGTTGGCCGCCGTCGAGCGCTTCGTGCAGTCGGAGCGCGCCGCCGGCGTCGAGGTGCTCCCGAGCCCCGATCGCGTGCTCGCGGCGTTCGAGCGGCCGATGGCGGACGTCCGGGTGCTCATCGTCGGGCAGGATCCGTACCCCACCCCGGGGCATCCGATCGGACTGTCGTTCGCGACGTCCGCCGATGTGCGCCCCATCCCGCGGAGCCTCAGGAACATCTACCGGGAGCTCGCAGACGACCTCGGCGTTCCGCCGGCCGAGCACGGGGATCTCACCGCGTGGGCCGATCGCGGCGTGCTGCTGCTCAACCGCGTGCTCACGGTGCGCGCCGGTGACGCCGGTTCCCACCAGCGGAAGGGCTGGGAACAGATCACCGCTCACGCGATCACGGCGCTCGCCGAGCGGGGCGGGCCGCTCGTCGCGATCCTGTGGGGGAAGCCAGCCCAGACGCTCGGGGCCCTGCTCGACGGAGTGCCCTGCATCGAGAGCGCGCATCCGTCCCCCCTCTCGGCGTCGCGCGGGTTCTTCGGCTCCCGCCCCTTCAGCCGTGCGAACGCTGCGCTCCGGATGCAGGGCGCCGAACCAGTCGACTGGTCCGTGCCCCCGGTCGAGCCAGCGCTCTTCTAGCGCTCGGCGGGGACCACTCCGATGGGCTCGGTCTGATCGACGAGGTGGTACGGCTGACGCCCGTCGCCGCGCACCCACGCGAAGTAGCACGCGGTCACACCGGCGACCCAGACGAGTCCCACCCACAGCGCCGGGCGCGAGTCGGGAACGATTCCGACGAGCACGATGACGCCCACGATGAACGCGACCGTGAGCCACGATGCGACCGGCCACAGGGGCACCGGGAACTCGCTGGGGAGCCGGTGCTCGCGCGCGATCTCCGCCTTCATGCGGATGTGGGCGACGAGAATCACGAGCCAAACCAGCACCGTCGCGAACGTGGCGAGCGCTCCGAGCAGGAAGAGCACTTGGTCGGGGTAGAAGAAGTTGAGCACGACACCGACGAGCAGGCCGATGATCATCGTGAGCACCGTCATGATGGGTACGCCGTTGCGCGTCGTGCGTGTGAATGATCGGGGAGCCTGGCCCTGTTCGGCGAGACCGTGCAGCATGCGACCCGCACCGAAGATGTCGGCGTTCATGGCTGAGAGCGCCGCGGTGATGAGGATCACGTTGAACACGGCTGCCGCGGCCTGGAACCCGATCGACTCGAAGATCGAGACGAACGGGCTCGTCTCGCCGGTGATGTCGACCCAGGGCTGGATGCACATGATCACCCCGAGGGTCAGCACGTAGAAGAGCAGGATCCGGATCGGCACCGAGTTGATCGCCTTCGGGAGCACCTGCTTCGGGTTCTGGGCTTCGCCGGCGGTGACGCCGATGATCTCGATGCCGCCGAAGGCGAACATCACGATCGTGAACGAAGCGATCACACCCCAGATGCCGTGCGGCATGAACCCGCCGTGCTCGACCAGGTTCTGCGGTCCCATCTGATCGTGGCCGGCGACGCCGAAGCCGAACAGGATGACGGCGACGCCCGCGACGATCAGCGCGACGATCGCGACGATCTTCACGAGCGCGAACCAGAACTCGAGTTCGCCGAAGACGCGGACGCCGAGCAGGTTGATGGCCGCGATGAAGCAGACGACGGCCAACACCCACACCCACTGCGACACGTCGGGGAACCAGAACCGCATGTAGACGCCGATCGCGGTCGCGTCGAAGACCGCGACGAGGAACATCTCGAATGCGAAGGTCCAACCGACGAGGAAGCCGGCGAACGGGTGGATGTAGCGCGACGCGTACTGGCCGAACGATCCCGACACCGGGTGCCGCACGACCATCTCGCCGAGCGCCCGCATCACCATGAATACGGCGGCGCCGCCGATGATGTAGGCGATGAGCACCGACGGGCCCGCGGTCTGGATCGCGCCGGAGGAGCCCATGAAGAGCCCCGTGCCGATCGCTGAGCCGAGGGCCATGAACCTGATGTGCCGAGCGGTGAGGCCGCGCCGGAGGCCGGAATCGGTCGTGGTCATGAAGAACATCCTTTCGTCGTCGAACGGATTCTGTGGAATCGGGCGCACTCGACGGACCCGTGTCGCGGGGAGTGCTGCCGTGCGGGAGGGCGGGGGGGGGGGCTACCGACCGAGCCGTCGTGCGAGCCCGGCCGCGGCTTCGAGCACGAGCAGGGCGGCGAGTCGCACGGTGCGACCGTCGGGTGCGTCTGCGGCGGCGTCGACCTCCGCGATGTCGATGCCGCGCACGCGCGGATCGGCTGCGAGCAGTCGGGCTGCACGACGGATCTCGTGCGCCTGCAGGCCGCCAGGGATGGAGGCCGGGCAGCCGGGAGCGACGGAGCGATCGCACACGTCGACGTCGAGATCGACGTGCACCGGCCCGCCTCCTGCGCCTGCGATGTCGAGCGCCTCTGCGATGACGTCGGGCATGGGTCGGTCGTGGAGCTCATCGCGATGGATCACCGTCACGCCGAGCTCCTTCGCGCGTCGTCGATACGCACGGGAGTTCGCGAAGTCGGCGATCCCCACCTGGACGATGCGCCGCGGGTCGAGACCCGCCTCGATGAGGCGACGCACCGGCGACCCGTTGCTGCGACCGTCTCTGAGGTCGTGATGCGCGTCGAAGGTGATGAGGCCCGCCTGGGGGAGGTCGGATCCCGCGATGCCGAGTGCGGCGGGCACGGTCAGCGCGTTGTCACCGCCGAGCGCGACGACGAGTTCGGTGCGAGCGGCGAGAGCCGCGATCGCCGACGCCGCCGCGAGCTCTCCGTCTTCGGTGTCGGGATCGACGCAGTCGCCCGCGTCGACGATGCGCAGGGCCTCGTCGAGCACGATCTCGGACTCGTCGCCGCGATCGTCGGGCAGTGCGGATCCGACGATGTGGCTCGAATACCGCTGCAGCGCTTCGCGCACCGCTGCGGGGGTCTCGTGCGCGTTCGACGGCGAGAGCGAGGTGCGCGAGGTCGGTACGCCGATGAGTGCGAGATCCGCCGGTCCATCGGGGTCGGGAGACGGCCATCCTCCCGTGCGCGGCCAGGACGGATCGTGCGGCAGACCGGGTGCCATGGGCGTCTCCTCGTGATCGTAGGGGTGCTGCGACGCACCGCGCGAGCAGCGGTGCTGCTTCCCAGTGTGGAGCGTCTCCCTGCTCTCGCGCAGCACGAGGAGCGAGCTGCGCGTCCGGGATCCCGGATCGAGACGACGTCCGGGATCCCGGACACCGATGGACTGCCCGAGCTGGCCGCGGTGCCGCTCGTGCGGTGGGATCGATGCATGACAGCTTCCCACCCAGCGACCGTCGTGCTCGGCGACGCTCCGCTCACCGTCGCCGACGTCGTATCGGTTGCCCGCCACGATGCACGGATCACCATCTCCGACTCCAGCCGCCAGCGCGTCGCGGCGAGCCGCAGGGTCATCGAGGATCTCGCGAACGACACTCGACCGCACTACGGGATCTCGACGGGGTTCGGTGCTCTCGCGAACGTCCAGATTCCCGTGGAGAAGCGTCAGCAACTGCAGCGGAGCCTGATCCGATCGCATGCCGCCGGAACCGGCTCGGAGGTCGAGCGCGAAGTCGTCCGAGCATTGATGCTCCTGCGTCTGAACACGCTCGCGAGCGGTCGGACCGGCGTGCGCCTCGAAGTCGTCGAGACGTACGCCGCGATCATCAACGCCGGCATCACCCCGGTGGTGCACGAGTACGGCTCGCTCGGGTGCTCAGGAGATCTGAGCCCGCTCGCGCACTGCGCGCTCACGCTGATGGGGGAGGGCCACGTGCGCACGGCGGCAGAGCCCGACGGGCCCACCGTGCCGGCCGCGACCGCGCTCGCAGCGGCGGGCATCGAGCCGCTGGTGCTCGCCGAGAAGGAGGGGCTCGCGCTGATCAACGGCACCGACGGCATGCTCGGCATGCTCTGCCTCGCCCTCACCGACCTCGCCAGCCTGCTGACGATCGCGGATGTCTCGGCCGCAGCCTCCATCGAGGGACTCACGGGGACCGACGCCGTCTTCGCGGCGGATCTCCACGCGCTCCGTCCGCACCCCGGTCAGGCGACCTCGGCCGCGAACATGCTGCGCGTGCTCGAGAACTCCCAGCTGGTGCAGCGGCCGCGCGAGGGCGAGTTCACGCGCGTGCAAGACGCGTACTCGCTCCGATGCGCCCCTCAGGTGCACGGCGCCGCCCGAGACACCGCAGCGCACGCAGCCAGGGTCGCGAGCGTCGAACTCGTCTCGGCGATCGACAACCCGGTCGTCCTGCCCGACGGCCGCGTCGAATCGAACGGCAACTTCCACGGCGCACCCGTCGGCTACGTGCTCGACTTCCTCGCGATCGCCGTCGCCGACGTCGCGAGCATCTCGGAGCGCCGCACCGACCGCTTCCTTGACGTGGCGCGCAATCACGGCCTCCCGCCGTTCCTCGCGGCGGACGCTGGCCTCGACTCCGGTCTCATGATCGCGCAGTACACCGCGGCGGGGATCGTCTCCGAGCTCAAGCGGCTCGCCGCGCCGGCCTCGGTCGACTCGATCCCGTCATCGGCGATGCAGGAGGACCACGTCTCCATGGGCTGGGCGGCGGGCCGCAAGCTCCGGCGCTCCATCGACGGGCTCGCGCGGGTGCTCGGCATCGAGCTGCTCGCATCGACGCGCGCGCTCGACTTCCGTGCCGCCTCCGGTCTCGGCGAACCGGCGCCCGCGACGGCGGCGATCCACGCGCTCTTCCGCACCCGGATTCCCGCGCCGGAGACCGACACCTTCCTGTCTCCGACGATCACGGCCGCTCACGAGCTGATCGTGAGCGGAGCGGTGCACTCGGCGCTCACCGGGGCGCTCGGCGCGCCGCTCGACTGAGTCGCAGCGGACGCCGACCGGATAGGCTGCGGAGCGTGGGCACCCCGAAGGTTCCGGCCGCGGATCAGACGCTGCGGATCCTCAGCCTGCTCGCGGGCTCCCGCGGGCCGCTCGCGGCGAGCATGATCGCGAGCAAGCTCGATCTGCCTCGTTCCACGGTCTACCATCTGCTGGACGCGTTGCAGGAGCACGGGTTCGTGATGCACCTGCCGGAGGAGCGCCGTTTCGGTCTCGGTATCGCCGCAGTCGACCTCAGCTCGGCTTACGCGCGCCAGGAGCCGCTCGCGAGGATCGGGCGGCCCCTGCTCGCCGCGCTCGTCGATCGAGTGCGCCTGAGCGGCCACCTCGCGGTGCCCCATGGACGCGACGTGCTCTACGTGGTGGAGGAGCGCGCACCCGGCTCCCCGCCGCTCGTGACCGACGTCGATGTGCGGCTCCCCATGCAGCTCACGGCGAGCGGTCGGGCGATCCTCGCCGCGCTTCCGAAGGCGCAGGTGCGGGCGCTCTTCCCCGACCGCGAGTCCTTCGTCCACCGTCACGTCGACCCGGGCGGGATCGACCGGTACTCGAGGCTGCGGAGCGTGCTGGATGCGACGCGGACGCGCGGCTACGCGCTGGAGGAGGGCTCGGTGACGGCGGGGCTCTCCTCGATCGGGGTGCCGGTGCTGGATCACCGCGGGTGGCCCGTCGCGGCGATCGCGGTGACGTACCCGGAGGGCGCGGTCGAGCCGGAGGTCGCCGCGGCGCTCGCCTCAGAGGTGCACGCGGCGGCGGAGACGCTGTCGGCGAGGATCCACGGGCGCCGGGCTTCCTCGTGAATGGTGTAAACTCGGAGGCTGTACTTCGGCGAGGGGCCTGCGAGCCCGTGATCGACGCGGGACGGACTGCCTCAGCGGGCCATCTTGCTGCGTGATTTACGCAAGTGCGAGACACCAATCCGGCGGCCAGACCGCCCTCATTGGGCGAGAGCCCGCAAGGAGAAACCACTATGAGCGAGACCAGCCAGCTCGTCGGCCACGCACGCGAGAACTTCGGCAAGGGAGCGGCGCGCAAGCTTCGCGCCGCCGGTCAGACCCCGGCCGTCGTGTACGGTCACGGCACCGACCCGATCCACGTCGCGGTCGACACGCACCCGCTCAGCCTGATCATCCGTCAGGCGAACGCCCTGATCGAGCTCGACGTCGCCGGCGAGAAGCAGCTCGTGCTCGTCAAGGACGTGCAGAAGGATCCGGTGCGCCAGATCATCGAGCACGTCGACCTCATCGTGATCAAGCAGGGCGAGACCGTCGAGGTCGAGGTGCGCGTGCACGTCACCGGCGAGTCGTTCTCGGGTACGAACGCCCTGCAGGAGCTCAACAGCCTGCACCTGAGCGCTCCCGCGGCATCGATCCCCGACAGCGTCGAGGTCAGCGTCGAGGGTCTCGAGGAAGGCGCGCAGATCCACGCGGGCGACATCGAGCTCCCCGAGGGCGCGACGCTCCTCGGCGATCCCGAGCAGCTCGTCGTCAACATCGTCGTGCCGCGCGGCACCGCCGAGGACGAGGACGAGGCAGCAGAAGCAGCCGAGTAAGCTCCACACGATTACGGGCCCGTCGGCGCGGCGATGCGTCGCCGGCCGACGGGCCGTTCGTCTGTTGGGGCGAGTGTCGGCGGCGGCTGCGATGATGGACGCCGAAGGGGGAACGGATGTTGTGGAAGCGAAAGAAAGCGGAGGATCCCGTGTCGGATGACACTTGGCTCATCGTCGGTCTGGGCAACCCAGGGGCGAACTACGAGGCGACGCGGCACAATGTGGGGCAGATGGCGCTCGATGTGCTCGCCGCTCGCATCGGAGGCCGCTTCTCGTCGCATCGAGCCGGCGCACGCGTCGCCGAGGGGCGACTCCGCGCCGGGGGGCCGAAGCTCATCCTGGCCAAATCCAACGGTTTCATGAACACTTCGGGCGGGCCGACCTCTGCACTCGCGAAGTACTTCGCGATCCCGGCCGAGCGCGTCATCGTGCTCCACGACGAGCTCGACGTGCCGTTCGACACCGTCAAGCTCAAGCAGGGTGGCGGGCACGGCGGTCATAACGGCCTGCGCGACATCGCGAAGGCGCTCGACACCCCTGGCTTCCTGCGCGTGCGCATCGGCATCGGTCGTCCGCCGGGTCAGCAGGACCCCGCCGATTTCGTGCTGAAGCCGTTCGCGACGTCGGAGCGCAGCGCGCTCCCCGTCCTGCTCGAGGATGCCGCCGACGCGGCCGAGTCCCTCGTCGACGAGGGGCTGCTCGCCGCTCAGCAGCGCTTCCACGGTCGGAGCGCCCAGTGACGCTGCGGGGGCTCGACCGTCTGCTCGAGTCGTCAGAGTCGTTCGCGGCCGCACTGGATGCCAGCTCGACCGACACGGAATTCTCGATCGCCGAGGGATTGCGCGCACCGCTCATCGCCGGGTTGCTCCGCAGACGCCGCGCCGCCGGCGACCGCGGCGCGCTGCTCGTGATTGCAGCGACCAGCCGCGAGGCCGACGCGATCCGCTCGGCCCTGGCATCGCTCCTCCCCGAAGCGATCACGACCGAGTTCCCCGCGTGGGAGACGCTCCCGCATGAGCGACTCAGCCCGAGCGCGGAGACGGTCGGCCGCCGAGCTGAGTCTCTGCGGCTGCTCCGCGAGTACGACGGCGAGGTGCCGCTCGTGATCGTCGCATCGGTCCGCGCCGCGCTGCAGCCGGTGTCGCCGCACGCCGCCACCGCCGAGCCCATCGAGCTGACCTCGGGGCGCACCACGAAGGGTCTCGATCCCATCGCGCGGCGCCTCGTCGAGTACGCCTACACGCGTGTCGACATGGTGACGCGACGCGGCGAATTCGCGGTCCGCGGTGGGATTCTCGACGTCTTCCCGCCGACCGCGGATCAGGCGGTGCGCGTCGATTTCTTCGGCGACGAGATCGATCAGATCAGGCGCTTCGCGGTCTCCGATCAGCGCAGCGCAGGCGATCCGCTCGATGCGATCGAGCTCTGGCCGGCGCGCGAGCTGCTGCTCACCGACGATGTGCGCGAGCGCGCTGCGGCGCTGCTGCCACGCTTCCCGGCACTCGGATCGCTGCTCGAGAAGATGAGCGAGGGCATCGCCGTCGAGGGCATGGAGAGCCTTCTGCCGCAACTCGTTCCAGGCCTTGCGCCCATCACCTCCCTGCTTCCGGAGGGCGGTGCCGTCCTCGTCGTCTCACCGGAGCGCGTTGCCAGCCGCTCCGTCAGCCTCGCCGATACGAATCGAGAGTTCCTCGAAGCCGCATGGCAGGCGGCGACCGCTGGAGCCGATGCGCCGGTGCCCGTCGAAGACAGCGGCATGCTGGCCCTCGGAGAGCTGCGCGCAGCCTCGCAGGGGAGGCCGTGGTGGTCGGTCTCCAATTTCGTGCGTGACGAAGCGGGCGCTGGCGGCGTCGATGCGGCCGTGCCCGGCGACCCAGCGGTGATCGCCGTGCAGGGCGGTGCTTTCCCCAAGCCATTGCAGGCGGGCGACGCGACGGGCGCGGCGATACGACTGATCGGCGAGCGGCTGCGAGACGGATGGCACGCGGTCGTCTCCGCTCAGGGTGTCGGCCTCGTGGAGCGCGCGCGCGACGTGCTCGCCGACGCCGGAGCTGCCGCGCGCATCGTCGACGAACTGCCGGAGGCCTGGGAGGACGGCATCGTCTACCTCGTCACAGGCACCGCCTGGTCGGGCTTCGAAAGCGCCGAAGCCCGCCTGCTGCTGGCGACCGAGGCCGAGTTCTTCGGGCGATCGGCAGGATCGCAGGCCGGTTCCTCGCAGAAGCTCGCGAAGCGCCGCGGCAAGAACGTCGTGGATCCTCTGAAGCTCGTCGCCGGCGACTACGTCGTGCACGAGACGCACGGCATCGGGCAGTTCGTCGAGCTGACGCAGCGCATGGTTCCCACTGGCATCGGGCGCGACGCGACGAAGGCGCTGCGCGAGTATCTCGTGCTCGAGTACTCATCGACGAAGCGGGGAATGCCCCGCGACAAGCTCTACGTGCCCACCGACCAGCTGGACCAGCTCTCTCGATACGTCGGGGGCGAGGCGCCGACCCTCTCGAAAATGGGCGGCAGCGACTGGGCGACTGCCAAGAAGAAGGCGCGCAAGGCGGTGCGCGACATCGCAGTGGAGCTGGTGAAGCTCTATTCGGCGCGCGTCGCATCGAAGGGCTTCGCGTTCTCCTCCGATACGCCGTGGCAGCACGAGCTCGAAGAAGCGTTCCCCTACGCCGAGACCCTCGATCAGCTGACCACGATCGACGAGGTCAAACGGGACATGGAGCGCACGATCCCGATGGATCGCCTCATCGCGGGCGATGTCGGCTTCGGCAAGACCGAGGTGGCCGTGCGGGCAGCCTTCAAGGCTGTGCAGGACGGCAAGCAGGTCGCGATCCTCGTGCCGACCACGTTGCTCGTGACGCAGCACCTGGAGACCTTTCAGAATCGCTTCGCCGGCTTCCCCGTGCGCCTGCGTCCGCTCAGCCGATTCCAGTCCGACAAGGAATCGCGAGACACGATCGAGGGTCTCGCGGCGGGAACGGTGGACGTGGTCATCGGCACGCACCGGCTCCTCTCTGAGAACGTGCACTACAAAGACCTCGGGCTCGTCGTGATCGACGAGGAGCAGCGGTTCGGCGTCGAGCACAAGGACTCCCTGAAGAAGCTCAAGACGAACGTCGACATTCTCGCGATGAGCGCCACCCCGATCCCGCGCACGCTCGAGATGGCGGTAACCGGCATCCGCGAGATGTCGACGCTGGCGACCGCCCCTGAAGACCGCCATCCGATTCTCACGTTCGTCGGACCGCGGAGCGATAAGCAGATCACCGCCGCGATCCGGCGCGAACTGCTGCGCGAGGGGCAGGTCTTCTTCGTGCACAACCGCGTGCAATCGATCACGAGGGTCGCGAATCAGATCGCGGAGCTCGTGCCGGAGGCGCGCGTCGCGGTGGCGCACGGCAAGCTGGGCGAGCATCAGCTCGAGCAAGTGGTGCAAGACTTCTGGGAGCGCAAGTTCGACGTGCTCGTGTCGACGACGATCATCGAGACCGGCCTCGACATCGCGAACGCGAACACGATCATCATCGACAACGCCGACAAGTACGGCTTGAGCCAGTTGCACCAGCTGCGCGGGCGCGTCGGGCGCAGTCGTGAGCGCGCATACGCGTACTTCCTCTACGACCCGGACAAGCCGCTCACCGAGCACGCGCACGAGCGCCTCGACACCCTGGCGACGAACAACGAGCTCGGCTCGGGCATGCAAGTGGCCCTGAAAGACCTCGAGCTGCGCGGAGCCGGAAACCTGCTCGGCGGAGAGCAATCGGGTCACATCGCGGGCGTCGGGTTCGACTTGTACCTGCGCATGATCGGCGAGGCCGTGAGCTCGTTCAAGGGCGAGGAGATCTCTGGGACCACCGAACTGGTGCTCGAATTGCCCGTCGACGCGCACATCCCCGAGGAGTACGTGGAGAGCGAGCGGCTCCGACTCGAGGCGTATCAGAAGTTCTCCGCCGCTGCCCACCCGCAGGCGCCTGCCGAGCACGTATCACTCGTGCTCGAGGAGCTCACCGACCGCTACGGAGCGCCGCCGGTCGAGGTCGAACGCCTCGCCGCAGTATCGGCGCTGCGCCGTCGGGCGTCGCGCCTCGGTCTCGCGAAGGTCGTCGCCGCGGGCCCAGCGCTGCGCATCGAACCGGTCGAGCTGCTCGATTCCCGGCGCATGCGCATGAACCGGATGTACCCGGGCTCTCGCTACGTCGAGGCGTCGAAGAGCCTGCAGATCCCGCTTCCGGGTGGCACCGCGTCATCGCGCAGTCCGCTCTCCGGAGTGGGGCAGAAGCACGTGGGCGACGAAGACGACATCGTGGCCTGGACGGGGCGCGTGCTGGCGACCCTCCTCGAGGAGGAATCGCCCGCGGCTGGCTGAGAAGAACTCGCTGCGCGTGGTGCTGGCCGGGTGCCGGCCGCACACGCGCAGCGAGTGGACAAGACCGTGGTCTTGCGTTGATCGCGCGGTGGGTCAGCCCGCGGAGCAGACGTCGTTGAGCTCGGAGCTCGCGTCCATGAGCGTCGACTGGCTGTCCTGCAGCTTCGTCTGCAGCTCCTGCGACTGCTGCTGCAGCTCTTCGGACTTCGTCTGCAGCTCTTCGAGCTTCGCCTGGTTGGCGGGGTCGGTCATGTCGAGCTGCGACATCTCCTGAATCTCCTGCATCGCGGAGAGGTCGATGCCATCGAACGTCTCGACGAACGACTTGTACTCCGTCACGAAGTTGTCGAGCGGCCCCTTGACGTCCTCGTTGGTGACCTTGCCCTGAGTGTCCTCAAGCGCATCGACCACCGGGGTGAAGATCGCGGCGAAATCTGTCTCTTCACCCGACATCGCACTCTGCAGCGCCGACTGCGCGTCGGTCTGGGACTGCGCGACGACATCCGTCATCGAATCCTGAGCGATCTTGCAGGCGTCTGCAACGCTCTGTCCGCCCGAGCAGGAAGCAAGGCTGAGTGTCAGCGCGGCCGCGCCGAAAATGCCGGCGATCTTGAATAGCGACTTCGTATCCGTCATGAGATTCCCCCTCGTAAGCGTGGTTGCCCCGCCGATGTCCCCGGGGCCGCACCAGGCTATCAGGCGCTTTTCAGGGTCGCGGTGCCCGATAGGGTGGGTGAGTATGAGTACCGACGCAGCCGGTGATCCACGTCCGTTCGAAGCTCTGATCTCCACGGTGCGCCGCCTCGTCGCGCCGGGCGGCTGCGCGTGGCACGAGGTGCAGACGCACGAGTCGCTCACCCAGTTCCTCGTCGAGGAGACGGCCGAGTTCATCGATGCGGTCGAGCGCGAGCTGCCGCCTGCAGAGGTGCAGTCGGAGCTCGGCGACGTGCTGTACCAGGTCCTGTTTCACGCCGCGATCGCGGAGCGCGATTCGGAGGGATACGACTTCGACAGCATCGCTGCGGCGCTGAACGAGAAACTCGTGCGCCGGCATCCCCATGTCTTCGGGGATCGCGGCTACATGACGGTGGAAGAACTGCACGCCGAGTGGGAGCGACTCAAAGAGGATGCTGCTGGCGAGGAGCGGGGGTCGCGCGGCCCGCTCGAGGGCATCCCCGCTGGCATGCCGACTCTTGCCCGCGCCGCCAAGGTCATCGAGCGCCTGAAGCGGGCCGGCCTGATCGATCCGGGTGCGGGGGACGCGTACCCCGAGGATCCGCTCGCCGCGCTGATCGGTCCAGATGAGCAGCGACTGGCCGAATTCGGCATCGGTGATGCGATGCTCGCGATGCTGATGCGGGCGAATCGCGCTGGAGTGGATCCCGACCGCGCGCTCAGACTCGCGATCGATCGTCTCACGGCGCGCGTGCTGCACGACGACCGGTGACGCGCCGCCTTCAGACGAGGAAGCCCAGCGACCGTGCACGCGACACGGCAGCGTGCCGGGTCGACGCGTCGAGCTTCGTCATGGCCGCATTGAGATAGCTCTTGATGGTGTTCTCGGTGAGACCCAGCATCTCGCCGGTCTCCGCGTTCGTCGCGCCGAGCGCGACCTGCGTGAGCGTATCGATCTCCCGCGGAGAGAGCTGGACCGGCACCCGGACTCGGGCGTGATGCCCTGGAGCCAGGGGAGCCGCCGAAAGCCCTGTGAGCTGCCGCTCGACGTCGAGGAGTCGTTCGCGCAGCCTCGGAGTGGGAGCCTCCGCGATCGCTCCGCGAAGTCCGGCGTGGACGGTGCGCAGCGTCTCGACCATCGCGGGCGGGAGGTGCGGGAGGTGCGGGGGGAGCGGGAGGAGCTGAGATCGGTCGGAGGTCCAGTCACTCGCACGGGCGCCGCCTCGCGCCTTGACGCGCCGAGCGACCTCATCCTCGATGCGCAACTCGCGCGAGAGATCCCGCGCAACACCGGCGGCGATGCGCGCGAAGTTCGTTCCCGGCATCATCGACCGGCGCGTTCCCCCGTACAGCACGGCACGCGCCTCGCCGTCGACCAGCACGGGCATCGCGAACAGTCCGACGATGCGCTCGCCGCGGATGTGCGCATCGTACTCGTGCGTGATCTGCCGGCTCGCCACGTAGTCCGCGGCGATCCGCGGTCGACGCTCGCGCAGCGCCCGCCCGCCGAGGCCCTGGTCCGTGCGCACGAGCACGCCCTCATTCGCGTCGTTCGCGGCACCGGAGATCGCGGTGAGCATCGTCACTCCGGCTCGCTCCAATCCGCCGAAGGCGACGTCGAACCGGGTCTCTCGAGCGAACGCGTCCACTGCTTCGCGCAAGATGCGCTGCACGTGATCCTCATCCATTCGTTGCACGAGTTCTACCCACTTTCGGAGGTAGCTCACGCTAACACTCGTTTTCTAGGATCAGCATGAGTCGTCGCAGCGCTGCGACGAGGAAACTTGAGTTCAAGGGAGAAACGAGTGACCGAATCAGCATCTACGCATGAAAATCAGTGGGAGCCCGTCGATTACGTCGCATTTCAGGCCAGACCCGACTTCCGGGAGCTGAAGCACCGGTTCCGCAGCTTCGTCTTCCCGCTCGCGGTCGCCTTCATGCTCTGGTTCCTGCTCTACGTGGTGCTCGCCGCATTCGCGCACGATCTCATGGCGGCACCCCTGCTCGGGATGAACGTGGGGCTCTGGCTCGGGCTCGCGCAATTCGTCACGACGTTCGCGATCACGATGGCGTACGTGCGGTTCGCGAACCGCAGGCTCGACCCGCGCACCACGGCGCTCCGGTCCGAACTCGAGGCGCTCGAGAGGCTCGAGGGGGACGCCCGATGATCGCGACGATCCTCCCCGCTCAGGCGACCGGCGCCGAGCAGAACCCGGTGCTCAACATCGCCATCTTCCTCGCATTCGTCGCGGTGACGATGGTGATCGTCATCCGCGCGAGCCGCGACAACAAGAGCGCCGCCGACTTCTACGCGGGAGGGCGCTCGTTCTCGGGTCGCCAGAACGGTGTGGCCATCGCCGGCGACTACCTCTCCGCGGCGTCGTTCCTCGGCATCGTCGGAGCGATCGCGATCAACGGGTACGACGGATTTCTCTACTCGATCGGGTTCCTGGTCGCCTGGTTGGTCGCCCTGCTGCTCGTCGCGGAACTCATGCGCAACACCGCGAAGTTCACGATGGCCGACGTGCTCTCGTTCAGGCTGCAGCAACGCCCCGTGCGCATGGCGGCGGCGCTGACCACGCTGGCCGTGTCGTTCTTCTACCTCCTCGCCCAGATGGCGGGAGCCGGCGGCCTCGTCTCGCTGCTCCTCGGAGTCAGCGACGCACTGGGCCAATCACTGGTGATCGCCGTCGTCGGCGTCGTCATGATCTGCTACGTGCTCATCGGGGGGATGAAGGGGACGACCTGGGTGCAGATCATCAAGGCAGTGCTGCTCATCGCCGGAGCGGCCGCTATGACGATCTGGGTCCTCGCGCTCAAGGGCTTCAACTTCGCCGCCGTGCTCGATGCGGCCGTGCAGCACCCCGAGAACGCGAACGGTGCCGCGATTCTCGCGCCCGGGCTGCAGTACGGCGCCAACCCGATCGACTTCGTCTCGCTCGCGCTCGCCCTGGTGCTCGGCACTGCTGGTCTCCCGCACGTCCTCATGCGCTTCTACACGGTGCCGACGGCCAAGGATGCGCGGAAATCAGTCGTCTGGGCGATCTGGCTGATCGGCATCTTCTACCTGTTCACGCTGGTGCTCGGCTACGGTGCGGCCGCGCTGGTCGGCCCCGAGACCATCGCCAATGCGCCCGGAGGCCAGAACTCCGCCGCACCGCTGCTCGCAGCAGAACTCGGCGGGCCCCTGCTGCTCGGGTTCATCTCGGCCGTGGCCTTCGCGACGATCCTCGCCGTGGTCGCCGGCCTCACGATCACCGCATCGGCTTCATTTGCGCACGACATCTACAACAGCGTGCTGAAGAAGGGACGCGCGTCGGCGAAGCAGGAGGTGAAGGTCGCCCGCGTCACGACGCTCGTGATCGGCGCTGCGGCGATCCTCGGCGGGATCGGGGTGCAGGGGCAGAACGTCGCCTTCCTCGTCGCGCTCGCGTTCGCGGTCGCAGCTTCCGCGAACCTGCCGACCATTCTGTACTCGCTCTTCTGGTCGAAGTTCACCACCCGCGGCGCCGTCTGGTCGATGGTCGGCGGCCTGCTCTCGGCGGTCGTGCTCATCGCGTTCTCTCCGGTCGTCTCGGGGTCGGAGACCGCCATGCTCGGGGCCGACGTGGACTTCGCGATCTTCCCGCTGCAGAACCCCGGCATCGTGTCGATTCCTCTCGGCTTCCTGCTCGGCTGGCTCGGCTCTGTGACGAGTTCGCGGAAGGAGTCGAAGAAGCTGGCTGCAGAGATGGAGGTGCGCGCGCTGACCGGATACGGCGCCGAGCCGCCCGTGCAGCACTGAGCGCCTCGCCAGGCGGCGGGCGAGCGAGTGCGAGCCGTGGAAGAATGGTGAACCATGGCCCAACCCGTGAACCCGCCGCGCGGCATGCGCGATTTCCTTCCCGCCGACAAGGCGCGTCGCGAGCACGCGCTCGGGATCATCAGGGGCGTCTACCGCTCCCACGGCTTCGACGAGATCGAGACGCCCGTGGTCGAGGACTACGCGCGGCTGCACGCCGGGCTCGGAGGCGACAACGAGAAGTTGAGCTTCTCGATCCTGAAGCGCGGCATCCGCCCCGAGGCGCTCGCCGCAGCCGCTGAGGCCGGCGACGCGGAGCAGCTCGCCGATCTCGGCCTGCGTTTCGACCTCACGGTGCCGCTCACCCGGTTCTTCGCAACGCACCGCGCCGAGCTGCCGCCCGTGTTCCGCTCCATCCAGATCGCCCCGGTCTGGCGGGCCGAACGCCCGCAGAAAGGGCGCTACCGTCAGTTCGTGCAGGCCGATATCGACATCATCGGCGAATCCGGGCTGCTCGCGGAGATCGAGCTCATCACGGCGACCTCGCAGGCGCTCGCGGCACTCGGCCTCGCCGACTGCGTCATCCGCGTGAACGACCGGCGGATCCTCTTCGGTCTGCTCGCGCACTGCGGCTTCGCTGCCGAGACGCACGACCGGGCGCTGATCACCATTGACAAGCTCGACAAGATCGGTGCGAGTGGCGTCGTCGAGGAACTGCGCGAGATCGATCCGGATGCGGCCGACCGCATCGGTGCGGTGCTCGCGGGCGTCGAGCCGGCACTGAACGCGGATGGAGCGGGCTTCGGCATCCCGCTCACGCGTGAAGCCATCGCAGGCGTGCTGCCCGATGGGGCTGCTGAGGACGGTGTCGCGAGCCTCGCCGCGCTGGGGGAGGCGCTCGAGGGCGGGCTGCCGGAGGGCGTCGCCGTGCGCTTCGACCCGACGCTCGTGCGAGGCATGGGGTACTACACGGGGACCATCTTCGAGGTGGCGCACCCCGGGTCGGGCAGCTCGGTCGGCGGCGGGGGACGGTACGACGGCATGGTCGGCCGTTTCCTGGGGCAGGACGTGCCGGCCGTCGGGTTCTCCATCGGGTTCGAACGCGTCGTCGACCTGCTCGCACTGCCGGAGCCGACCGGACCCGACGCGGTGGCGCTCATCGCCGATGTCGACGTGGTCCCGGCGGATCTCCTGGCGTTGAAGCGCGCGCTCGTCGAGCGCGGGCACCGGGTGCGCCTCGAGAAGCGCCAGAAGAACATGAAGACGCTGCTCGCGCGGATCGCAGCAGACGGCTTCAGCCGCGTCGCCAACGTGCGGCCAGGGATGTCGGATCTCGGCGAACTGGAGTTCAGGCAGCTCGCCGACTGAGTCCGGACGGCGCCGAACAGCGGTGCTCGGTGAGAGATTCAGCGTCGGTGAGGTCGGATCGGGCCTGAACGTCTCACGGACGCCGCATCTCGGACGTTCCCGGAGCCTGCATCCGGCTGGCGCCTCGGCGGTGCTTCGCCTGCCGCCCCGCCGCGCCATGCAGCGCCCTGGCTCAGGCCCGCCTGCACGCTGACGGCCGTTTTGCGCCCCGGATCGCCAAGCCGCCGTGCCCTAGACTGGGGTGCGGCGGGCACGGCCCGCCGCACCCTTTGCTTGACCCGGCATCCGACCCCTTCAAGGAGCGCATAGTGGCATTTATCGACGCAGTGATCGCCCGAGAGATTCTCGATTCGCGTGGCAACCCGACCGTCGAGGTCGAGGTCGGCCTGACCGACGATTCTGTGGGCCGCGCCGCCGTTCCCTCGGGCGCTTCGACCGGAGCATTCGAAGCGTACGAGCTCCGCGACGGCGAAGATCGCTACCTCGGCAAGGGCGTCACCCGCGCCGTCGACGCCGTCTTCGACGAGCTCGCGCCCGCGATCGAGGGCCTCGCCGCCGACGATCAGCGCATCATCGACGCGACGCTGAAGGAGATCGACGGCACACCCAACAAGGAGCGCGTCGGGGCGAATGCCATCCTCGGCGTGAGTCTCGCCGTGGCGCACGCCGCCGCCTCCGCGGCTGAGCTGCCGCTCTACCGCTACCTGGGCGGCCCGAACGCGAGCACTCTCCCCGTGCCGCTCATGAACATCATCAACGGCGGCGCTCACGCCGACACGGGCGTCGATATCCAGGAATTCATGGCGGTGCCCCTCGGCGCCGAGACGTTCTCGGAGGGCCTCCGCTGGGGCGTCGAGGTCTACCACGCGCTGAAGGCGCTGCTCAAGGAGCAGGGCCTCGCAACCGCGCTCGGCGATGAGGGCGGATTCGCGCCCGACCTGCCGCACAATGCCGCCGCGCTCGACCTCATCGTCGAAGCCATCAAGCGCGCCGGGCTCGAACCGGGCCGTGACGTGGCGGTAGCGCTCGACGTGGCATCGACCGAGTTCTTCGAGAACGGCGTCTACACCTTCGAGGGGCAGCAGCGCAGCGCCGCTGAGATGTCGGCCTACTACGCCGACCTGCTCGAGCGGTACCCGCTCGTGTCGATCGAGGATCCGCTGGCCGAAGACGACTGGGAGGGGTGGAAGCACCTCACCGACGAACTCGGCGATCGCGTGCAGCTCGTGGGCGACGATCTCTTCGTCACGAACCCCGAGCGCCTCGCCGACGGGATCGCCCAGGGCGCGGCCAACTCGCTGCTCGTCAAGGTGAACCAGATCGGTACGCTCACCGAAACGCTCGACGCCGTGCAGCTCGCGCAGCGCTCCGGGTACACGGCGATCCTGTCGCACCGCTCGGGTGAGACCGAGGACGTGACGATCGCAGACCTCGCCGTCGCGACCGACTGCGGTCAGATCAAGACCGGTGCGCCGGCCCGCTCCGAGCGCGTGGCGAAGTACAACCAACTGCTGCGCATCGAGGAAGAGCTCGGCGGTGCGGCGAAGTACGCGGGTCGCGGGGCCTTCCCGCGCTTCACCGCGTAACCCGACCACCACTGAAAGACGACGACACGGTGAAGCGCTGGATCGATGATGTCGGAACGTGGGCCTCGAGCCTGCGGTTCAGCGGCTTCACCGTGGTCGTCGTCGTGCTCGTGCTCGCCGGAATCGTCATCGTGAGCCCGAGCCTCTCCACGTTCGTGCAGCAGCGGCGCGAGATCGCCGAACTCCGCGAGAGCGTGCGGCAGAGCCAGGAGGCGGTCAACGAGATCGACGCCGAGCGCGCGAAGTGGAAAGACCCGGTCTACGTCCGATCTCAAGCCCGAGACCGCTTGTTCTACGTCATGCCGGGGGAGACCCAGCTGAACGTCATCGATGACATCGTCATGCCCATCGAGTCGGACGAAGAGCCGGATCCCGAGCTGTCCCGCATGCCGAGCAACTGGGCCCGGAGCCTGTCAGCATCGTTCTTGAGCGCTGGCACGACGGATGCTCCTCCGGTGGAAGCGCCCGCTGACGCCCAGAACGAACCCGAACCCGACGGCGCTGACTCGACGACTGAATCCGTCGATCCCGCATCGCCCGAAGCCCCTGCCGAGGAGACACCGCAATGACCCGCCCGCCCTATCCTGAACCGACCGCAGCAGACATCGCCGCAGTGACCGAGCAACTCGGGCGCGAAGCGCGCGGAGTCGTGGGCATTGCGGCGCGCGCGTCGGACGGCAGCCCGGCGGTCGTCGCCACCGCGCCCCGGCTTCCCGACGGGTCTCCGTTCCCGACCTTCTACTACCTCTGCCACCCGGAAGCGGTCGCGGCCGCATCCCGCCTGGAAGCGGCGGGGGTGATGAACGAGTTCAACGAGCTACTGGCCAGCGACGAGGCGGTGCGCGAGCAGTATCAGCGCGCGCACGAGCAGTTCATCGCGGATCGCGACAGCGTCGGAGAGGTACCGGAAGTCGCGGGCGTGAGCTCCGGCGGCATGCCGACACGGGTGAAGTGCCTGCACGCGCTCATGGGCCACGCTCTCGCTGCCGGGCCGGGGGTCAATCCCATCGGTGACCTCGCGCTCGAGCGCAGCGGATGGACAGGCTGACGAGCACATCGGCGTTCTCGGGAGCTGAGAAAACGCGGTAAGCTTTCGATGCGGGTGTTTCGCCCGCTATTTTCTGTGCCCGCGGTGCGGGTCCGACCCTGATTGCTGCAAGGAGATCGCTTCGTGGCGAAGAAGATTCTGATCGTTGGTGGCGGCTATGCCGGCTTCTACACCGCATGGAAGCTCGAGAAGCTGCTTCGTGCGGGCGAGGCCGAGGTCACGATCGTCGATCCGCTGCCGTACATGGCGTACCTGCCGTTCCTTCCCGAGGTCGCCTCGGGATCGATCGAGCCGCGTCACGCGGTCGTGGCGCGCCGTCGCCACCTGGAGAGCACCGCGAACATCGCCGGTAAGGTGACCGCGATCTCGCACGCGACGAAGAGCGTGACCATCACGCCGAACGTGGGCGTACCGTTCGAGTTCGCCTACGACCACATCGTCGTGACGACCGGTTCGGTTTCGCGCACCTTCCCGATCGCCGGCATCGCCGACAACGCGATCGGCATGAAGACCATCGAAGAAGCGGTCGCCGTGCGCGATCGTCTCGTGGGCAACTTCGAGCGCGCCGCGACCCTGCCGAAGGGTTCCCCCGAGCGTGCTCGTCTGCTGACGGTCACCGTCGTCGGCGGCGGATTCGCGGGCATCGAGACGATCTCCGAGCTCCGTTCGTTCGCGACCGCATTGCTGCGCCGCTACCCCGAGATCTCGTTCGACGAGACGGTGTTCCACCTGGTCGAGGCCATGGGGCGGATCATGCCCGAGGTGTCGCAGGAGACCGCCGACTGGGTCGTCAAGGATCAGACGCGTCGCGGGGTGCAGATCCACCTCGATACGCAGCTCGCCTCGGCGCTGGACGGCAAGATCGAGCTGTCGACCGGTGAGAACTACGAGTCCGACCTCATCGTCTGGACCGCCGGCGTCATGCCTCGCCCGTTCCTGCGCGGAACGGATCTGCCGATCGGCCCCCGCGGGCACGTCATCGGCAGCCCCTCGCTGCGCATCACCACGGAAGACGGTGTCGCGCTCGAAGGCGCCTGGACCGCTGGCGACACGTCGCAGACCCCCGACATCTCAGCGACTCCCGGCCCCGGCGGCTTCTGCGTGCCCAACGCGCAGCACGCCGTTCGCCAGGGCAAGCTGCTCGCGAAGAACATCGTCGCCGACCTCCGCGGCGAGGGCATCGCAGAGTACAACCACAAGAACATGGGAGCCGTCGCCGGCCTCGGCGTCAACACCGGCGTGTTCCAGTCGGGCAAGTTCGCGATGAAGGGCTACTTCGCGTGGCTCGCTCACCGCTTCTACCACGGCCTCGCGATCCCCTCGTGGGAGCGCAAGTGGCGCGTGTTCGGCGGATGGGTCGGCCATTTCTTCCTCGGACGCGACACGGTCAACATCGAGGCCGTGCAGCAGCCGCGGGCGGTCTTCGAAGAGTTCGCCTCGCGACCCAAGGCCTGATCGAGCGCTCCACAACGAGAACCCCTGCAGCACGCGCTGCGGGGGTTCTCGCGTTACGGGGCAGGTGCTCTGCGCTCGCGCGGGACGGGAGTACCGGAGAACCGGACGAACCGCCAAAAGAGTGCGCTTACGAGGCGATAACTGCACTGAATGGGAGGTTCATCAAACCTCCGGGCCCTGCAGGGCCCGGGCCGGAGAGGACGAGAGCTCAGCTTTCGTCCTAATTCTCCGGGCCCTGTAGGGCCCGCGCCGGAGGCAGCGAAAGCGTCGCTTTCGCCTCAAGCCTCCGGGCCCCGTAGTGCCCGGGCCGGAGAAGACGAAAGCTCAGCTTTCGTCCTAATTCTCCGGACCCTGTAGGGCCCGCGCCGGAGGCAGCGAAAGCGTCGCTTTCGCCTCAAGCCTCCGGCGCATGCTTCGCCAGGAACTGGTACATCTCCGTGTCGTCGACGCCCGGGAACGTTCCCGTCGGCAACGGAGACAGCACGTGAGCGTGCATGCGGGCGCTCGGCCACGCCTTGCCCTCCCAGCGCGCCAACAGCTCGGGTTTCGGCGTGCGGCAGCACGCCGGATCCGGACACGTCGACACCTGGCGCTCCGTCGTATCCCGCCCACGGAACCACTTCGCATCATCGAAGGCGACCCCACACGCGATCGCGAACGGGCCCTGCTCGGCATCCCCGGTCTGCACGCTCGACCAGAACGTGCCGGCAGGCGTGTCGGTGTACTGGTAGAACTCGCTCGTACGGTTCGTGCGATTGAACGACGTGCGGCCACCCCACTTGTGGCAGAGCACTTCGCCCTCGATCGACCCGGTGTCGTCCGCGGGGTACGGCAGGCCATCGTTCTGGTAGCCGCGCACGATCGCCCCGGCTCCGTCCGCACGATAGTGGTGCGCTCGCAGGCCGAGATGCTGCGTGGCAAGGTTGGTGAATCGGTGCGAAGCGGCCTCGTGCGTGACGCCGAATGCGTCTCTGAAATCTTCGATCGCAAGGTTGCGATTGCGCTTGGCCTGCTGCAGAAACTCCACTGCCCCGGCCTCGGGGATCAGGCAGGCCGCCGCGAAGTAGTTGATCTGCAGGCGTTGCTCCAGAAACTCCGCGTAGCTCGCCGGTTCGGAGTGGCCGAGCACGCGGTGCGCCATCGCCTGCAGTGCCAGCGACCTCAGGCCGTGACCGCCCGGAATCGAGGCCGGCGGCAGATAGATGCGCCCGTTCTCGAGGTCGGTGATGCTGCGAGTGTTCGAGGGCAGGTCATCGACGAAGATGAGGTCGAAGCCCAGCAGCTCGGCGAGCATGGCGACCTCGCGGTGCGTGACGGCGCCGAGCGAATGACCGATGCGTCGCATCAGGTCGGAGGCCACGAGCTCGATGTCCTGAATGTAATTGTCGCGCGCCTGCATCTGCATGCGGATCGCGGTGTTCGCGCGCCGGGCCTCCTCTGACGTGGTCGCAGCCGCTCGGGATCGCCGGGCGAGTTCGCGGTGCAGTCCGACGAGGGCCTCCAACGTGTCGTCCGGCAAGGCGCGGGGTGTGCGCACGTGGGGGAGCCCGAGGCGGGTATATGTGGGAGCGGCCTGCGCGCGTTCGAGCTCGACCTCCCACGTGCTGCGGCGATCCGGAGCCTCGCGTTTGAGGAGCTCTGCGACTTCGATGCCCAGTTCGCGGGAGACGCTCTGCAGGAGCCCGAGCCGGGGTTCCCGCCGGCCGTTCTCGATGAGGGAGAGCTGGCTCGCGACGACGCCCACGCGCTCACCGAGCTGCTCGAGGGTGAGGCCCGCCTGGGTGCGGAAGTGTCTGATCCGCTTTCCAAGAATCAGGCGATCGAGTTCGGCCTCGTCGAATCCGGCGGTCACTGGGACTGGCTCAGCGTTCATCTCTTGACTATACGTCAAAAATGGCCAAATTTTCCAGCCAAAAGAGTGAATGCGACGTGAACACCCCATTCACAATGGAGATGTCGCCGCTTCTTCACCCGGCGGCGGGAACTCCGAGGAGAACGACATGGCACTCACGCAGACCATTGAGACCGAGCTGACCTTCGCTGAGATCGTTCGCGACGGCGCGACCACGAGCAATGAAGAAGTGCTCGCATGGGTGACCGAGGTCGCTGAGCTCACGGAACCCGACGAGGTCGTCTGGTGCGATGGTTCGCAGGCCGAGTGGAACCGCATCACCACTGAAATGGTGGAAGCCGGAACGCTGATCCCGCTCAACAAGAATCTGCGGCCCGGGAGCTTCCTCGCCCGTTCGCACCCCGATGACGTCGCCCGTGTGGAAGACCGCACCTTCATCTGCTCCGTCGACGAAGCGGACGCCGGGCCGACGAACAACTGGATGGCTCCGGATGAGATGAAGGCCGAGCTCATGCCCCGCTTCAAGGGATCCATGCGGGGCCGCACCATGTACGTCGTTCCGTTCTCGATGGGTCCGGTGGGCGGCGCCATCACGCAGCTCGGCATCGAGATCACCGATTCGCCGTACGCGGTGCTGAACATGCGGATCATGACCCGCATGGGGCAGTCGGCTCTCGACGGCATTCTGCCCGGGAGCGAATGGGTGCGCACGGTGCACTCCGTTGGTGCTCCGCTCGAGCCCGGCCAGAGCGATGATGCTTGGCCCTGCAACGAGACCAAGTACATCACCCACTTCCCCGAGACCCTCGAGGTCTGGTCGTACGGGTCGGGATACGGCGGAAACGCCCTGCTCTCCAAGAAGTGCTTCGCCCTGCGCATCGCCAGCGTGATGGGTCGCAACGAGGGCTGGCTGGCCGAGCACATGCTCCTGCTGAAGCTCACGAACACCGAGAGCGGCAAGTCGTACCACCTCTCCGCAGCGTTCCCCTCGGCCTGCGGCAAGACGAACCTCGCGATGCTCCAGCCGACCATTCCGGGGTGGAAGGTCGAGACCATCGGCGACGACATCGCCTGGCTGCGCCCCGGCACCGACGGGCGCCTTTACGCCATCAACCCGGAAGCCGGCTTCTTCGGTGTCGCCCCGGGTACGGGGGAATCGACGAACCCGGTCGCGGTCGAGACCCTGTGGGGAAACACGATCTTCACGAACGTCGCGCTCACCGACGACGGCGACGTCTGGTGGGAGGGCAAGACGGACGAGGTTCCCGCTCACCTGATCGACTGGCAGGGCAATGAGTGGACCCCCGAGAGCGGCCGCGTTGCGGCGCACCCGAACTCGCGCTTCACCGTGCCGATCCAACAGACCCCGACGCTGGCTCAGGAATGGTACGAGCAGAACGGCGTTCCTCTCGACGCGATCCTCTTCGGCGGGCGTCGCGCGACGAACGTGCCCCTCGTGGCTCGGTCGCTCTCCTGGGAGCACGGCGTCTTCGTCGGGGCCACGATCTCCTCCGAGAAGACCGCAGCCCAGGAGGGAACGGTCGGCGAACTGCGACGCGATCCCTTCGCGATGCTGCCGTTCTGCGGATACAACATGGCTGACTACTGGGGACACTGGCTCGACATGGGCCGCACCCTCGGTGACCAGGCGCCTAAGATCTTCCAGGTCAACTGGTTCCGCAAGGGCGCCGACGGTCGGTTCCTGTGGCCCGGCTTCGGGGAGAACTCGCGCGTGATCGACTGGATCATCCGCAGTGTCGAAGGCTCCGTCGAAGGGCACGAGACCGCGGTCGGCACCATTCCCGCCGACGGTGAGCTCAACCTCGACGGCATCGAGGTGCCCGAGAGCGATCTCGCCGAACTGTTCTCGATCGATCCGGCATCGTGGCTCGCGGAAGCCGATCTGACGGAGGAGTTCTTCGCTCAGTTCGGCGATCGTCTGCCGGCTGCGCTGAGCGGACAGCTCGAAGGTTTGCGCCAGCGCCTCGGCGCCGCGTGATCGCGCCGCGTCGGTGACCGCTGACGCCCCATAGACCGTAGGCCCCGCCGTTCTGCCCAATGGCGGGGCTTACTCTTTTCTGTTCGCGTTCGTGTTCGCGTGCTCGTCACCCTTCGCGGCCATCGGTGCGCATCAGGCGCCGAGTGTCAGCCTGGCTCACCACACGGCCGCGATCTGCGAGAATCGAACGGCCCCCCATAGCCCAACTGGCAGAGGCAGCCGACTTAAAATCGGCACAGTCAGGGTTCGAATCCCTGTGGGGGGACGAAAATTGGTCCCTACTTCCGCAGAATTGCGCGGAAGTAGGGGCCTTTTTCGTTGCACGAGAACGCGCTCCAACAGGGGTGCGGACAGCACTGGGACAGCATGGCATCCGCGGCCACGAAAGATTGTCGGTGCGCGAGCGTACGATTCTGCGCCTGACCAGACCTGCACCGATCTGGCTCGATGCCGACACGTGGGCGATCATGCGCAACGCGACCGATCACCCGACCGCGATCGTCACCCGCATCACCGACACGGGAGGCGAAGCGCGGTTCCTCGTGCTGAAATGGAATCAGTGGTTCTGCGAGCCGGGGTTCGTGGTGGCGAGCAGCCGAGCACCGGGCACGCGCAGACGGGTGACGAGCATGTTCCAGAACGCTTCGGGCAGCAGCGTTGCTTCGTCGACGTACGCGAATGCGACGGTCATGCCGCGGATCTTCGTTTCGGCGTTCGCGTCGCCAGCCCCGTACAGGTAGACGGTGCGGCCCAGAATGGTCGCGGTCTTCGCGTCCGGCGTGTACCTCACCTGCTGCGCGATGCGGCCGAAGATCTGCTCGGACATGAGCAGCTGCATCACATTCGTGTTGAGCGTGCCGAGCGTGCGCCCGATGAGGATGATCTGCCCGGAGGTCGGGATGTACTTGATGTACATGAGCAGCGCCCACAGGCTGATGAACGTCTTACCGGCGGAGACGGCGCCGGAGAGGATCGTGTGCTTCGGGCCCTTCGCCCAGGTGCCGAGGAATCGGATCTGTCTCGGGGAGAAGACACCATTGAGGGGTTGGGTGCCTATCGGCATTGTCCGAACCTCCCGGTAGCTTTGACTTCCATGTACGCGAGCAAGTGGTGGCACTGGGGGTTTGCCCCGAACCCTGAGGAATGGCAGGCATTGTTATCAGCGGCGACGTTGATAGCGGCCGTGTGGGCTGGTATCGCTGCCTACGGCCAGCTGAGGGCGATGCGGGATGCGAACGACCGCGCAAGCGAAAGCAACCAGCGTGCGGCCGAAGCTGAGATCGCAACAACCAGACCTTACGTAATCGTGCGTTTTGAACTACAAGCGGCAATCCCGAGTAGCCCGACAGCGACTGCCGCTAGTGGTTTTGTTCTGCTAGTCATCGAAAATGTGGGGCGCACGGCCGCCCGAAATATGACTCTGCGTTCGACACCTGAACTCCAAACGAGCGGTGACGGCGTGCCGGAGGGGCAACCGGATCCAGTCATTGGGGCTCTTCAAGAGAAGTTTTCAGGCAACTACGTGTTCCATTACCTCGCCCCTGGTCAGAAGCTCGTCTACGTTCTCGATACGACCAGCGGAATGATGGCGGACGACACCAACCTTCCTCAGCGGTACGAAGTTCAGGTCAAGTACTGGCCGCAAACGGACACGGACGGGCATTTCGAGGAGGTACAAGTACTCGACTTAGAGCCCTGGGCGGTGTCCTCGATCTATGAAGCCCCTCTAGATATCCTCGCTCTGCAAGCTCGTCGGAGTAATCAGAAGAATGAAGAGTTTCACCGCGCTCTGCTGCGAGCTCTCAGCAAATAGATTCACGTGTATAGCGGGGCGACTAGCCGTCGCCCAAAGTCAGTCGGTGGTCTGATCGCCGTCGAGCAGCGTGCGTGCAGCCGCTCCGACCGCAGCCTCGAGAGCGTCAAGCGTCGACGTCGCCGTCTCAAGACCGGAATCGCGGTCGAGCAGCTTCGTCGCCTTGTCCACAGCGATGCCCGAGATCGTCACGCCGTTGCGCCGATCAGTCATGTCAGGTTTCCGCGTAGTGCGCACGACGTCGCCGCGCTGCGTGATCGCGACCTGCTCGATCTCGCCACCCTCGATCTCATCCAGTGTGTCCTCGGCGAGCTTCATCATCCGATCGACCAGAGCCGCACGGCGCGACGCGAGATCAACCGTCTGCGCCGCGACGGCCGCCGCCGTAGCCGTGCGATCGAACGACAGCCCGAGCAACTTCGCGTGCTTTGACACCGTCGACGGCGAGCACCCGATCTCCCGAGCAATCGCGTTCCGAGAAAGCCCCTGAGTGTGAAGGTCGGCGACGCGGGCGCGCGTTTGCTGGGCGTCTGGTCGGGCGGCGTTGTGGGCCATGTTCGGGTGTCCTCCCGTTCACGGTGCCCGGTGTGTGGTGCGGGCATGAGAAAGGGCCCGTCATCCGGTGTGGATGCGGGCCCTTGGTGGGTGTGGGTGTTACTGGGTGCGTTCTACGAGTAGGTAGAGTCCGTCGTCTGGGTGGTAGGTCCATTCGGCGCGGAAGCCGTTCCAGGTTTGGTCGCGGGTTCCGTCGAGTGAGCGGGTGTTCTCGATCTTGGTGGCGAGTGACTCGGGGGCGCCGATGTCGTTGAGGAAGCAGAAGACTTGCTCGCTTGTGGCTCCGTCGTACTTGGTGACGCGTTCGAACACGATGGTGTTGTAGTCGTCGATCACTTCGGTGTCAGACGGTGCGATGTCGCATGCGCTTCGGGCACTGAGGAAGAACTGCCGGCGGTCGGACTCTGCGCGGTCGTGCTGGTCATTGAGGACGCCGATGATCACGAGTGTGATTGCGGCGATGATCGCGAGGGTGCCGATGATCGCGACCGTGATGATCAGAGCCTTATTCTTCCCCGGCTTTGCGGGGGGAGTTGGTGGCTCTTGAACGGGGGCCTCTGAGGTCATGGATCCAAGATAGCGGCAGCTGTCGGCCGCGGTAGTGTCGTTTCTCATGGACGGAATAATCATCGGGGCGATGATCACAGGCGGCGTGGCCCTCATCGCTCTGGTCGTGCAGGTCATCTCGGATCGCGAACTTTCGCGAAGGATCGAGCGTCTCGCAGGGGCGCGGGGGAATCTCGATCCCGCTTCACTGACGGCGACGAAGCTCGATGACGTACTTGCTCACCTCGTCACCAAACTTCACGCGAGGACTGTCCTTATTGAAGGCAAGCGCTCATGGCAGGACAAGGTGAATATTGCGGCGCGCACGGTTACGGCAGGGGCAGTGACAGCGACTGCCGTCGTTCTTCTCGTGAGGCTCGAGGAGTTACTGACGCAGTAAGTGCGCGGCTCGCGGGATGCAAGGCGCGCACTTACTACGTAGGGAATGAGAAAGGGCCGGTCGCTTTCGCGTTCCCGCCCACTTACTCAACCATCAATGTAGGGGGTGACACCGACAACAGGTCAAGTAGCTCGTCTGCTGGCGTGTCGCGTTTCAGGGAGCGAATTCGCTGCTGGTGTATAGGATCCGCTGCGAGACGTTTTCGATACTCGGCGAGCAGGACACGCTCCTCGACGATGCGGCGCCCCCACTCGTCGAAAGTCATCGCCATCCCTTCTCGGCGCCACCGTTTCAGTGTGCGCCGAGAACGGTGTACTCTCCTCGCGGCTTCTGAATAGGTTAGCCACGACTGTGGGATAGATTCATTTTTCATGAGCCTTCTAGCAATCGCGCTGTCGCAAAATCGAGCTGATGAGGTAGTCGTTACGGTTCAAAGTTCGCCGGCAGGGTCCTTCTGGGAGACGCTTCTCGCCACGATCGTCGGCGCCCTCTTCGCTTTCCTCGGAAGCTGGATCGTCTACCGTTTGTCTCGGAAGAAGGCGGATGAAGAACGCACTCAAGAAGCAGTAGTCGATTTCATGAAATGGGTGTCCCAGGAAGGCATCCCGCGCCGACAGGCAGTTGACGATTTCAATCATTTGAAACGTGAACACCCCGAGATGCTCAAAGAGCACTTCCCGGGCGAAGAACCTAAGGTTGATCTGCTGGTTGAGACCACGGAAATTAGTCGTCTCGTGATCAGTACGTCGGGCCTTGTACACGACATTGCCAAGGTCGTTCGGAGGGCACACCATCGAGATTCAGGGGAAAGCATCGACATTGCCCTCGTTTATTGGTCGAGTTTCAACGATTTGGCAGCAGGAGTCTTCGAAAAGATCTACCGTGATAAGGGCAGTTTGCAAGATGCATTTCGAGCGCGAGAGAAGAAACTTCGCGTGATCGCGGCAGACCGTCACCGAGACTGTGTCTACTGTTTCATCCGCGATCACGGTGGCACTACTCATCCAGCGGACCAAAACTGACCACAACCGTCGCATACGGCTCCAGTGAGGCCAGAGACTCCCCAAAGCGGTCTAATGGTGCGCTCGCCGCATGTCGGGCACGGCCGGGGTCGGTACGCCTGAAACTTCGGTGCTGCCTGCGGGTACCGGCGCCGTATGTCCCGGATGAGTTCGATCAGTGACTCGGGGGCGTCGTGCAGGGTTTCGTCGTGCGCGATCTGGTGCGTGCAGGCGATGAGCCACCGGCAGATTTCCGCAGCGAGCCCCATCGCATCCTGTGGGGTGCAGACGGGGAGTCCTTGGGGTTCGTCGCGTCCGGTCCACATGCGGGTGCGGAGCGGCTTCGGGGAGGACCCGCCGATCTTCTCCGCGACCTCACGCCCGAAGATGACGAGCGTCGCGTAGAGCAGGTCGGCATCATCCGCGGGAGCGACGCGGTAGGGGAGTCGTGCCTTCTCGCTGCCCCCTGAGACGCGCACAGCGGTGGTGTCCTGCGCGGCGAGCGTGGACTCCGCGAGCGCGCGCATGTGCAGCAGCTGGAACGGCACTTGCTCAAGGTGCCACTTGAACGAGCCCGACCACGTGTGCTCAGTGGTGCTCATGCATTGCTCCTCGGTAGATTCGGTCTATGTGGTGGGATATCGGATGGGATTCTTGGGTCGGGCTTCTCCTCGGAGTTGCAGGTCTCGTGGTCGGAGTTGGCGCTTGGGTCTACGCCGCTAGTGCGAGGCAAAAAGCGGAAGATGTCGAGACCGCATTTCGAAGCTTCGAAACGGATCTTGAAGAGCGATTGAAAACAGAGGCCGCGAAACGTCAAACCGCTCCTGTCACTCATGACCCCGCCAATTTCGTGCTCAAGCGGGTAGAGGGCAAATACATGCTCATAAACGAGGGGCCAGGGAACGCCTACTCTGTCGACGCGGTCGAGCGCACCGGGTTTGTGCAGATTGAATCGGCGTTGCGATGGCGGGAGATCCGGAAAGGCGAGAGTGAGGAGATCGTTTTCCGAAACGACGATCCCTACGCAACGTCTGCTGTACTCGAAGTCACCTGGGTCGAGTATGCAGACGGGCCCCGGCTGACTGTCGCCCGTTCCATAGAGGTCATCCCGACTCGCCGATAATCGAGGAGCGGCATTCATCGCCCCTCACCTCGCAGCCATTCGGAGCGAGTCACTGTGCGTTCCACGACGACGCTGCCCGCTACCCACTGCTGCAATTCGGCAGGGTCGGCCTCGTCGTTGGATACGGCCACCACGGGATCGAGCGACTCGGAGTCGAGAGCGAGGCCATATTCAACGTCAATATTTGCTATGTTGCCGGTCGCTTTGTCTACCTCGACCGCGGCAGCAAGAGCGTCGCCCAGCTCGATAATCAGATCGACGTACTGTTCGCCGGAGCCCCGAAACTCGTTCGCCGGAGCCCCGAAACTCGTTCGCCTGCGCGATCAGCTTCTCGTGGCCGTTGCCCGCTGCGACCGGGCCGGCGAGAGCGCCCCCCGGGTTACCGAGCAATTCGCGCTTTACATGGTCCGGCGTGGCCTCCACAGCACATACACTTGCGGCGTGCAGATCACCACCAGAACCGGACTGATCGTCGCTGTGTGGGTTATCGGCTTCACCGTCGGAACGATCACGCATGCTATCGATCTGGTGGCCGGCGGGCTCAACGTTTACGCCGGGTTTCCGATGCCCGTGAGATGGTTTTGGATCTCGCTCACCGTGCTCGATCCTCTCGTTGTGGTCCTTCTCATCTTGCGATCGCGGGCTGCGGTTCCGATAGCCGTCCTGGTGATGGTTGCCGATCTCACCGTGAACTGGAGCGTTTTCTTCGCCATTGGCGGGCTGACCCTCTTCGGCGTGATTACCCAATCCATATTCGGGGCGATCGTCTTCATCACGGCCAGAAACGTTTGGCAAAGACAACGACGTTGAAGACGTCGACGTGAGCTGTCGGACACCCTCTCGGTTCTCATCGCCTGTCAGCGTTGCTGCATGATCCTCGGACTCGGCCTCGGCCTCGGCCTCCTCGCCATCGTGGCGCTCGTCCGCTGGATTGGTGGGCGCAGGCGCTGAGGCACCCTTGGCTACCATGTCACCATGGATCCTGTCTTCTCGATCATTACCGGGGTGTTCGTCATTGCTGGTATGACCATGGGTCTGATCGCGCTCCTCCGCGCATTGCGCAACAGAAAGTAGCGACGACCGGTTCGTCTTCTGGTTCGTCATGCGATGTCCTCCCAGACTGCGTAGGCGCGGTGAAACTCCGCGGTATCTTCCTTGCCCTCGTCCACGAGGCGATCGAGGTACTCGTCCAGCTCGGCCTGCGAGAGCGCTCGTGGGTCCGTTGTCTCCTGGCTCGTCATGGTGGTGTTCTCCTTCGGGAGGTCGAGTGATGTTCGGGGGACACCGAGCCGGGCGAGAGCGCTCAAATCCGTTGTGGAGAGCCGGGACTGTTCCGGGGCCATATATAGTTCGTGGATGGACTCTGTGTGGCCCGCGATACTCGCGTTTTTTGATGTCACAACACCGCTGTGGGCGGCTGCAATCGGCGCTCTCGCCGCGACATTCGGGGCACGCCAATCACATAAGCGAGATCTCGAACGCGCGCGTCGAACACAGTTGGCCGAGGACATCGCGGAATTCTTGAAGGCATGCTCCGACTCGTTCGGTCCACGCGCAAGGAAGGAACCTCTGGGGCCGTACCAGGCTGCCGCCGGGGTCATCAGCGCAAAAATCGTGTTACAGCTTGCCGATAAGGACTCTGACATCGAGGCGATCACGTCGACGATGGTGAATTCTCTATCCAAAGACGAAGCGCGACTCATGCTGACCGCAGTACAGAAGACTCTGCAGGAGTGGTACCGAGGCCAGCTTGCGGGAAAAGATGCCAGAGAGAAGTGCAACCAGCGGTTTGTGAAGCTTCTCTCTGAGAACGTTCCCAACACCCAGTAGACAGGGGTCAACACCTGCACGATACGGTTCATCCGGCCACCGCCGCGAAGACGTTATCCCACGCGTCGCGCTCGGCGGGCCGGGCGAGGAGAGCGCCGAGGATCGCGGCAGCCATGAGCGGCGGGACCGCGTTCCCGATCGCGAGGAACTTCTCGCCCTGGTTGCCGGGCCAGACGATGTCCCGCGGGAACGACTGCAGGGCAGCTGCCTCGAGGTGAGTCAGTCGCTGCAAACCTTCCAACGACGAGACGCGAGGTTCGTTGGAGAGTCCGCCCTTGTTCGCGACCGAGGTGATCGTAGGCGCAGGATGGTTCGTCGACCGCTCTTGATAGAAATTACCGCCACCCGGGCGTTGATTTCCGATGAACCACTTCATGCTCCCCGCTTTACTCGTGATGGTCGACGCGGGGTGGTGCACTGGCCGCTCTCCGCGCTCGTTCGGGTCGCCGCCGGCACCGTATTGCGAGCGCAGCACCCAGTCGTCGCTCTCGGTGTAGCGTGCGAGCTTCGCGATCGGTTCGGCGCCACCAGTCTCGGTTCCGCCGCCCGTGATCGTCGGCGACGGCCGTGATGCGAGTCCGAAGCCGAGCGCCTCGGCCATGCTCACCCACTTCTCAACGCCCGGATCGAGTCGGCCCGAGTCGGTGTAGTAGTAGCGGGAGTGCGTCGGTGCGGGCGGTTGCACCTTGCCGTCGAGGCGAGCCATGAGGATCGCGCGCTTCCGGGTCTGAGGTACGCCGTACTGCTCGGCGCGCATGATCCCGGTCCACACCGAGTAGCCGAAGCTGCGCAGCACGGCGGCGTACGCGTGCCAGACCGGCAGCACCTCGGGTACCTGCTCGAGCGCGACAAGGCGCGGCCGGTGCCGGAAGATGTGCGCAAGCGGGGTGAGCACGAGGGCGGTGCGCGGGTCTACGCGGTCTTCGAGACGCTCGAGGTCGGCCGGGTGCCGGTACAGGTCGGCCGCGATCGCGTCGAGTACGTCGTCGAGCGCCTTCCGGCCCTCACCCTTTCCCGCCATGCTGAACGTTTGGCAGGGCGGCGACGCGATGTAGAGGTCGTGCTCGGGCACCAGGTGCTCGTGGGACAGGCCCGACCACACGTCGCGGTAGATCGTGCGCATCCCGTTCGCGGTGCGGAGGCGGATCGCCGACTTCGCGATCTCGACGCCGTACTCGCGGACTCCGAGCCATTCGCAGGCGACGCCCCATCCGACGCCGGCGAACACGTCGAGCGCGGTGACGGGGTTCACTTCGCTGTCCTCTCGTCGGCGCGGAACGCGGCCTTGCAGTTCGTGCACGTCGCGGCGGTCGCCGCGACGATGGTCGCGCCGGGGCGCCCGCAGTAGGCGCCGCGTTCGATGGGTGCCTGCATGCAGGTGCGGGTCGTCGCGGTGCTCACAGCACGGCCTCTCCGGTGACGGCGCGCGGCGTCGCGTCGCGCATGCGCTCGAACCGTTCGGCCTCGTCGTGCTTGAGCGCCTGCTCGGCGAGCGCAGCGATCTGCTGCAGCTCGGCGCCGAGAGCGCGGGCCTGCTCGGGGGAGTAGTCCTGCGCGGGCCTGAGCTGCGTCAGTTCGACGCGGTACTCGTCGTTCATGTCGACGGTCGCGATGTCGATCGTGATCTGTTCTCTGATAGCCATTACTGGCCGTCCTTCCGGTATGCGTCGCGTGCTGCGGCGCTCATCTTCGGCCCCCGCCAGGAGCCGTTTTCAAGTCGGGGAGTGATGCCTCGGAACTTCATCTCGTTTGGGTCGAGGCATCCGCGTGAGCCGTCGGGGAGGGTGGTGCGGTGTGCATCGAACAGGGCCTCGCCCTCGAACGTCTCGTGGCAGCCGGAGCAGTGCCCGGTGCGGTTTCCGCGCTGCCGCCACGTCTTCCCGCATTCCCCGTGCGTGGTGTCGTGGTCAGAACCTGCCCGGAACGCTGACGTATCCGAGATTTCCGGGCCTTCCAGCGCTACCGCGCCTGTCTGTGCGGTCTCGGGTTTAGAAGGGCTGCTCATCGTCGAAGCCTCCCGCCGACTGTCCCCATGCGGGTTGTCCCTGCGCGTACCCGCCGCCCTCGGTCTGCCCGTAGGCGGGCTGCGACCCGTTCCCGGTCTTCGCGTACCCGCCACCTGCGGGGCCGCTGCCGGCGCGCGAGACCGCGGCGGTCGCGAAGCGGAGCGAGGGGCCGACCTCTTCGACTTCGAGGTCGAGGCTCGTGCGCTGCTGCCCCTGGTTGCCGGTGTACGAGCGTTGCGTGAGGCGGCCCTGCACGATCACGCGCATGCCCTTCGTGAGCGACGCGGCGATGTTGTCGGCGTACTCGCCGTACGCGCGGCACCCGAGCCACAACGCTTCCCCGTCCGCCCAGTCGCCCGACTGGCGATCGCGTACTCGCGGGGTTGACGCGATGCGGAACGTGACCCACGACTTGCCCGCCTGGGACACTCGCGGTTCGGGGTCTGCGACGAGGTTTCCAACTACGGTGACAATCGGCTCTCCGGCCATGATATATACCTCTCCCGACTCGATCAGAGCCGTGTCTTCGTGTGCTTTCTGAGTGATGCGTGCGTACTGCCCCTCGAACCGGAGCGTGCGCGTGCCCGACTCGCCCTGCCGGTTCTTCGCGACGATGAAATCGACGTCCGAGGTCTTGATGACTCGGCCCTGGTGCTTCTTCTCGCCGCGGTGCATGAGCACCACCGCGTCAGAGGCATGTTCGAGGCCGGCGGACCCACGCAGGTTTGAGATGATCGGGCGCGGATTCGGGCGGTTCGTCATATTGCGGTTGAGTTGCTCGAGGATCAGCACCGAGCAGCCGAGTTGCTTCGCGAGCTGTTTGCCCGCGTTCGCCCAGTCCTCGAGATCCTGCTGCCGAGACTTCGACTCCGCCGGGCTCTTCACGAGGCCGAGGTAGTCGATCACGATCAGGCCGAGGTCGCCCTTGCGGTGCAGGGCGTTCGCGAACCCGACGATGTCTTCCCAGCGGGTGCCCGCCCGGTCGAACACCTCGAGCGGGAGCGCGCCGATCGCGGACTCGGCCGCCTTCACCGACTCCCACCCGTCGTTCGTGAGCTGATGGTTCTGCAGCGCGCCCTGGTGGATGCCCTGCATCATCGAGATCAGCCGCATGAGCAGATCCGTCTCCGTCATCTCGAGCGACACGTAGCCGACGCGCTTCCCGAGCTCGGCGATGTGCAGGGCGAGCTGCAGCCCGAAGATCGACTTACCCCCGCCGGAGCGCGCGGCGACCGTGTAGAGCGAGCCGGGGCGGATGCCGCCGATCATCGCGTTCAGCGACACCCACGGCGTCGGCGTAAACGGCGCCCGCGTGCTCATCTCCTCGACGAGCTCACCGAACACCGACCCGAAGGGGCACGACTGGCGAAGCGTGCCGTCGCGCAGGTCGGCGATGATAACCGCCGCCTTCTCAACGATGTCACCCTCGGCGATGCCCGAAGCTGCGGGCGATGAGATCGAAATCGCCGACTCGTGCAGCTTCCGTCGTTCCCCGTGGTCACGCACGATCTCAGCGAATTGCATCGCCTGAACGCCGCGCGCCCCGAGCCGGTTGATCTCGTGCGGGTAGGCCGCGTCGAACTCGTGCGTCCGGCCCGCTGTGATTCGTCAGGAGCGTCGCGTCGACGAGTCGGCCGCGCTTCACCTCGTCGACCCGAAGCAGTACCGCGAGACCGAAGCGCTGCACGAAGGCCATGTCCCGAGCATTGCCCACGACCTCGGCGTCGCGAACCGCTGCATCGAGGTCTTCCGATGCTGCCTCGAGCGCCTCGATGAAGACGTCTACGTCGCCTCCCAGATGGGGATCGGACTATACTCTGCGCGCCTGAACCACCCTGAGGACCGGCTCGAATGGCGAAGGTGTGGATCACCGACCTGTGGGTGAAGGATGCCGTCGCGCTCATGCCCGATAGGTCGAAGGTGCGAATCTCGCCGGCGGCGACCGAACTCCGCATCCTCAAAGCGCTGCCCGACCACTTCCGCACTGTGCGCTACGGCCGCGGGTCGCCGTGACGAGGCGGCTGGTACGAACCCGACGGCAGCGAGCGCGGCCGCTTGTTCACGACGAAGACGGACGCCGAAGCCTACGAGGCTGAACTCGAGGACAACCTCCGCGCCGGCAGGTACGCGCCGCCCGAGCTGACCGAGCATACATTCCGTCAACTCGCCGAGACATGGCTCGCTTTGAAGAAGCGACCCAAGGAGGTGTCGACCGCCGCCTACTGCACCGACCTTGACGTGCACATACTCCCGCGTTGGGGAAGCGTGCCGATCTCGCAGATCACGCGGCAGTCGATCGAGGAGTGGGTCGAGGCACTGCTGAACGAGTCGGCGCCCCGCACCTACACCGGGCGATCCGAAGGGCGCGCGATCACCGCGCTCTCGCACTCTCGACTCAACGACGTCGTCGCGCGCACGTTCGGCAGTGTGCTCGGGTACGCGCGTGACGAAGGATGGATCGTGCGTGACCCGATGCTTCGCGTCGAGCTTCCCCGCATCGAGCGCTCGCACGACCAAGCGGTGCTCACGTACGCGGAAGTCGAGCGCCTCGCCCTGCATGGAGATCTCCGGCGAGCACCGCGACCGCGCGCTGATCTACCTGCTCGCCTCGGCGGGACCGCGAATCGGTGAGGCTACCGCGCTGCGCGTCGGCGACATCCGGGTCGACGCGAGACGCGCTGACATCCGACGCACTTGGACGACGACTACGAAGGGTGCCCGCGCAGTCGGGCCGCCGAAGACGTGGGAGACTCGCGCGATCCCGTTGCACGACTACGTGCTCGACGAGCTCGCGCCGCTCATGGAGGAGCAAGAGTCGGATGCGTGGCTCTTCCGTATGCAGCGCGGCGGTGCTGCCATCGACCAGAGGAATTGGCGCGGTCGCGTTTGGATCCCGGCCCTCGAAGCAGCAGGCCTCGGACGGCGCGGCCTGACCCCGCACAAGCTCAGGCACACGGCCGCGTCTGCGGCGATCGCAGCCGACGCCGACCCTCTCGTCATCCAGACACTGCTCGGGCGTAAGACGGCGAAGGAAACGATCCGGATGTACGCGCATCTCTGGCCGGATCGCCTCGATGACGTGATTGCCGCGGTCACGAGGCACCGCGAGGAAGCGCTCGACCGGAGCGACGGAGCGCGCTCAAGCCTGTCGCTTAGCGGACATCATGGCAATTCGACCTATGCCGACAATGACCCATCTATATCGAATGCGCAGCGGCTCTTACTCCAGATCAGCGGCGCATTCGGCTCGATTCATCCCGAAGTGTCTCTACTCATCCCGATTAGCTAGATTCCGCCATTCTTTCGGCCCGGTGGATCGGCACAGTCAGGGTTCGAATCCCTGTGGGGGGACCATCACATCCCCGGACCTCGGGTTAGAGATCGAAGCTTCGAAACTCCACGGGCGGCGTCTCCCCGTTCAGGTGCATCGCGATCCGGCTCAGATGGGCCTCGATCTTCTCCGGCCCCGCGCCCTCACCCTGACGGAGGCCGCTCAATTCTTGCGAGATCGAGAGCAGCGCGGCGACCTTCGCGACCTCAATTCTCTGGTCGATCGTGAGATGTGCGACGTCTGCAATGGCCCCTGATGACTCGTTCTTCGCTGCACCGATTGCGTCGGCGAGCAAATCCCAAGCGTTCGCGTAATCAGTCATCGCGCAGTTCCTTTCAACGGGGATATTGCCAGCACTCTACCCACGATGGATGACACCGCGCCAGAGTCGCGAGCGTTCCCTTGCGGCACCCGCCCCCCACTACAGGTGAAAGCGCTTCGCGAGTTCGAGGCGCATTTCGCGCCCGCGCAGAATCTGCACGTCGCCCAGCGCGACGAGGCTGACGACGATGCAGCTCCACGACGCCCAGGGATTGTTCACCCAGCCGAAGACCAGGAAGACGAACGGCGCGAGGCCGAGGAGCACGGTGAGCCCGCTGTAGACGAGGTGCTCGGCGACGTCGATGCGGAGGAGCTGCACGGTGATCAGCAGGGCGATGATGGCCGACGCGCAGACGATCGGTACGGCGTAGGTGAGCGACCAGCGCTGCCAGCCCCCGAGGTAGTCCCAGTAGACGCAGACGAGTCCGATGAGCGCCACCAGGTAGACGGTGCCTTTCGCCACGTTGCGGCGTTTGCGCACCGCCATGAGCACGACGAGCCACATGGCGGTGACGCCGAGCCAGATGGATCGCCAGACGCCGATGCCGTCGAGGTCGCGGGCGAAGAAGAGCTGCACGACGAATGAGACGAGGATCACCGCGAGCGACGCGAAGAAGAGCGCCTTCAGGATGCGCCGCTTCGAGAAGGTGAGGGGAACGCTGGGCAGCGGATCGGGGGAGGCGTCGCCGATGAGCGCGGTCCGGCAGAGCGGGCACGTGGTCCAGGTGCCCTCGATGGTGACCGCGCACTCCTCGCAGCGCCTCATGCGCCGGGCTCCTGCGGTGCGAGTTCGTCCTCCGTTACGCGGGCCGCTGCCACTGAGACATCGACGCCGCTGTCGGTGAGCATTCGCACGAATGCGCGCACGTGATCGGTTTCGACGAAGGGGGAGGTGAAGCTGATCGTCAGGAGTCCTGCGTGCGACATCGCGCAGAACTGCGGTCGCACCGCGGAGACGTGGAACAGCATGCGGCCCACCCGCGACCCCGCCGGCTCTGGGAGTACGACGCGACCGAGGTTGGACACTGCGACGCTGAGCCCGCGGTTGTTGCCCCAGTTGATCAGGCGGAGGATCGCGTCCTTCAGCACTCTGGGCAGGATGCGCAGGAGCGGTGTGCGTTCGAAGCGGATCAGTCGCCGGAGCTTCCGCTCGAGCGCCTGCGGTGTCGCCTTCGGCTTGAACTGGGCTTCGAGCTCGCGGCAGATCGATCCGAGGTCGTCGCCGGCGCCGTCGGCGTCGAACGCGTGCTCCACGCGCACCGTGGCGAAGAAGTTGCGCGCCGAGGTTGATGGGAAGAACTGTCTGAGGTTGATGGGGATGGACGCCGCGAGCGTGTTGGCATGCCCGAGCGGCCCGATCGATTCGCGCAGCGCTCGGAAGAAGAGCGCCGTCAGGTAGATGGTCAGCGACGTCTGCTGCGCGCGTGCGAGCGCGAGTACGGCCGGGGCTGGCATGGTGAGTTCGACGACGCGTGTGCGGTTGTCCGGGGTGCGGGTGCCGCGAATCCGGTGGACCCGGGTGCGGGGCGCTCGGAGCCACCGAGGGATCCGCAGCGCAGCCGTCGCAGCAGTGCGCAGCGGCGCGGTGCGGGGTGCTTCCGATTCAGCGTCGGCCGGGGCGAATGGTTCCCGGGTGCGGTGGAAGTAGTGGGAGAAACTGTCGGCGATCAGTTCGTGGGCGGGGTGCGGTTCGTCTTCGACCGGTTGCGATGCAGGATCGGCCGGCAGCGCCGTCTCGCCGCCGTCCGCTCCGGCGGCACCGGCACCCTGCGCTCGGAGGTATGCCGTGACGAGGTCCGTGAGGAACCAGAGCGCGCCCGTGCCGTCGGAGAGCGCGTGGAAGATCTCGAGGATGATCCGTTGCCGCCGATACGCGACGCGGAAGAGCAGGTTTCTGCGATCCTCCCGATAGATCGGGGCGCACGTCGGAAGGTGCTCGGGGGAGACGGTGGGACGCAGGTCGCTCGTCTGCAGGTAGTACCAGAACATGCCGCCCCGCAGCACTGCATGATAGAGGCGGTACCGCTCGTACGTCGCCTCGAGCGCCTGCTGCAGCAGGCGCGGCTCCACGGCGTGGTCGACCTCGGCGCTGATGCGGAACACTTTGGGATCCGCGTCGCTTCTCGCAGCGAGGAAGATGTTCGAGGCGTTGTCGAGTCGCACCCACGACGCCGGCATCACGTCGTCTCCGCCGCCGTCGCGCTCGCCGCATGCTCCTCGCGTCCGTCGAGGAACGCATTGATGTGCTCGTACGCCTCGCGCAGCGACCGCGAGAACCGGGGGAGCGCGATGAAACCGTGGAGCGCGCCGCTCACGCGGTGCACGCGCACGACGTTGCCCGCCGCTTCGAGCGCGCTGCCGTAGGCCTCGCCCTCGTCGCACAGCAGGTCGAGCTCCGCGGTGATGATCAACGTGTCCGGCTGCCCCGACAGATCTCCCGCCATGAGCGGAGCGACGAGCGGCTGCGCTCGTTCGGCTCGATCCGGGACGTACAGGTCGAAGTAGTCCTGCACCTCCGTGTTGGTGAGGCGGTAGTCGTCGCCGTGGTTGCGCACGGACGCGAATGGCGAGGTGCTCGGATCGTGATCCCAGTGGGTGACGGGGTAGAGCATGATCTGCCGTTTGGCCCCCGGCTCTCCGCGCTCGCGCAGCGCGAGCGAGACGGCAGCGGTCAGATTGCCCCCGGCCGAGTCTCCGATCAGAATCACCTCGTCGTCGGGTTCGGCTCCGGCGCGCGTCGGGTCGGCGAGGAAGAGTTGGGCGACGCGCAGGCAGTCTTCAAGGCCGGCCGGGAACGGGTGCTCGGGGGCGAGCCGGTAGTCGACCGATGCGACGACGCACCCGGTGAGATCCGCCATGGTCGCGCACGCCGGCGTGTAGCTCTCGATATCCCCGGTCACCCAGCCGCCTCCGTGGAAGAAGAGCAGGACCTCATCGCGCTGGCGCTCTCGCGGGTGGAACACGCGGACCGGGATCGGGTGGTCGCCGTCGGCCGACATGATCTCCACATCGAGCGCGTGATAGCTCGGGTGGGGCAGCACGGCGAGCTGGCGCTGCCGGCGGCGCACCTTCTCGTAGTCCTCGCGCATGTTGAGTCGGGGCGCGGCGAAGTAGCTCAGCATCTTCCGAACCACCCAGTTGAGTTGTGAGCGTTGTCGGTCGGCGAAGGGCATGGGCTCAGCGTAACGCGCGGAGACCCGGCTCGACCTGATGCCGGCGAACTCGGAGCGGTTACAGTGGGTGCCGTGGTCTTCGCCAAATTCGTGCTCGTGATGACGATCCTCGTCGTGATCGTGCTGGCGGTACTCATGCGGTTGCGAGCTGCTCGGTTGCGCCGGGAGCGAGCGCGTGCTGCGCGCAGAGCCGCAGCCGCTCGGGCGGCGCGGTTCGACGGCGCCGCCGCCCTCCCAGCATCGGCCGACAAACCGCGCGATCCCAGCTGATTCCGTGTCTCCGACGCTAGGATGCAGAGCATGTCTGGTGGATTGATTGCCACGCTCGTCGTGGTCGGAGTGCTCGTCCTGCTGATCGGCTACGTGTGGGTGACGTACAACTCGCTCGTCACGCTGCGCGTGCGCGTCGACGAGGCGTGGAGCGACATCACCGTCCAGCTCAAGCGACGGGCCGACCTGATCCCCACGATCGTCGACACCGTGAAGGGGTACGCGGCGCATGAGAAGAGCGTCTTCGAAGACGTGACGCGGGCGCGCGCTGAAACGATCTCCGCCGAGGGTCCGGCCGAGGCGTCTGCGGCTGAGAACCACATGCAGCAGGCGTTGAAGAGCATCTTCGCTGTGGCGGAGGCCTACCCGCAGCTGCAGGCGAGTCAGAACTTCTTGCAGTTGCAGAGCGAGCTCGTCGACACCGAGAACAAGATTCAGGCGTCGCGCCGGTTCTACAACGGGGGAGTGCGCGAGTACAACACGAAGATCCAGGTGTTCCCGAACACCCTCTTCGCTCGCCCCATGGGCTTCACCGAGCGCGTCTTCTTCGAGGTCGAGGACATCGCGTCGATCTCGGAGCCGCCGCGCATCCAGTTCTAACCGGGGAGGGCCGTGTACCGGGCAATTCGCCGCAACAAGGTCAACAGCTTCTTCATCATCCTGCTGTTTCTCGGCATCGTCGGAGGCCTCGGCTACCTGGCCGCCTACATCTACCGCTCTCCCGGCATCGTCATCACAGTGGTCGCGGTGGCGGCGATCTATGCGGTGATCCAGTACTTCATGGCCGGGCGCCAGGCGATCTCGATGAGTGGCGCGCGCCGCATCACTCAAGCCGATCATCCGCGGTTGTACCGCATCGTCGAGAACCTCGCCATCACGACGGGTACGCCGATGCCAGAGGTGTACATCATCGACGATCCAGCGCCGAACGCCTTCGCGACGGGCCGCGATCCCGAGCACGCCATGGTCGCGGCCACAACCGGGCTGCTCGACCTCATGACCGATCCCGAGCTCGAAGGGGTCATGGCGCACGAGCTCGGCCACGTGCGCAACTACGACATCCGCGTCTCCATGATCGTGTACGGTCTCGTCGTCGCGGTCGGGATGATCGCGGACGTGCTCGTGCGCATGGCCTTCTTCGGGAGGAGCAACAACAACGGAAACCCGATCGTTCTCGTGTTCGGGCTCGTCGCAATGCTCATCGCTCCGCTCGTCGCGAGTGTCGTGCAGCTCGCGGTGTCCCGCCAGCGGGAGTACCTCGCCGACGCCACGGGCGCGCTCACCACGCGTCATCCGGAGGCGCTGGCGAGTGCGCTGCACAAGCTCTCCACCCACGGCCAGCCGCTGCAGCGGCAGCAGTCGAGCATGGCGCACCTCTGGATCGCGGATCCGCTGAAGCCGGGAGTGGTGCAGCGACTCTTCGCGACCCATCCGCCGATCCCGGAGCGCATCCGCCGTCTCCTCGACATGGGCGGCAAGTTCTAGCTGAGGGCCGCTGGGAGGCGTCCGGGGCGTCGGCACCGCTCCGGTCCGCGCATGTCGGGCGCGCAGAGGCGTAGTGTTAGAGGGTAGCCAAGGAGGTCGCCCCAACCGTGTCCAATATGTTCCGCTCGCTCTCCGTTCGTGACTACCGCATCTGGTTCTTCGGGGCGCTGGTATCGAACATCGGCGCGTGGATGCAGGCGACCACGCAGAGCTGGGTGGTGCTCACGGAGCTCACCGAGACGAACGCCGCCGCGGTGGGAACGACCATGGCGCTGCAATTCGGTCCGCAGCTGCTGCTCGTGCCGTTCAGCGGCGCTGTGGCGGATCGCTTCGACCGGCGCCGGGTGCTCCTCGTCACCCAGTCACTGCTCATGCTCCTCGCGGCGGGGCTCGGCGTGCTGCTCATCACCGGGCAGGCGGAACTGTGGCATCTCTATGGCTTCGCTCTGGCGCTCGGAGTGGTCAACGCGTTCGATACGACCGCACGGCAGGCCTTCGTCTCCGATCTCGTCGGCCTCGGACAGACCTCGAACGCCGTGGCTTTGAACTCGGCCTCCTTCAACTCGGCGCGTCTCATCGGGCCGGCTGTGGCGGGCGTGCTCATCGCGGTGATCGGCTCCGGCTGGGTGTTCATCATCAACGCGGTGTCGTTCGTGGCGGTGCTCGGGGCCCTGCTGATGATCCGCACGCGTCGAAGCGCACCTCCGGAGTCCGCGCGGGAGTCGCAGTGGAGACAGCTCTCCGCGGGGTTCCGTTATGTGCGCGGCAGACACGACCTGCTGGTCATCTTCGTCATGGTGTTCCTCGTCGGCGCCTTCAGCATGAACTTCCCGGTGATCTCGTCGACCATGTCGCTCGAGTTCGGCCGTGGGGCGAGCGACTACGGCCTGCTGTCATCGGTGCTCGCCATCGGGTCGTTGGCCGGGGCCCTGCTCTCGGCTCGCCGACCATCGGCGCGCATGCGCATCGTGATCGTCTCCGTCGGGGGCATCGGCGTTATGAGCCTGATCGCTGCGGTCATGCCGACGTTCTGGAGCTTCGCCGTCACCCTCGTCTTCTTCGGGTTCGCGATCTCGACGATGCTCACGACCGCGAACGGGTTCGTGCAGACGACCGCGGAACCTGCGGTGAGAGGGCGAGTGCTCGCGCTGTACATGGCGATCCTGATGGGCGGGACGCCGATCGGTGCACCGCTGGTCGGAGCGGCAGCCGACGTGCTCGGACCGCGGTCGACCCTCTTCATCAGCGCCGCAGCCGGTCTGCTCGCGTTCGCGGTCGGGCTCACCTGGCTGTTCTCCGAACGCCGCTTGCGCTTCCACCGCGACGGGCTGCAGCTCCGAGTGACGCACCGCGGTCGACCGGGCCTCGACGACGATCCCGGTGCGCAGCTCGAAACCCTCACCGCGCCGATCTCGGTGTTGCGACGCAGTTCGACGCCCGTGATGGGGGCGGGGGAGTCGGCGCCTCAGGAGGGGTCGAGCACGTCGGCAACGGGAGCGATCTCGATCAACGATCTGACCGAGGACTCCGACAGCGGAGGCGGACCGACGCCGCGCGGGCGGAACTCGCCGGAGGACGACGCAGACGGTAACGGCCGGGCTTCGGGCCGGCGACCGAGCGTCTGATCAGTCGCGTCGCGCGGCAACCGCTGCGGCGATCTCAGCACCGATCTCAGTGAGATACACGCGTGCGTTCCGGATGCTCGTCGCGCGATCCGGCGCGCGATCGATCGTGGCGTAGCACGCACTGAAGCCGGCCGCGCGCCACTCGGACTCTTCGAGCGACGACTGCCCGCAGACGGCGACCGTCGGGATGCCGAGCGATGCGGCGGCGTGAAGCACTCCGACGGGTGTTTTGCCACCGAGGCTCTGGGCGTCCAACGAGCCCTCTCCGGTGATGACGAGGTCGGCTCCCGCGAGATGCGCGCGGAGTCGCGTGAGCTCGCACACCACATCGACCCCAGGCCGCTGCAATGCGCGGAGCACGGCGAGGGCGGCGAAACCGACACCCCCGGCGGCTCCTGCGCCGGCGTGCTGCGCGAAGTCCTTGACCCGGTCGCGGGGAGCGCGGCGTTCGAGCTCGGCGCGGAGGATGCGGGCGAAACGGGTCAAACCGAGCTCGAGCTGTGCGACGTGCGCGACGCTCGCTCCCTTCTGCGGCGCGAAGACGCTCGCGGCACCCTGGGGTCCGAGGAGCACATGATCGACATCGCTCGCGAGGACGAACCGGGTATCGGCGAGACGCGGGTCGAGGGTGTCGAGCTCGATGCGCTCGAGGTCGCGCAGCGCGCCGCCGCCGTCGGGCAGCGGCTCGCCCTGAGCGTCGAGCAGCCGTGCGCCGAGCGCCGCGAGCATGCCGGCTCCGCCGTCGCTCGATGCGCTCCCGCCGACTGCGAGAATGATCGATGTCGCACCGTGCGCGAGCGCCGCAGCGATCAGCTCGCCGGTGCCGCGCGACGACGCTCCGAGCGCATCGCGATGGCCGGGCGCTACGAGGGACAGGCCCGACGCCCGGGCGAGCTCGATGACCGCCGTCGTGGCGTGCTGGGCGAACTCGGCGTCGACCGGAGCGCCGAGCGGTCCGGTCACGGTCACCCGCGACACGGCGAACCCTGCGGCGATGGCCGCGTCGAGGGTGCCCTCGCCGCCATCCGCCATGGGCACCACACTGATGTCGGCATCCGCTTCTACGGAGCGGATGCCGTCGGCCAAAGCATCGCCCACGCTCCGGGCGTCAAGAGCGTCCTTGAACTTATCCGGAGCCACGACGATTCGCATACGCTCACGCTACCGGTTCACGGTCGCGCAGAGCAGAGCGGGCGGTCATCGATGATTGTTCGGCGGCCACGCGATCCTTCGTCGCCGTGCACGTTTGAGCGGTAGGCTGAGACCGTCCTGGCGGCAGGCCCGCCTTTCCACGAGTATGGAGCCATGATTCCCGGTGAGCGACTTCTTGTCAGCACAGACACGCACTGAAACGGACTCTCTCGGCAGTGTCGAGATTCCCGCGTCTGCCTACTGGGGGGTGCACACGGCACGAGCCCACGAGAACTTCCCGATCGCGCGCCGCCCGGTATCGGTCTACCCCGATTTCATCCGCGCGTTCGCGTGCGTCAAGCAGGCGGCGGCGCGCGCGAACCTCGAGATCGGGGCGCTCGACGAGCAGCGCGCCACCCTCATCGATCGCGCCTGCGAAGAGATCAAGACGGGCATGCTGCACGATCAGTTCGTGGTCGGCGTGATCCAGGGCGGCGCAGGTACGTCGACGAACATGAACGCCAACGAGGTGATCACGAACCGAGCGCTCGAGCTCGCGGGCCACGCCAAGGGCGACTACGGGTTCATCAACCCGAACGACCACACGAACCACAGCCAGTCGACGAACGACACCTACCCGACCGCGATCAAGATCGCGCTCGCGTTCTCGCTCGGGAGCCTGCTCGACGAGCTGGGCCTGCTCGCGGAGTCGTTCGCCGCGAAGGGCCGTGAGTTCTCGCACATCATCAAGGTCGGCCGCACGCAGCTGCAGGACGCGGTGCCGATGACGCTCGGCCAGGAGTTCAACGCCTTCGCCGTGACGCTGCGTGAGGACATCGATCGGCTGCGCGAGGCCGTGGCGCTGCTGCGCGAGGTCAACATGGGCGCGACCGCCATCGGCACGGGCATCAATGCGCCGAAGGGGTACAAGGAGACGGTGATCAAACACCTCCGCGACATCACCGAGCTCGAGCTGGAGACCGCGGGCGATCTCGTGGAGTCCACGAGCGATACGGGCGTGTTCGTGACCTTCTCCGGAGCACTCAAGCGCAGCGCTCTGAAACTCTCGAAGATCTCGAACGATCTCCGACTGCTCTCCTCCGGTCCGCAGGCCGGGTTCGGTGAGATCAACCTTCCCGCCCGCCAGGCCGGTTCGTCGATCATGCCGGGCAAGGTGAACCCGGTGATCCCCGAAGCGGTCACGCAGGTCGCCTACTCCGTCGCCGGCGCCGACGTCACCGTTTCGATGGCGGTCGAGGCCGGGCAGCTGCAGTTGAACGCATTCGAGCCGGTCATCGCGCACTCTCTCTTCCAGTCGATCACGTGGCTCGAGCGCGCCTGTCAGACGCTGCGCGTCAACTGCGTCGACGGCATCACGGCGAACGAGGAGCGCCTCGAAGACATGGTGTCGCGCTCGGTGACCGTTATCACCGCGCTTGCGCCGGTCATCGGATACGCTGCCGCCGCGAAGCTCGCGAAGGAGGCGCTCGCGACGAACGAGAAGGTATCGGAGCTCGTCACGTCCCGCGGTCTGCTCGATCAGGCGCAGCTCGACGAGATTCTGCAGCCGTCGAAGCTCGCGGGGCTCGCGCCCGAGACCGACGTGATCGATGTGATCAGCGATGCGGCGATCCCCGCACCGGAGAAGATCGAGGACGGCGAGGGCACCCAGGTGTCGAAGAAGCCCGCGAAGTAGACGGGACACGCAGAACGGCCGGTGGGATCCTCGGATTCCACCGGCCGTTCTGCGTGTGTCACCCAGGCGGTCCGTCGCGGTGCTCGCCGAAGAGAGCCCTGAACGCCTGCGCGCCGACCGAGCGCTTACGCCTCGACGCAGTGCGACGTCAGCGAACCGATGCCCTCGATCGTCACGGTGACTTCCGTGCCGGGGCGCAGGTAGAGCGGCGGCTTGCGCGAGCGACCGGCACCACCCGGGGAACCGGTCGAGATGACGGTGCCGGGCAGCAGCGTCGACTCCTGAGAGATCGAGGAGATGAGCTGCGCAACGGTGCGGATCATGAAGCCGGTCGTGGAGTCCTGCACGCGCAGTCCATCGACGTCGGTCGTCAGATGCAGCGCCTGGGGGTCGGGAATCTGGTCCGCGGTTACGACGACCGGGCCGATCGGTGTGAAGCCGTCGAATGACTTGCAGCGCGACCACTGCGGTTCCTGGAACTGGATATCGCGCGCCGTTACGTCGTTGATCGCCGTATAGCCGAACACGTGCTCCAGAGCGTCTTCCGGCGAGACGTTCTTCGCCGCTTTGCCGATGATCACCCCGAGCTCGCCCTCGTAATCGACCTCGGTGCTCACGTCGCTCGACAGCGGCACCTGACCGAGGTGCGCACCGAGCGAGTTCGGGAAGAGGGAGAAGAGCACGGGGCCGGAGTCGTTGTCGAGGCTGAGCTCGCTCGCGTGCTCGTCGTAGTTCAGGCCGACCGCGAGAACGATCGGAGCGCCGATGACGGCCGGAGCGTACGTGGCCCCCTCGAGTCGCGCCCAGGCGTCGTCGTCGGCCGCTGCGACGGCGCTCTGCACCTGGGCGAGGGCATCGTCGCCGCCCTCGATCAGCTGCTGCAGCGTCTGGTACGGCTGGCCGATTGCGCGCAGCGAGAGGTAGCGGCTGTCGTCGACGACGACCAGCTCTGGGGCAGCGGCCGGAGCAGGGATCAAGTGTGCGAATCTCACAGTGAAAGGTTACCGGAAGCCTGGCCCGTTGTTCGCGTCGTCCATATTCGACGACCGCACGCAGTTCCCCTGTGGGCGAACTCGGAGGCGGCGGCAGCGGAGAATCCGCGAGAATGAGGGCATGACTGAAACACCGCAGACGAAGCCCGAGATCGAGTTCCCCGAGGGACCGGCGCCGACTGAACTGCAGATCGTCGACATCGTGGAGGGCACCGGCGAGGAGGCCTTCGCGAGCTCGACCGTCGACGTGCACTACCTCGGAGTCGAGTACGACTCGGGTGAGGAATTCGATTCGTCGTGGGGCCGAGGTGAATCGATCAACTTCCCGCTGCGCGCGCTCATCCAGGGGTGGCAGGTCGGGATCCCGGGCATGAAGGTGGGCGGGCGTCGCAAGCTCATCGTTCCCGCCGCTCAGGCGTACGGCACGTCGGGCGGGCATCCCCTGTCGGGCAAGACCCTGATCTTCGTGATCGATCTGCTCGGTGTGAGCTGATCGTTCGACGCACCGTCGGCTGAGCAGCTGAAGAACTGAGCAGCTGACAGCACGCCGATCCTTCGACCGAGGATCGCTCCTTCTCGCGAGCGATCCTCGGTCGTTGTCGTTTCGGGACGACCTGGCACGCATGCGGTGGTAGCGTTTCCGTGTTCAGCGAACACCCAGTGTGACGGAGAGGAGCTGCCCGTGACGGAGGCGCAGCAGGTGACGGACGAGCGGAAACCCACCGGTGCGTGGGGAGGTGTCGACCGCTATTTCAAGATCACCGAGCGCGGCTCATCCTTCGGAACCGAGATACGCGGCGGGCTCGTCACCTTCGTGACGATGGCCTACATCGTCATCTTGAACCCGATCATCCTGACGAGCGGCGTTGACGTCGAGGGGAACACGCTCTCGTTCCCGGCGGTCAGTGCCGTCACCGCTCTGACGGCCGGGGTCATGACGATCCTGTTCGGCATCGTCTCGCGGCTTCCGTTCGGCTTCGCAGCGGGGTTGGGCATCAACGCGTTCCTCGCCTTCTCCGTCGTCGGCCAGGTCACCTGGCCGGAGGCGATGGCGCTCGTCGTCATCAACGGCGTGCTCATCGTTCTGCTCGCCGCGACGGGCCTCCGCCGCATGATCTTCGATGCCGTGCCGGTCGAGCTGAAGCTCGCCATCACGGTCGGCATCGGTCTCTTCATCGCCTTCATCGGCTTCGTCAACTCCGGGTTCGTCACGGCGACGGGAAGCGCGTCTCCGCCCGTCGGGCTCGGCATCGGGGGCTCGGTCGTCACCGTCCCGACGCTGATCTTCGTGGTCACGCTGATCCTGACCGGAGTGCTGGTCGCGGCGAAGGTCAAGGGCGGCCTGCTGATCGGTCTCGTCTCCGGCACGGTCATCGCGGTCGTCGTGGAAGCCATCTGGAATCTCGGTGCCGCAACGGAGAACCCGGGCGGCTGGGGGCTCACAGTGCCGGCGCTCGACGGAGCGCCGTTCGGCATCCCGGACCTCGGGCTCGTCGGAGCGGTCAGCTTCGATCTGGGGCGCGTCGGCATCGTCACCATCGTGATGCTCGTCTTCACGCTGCTCTTCACGAACTTCTTCGATGCCATGGGCACGATGACGGGCCTGTCGCGCGAGGCGGGACTCGCCGATGCGCAGGGCAACTTCCCGCGTCTGAAGTCGGCGCTCGTCGTCGAGGGCGTCGGCGCCATCGCGGGCGGTTTGACGTCGTCATCGTCGAACACGGTCTTCATCGAGTCGGGGGCCGGCATCGGCGAAGGGGCGCGCACCGGGTTCGCGAACATCGTCACGGGCCTCATGTTCCTGCTCGCGATGTTCTTCACCCCGCTCACGCAGATCGTGCCGACCGAGGTGGCCGCAGCAGCGCTGGTGATCGTGGGCGCGCTGATGATGGCGCAGATCAAGCACATCGACCTCACCGACTTCCGTGTGCTGCTCCCGGTATTCCTGACGGTCGCCGTCATGCCGATGACCTACTCGATCGCGAATGGCATCGGCGCCGGCTTCGTGGCCTGGGTGCTGGTGCACGCCTTCTCCGGGCGAGCGAAGCAGGTGCACTGGCTGCTGTGGGTCGTCGGGGCCGGCTTCGTGCTGTTCTTCGCGCGCGGGCCGATCGAGGCGGCGCTCGGCGTCTAGTCCTCGCTCGGGCGCGGAATGCGGCGGTCAGCGTCGCGGCGCGTGCCCGTCGTGGGATCGCGTTCCGCCGGAGCGCTGCGCGAGCACGTGCTCGAGGGTCGTCTCGAGCACGGCGAGACCGTCGCGCACGCCGCCGGCCGAGCCGGGGAGCGTGATGATGAACGAGGATCCGGCGAACCCTGCCACACCCCGGGTGAGCACCGCGGCGGGGAGCGTCGCGACTCCTCGTCTCCGCAGCTCCTCGATGAGCCCGGGCACCTGCACCTCGAGCAACGGCTCGACGGCCTCCGGGGTGCGATCGCTGGGGGACACCCCGGTGCCGCCGGTCGTCACGATCACCGCTGGCGCTTCGGCCAGCGCGGATCGCACGGCGCGCGCCACGTCGTCACCGTCGGCGACGACGGAGGGGTCACCGGTGGTGAAGCCGTGTTCGCGCAGCCATTCGGCGATGAGGGGACCGGTGGTGTCCGATGCTTTCCCGGCGGCCGCACTCGTCGACGCGACGATCACGCGCGCCGCACGCGGAGCTTCGCTCACGAGATCTCCCAGTCGCCGCTCTTGCCGCCAGCTTTGGCCAGCACACGAGTGCTCGTGATGACCGCGTGGTGGTCGACCGCCTTGATCATGTCGTAGAGGGTCAGGGCGGCGACGCTCACCGCGGTCAGCGCCTCCATCTCGACGCCCGTCACACCGCGCGTCGTCACAGAGGCGGTGATGCGGACCCGATCGGACTCGCACTCGAAGTCGATCGCGACCTTCGAGAGCGGCAGCGGGTGGCAGAGCGGAATGAGGTCGGGGGTGCGCTTGGCCGCCATGATGCCGGCGATGCGCGCCGTACCGAGTGCCTCTCCCTTCGGCAGGTCACCCGTCGCGAGACGCTCCACCACATCGGCGCGCGTCTCGAGGTACGCCTCCGCGGTCGCTGTGCGCTTCGTCACGGCCTTATCGCTGACGTCGACCATGTGCGCGCTGCCGTCCGGGCGCAGGTGAGTGAGCTCTCCTGCATCTGCAGCGGTCGGTCGGGGAGCGTTCTCAGACATCGAACCTCTGTATCTCGATCGGGGAGCCGGCCTCGAGATGGGCGACTCCGATGGGGATGTGGGCGAGCAGCTCGGCGCGGGCGAGGTCCGCAAGCAGGTGCGAGCTCGGCGGCGTCAGGGCTACCGTGCCATCGTCGAGGAAGCGACCGCGACGCACTTGATGCTTGTGCTCGGGCGAATCCGCGTCGTGCGCGAGCACGGCCGTCGAGCGCTCGCCGTGCGCCGGCGCTCCGGCGTACGCGCGAAGCAGCGGCAGGAGGAAGAGCTCTGCGGAGATGGCGGAGCTCACAGGGTTTCCGGGGAAGCAGAGGGTGACGAGTCGCCGCCCGTCGACGACGATGGAACCGGCGCCTTGCGGACCTCCTGGCTGCATCGCGATCCCGGTGAAGCTGATATCGCCCGTCGAGCGCGCAGCATCGGAATCGCCGCCGAAGGCATCCCGCACCACCTCGAAGGCCCCGGCGCTGATGCCGCCAGAGGTGACCAGCAGATCGTGGGTCCCCGCGGCTTCGATGCATGCGCGAAGCGCTTCGGGGTGATCGGCGACCCGTCGCGTGGTGACGTCGGCTCCCGCCTCGCGCAGGGCAGCCGCCAGCATCGGCGCGTTCGCGTCGTAGATGCGCCCGGGCCCGAGCGGCTCACCCGGGGCGGTGACCTCGTCGCCCGTCGAGAGCAGCAGGACGCGCGGACGCAGACGCACTGGGACCGTCGAGACCCCTGCGCTCGCGAGGAGACCGATCGATGTCGGGCGCAGCCGGGTCCCGGCGCGCAGCAGTGGTGCGCCGGGCCGGTGATCGGATCCCTGCTCCCGCACGAACGCACCGGCGGACGGAGCCTCGGCGAAGGCGACGGTCTCCTCGGGCGGCGCGAGAGGCAGCGGCGTGCCGGTCGGGCGGTGCAACCGCCCGAATCGCGGCGGATCCGCCTGCTCGATCGGGATCACGGCGTCGGCTCCGAACGGAACAGCGGCACCCGTCATGACGGGACAGGCGGCGCCCGGCGGGCACATGAACGGCGGGTCGCCCGCCGCGGCTGTGGGGCCGACGGTCAGCACGAACGGCGGAGCACCGGTGAAATCTGCGGTGCGCACCGCATAGCCGTCCATCTGCGAGTTGTCGAAGGGCGGCAGCGCGAGAGCGGCGGCGATGTCGTGGGCGGCCACTCGGCCCGAGAGCGCACCGTCGTCGATGAGAATCAGCTCGGGCGCGCGCAGCGCCAGATCTTCGAGCAGCGGAAGCATGAGCTCGGCGACGACCGCTGCGTGCTCGGCGTGGCTGCGCATCGTCATCCTCCCGCGAAGGCGGGGAGCACGTCGACGACGTCGCCGACGATCTTCCCGTCATCGCATCGCACCGTGCCGTCCACGAGGAAGGAACCCGAGCGGATCACCCGTTGCATGTCGTCGCCGTAGCGCTCGACCAACTCGGTGCGAAGTGCGGCGAGCGTCGCATCACCCGTCGTCTCCCACAGCTCTTCCTCGCGGCCCGTGGCTTCCGCCGCGGCTGCGAAGTATCTCAGAGTGATGCGAGGCATACCGCCATGCTAGCGAACCCTCGTGCGTGCGCCGGCGTGCATGGCTCGTAGAATGAGTGCCATGTCTGGGGTCGGTGATTCTCGTGCGACGCGACCGGAACCGGAACGCGGCGCCGGCCGGCGCCCGCCGCTCGTGGCTCCGGTCGAGGCGCTCCCCGCAGAAGCCGCGATTCGCGCGCAGCGCCAGATCGTGCTGCCGGGGTTCGGCGACGAAGCGCAGCGGCGACTCGCGAATGCGAAGGTGCTCGTCATCGGCGCGGGCGGCTTGGGGTGCGCGAGCGTCCCGTTTCTCGCCGGAGCCGGCGTGGGCCGCATCGGGCTGCTCGATGACGACGTCGTCGAGATGTCGAACCTCCACCGGCAGACCACGCATCGTACTTCCGACATCGGGCGCGCGAAGGTCGATGCGCTCGCGGAGACCGTGCTCGCCCTGGATCCGAGTATCACGGTGGATCGCCATCGTGTGCGGCTGAGCGCGACGAACGCGCTCGACCTGTTCGAGGCGTACGATCTCGTGCTCGACGGCAGCGACAACTTTCCCACCCGCTATCTCACGAACGACGCGGCGGAGCTCACCGGAACTCCGCTCGTGTGGGGAGCGATTCTGCAGTTCTCCGGGCAGGTGGGCGTCGCTTGGCACCGCTTCGGTCCCGGGTACCGCGATCTGTTCCCCGCCCCGCCGGCGCCGGAGAGCGTGCTGAACTGCGCGGTCGGGGGAGTGCTTCCGGGCCTCTGCGGCACCATCGGCACGCTCATGGCGACCGAGGCGCTGAAGCTCATCGCGGGCATCGGGGAGCCGCTGATCGGGCGGGTGCTGCTCTACGACGCACTCGCGGCCCGTACGCGTGAGATCGCGGTGAACCGGGATCCGCTCGCGGCGCCGATCACCGGTCTGGTGGACTACGAGATGTTCTGCGGAACGACTCCGTCATCGACGCTGCCGGAGTCACGGGGGGTCAGTGCCGAAGCCTTCGCGGAGACGCTGCGCACGGGTGAGCCGTCGCGCGTGCTCGATGTGCGGTCCGCCGAGGAGTTCGCTGAACGTCGCGTGCGCGGCGCGGTTCGGCTCTCGGTGGACGATATCGAGACCGGTGATATCCAGAGCCTGGAGGGCATGCTCGAGAACGGTGCCGATGGGCCGATCTGGGTGTACTGCGAGCGCGATCCCCGTTCCGTTCGCGCGGCAGCAGCGCTCGTGTCGCAGGGGATCGACGAGGTTCGCTTCGTGCGCGGCGGGATCTCGCGACTCGCGAGCGCCGCACCCGATCTGATCGTCAGAGGGGAAGCAGGCGCGCGTGCATCCGACGCGCGGGCCGAGGAGGACGCATGACTGAGATATTCGCCCGTATCACCGATACGTCGATCGACGCTGAGCAGGTGGTCGCCGCGGTCGACGATCCGACGTGCGGCGCGCTGGTGACCTTCCACGGGATCGTGCGCGATCACGATGGGGGCCGAGATGTGGCGGCGCTCGACTATCGGGCGCACCCGGAGGCCGAGCGCTTCATCGCCGCGTGCGTCGCGTCGGAGCAGGAGCGCTCGGGGCTGCGACTGGCCGCCGTGCACCGCGTCGGTGAACTGAGCATCGGTGACGCCGCGCTCGTCGCCGCGGCCTCTGCGCCGCACCGGGCCGAAGCCTTCGCGGCCATCGAGCGACTCGTCGAGCGCATCAAGCACGAGGTGCCGATCTGGAAGCGCCAGCACTTCGCCGACGGGATCAGCGAGTGGGTCGGGCTCTAGCTCGATCACCCTCCGATATACGACATCTCGATCCGCTCGCGATCCGCAGCCGCATCGCCCAGCTGCGCGCGCTGCTCCGAGTATCGATCGTCTCGCACCGACCACACGTCTGCGAGGGCACCTCGCAGCTGGTCGTCGTCGGCCCCTGAGCGCAGCAACTCGCGCAGATCGAAGCCGCGCGACGCGAACAGGCAGGTGTAGAGCTTGCCGTCGGCCGACACGCGCGCACGGGTGCAGGTTCCGCAGAAGGCGCCCGTGACACTCGAGATGACCCCGATCTCGCCTGACCCGTCGAGGTATCGCCAGCGCTTGGCGGTCTCGCCCGCTCGGGTCTCCGCGATCGGTACGAGGGGGTGCACCGCGTCGATGCGCTCGATGATCTCCGCCGACGGCACGACGTCGTCGAGCACCCAGCCGTTGCTCGCGCCGACGTCCATGTACTCGATGAAGCGCAGGATCTGGCCCTCCGCCCGGAAATGCTCCGCGAGCGGAACGATCTCGTCGTCGTTCACGCCGCGCTTGACGACGGCGTTCACCTTCACGGGGCCGAGCCCGGCCGCGTTGGCCGCAGCGATGCCGTCGAAGACTCTGGCGAGCGGGAACCGCACGTCGTTGATCGCTTGGAATCGCGTCTCATCGAGCGAGTCGACTGAGACCGTCACCCGGTCGAGTCCGGCCTCGCGCAGGGCGGCGGCTTTGACGCGCAGCGCGGAGCCGTTCGTCGTGAGCGCCAGATCCGGTTTTCGTCCGTCTGGGGTGCGCAGTGCTGCGAGTCTGGAGATGAGCTCCTCGATGCCCCGCCGCAGCAGCGGCTCGCCGCCGGTGAGGCGCAGCTTGTCGACGCCGAGGTCGACGGCGCTGCCTGCGACGCGCACGATCTCATCGAAACTCAGCAGTTCGTCGCGCTCCATGAATTGGTGGTCGCTGCCGAAGAGCTCCTTCGGCATGCAGTACACGCAGCGGAAATTGCAGCGATCCGTGATCGAGATGCGCAGGTCGCGGAGCGCGCGCCCCCGAGCGTCGGGGAGACCGACGGAGGGCAATCGCTGCGCGCGCCCGGTGGCCCGCGAAACGGGCCTCAGCTTCATCAGCATCGCGGCACCTCCTGCGCGCCACCCTAGCAGCTGCTCCCCGGCCCCCGCCGGGGAGCCCTACATCGCGCGTGCGGCCGTTCGCCCCTGCACGAGCGCGAGTGAGACGAGCGCGATCGCGATGAGGATCAGCGACAGCGTCAGCGCCGTGTCCTGCGTGACGCCGGCACCGTTGAACGCCGTGTAGATCGCGAGGGGCACCGTCCGAGTCGTACCGCCGGCGTTCCCGGCGAAGAGAGCTGTAGCGCCGAACTCCCCGAGCGCACGGGTGAAGCAGAGAATGATCCCGGCGGTCAGGCCGGGGCGGATGATGGGCAGTGTGACGCGGAAGAGCGCTGTCGCGGGCGTGGCGCCGAGCGTGGCCGCGGCGTCGCCGAACGCCGGGGTGAGCGCGCGCAGCGCCCCCTCAACGGAGATGACGAGGAACGGGAGCGACACGAACGTCTGCGCGATGACGACGGCGCCTGTGGTGAACGGGATGCGGATTCCCGCCTCCGCGAGCACATCGCCGAGCGCTCCGCCGCGGCCGAGCAGTGAGAGGAGTGCCAGACCGCCCACGAGCGGCGGCAGTACGAGCGGGAGCGTGACGATGCCGCGCAGGGCGACGGACCACCAGCCGCTCGCTCGGGAGAGGACCACGGCGAGTGGCACACCGAGCGCGATGCAGCAGAGCGTGGCGGAGGCCGCGGTGATGAGTGAGAGCGCCAGTGCACTGCCGGTCGCCGGATCGGCGAGCGTCGCGGGGAGAGCCGACCAGTTCATGCGGACGAGCAGTGCCACGAGCGGCAGCACGAGGAGCGCGCCGCCGAGGAGCGCGGGAGCGATCACCACGCCGGGAACCTCCCGGCGGCGTCGCTGCGATGCGCGGGCGGGCGCGTGTCGCGTGCGCGATCCGCCGTTCACGGGGAGTCCACCGTGCCGAAACCGAGTTCGGCCAGCCGGGACTGGACGCCGGCGGCGAGGAGGGAGTCGGCGAACGCACGCGCAGCCGCCTCGGAACGCGACCCGGCGATCGGGGCGATGAGATAGCTCCCAGCGGCGTCGCCCGCACCCGGGATCTCGACGCCCTCGACCCTGCCCGCTGTGCGCAGCACATCAGAGCGATAGACCAATCCGGCGTCGGCCTCCCCGGAAGCCACTTTGGTCATGACCGCCGTGACGTTCTGCTCCTCGCTCGCGGGCTGCAGCGATACTCCGTCGCGCTCGAGCAACTGCTGAGCGGCAGCGCCGCAGGGAACCTCAGCGGCGCACACCACGACCGTCGGCCTTCGCGCGTCGGCTCCGCGCCGGGCGAGGTCTTCGAGTGAGTCGATCGCGAGGGGGTTTCCCGGAGCCACCGCGATCTCGAGAACACTGGTCGCGAACCGCACGGGCTCGGCGGCGAGCAACCCGGCATCGTCGACGCTCGACATGGTGCGCTCGTCGGCAGATGCGAAGACGTCGACGGGGGCGCCGCCGATGATCTGCGTGGCGAGCACCGAGGAACCGTCGAAGGTCAGCGCGTCGAAGGCGACATCCGGATGGTCGGCGGTGAAGGCTTCTGCGGCCTCGGTGACGACATCTTGCAGCGAAGCCGCTGCGGCGACGGTGAGCCGGCCGGAGAGCCCAGGGTCGTCGGCATCAGCTGCCGGTGCAGTCCCGGGCGCGCCGGGGGCGCCGCAGCCGGCGAGGGCGAGGATCACGGTGCAGACGGCGACGGCTGCGGTCGTTCTGGCGCGCGCCTGCTGGCGCGTGGGGGAGATGCGGCGGGGCACGGAGATTCCTCGAATCAGGGGCGCTGCGTCAGCAGCGCTCGGTTTCGATCATGACGGTCGTGGCTTTGACGATGGCGGTCGCTCTCGACCCCACCTCGATGTCGAGATCGTCGAGCGCCTCGGCGGTCATGAGCGACACGATGCGGTTCGGACCGCACTGCAACTCGACTTGCGCCACCAGACCCTCCCGCTGCACGCCGGTGACGATTCCGGTGAAGCGATTGCGTGCGCTCTGCCGGGTCGTGCCCGGTGCGGCGGAGCCCGGCGCGAGATCGAGGGCGCGTCGGGCGAGCGAGGCGCCGCTGACGGTGCGTCGGCCCGCTGCATCGACGCCGGCTTCGAGGAGGCCCTCCGCGCTCCACCTGCGGACCGTGTCGTCGCTGACACCCAGCAGCACCGCCGCTTCGCTGATCCTGAAATGCGTCATGGCTGAGAGTCTATCTCCGCAGGTGCGGGAAGGGTCAGCCCCGACCTCCGCATGTGCCGTCGGCGACCGCGGCTTCCGGCGCCGGTGGACACCGTGCGCTGTTGACTTGTTTTGGAACTCGCACTAGCTTCTGGAGCAGAGCGGTCGTCCACATTCGTGCGCAGCCGCCGAGCCTGACCGAGGTACGTTCCCGGTCGCTCTTCACGCAGTGCAGCGAGAGGAGAACGCAATGAGCAGTGTCGGATTGCTCTACGTCGGAGCCGTGCTGTTCATCAACGGTCTGATGCTGCTCGACGTCGTTCCCGCACGTGCGGCAGCGGCCATGAACCTGTTCGTCGGGGGCATGCAGGTGGTGTTCCCGACGATCATCATCGCGCAGGCCGATGGTCACGCATCGGTGATTCTCGGTGCATCGGGCCTGTACCTCTTCGGGTTCACCTACCTCTACGTCGCGTGGAACACGTTGACCGGCGCGAGCGGAGAGGGGCTCGGCTGGTTCTCCATCTTCGTCGCGGCCTGCGCCGTCGTCTACGGCATCGTGCAGTTCACGCACCTGGGCGACCCCGTCTTCGGCGTGATCTGGTGGTCCTGGGCGGTGCTCTGGCTGCTCTTCTTCCTCGTGCTCGCCCGCGGACGCGATCGGCTGACGCGCGTCACGGGGTGGTTCACCCTGCTGCTCGGCATCGGCACGGGCGCCGTGCCCGCCCTCATGCTCCTGACCGGAACCTACGTCACGGGCGCAGCTCCGGCGCTCGCAGCGGCCGCGGTGTTCGCAGCGTGCTTCGCCGCGGCGTGGGTGCTCGGTCGCCCCCGCCAGCAGAGATCCGGCCGTGTCGCGGCCGGCACCATGACCGGAGGTCGAACCGATGCCGAACTATAGCTTTCGCTGCACCGAGGGGTGCGCCTTCGACGCGATGTACTCGATGAGCGAGGTGCCTCGGCAGACGGCGTGCACGAAATGCGGTGCGACCGCCACTCGTGCGATCACCGCACCGCACCTTTCGGCTGCGGGCAGCAGCGCCTACGGCCTGCTCGAACGAAGCTCTCGCAGCGCGCACGATCCGCAGACGGTGGATCGTCTCCCCGCTCGCGGCGCTGCGTCGCGGCAGCCGGTTACCCGAAACCCGCTCCACGCAAAACTTCCGAAGCCATAGCTGAGAGATCCGTACCACCCGCTACAGGAAAAGAGGACGAGCTGATGCCCGAACATGTATTCCAACTGGATTCGTCGAAGAAGTTCACCGAGCAGGAAAAGGTCGGCCACAACCGCTGGCACCCTGAGATCCCTCCGGTCGCCACCGTGAAGCCCGGAGATGCGTTCCGCGTCGACTGCCGGGAGTGGTTCGACGGCGCGATCGTCAACGATGACTCCGCGCAAGACATCCTCGATGCACCGCTCCTAACCGTCCACACCCTGAGCGGGCCGTTCCGCGTCGAAGGGGCTCAGCCGGGCGACCTGCTCATCGTCGACATCCTCGACGTCGGCCCGATCCCGCAAGAGGATTCGGGGCCGCTCGCCGGCCAGGGATGGGGGTACACCGGCATCTTCGCGAAGCGCAACGGCGGCAGTTTTCTGACGGATCAGTTCCCGGATGCGTACAAGGCGGTGTGGGACTTCTCGGGGCAGACGGCCACATCCCGGCACATCCCGGGCGTCTCGTTCACCGGCATCATTCATCCCGGGTTGATGGGCACGGCGCCATCGGCCGGGCTGCTCTCGAAATGGAACGCCCGCGAGGCGGCGCTCATCGCCACCGACCCGGATCGCGTTCCGCCGCTCGCGCTTCCGCCGGAGGCCGATCACGCGGTGCTGGGGGGCTTGGGGAGTGAGGACTGGACGCGCGTCGCAGGCGAAGCGGCGAGAACCGCGCCGCCGCGCGAGAACGGGGGCAACCAGGACATCAAGAACTTCACCAAGGGCTCTCGCGTGTTCTACCCCGTGTTCGTCGACGGCGCCAACCTCTCAGTCGGCGACCTGCACTTCTCGCAGGGCGACGGGGAGATCACCTTCTGCGGTGCGATCGAGATGGGCGGGTTCATCGATCTGCGCGTCGATCTCATCAAGGGCGGCATGGAGACCTACGGCGTGCACGAGAACGCGATCTTCATGCCGGGCAACGTCGAACCGCAGTACAGCCACTGGCTGGCGTTCTCTGGCACGTCGGTGACTCTCGGCGGCGAGCAGCGCTATCTCGACTCGCACCTTTCGTACCAGCGAGCCTGTCTGCACGCCATCGACTACCTCACGAAGTTCGGCTACAGCCCGGAGCAGGCCTATCTGCTGCTCGGAGCCGCTCCGATCGAGGGGCGCCTCTCAGGAGTCGTCGACATTCCGAACTCCTGCTCCACCGTGTACCTGCCGACCGAGATCTTCGACTTCGACCCGCGCCCGTCGCAGGCGGGGCCCACGCAGATCGACCCGGGAATCGGTGCGCCGCGCGCCGCAGCCTGACCAGGCCGGGCCAGCGCCCGCTCCCGTCTCACGAGGCGGAAGCGGGCGCTGGCCGCGTGTCACACGGTGACCGGGCGCCCGACGCCCACCGGGGTGTTCGAGGGTTCGAGCCGAACGACGACCGCCTTCGACACCGGTGTGTTGCTCTCGAGTGCGGTGCTGTCGAGCGGCACGAGCACATTGGCTTCCGGGAAGTACGCTGCCGCGCACCCGCGTGCCGTGGGGAACGCGACCGTGCGGAACCCGCGGAGCACGCGGTCCGGCTGATCCTTCCACTCACTGAAGATGTCGACGGTCTGCCCGTCGGCCAACCCGAGCTCAGCGAGATCGTCGGGGTGCACGAAGATGACCGAGCGCCCCTTCTTGATGCCGCGGTAGCGGTCGTTCAGGCTGTAGATCGTCGTGTTGAACTGGTCGTGCGAACGAATGGTCTGCAGGATCAGGCGTCCGGGCGGGCACTCCACGTGCTCGAGCTCATTCACCGTGATGCGCGCCTTGCCGGTTGCGGTATCGAACCGGCGCTCGTCGCGAGGTCCGTTCGGCAGCAGGAAGCCGTCCTTCCGTCGCGTCTTCGCATTGTAATCCGCGCACCCGGGGACGACGCGGGAGATGTGATCGCGAATCACGTCGTAATCGTCGATCATGGCGAGCCAGTCGATCCCGTGACGAGTGCCCAGCGTCGCGTGCGCGATCCCGGCGACGATCGCGATCTCCGAGCGCACCTGCTCGGAGATCGGCGGCACCTGCCCGTGCGAGGCGTGCACCGCGCACACCGTGTCCTCGACGGTGACGTATTGGGGCCCGCTGAGCTGCACGTCGACCTCGGTGCGCCCGAGGACCGGCAGAATCAGCGCCTCTTCGCCGGTGATCACATGCGAGCGGTTGAGCTTGGTCGAGAGCTGCACGCTGAGCCGCGTGCGACGCATCGCCGATTCGGCGAGATTCGTGTCGGAGATCGCGCCGAGCAGATTGCCGCCGAGTCCGAACCACACTTTGATCTTGCCCTCGTCGAGCGCTCGGATCCCCTGCACGGCGTCCACCCCGTGCGCGCGCGGAGGCTCGAAGGAGAACTCCGCGCCGAGCGCATCGAGGAAGGAATCGGGCATCTGCTCCCAGACGCCCATCGTGCGGTCGCCCTGCACGTTCGAGTGGCCGCGGATGGGAGACGCGCCGGCTCCCGGCCTGCCGATGTTGCCGCGGAGCAGCAGCAGATTGATGATCTCCTTGATGGTGTCGACGCTCCGACGGTGCTGCGTGATGCCCATCGCCCAGCAGATGATCACGCGACCGGCGCGCACGTACCGCTCGGCGAATTCGTCGATCTCCGCCGAGGAGAGCCCGGTCGCGCGCTCCACCGCCGCGTCGTCCACGTGCACGATGTGCTCCGCGAACTCCTCGAAGCCGTCGCAGTACTCGGAGATGAACTCGTGGTCGAGCACGGTGCCGGGGGCGCGTCGCTCGGCCTCCATGACGCGCTTGGACACGGCCTGTAGCAGTGCGGCGTCGCCGCCGGAGCGGATCTTGAGGAACTGGTCGGCGATCTGCAGCGGTTTTCCGACGTACCCCCGCACCTTCTGCGGGTCCTTGTACCCGAGCAGGCCGGCCTCGGGCAGCGGGTTCACCGCGACGACGCTCGCCCCGTTCTCCTTCGCCTCCTCGAGAGCGGTGAGCATGCGGGGATGATTCGTGCCCGGGTTCTGACCCATGATGATGATCAGGTCGGATTCGAGGAAGTCGTTGTAGGCGATCGTGGACTTGCCGATGCCGACCGTGTACGTCATCGCGGTGCCCGTCGACTCGTGGCACATGTTGGAGCAGTCGGGCAGGTTGTTCGTGCCGAGGACGCGAGCGAACAGCTGGTAGATGAACGCCGCCTCGTTCGACGCGCGGCCGCTCGTGTAGAACGACGCCTCATCCGCGTGATCCAGCGCGTTCAGGTGCCCCGCGGCGATGTCGAAGGCCCGGTCCCAGCTGACCGGCTCGTAATGATCGCAGCCCGCCGGCTTGTAGACCGGCTCGGTGATCCGCCCCTGCATGCCCAGCCAGTACTCGGTCTTGTCCTCGAGCGACGTGAGCGAGTGCTCCTTCCAGAACGAGCGGGGGACGGTCACGGGCGTCGCCTCCCAGGTCACCGCCTTGCCGCCGTTCTCGCAGAACTCCGCGATCTTGCGGTGCTCGGGGTCGGGCCAGGCGCAGCTCATGCAGTCGAAGCCGTCTTTGTGGTTGATCTTCGTCATGAGCTTCGCGGTTTTCGCGAGGCCCAGTGTTTTGACCGCCGGCTCCATCGAGTGGAAGACGCCGCCGAGCCCCGCGGCATAGTCCTTCGGCTCGGTGACTTCGATGTCGGCGTCGGAGAAGTCGTCGCGGGGGGCCTTGGGGCTCATGGATGCACTGCTTTCTCGAGGGGGCCGACGGCACTGCCGGCTGGATCTGGTGATTCGTGCGCGACGTCGGTGATGCGGTCGTCGCGGTTGTAGACGACCATCGATTCCCCGCGCAGAAAGCCGACGAGGGTGATTCCCGACGACTCGGCGAGCTCGACCGCGAGCGACGAGGGGGCCGAGACGGCGGTCAGCATGGGAACCCCCGCCATGAGAGCCTTCTGCGTGAGCTCGAAGCTCGCGCGAGCCGAGACCATCAGCACCACGGATCGCAGGGGCAGCAGCCCCTGCAGGAGGGCCCAGCCGATGACCTTGTCGACCGCGTTGTGGCGACCGACGTCTTCGCGCAGCACGAGCATCTCGCCCGTCCGCCCGTCGAAGAGGGCGGCGGCGTGGAGGCCGCCCGTTCGCTCGAAGACGGCCTGCTGGGCGCGCAGCTGATCGGGGAACGTGATGATCATGGCGGCGTCGATGCGGAGCGGGTCCTCTGCGACGTCGAAGCGGGAGCGCGTGTGCACGGCGTCGATCGTCGCCTTGCCGCACAGACCGCACGAACTGGTCGTGGTGAAATTCCGCTGGAGACTCGGATCGGGCGGTGCGACTCCCGGCCCGAGGGCGACGTCGAGCACGTTGTACGTGTTCGGCTCTCCGTCACTCGCGCAGTGAATCGCCGCGGAGAAGTCGTGCTGCTGGTGGATCACACCCTCGGAGACGAGGAACCCAGCGGCCAGCTCGACATCGTGTCCAGGGGTGCGCATGGTCACCGCGAGCGGCGTTCCACCGACGCGGATCTCGAGCGGTTCTTCGACTGCGAGGAAATCGGCTCGTCGGACTCGGGATCCGCCCACGGTGAGGCGGGTCACTCTTCGACGCGCTGCGATACGTGACACACCTCTTGGATATCATCGAAGGTGATCGGGAGCAAGGCGCCGTACCGGCGCACACCGAATTCGGGAGCGTGGTGGCATGGGTGCGGCAAGCCGGAGCACCGTCGCAGCGCCTGCGAGCACACCGGTCCCGGTGGACGAGCACCGACGCGCCGTGCTCGACGCCGCGTCCGAGCTTCCCGACATGGCCGTGCCGCTCCGGAAGGCGACGGGCCTGTACCTCGCCGACGACGTGGCCACCGCCGTCGCCCTTCCGCTCTGGCACAATTCGGCGATGGACGGTTACGCGGTGCGAGCGGCTGACACGGCTGGGGCTGCGCCCGGCTCGGCCGTGGAGCTGCGCATCATCGGAGAAGTCGCGGCCGGCGACGGCGTCGATCCGCGACTGGAGCGCGGCACCGCGGTGCGCATCATGACGGGTGCGCCCGTGCCGAGCTCGGCCGATGCTGTGATTCCCGTCGAGCAGACGGTCGCCGACGTCGTCGGAGCTGCGTGGGCCGAACACCGTGTGCTGGTGCAGCGGGAGGTCGTGCCGGGAGCCCACGTGCGCCGCCGCGGCGAGGACGCAGCGGTCGGAAGTCTCCTCGCGCACTCCGGCGAACGGCTCGGCGCGCGCCGAATCGCGGCGCTCGCCGCCGCGGGGGTCTCAGAGGTGAGCGTGCGACGCCGACCGCGCGTCGCGGTGATCGCGACCGGAGCCGAGCTGCACACCGGAAGCGGGCCGCTCGAGCGCGGTCAGATCCCCGAGTCGAACTCCGGGCTCATCGCCGGGCTCCTCGCGGAGGAGGGGATTGAGCCGGTGTCGGTCTCCGTGTGCGACGACGATGCCGAGGGGTTCGCCGCGAGACTCGCCGAACTCGCGGGAGAAGTCGACGCGGTGATCACCACGGGAGGCGTCGGCCCGGGACTGCACGACATCGTGAGGATCGCGCTCGCGATCGAACCCGACGTGCGTGCCGTGCGGGTCGCCGTGAAGCCCGGGCAACCGCAGTGCTTCGGGCGCCTCCGAGGCGGGGCGATGATCTTCGCGCTTCCCGGCAACCCCGTCAGCGCCGCCGTCAGCTACGAGCTCTTCGTGCGTCCGGCGCTCCTCCGCATGCAGGGCGCCGGACGCCTGCACCGTCCGAGCGTTCCTGCCGTCGCCGACCACGGGTGGCGGGGCAGCGCGGAACGGACGCAGGTGCTCCCCGTCCGCATCCGCAGCACGCCGCACGGGCTCCGCTGCTCGCCCGCGGTCGACGCGCGCGGATACTCGCACGCCGTCGGCGGGCACGGGGCGGCCGATGGCTACGCGATCGTCGAGCCCGGTCGTGGCGACGTGAGCGCGGGAGAGACGGTGGAGACGGTGATCGTCGCATGGTGAACGACTCAGGCGGCCTCGGCGCGATCGTCTTCGCCGGAGGTCGTGGATCCCGGCTCGGCGGAGTCGACAAAGCGGTGATCGAACTCGGGGGAGTGCGCCTGATCGATCGGGTCGTCGCCGCCGTGCGGGGTATCGGAGTGATGCGCCCCGTCGTGGTCGGCGCGACTGACGCGACGCCGCGCGGTTGCGTCGCAGTGCGCGAGCATCCCCCGTACTCCGGGCCGCTCGCCGCGCTCGCCGCCGGCCTCGCGGCGATCGACCGCTCGGTCGACGAGGTGCTGCTGCTCGCCTGCGATCTCGTGCGACCGGACCTCGTGGTCGCACGGTTGCGCGACCACGCGCCCGCGGGCGGCGAAGACGCGACACTGCTGCGGGATCCCGACGGCCGTGCGCAGTGGCTCGCGGGCCGCTATCGCGTAGCGGCGCTGACTCGCGCCATCGCGGCGCTCGACGGTGCCGTCGCCGACGAGCCGCTCCGACGCGTCACGGCCGCGCTCGAGATCCGCTGGCTGGACGCAGACGCCTCGACCGTCGCCGACATCGACACACCCGCTGACCTCGCATGGGCGCGGTCGTCGCCGGGGTCGCTCGCTGAAGCCGGCTCGGCCGCACCCACCGGATCAGCATCCAACACCCATGGAGGAACCATGCCGCAGTCGAACCATCTCCCGCCGGAGGCCCTGGACGCCTGGCTCGCCGCCGCCGCCGCCGAGCTCGATGTCGATCCCGAGACCGTGCGCATCGGAACCGTGCTCGACGTCGCCCGCGACGTCGCCCATGACGTCGCCCGGCCAGCGGCACCGCTCTCGACGTTTCTGCTGGGCGTCGCGTACGGTCGGTCGGGGGAGACCGATCCGGCACGACTGCAGTCGCTCGCCGATCAGCTCACCGATCGCGCAGCCGCGTGGAAAGCCGACCGAACCGACTCGGAGTGACTCGGCCGCCGGCGGTGCGCCGGGTCGGCGCGCGAGCCGCCGCCGAACGGTGCTATTCGCCGAGCGCGAGCGAGCGGAGCTCCTCGACGAGGCCGGCCGCCCCGACGACCATGAACGATTCTCCCGGCGGCGTCGCGGCGTCGCGGCCGATCAGCGTCGCACCGGCCTCGCTCGCGATCAAGACTCCGGCCGCATAATCCCAGGGCTGCAGCCCCTGCTCGTAGTAGGCGTCGAGCCGACCGGCGGCGAGCATGCAGAGATCGTAGGCTGCCGATCCGTAGCGCCGGATGTCACGGGCTCGGGGGATCACTCGCGCCACCATCTCCGCCTGCTCGGTGCGGCGCTCCGCGGTGTAACCGAAACCGGTGGCGACGAGCGATAGTGAGAGGTCGTCCTGGCCCGTGATGCGGATGGGCTCGCCGTTGCGAGTCGCTCCGCCCCCCTCCCAGGCGACGAAGAGTTCGTCCGTTCGCGGGTTGCACACGGCGCCCGCAATGGCGCGGCGGCCGTCTCCGTATGCGGTCTCATCGGCGACGGTGGCGGCGATGCTCACCGAGTAGGCCGGGAGGTCGTACAGGTAGTTGACCGTGCCGTCGATCGGATCGATGACCCAGGTGATGCCGCTCGTGCCGGCAATGCCGGTTCCTTCCTCGCCGAGGATGCCGTCACCGGGCCGTACGTCTTGGATCGCCGCGACGATGAGCCGCTCCGACTCCTGATCAGCGGCGGTCACCACATCGGTGGCGCTCGACTTGCTCGCAGCCACGTCGACGCCCTGGGCGCGAAGCTCGAGGATGCGCGCGGCAGCTCGTTCGGCGATCCTCGCAGCGATCGCGGCGAGACCCTTCGGGTCGTGGGCGGTCGGTGCAGCTGCGGGGGAGTCGATCATGCTCCCGAGCCTAGTCGAGGCCGGTGCAGCAGCGGGGAGCGCCGGCCGGGCAACGGGGCCGGATCCGGACAGCAGAACGGGGCCCGAGCGTCATCGACCGGGCCCCGCGTTCTGGGGAGGGGGAATCAGCGCGTCGGCGCCGAGACCACCTCGGGGGAGGCGTACGCGTACGCCTCTTCGCCGTGCGCGGCGAAGTCGATGCCGGCCTCCTCGACCTGCGGCGGAACGCGGAGCCCGGTGACGAGCTTTACGCCGAGTGCGATGACCAGGGAGACGACGAAGGAGTACACCATCACCGAGACCACCGAAATCGACTGCACGAGCAGCAGTCCGGCGTCGCCTCCGGTGAAGAGGCCGTCGGAGAAGGCGAAGAACCCCAGGTAGAGCGAGCCGATCACGCCCGCGACGAGGTGCAGCCCAACGACGTCGAGCGAATCGTCGTATCCGAGCCGGTACTTCCACTCGATGGCGAGAGCGCACGCCATTCCCGCGATCACGCCGAGCAGCAGCGCCCACACCGGAGAGAGGCTTGCGGCTGCCGGAGTGATCGCGACGAGACCGCCGACCGCACCCGATGCCGCGCCGATCACGCCGGGCTTCTTGCCGCGCATCACATCGACGAGGATCCAGCCGACGATACCTGCGGCAGGGGCCGCGAGCGTGTTGACCAGGATCAGGCCGGCCTCACCGGTCTCCGTCGCGAGACCGCCGTTGAAGCCGATCCAGCCGAACCAGAGCAGTGCTGCGCCGATGGTGACGAGCGGGATGCTGTGGGGCTGATGCGAACCCTTCCCGAAGCCGATGCGCTTGCCCGCGACGAGCGCCAATGCCAGCGCCGCAGCGCCGGCATTGATGTGGATCACGGTGCCGCCGGCGAGATCGATGACGTCTGGCAGGCCCAGCGCACTGCCGAGATTCTGGATCCAGCCGCCGCCCCACACCCAGGCTGCGACCGGGAAGTACACGAACGTCGCCCACACACCGGAGAAGAGCACCCACGAACCGAGCCCGACGCGGTCGGCGATCGCGCCCGAGATCAGCGCGGTCGTGATCATCGCGAACACTGCGCCGAAGCCGACGCCGATGAAGCTCGCCGGGTCGGTGTTGATCAAGCCGAAATCTTTGAAGGGGCTCCCGGCGAATCCGCTCTCTCCCTCCGCGAAGTAGTTCATGCTGTAGCCGAAGAGGATCCACAGGACCCCGACGACGCCCATCGCGCTGACGCTGAAGAGCATCATGTTGACGACCGATCGCACGCGAACGAGACCGCCGTAGAACAGGGCGAGCCCCGGTGTCATGATCAGAACGAGGGCTGCGCTCGTAAGCGTCCACACGTCAGAAGGAGTGAGTTCCATGCTGGTGCCTTTCTCTCGAGCGGGCCGTGGCCGCCACAGTGGAACCAGTGTGCGCCGCGGCTGTTTCGCGACCGTCTCGCTGCGATTTCGGTCGCGTGCCGTGTGTGTTTCGTTCCGGTGACGCAGGCGTCGAGACGCCGGGGCGGAGCGCTCGCGGTGCGCGTGCGCGGGTGCTGCGCGTGCGCCGATCCCGGCGAACGGGCGTGGGCGTCGGATCGGTGCTAAGCTGTACAGGTTGCCGTTCGAACGGCCGCGGATAAAGAGAGCCCCAGCATCCCGCTGAAGGCGCCGCGCAGCAAGAGGAAGGGGATCCCTATGGCACTTGAAGCAGATGTCAAGAAGGCGATCATCGAAGAATACGCGACAAAGCCTGGCGATACCGGTTCCCCTGAGGTTCAGGTCGCGATGCTCAGCCGTCGTATCAAGGATCTGACCGAGCACCTCAAGGAGCACAAGCACGACCACCACTCGCGTCGTGGCCTCCTGCTGCTCGTCGGCCAGCGCCGTCGTCTTCTGGGGTACCTCCAGAACGTCGACATCGCGCGTTACCGTTCGCTCATCGAGCGCATCGGTCTGCGCCGCTAATCTGCAGGTCCTCCGGCGATCGCCGGAAGCACCATCTGCGAAGCGCCCGTCACCTCACGGTGGCGGGCGCTTCTGCGTTTCCGTGAAGGCTCGGCCGGGCGTCTCAGATCGGGGAACGGTTCTCAGTACATGCCGGGAATGCTGAGCAGCAGACCACCGAACCACGAGAGCACGAACGAGACGAGGCCGAGCGCCGTCGATACTGCCGCGCCGATGGCCGCCCAGCGCCAGCGCGAGAGATGCTTCGCGAGCAGGCCCATGACGGCGAGCGCCCCCGCGATGAGCAGCAGCAGCACGTGCACGATCGAAATGACTGTCGACACCGCCGAGAACGAGCCCGAACTGGACGCGGTGCTGTAGATCACCGGCGTGAACAGCGGAATCAACGAGGTCAGAAGCAGGACCGCCAGGGCGATGATGCCCGGCACATTCAGTCCGCCCGGCGCGCGCTGCGCGTGATGAGGCGCCGCGTACGGCGGCGACTGCGCGTATTGGGGTTGCTGCGGCTGCGCGTATTGCTGTTGGGGCTGCGGCGGTTGCGGCGCCTGCGGCTGTTGTGGTTGGGCGTACTGCGGCTGCGCGTATTGCTGGTGCGGCTGCGCGGACTGGTCCGGCTGCGCGGGCTGGTGCGGATCGAAGCTGCTCATAGCGTGAAGCCTAACCCGGTCGCTTCGATCTCGCCGACCTCGAGGGTGAGGGCCGAAGGTGAGCGAAGATTGCCCGGAGAATCGCTCGCGTTCGGCACACACCCTCGGAGTCGGGTGCTCGATGTCGAGCGATGTGAACGCCTGCGCCGACGGGCCGGGCCGATTGATCGCTCACAGTGGGCGCATACACACCCGCAGGAGCGCCGTCTCCCAGTGCTTGTGGACAACGCGCAAGGCTCGAGCTCGGCAGGAACCCTCGCGATCGGCGAGTGAGCAGGCAGAGGGCTGGAGCGGTGCGGGAGGCCCCGGATACGGGTGTGGCCCCCTCGCTTGCGCGAGAGGGCCACACCCGTATCCGGGAACGCGACTTAGATCTTCGAAGACGCGTCCTTGAGGACGCTGCGGAGGATGCCGCCGATCTCCGCGAACTCCGACGGACCGATGGTCAGCGGCGGAGCGAGCTGGATGACGGGGTCTCCACGATCGTCGGCGCGGCAGTAGAGGCCGGCCTCCCACAGTGCGGGGGAGAGGTAATCGCGAAGCAGTCGGTCCGACTCCTCCTCGGTGAACGTCTCCTTGGTCGCCTTGTCCTTCACCAGCTCAATGCCGAAGAAGTAGCCCTCACCGCGCACGTCGCCGACGATGTCGATGTCGAGCAGCTTCTCGAGCTCGGCGCGGAACAGCGGGCTGTTCTCGCGAACGCGCCCGTTGAGGTCCTCTTCCTCGAAGATGTCGAGGTTCTCGAGCGCGGCAGCCGCCGCGGCCGGGTGACCGGCGAACGTGAAGCCGTGGTAGAAGGTGTTGTCGGTCGAGTTGAACGGCTCCGACACCTTGTCGGAGACGATCATCGCGCCGAGCGGGACGTAGCCCGAGGTGAGCGCCTTCGCCGAGGTGATGATGTCGGGCTCGTACCCGAGAGCGGTCGAGGCGAAGAACTCACCGATGCGGCCGTAGGCGCAGATGACCTCGTCCGAGACGAGCAGCACGTCGTACTGATCGCAGATCTCGCGCACGCGCTTGAAGTATCCGGGGGGCGGGGGGAAGCAGCCGCCCGAGTTCTGCACCGGCTCGAGGAAGACGGCCGCGACGGTGTCGGGACCCTCGAACAGGATCGCCTCTTCGATGCGGTTCGCCGCCCACTGGCCGAAGGCCTCGAGGTCGTCGGAGGGGGCGCCCATCTCGTCGGCGCGGTAGAAGTTCGTGTTGGGCACGCGGTGACCACCGGGGGTGAGCGGCTCGTAGAACTTCTTCATGTCGGGGATGCCGGTGATGGCCAACGCGCCCTGCGGGGTGCCGTGGTAGGCGACCGAGCGCGAGATGACCTTGTGCTTCATCGGCTGGCCCTTGATCTTCCAGAAGTGCTTCGCCAGCTTGAACGCCGACTCCACAGCTTCGCCACCACCGGTGGTGAAGAAGACCTTGTTCATGTCGCCGGGCGCGTAGCTCGAGAGACGCTCGGAGAGCTCGATCGCTGCCGGGTGGCCGTACGACCAGATCGGCATGAAGTCGAGCTGCTGCATCTGCTTGGCCGCAGCCTGCACGATGCGCTCGCGACCGTGGCCGGCATTGACCACGAAGAGCCCTGCGAGGCCGTCGATGTACTGCTTGCCGGCGGAGTCGTAGATGTGGTGGCCCTCGGCGCGCGTGATGACGGGGATGCCGTCATTGAGCACCTTGCGGTTGGTGAAGTGCGGCCACATGTGCTTCTTGGCCGAGGCCTGGAGCGCGGCAGTGTCTACCGCTGCAGTGGGATCGTAAGACATGGTTATCGTGTTCCCCAGTCGTATTTCTGTTTGGTGAGTTGGAGGTAGACGAAGGATTCGGTCGATGCAACGCCTTCGATCTTTCGGATCTGTTCGTTGAGCAATTCGATCAACCCATCGTCGTCCTCGCAGACGACCTCGGCGAGGATGTCGTAGGAGCCCGCGCTGAGCACGACGTAACTGATCTCCGACATTTCAGCGAGGCGATCGGCGACGACCCTGGTGTCGCCGGAAACGCGGATGCCGAGCATGGCCTGGCGAGTGAAGCCCAAGCGCATCGGGTCGGTCACGGCAACGATCTGCATGACCCCGGCATCCGTGAGCTTCTGCACGCGCTGGCGCACGGCGGCCTCGCTGAGGCCGACCGCCTTCCCGATCTCGGCGTACGATCGGCGGCCATCGCGCTGGAGTTGCTCGATGATCGCTTTCGACGTGGAATCGAGCGCTGGCGCATTGCGTTTGCTGCTCACGCTTCTGATTCTTGCAGTCAAACCATAAAAACGCAAAGGAATCCGAAGTAGACCGATCATGATTCAGCGTATTTCCACGTTCTCGCATGAGTGCAGCGGCGGCAGGTCGCTCCTCCGGTCACCCTGTGGATGCGGGCGTCCGATGCCAGGTCGCGCGACGGTAACCGTTCGATGACGAATGCGAATCACTCGGAGCGGTTCCTTGGCAGGGAACTCGGGTCTATGACATATTCGAGGCACCCCTGGCACTGTCGCCCGATTGGTGGCGTGCCGTCGTTATGAGAATCAAAGGAGATATCTCATGGTCTTTCGTCAACCAGAAGATCCGATCGTCCGCAGCATCGTCGGGATGATCAGAGGAAAGCAGCTCGACCGCCGTCAGCTCCTCCGGGGCGTCGCGGTGGGAGCGGCGGGCCTCGGGGCACTCGGCTTGAGCGCGTGCTCGGGCGGCGGCGGTGGTGGTGGCGGTGACGGTGTGATTTGGGGGAACTGGACGTACTACCTCGATTTCGACGACGCGACCGGCTCGTATCCGACGCTCGACGCCTTCGTCGAACAGGCCGGCTACGACGTCCAGTACGTCGAGGACATCGACGACAACAATACGTTCTACGGCAAGATCAAGGATCAGCTGCAGCTCGGCGACCACACCGGCTACGACACGATCACGATGACCGACTGGATGAACGGGCGTCTCATCACGGCGAATCAGGTGCAGGAATTCGATTACGAGAACCTCCCGAACGTCACGGCGAACCTCGTCGATGCGCAGTGGGATGCGCTCGACGTCGATCCCGGGCGCAAGTTCTCGGTTCCGTGGCAGCTCCCCGCATCGGGCTGGGTGTGGAATACGGAGGCCGTGCCGAAGGGCATCAAGACGCTCGACGATTTCCTCGCTCCCGACCTGAAGGGGAAGGTCGTCGTGCTGAGCGAGATGCGCGACACCGTCGGCATGATCCTCGCCGGTCTGGGGCACGATCCTGCTGGCGACTGGGGCGACACCGAGTTCGACGCCGCGATGGCGTGGCTCGACGATGCGCTGCAGAGCGGGCAGATCGGCAACGTGAAGGGCAACAGCTACACGCAGGATCTGATCACTGGCGACGCCTGGGCCGCGATGGCGTGGTCGGGCGACGTCATCATGTTGAACGCCGAGAACGACAACCAGTGGACGCTCGAGATCCCCGAGTCGGGCGGCATGATCGCCTCGGACTCCTTCACAGTTCCCAACGGCACGACGCCAGAGGCGAAGGCGCGTGTCGAGGAGATGATCGACTACTACTACGACCCTGAAGTCATGGCGCAGGTCGCCGACTATGTGACGTTCGTGCCGCCCGTGAAGGGGACGCAGGAAGCCATGCAGCAGGTGAATCCTGAGAACGCCGACAATCCCCTCATCTTCCCGACGGAGCAGGACTGGGAGCACCTTCGCCCGTTCCGCACGCTCACGGCCGAGGAGGACAAGCAGTACTCCACCCAGTTCCAGAACGTGCTGGGGCTGTGAGCGTGGGGGACCACAGGAAATTCGCTGAGTCGGGGGCGGATCTCCAACTCGTCGGCATTCAGAAGCGCTTTCCGGGATTCACTGCGATCGAACATCTCGACCTGACGATTCCGGCGGGCTCCTTCTTCGCGCTGCTCGGTCCGTCGGGTTGCGGCAAGACGACGACGCTGCGTCTCGTCGCGGGTCTCGAGGATGCCACGGCCGGGCGCATCCTCATCGGCGGACAGGACGTGACCGCTCTGACCCCTCACCGGCGACCGGTGAACACGGTGTTCCAGTCCTACGCCCTCTTCCCGCACATGTCGGTGCTCGAGAACGTCGCGTTCGGCTTGCGCCGACGTCGCATCTCCGACGCCGCCGCCAAGGCGCACGAAGCGCTGCGCCTGGTCGAACTCGACCACGTCGCGGATCGGAAGCCCGCCCAGCTTTCGGGCGGGCAGCAGCAGCGCGTGGCGCTGGCGCGAGCGGTGGTGAACCGGCCGGCGCTCCTCCTGCTCGATGAGCCGCTCGGCGCGCTGGACTTGAAACTCCGGCGTCAGATGCAGCAGGAGCTCAAGCAGATTCAGCAGGAGGTCGGGCTGACGTTCTTGCATGTCACCCACGATCAGGAGGAGGCCATGACGATGGCCGATACGGTCGCGGTGATGCACCAGGGGAGAATCGAGCAGATGGGGGCGCCGGAAGAGCTGTACGAGTTGCCGCGGACCGTCTTCGTCGCGAACTTCCTCGGTCAGTCGAATCTCTTCCCGGTGGAGGTCGCAGGAACGACGGACCAGGTGCTGCACGCCGAGTTCCGCGGCATGAGGCTCTCGGTGCCCCGTAACCGGAGCGAGCGCGACAGCGGTCGGATCACGATCGGCGTGCGGCCGGAGAAGCAGACGCTTGCGCATGCGGAGCCCGAACCCGACGCGCTGACCAACGCAGTCGGCCCGGGGAGGGTCACCGATGTGTCGTTCATCGGCGTGAGCACCCAGTACACCGTAGCGGTGCCCGGCGCCGGCGACGTGCAGGTCTTCGCTCAGAATCTGCAGGCCGGCCCGACCGCCGCGCTGGGCGACGAGGTCTGGCTGAGCTGGCGCGTCGAGCACACGTTCGGACTGCTGGATGATCCGCTCGACGCCGGCATCGTCGATGCGGGCCTGTCGACGCGAGCCATCGCGTCCCGAGCCGCTCTCGCAGAGTAGGGGACCGATCGTGGCTCTCACCGCATTCTCGACGAGCGCGAAGCAGGCCGATCAGGCCCCCCGGAAGCGCGGCTGGGTCGCGCTGGTGCTGCTCGCACCGGGCGTCGCCTACATGCTGCTCTTCTTCGTGGCCCCGTTCTTCCAGCTCGCGCTGACGTCGCTCCAAGCTCCCGCCGACGCCGGCGGGATCGGGCAGTACGTCGCTGCCGCCCAGTTCTCGAATTATTGGACCGCGCTGCAGGAGTACGGGCCGCACCTCGCGCGATCGTTCGTCTACGCGATCTCTGCGACGATCATCGGCCTCCTGATCAGCTATCCGCTCGCGTACCTGATCGGCGTGAAGGTGCGCTCGCGGCCGATGCTCCAGGGGATCCTGCTGATCCTCGTCGTCGCGCCGTTCTTCATCAGCTTCCTGCTTCGCACGCTCGCGTGGAAGGCGATCCTGCCGAGCGAGCTGGTGGGAACCCATTTCTCCGTCATCTTCGGGCTCGTGTACAACTTCATCCCGTTCATGGTGCTGCCGATGTACGCCTCGCTCCAAGCGCTCGATCTCAGGCTGCTCGAAGCCGGGTCCGACCTCTACGCGTCGCCTCTCACCACGTTCCGCCGGGTCACGCTCCCGCTCTCCATGCCGGGGATCGTCTCGGGGACCCTGCTCAGCTTCATCCCGATGTCGGGCGACTACGTCAACGCATCCCGCGAGTTCTTGGGCGGCACCTCCACGACCATGATCGGCAACGTCATCGAGTCGAACTTCCTGCAAACGCAGAACTATCCGATGGCAGCAGCGCTCTCGATCATCCTGATGGTGATCATCCTGGTGTTCGTCGCCACGTACGTGCGCAAGAGCGGGGCGGAGGATCTGCTGTGAAGCACTTCAGTCTGGGGAGGGCGTTCGTGCCCGTCATGAGCGCGATCGTCCTCATCTACCTCCTGCTCCCGATCCTGCACGTCATCGTGTTCTCCTTCAACGACTCCGGCCGCAACAACATCCTCTGGCGCGGCTTCACGCTCCGCAACTGGGAGAACCCGTGCGGTGCGCCGCAGGTGTGCACCGCCTTCGGGAACAGCATTCTCATCGGAGTCGTCGCCACCATCGCGGCCACAGCACTGGGCACGATGATCGCCATCGCGCTCGTGCGCTACCGCTTCCGGGCACGATCGACGGTGAGTCTGCTGCTCTTCACCCCGATGGCGACGCCCGAGGTGGTGCTGGGGGCCGGGCTCGCAGCGCAGTTCCTCCTCGCCGGAGTGGAGAAGGGCGTCGGCACGATCATCCTGGCTCACACGATGTTCTGCATCTCGTACGTCGTCGTCGCGGTGAAGGCCAGAGTGGCGAGCCTCGACCCGGCGATCGAGGAGGCCGGGCGCGATCTCTACGCGTCGCCCGGGCAGGTGTTCTGGCGCGTGACACTGCCGATGCTGGCGCCCGGCATCATCGGCGCCGCGCTGCTGAGCTTCGCGCTCTCCTTCGACGACTTCATCATCACGAACTTCAATTCGGGCACGGCGACGACGTTCCCGAAGTTCATCTACGTGTCGGCGCTCAAGGGGGTGCCCGCCCAGGCGAACGTGCTGGCGTCGATCGTGTTCGTGTCGGCGCTGCTGCTCGTGATCGTCGTCCAGATGGTGAACATCTCCAAGCGGAAGCGACTCGCTCGGGTGTAGCCGTCGGGCCGGGCGTGCAATTCGCACGTCCGGCTTGCGCGACAGCACCGCGCGGGTGCAGGATGTGTGCTTGGCGAATTCCTCGTCGCCGCAATAGGGCTGCCGAGCGGATTCTGGTCGTGCGACGCAGCTGCGTTCTTGAAGGAGAGAACATGACCGCTTTGTCTGCACCGGCCTCGTCGAACGGTGCTCGCCTCAAGCGGAGCCTCGGGCTCTGGGCGATCGTCGGCCTCGGCCTCGGCTATATGACCCCGACGGTGGTCTTCGACACGTTCGGTCTCGTGGCGCGCGACACGAACAACGTCGTGCCCCTCGCGTACACCGTGGCTCTCATCGTCATGATCTTCACCGCGGTCAGCTACGGGAAGATGGCGGGAGCGATCCCCAGCGCCGGGTCCGCCTACACGTATGCGCGGGAGTCGATGCACCCGAACGTCGGCTTCCTGGTCGGCTGGACGGCGCTGATCGACTACATGCTGCTGCCGATGGTGAACTGCCTCATCGTGCGCAGCTATCTCGAGGCGTTCTTCCCGAGCATCCCTGGCGCCGTCTGGGTCATCGTCTACGTGCTGTTCGTCACGACGGTCATCTACCTCACGATGCGCGGCACGTCGAACGTCAACATGCTGCTGCTCATCTTCTCGATCGTCGTGATGGCCATCTTCGTCTTCATGGTGATCGTGCAGCTCGCCGGCGGCGCCGGCGAGAACGGCGTCGTGACCGTGAAGCCCTTCTTCCACAACGGCGTCGAGTTCGGAGCGGTGCTCGCCGGGGCGACCATCGTCTGCTTCTCCTTCATCGGCTTCGACGCGGTCACGATGTACGCGGAGGAGGCGAAGACGCCGAAGATCATGCCGAAGGCGATTCTGCTCACCGTGGTCATCGGCGGCGCGATCTTCCTCATCGCCGGGTACTTCACCCAGCAGCGCTTCCCGGACTGGAACGAGTTCGCCCCGGGCGGCGACATGCAGTACGTGGAGGACAGCACGCTCCCGATCATCGGCGACCTCGTCGGCGGCACGGTGCTCTCCGCGGTGCTCACCGCGGCCGGGTTCGCAGCGACGCTCGCATCGGGTCTCGCGTCGCACGCATCGGTGTCGCGCATGCTGCTCGTGATGGGCCGCAACAACGTGCTGCCGCAGAAGTTCTTCGGATACGTGAACCCGCGCACGCACACGCCGACCTTCAACATCGTGCTCACCGGCGCCATCTCCCTGCTCGCGATCGCCTTCACGCTCGAGATGATCGCCGCGTACATCAACTACGGCGCTCTGATCGCCTTCACCTTCGTCAACCTGTCGGTGATCGCCTGGTTCGCGATTCGCAAGGGGCGTCGCCGCACCCCGAAGGACATCTTCAACTACATCGTGATGCCGGTGATCGGTACGTTGCTCACCGGCCTCCTGTGGGTGAACCTCGACGGGCACGCGCTGCTCGGCGGCCTGATCTGGACGGGCCTCGGTTTCGTCTACTTGCTCGTCATCACGCGCGGATTCCAGAAGAAGGTGGCATCGTTCGACGAGAGCCAGCCCGTTACCGGCTTCAACAAGGTGTCGGTCGACGACTGACTCCGGTGCGGGCGGAGCCCGTCGTGTCAGGCCGAGAGGGATTCCTCCTCGGTCGACGCGGCGGGCTTCGTCGTGCGGGGGCTCGTGTCGCGACGCCGGATCGCGCGGCCGCCGAAGAGGGGGAGCGTGATAGAGCAGAGCGGGCCGATCAGCGCGGCGAAGACGATGGTTCCGACGCCGACGTTTCCGCCGAGCGACCAGCCGATGAGCAGAACGGTGACTTCGACGGCGGTGCGGCCGATCCAGATCGGCGTGCCGAAGCGCAGGTGGATGCCCGTCATGAGGCCGTCTCGCGGGCCCGGCCCGAGATTCGCGCCGATGTAGATGCCGCTCGCGACGGCGAGCAGGAGCAGCCCGATGGAGAAGTAGGCGACGCGCAGCCAGAACGATCCGGGTGTCGGGAGCAGCCACAGGCCGAGCTCGATGCCGGGCCCGACGAGCATGATGTTGAGCAGCGTGCCGATGCCGGGCTTCTGGCGCAGCGGCCACCAGAGCAGCAGCACGAGCAGCCCGATGATGTTGGTGAGAATGCCGATTCCGAGACCGGTCTGCATCGAGAGCCCCTGCGCGAAGACCGTCCACGGGTCGACGCCGAGTGCTGCGCGGATCATGAATGCGTCGGCGACGCCGTAGAGCAGGAGGCCGGGGATGAGGCGCGCGAATCGTCGGAGCATGCGAGCAGTCCACCTCATATTGGCATTGCCAGCAAGAGGCCAATTCGCATAGCGTGGCCTCATGAACGAGACGTGGACCGGGCAGCGCCTCAGCGCGCGCCGACTGACCGAGTTGCTCGGACGCTGGCGCGGGGCGGGGCACGGATACCTCGAACTGGCGGACAGCGTGACGCTGCTCGTGCGCGACGGCCGCATCGTGCCGGGCACCACGCTGCCGGCCGAACGCCCGCTCGCGGAGTCGCTCGGGGTGAGCCGCACCACGGTGGCCGCGGCGTACCAGCGCTTGCGCGAGACCGCGGTCGTGCGCTCCCGGCGCGGCTCCGGCACCGTCGTGCGCGGCAGCGGAACGACGCGGGAGGGACTCTGGGCTGGCACGATCGGCGGAATCGACCTGTCGAGCGCGTGCCCCGAGCCGTGGAGCGGGCTCGCGGAACTCAATGCGCGCGCCGCGACGGAGCACGCTGCCGCGTTTCGGCTCATCGGCTACGACACACTCGGGCTCCCGGAGCTGCGCGCCTCGCTGGCGGAACGGTACACCGCGCGCGGCCTCCCCACGACGCCGGAGCAGATCATGGTGACACTGGGCGCGCAGCACGCCATCTTCCTGATCGCCCGCACCCTGCTGCGACGCGGGGATCGCAGCCTCGTCGAATCGCCCAGCTATCCGCACGCAAGAGAGGCGATCGCGGCGACGGGTGCGCTGCTCGCCGAGCTGCCGGTCGGTGGAGGCGGCATCGGCTCGCACGACGGGTACGACGCGTCGAGCATGCTGGAGATCGCAGAGCGCACGTCGCCGAAACTCGCCTATCTCATTCCGGATCACCACAACCCGACCGGCCTCCGCATGCCGGTCGGGTTGAAGTCGCGCCTGATCACCGCGCTCGCCGGTCAGGGTGCGTACATCATCGCCGACGAGACCACCGCTGAACTCTCGCTGGGGGAGCCGGTGCCCATCGTCCCGTTTGCGGCGCATGCCGAGCAGGAGCATCATCACGATGCGATTCTCACGGTGGGATCGGTCGGAAAGACGGTCTGGGGCGGCATGCGCGTGGGCTGGATTCGGGCTGCTCCCGATCTGATCGGACGCCTGGAGGCGGCGCGCCGCATCGGGGACCTCGGCACCGGAACGTGGGAGCAGGTGCTCGCACTCCACGCGCTCGAGCAGTACGACGACATCCTCGTCGAACGGTCCCACCAGCTCACAGCCCGCCATCGGTTCCTCGTCGAACGGCTGGCGGAGCGCGTTCCGGAGTGGACGCCCTCGCCGGCGGTGGGCGGAGTCTGCGTCTGGGTCGACATCGGCGAGCGCGCGAGCTCCCGGTTGAGTCGAGCCGCGGCCGCGCTCGACCTGCATCTGCCGCCAGGCCCGCGTTTCGGGAGCCCGGGCACATTCGAACGGTTCGTGCGCCTGCCGTTCTCGGCGCCGGAGGCGACGCTCGATGAGGCGGTGGATCGTCTCGCGCGCGCGTGGCGCAGCGGGGCGGGCGGTGCGGCGGCGCGGCCGTTCACGGAGGCCGTGATCTGACTCGAGCCCGAATACCGGCCCCCGGATCCTCAGCCGCGCAGAACTGCGACCACCAGCGTTGGCGATCCGGCGAGTAAGCTTGAGCACCATGCTCGATCTCGACTTCTCCGCCCGCATCCGCGCACTCCGCTCGACGTACGCAGACATCGCTGCGGTGCTGGATCTGCCCAAGCTCGATCGGGAGATCGCTGAGCTCGAGGAGCAGGCCGCGGCCCCCGACCTCTGGGACGATCCCGCAGCCGCTCAGAAGGTGACGAGCGGCCTCTCCCATCGCCAGGCGCGGGTGAAGCGCGTGCGGAGCGTCGAGCAGCGCCTCGACGACCTCGAGGTGCTCATCGAGCTCGCCGAAGAGGCCGACGATGCCGATTCGGCGGCGGAGGCCGCGGCGGAGCTCGTCGCGCTCGAGAAGGTCATCCAGGATCTCGAGGTGCAGACGATGCTCTCGGGCGAATACGACGAGCGCGCCGCAGTCGTCACGATCCGCTCCGGCGCAGGCGGCGACGACGCCACTGATTTCGCCGAGATGCTGCTGCGCATGTACCTGCGCTGGGCCGAGCAGCACGACTACCCGACGAAGGTGCTCGACACCTCGTACGCGGAGGGCGCCGGCATCAAGTCCGCGACCTTCGAGATCGACGCGCCGTACGCCTTCGGCACGATCTCGGTCGAGGCCGGCACCCATCGCCTCGCCCGCATCAGCCCGTTCGGCTCGGCCGACAAGCGCCAGACGAGCTTCGCGGGCGTCGAGGTCATTCCGCTGCTCGAGGAGGCGACGGAGGTCGAGGTGCCCGAGAGCGACATCCGCGTCGACGTCTACCGATCCTCGGGCCCGGGCGGCCAGTCGGTCAACACCACGGACTCCGCCGTGCGCATCACGCACATCCCCTCCGGCATCGTCGTCTCGATGCAGAACGAGAAGTCACAGATCCAGAACCGCGCCGCCGCCATGCGCGTGCTCCAGACGCGACTGCTCCTGCTGCAGCGCGAGCAGGAGGCCGCGAAGAAGAAAGAACTCGCGGGCAGCATCACGGCGAGCTGGGGCGACCAGATCCGCTCCTACTTCCTGTACGGGCAGCAGCTCGTCAAAGATCTGCGCACGGGGCACGAGGCCTCGCAGCCGGAGGCCGTCTTCAACGGCGATCTCGACGGATTCATCGCTGCGGGAATCCGGTGGCGCTCGCTCTCCAAGAACGACTGAGACCGCGACTGGGAGTTCACCTGAAGCGAGGCCGCACCAGCGCGCCTCAGCATCGCCCCGGGCGTCAGGGCGTACAGTCGTCTCGTCATGATCCTCTTCGAGAACGTCACCAAGAAATACCGGGGCACCGCGAAACCCGCGCTCGACGGTATCGACCTCAGGGTCGACCGCGGCGAGTTCGTCTTCATCGTCGGCGCCTCCGGTTCTGGGAAATCCAGCTGCTTGCGGTTGATCCTGCGCGAGGATCAGCCGAGTGCCGGGAAGATCCACGTGCTGGGGCAGGACCTCAGCAAGATCTCCTCGCGCAAAGTCCCGTACTTCCGCCGCAATCTCGGCACCGTCTTCCAAGACTTCCGTCTGCTCACGAACAAGACCGTCTACGACAACGTCGCCTTCACGCTGCAGGTCATCGGCAAGTCGCGCGGCTTCATTCAGGAGGCGGTACCCGACACGCTCGAGATGGTCGGTCTCGCCAATAAGGCGAAGCGGTTCCCGCACGAACTCTCCGGCGGTGAGCAGCAACGCGTCGCCATCGCCCGCGCCATCGTCAACAAGCCGGCGATCCTGATGGCGGACGAGCCGACGGGCAACCTCGACCCCGCGACCAGCCTCGGGATCATGCAGCTCCTGCGCGCGATCAACGCCGCTGGCACCACGGTGGTCATGGCGACGCACGAAGCGACCTTCGTCGACATCATGCAGCAGCGCGTCGTCGAGCTTTCGCAGGGCGTCGTCGTGCGCGACGAAGTGGGCGGCGGTTACGGCGAGACCGCTTCCATCCCCATCGCAGATCTTTCGGACGCGAGCGTGCAGGTGCTGCGCACCTCCGAGGCCGTGGTGCGTGCAGCACTCGCGCCCGAAATGCTCGACGAGGCCGCGCGGTCGACGGCGGTGCAGGGAAGCGCGGAACGCGATCCGGCACTCGTCGACGCCGCCGCAGAGGTCGTCGCGGCGGCAGCCCCCGATCCGGAGATCGAGGAGCGGCACGATCCCGTCGCTCCGCCCGTGGAGCGCCCGAAGGAGGCCTCGGTATTCGAGGAGCCCCACCCGTTTGGCGACGATGACGCGGATGACGACGACATCGATGAGACGGTGCACGCGGACGGCCCGCACGGTCGCGCCATCCCGAGCTTCCTCGAGCCGGCCCAGCCCCTCGACCCCGTGCAGATGGCGGAGACCGGGAGCCTCGCCGAACGCCTCGGGTTGAAACGACCGGACGACGACCAGACAGATGTGGGGCCCGTGCGATGAGGGTGGGACTGGTACTGGGAGAGGTCTGGAGCGGCTTCCGTCGCAACCTCTCCGTGGTGATCTCGGTAGTGCTCGTCACCTTCGTATCGCTCACGTTCGTGGGCGCAGCGATTCTGATGCAGCTGCAGATCCAGCAGATGAAGACGTTCTGGTTCGACCGCGCTCAGGTCGCGGTCTACCTGTGCACCGACTACGACCAGAGTGCGACGTGCTCGGGGACGGATGCCGGGGAGGAGGAGATCGCCGCCGTGCAGGCCGCGCTCGATTCCGACACGCTCGCTCCCTACATCGACGATTCGTTCTTCGTCGATCACGATCAGGCGTACGAGGAGTTCACGAAGCAGTTCGAGGGCAACCCGATCGTCGAGATCACGAGACCGGAGCAGCTGAACCAGACGTTCTGGATCAAGCTGAAGGACCCGTCGCGCTCGGACATCATCCAGGAGACCTTCGCCGGCATCCCCGGCGTGCAGAGCGTCTCGGATCAGCGCAGTCTGCTGGATCGCATCTTCCTGTTCCTCGGCGTCGCGAGCTACACCGCCATCGCCATCGCCGGTCTCATGCTCATCGCCGCGATGCTCCTCATCTCGACCACGATCCGACTGTCGGCGTATTCACGCCGTCGGGAGATCGGCATCATGCGCCTCGTCGGCGCCTCGAACCGGTTCATACAAACGCCCTTCATATTGGAGGGCATCATCGCCGCGCTCATCGGCGCGGTGCTCGCGAGCGCCGCATCCGTCGCGATCGTGAAGTTCTTCGTCCAGGGATTCCTGGCGACCGAGGTGCCGTTCACGAGCTACATCACGGTCGAGCAATCGCTCGTGGTGCCGCCGATACTCATACTCGTCGGCGTGGTGCTCTCTGCCATCGCCGCGAAGATTGCGATCACCCGCTACTTGCGGGTGTAGGCAAGCCGGAGATCGGCCCAGCGATCCGCGTTCCGCACCCTGCCGCGCCCGCGTGCGGCCTCGCAGAACGCGGATCGCCTGCGTACTGGCGGTGCGCATCGCGCTATGCTGGGAGGTCCGGCCGCGCGAGAGAGAGGATGTGCCATGCCCAAGGAGACCGGCGAGAAGCTGATCGCCTCGAACAAGAAGGCTCGGCACGAATACCAGATCCTCGACACCTACGAGGCTGGAATGGTGCTCACCGGCAGTGAGGTGAAGTCCCTCCGCATGGGGCGCGCCTCGCTCGTCGACGGATACGTCTTCATCGAGAACGGTGAGGCGTGGCTCGATGCCGCGTACATTCCCGAGTATCTGAACGGTTCGTGGACGAATCACGCGCCGCGCCGCAAGCGGAAGCTGCTGCTGCACCGGCAGGAGATCGACAAGCTGTGGCAGAAGACGCGTGAGGGCGGCATGACGATCGTCCCCCTGAAGATGTACTTCCTGGACGGCCGCGCGAAGGTCGAGGTCGCGCTCGCTCGCGGTAAGCGTGAGTACGACAAGCGGCAGACGCTGCGCGAGCAGCAGGACAAGCGCGAAGCCGAGCGCGCCATGCGCCAGCGCAACCGCATGGGCGAGTGACGCGCGTGGGAGGCGATGCTTCCCCGTCGCGGGTGCGCAAGTCGGCCGAGGTGCGTCGGGCTGAGATTCTCGCGGAGGCCGCCGCCATCGCCCGCCGTGACGGCCTCGAGCGCGTGACGCTCCGCGCGGTAGCCGAGCCGCTCGGGGTTCGTCCCGGCTTGATCAGCCACTACTTCTCCGCCGTCGAGGTGCTCGTCATCGAAGCGTTCGTGCTCGCAGTGACGGCCGAGCGCGATTGGCTGTTCGGCGAGGAGGATGCGCCGCTGGCGCAGATGTCAGGGTTCGTTCGGCGAGCCGAGAGCCCGGAGGCCGTCGAGCTGTGCCGTCTGTGGCTCAATGCGAGGCACCTCGCGCGGGCGGTTCCGAACCTCGCCGTCGCCATCGACGAGCAGGAATCCCTCGACCGGGCGCGGATGGTCGCGCTGATCGAGGCGGGAGTTGCGTCGGGTGCATTCCAGACGACCGACCCGGTCGGGGCGAGCACCCGCATCTACATGGCGGTCGACGCGATCGGCGTCTATGCGAACAACGCGTCACCCTTCGAGCATCCCGCGTTCCGGCATTTCGTGGCCGACGTCGCGGGGTGGAGCCTCGGTGTCGACCCGCGTGCGCTGCGAGCGGAATGAGCGGAGGGGGAGAGACTCGCCCCGCGTCGCCCGAGCTGGTAGACTGGACGTTCCGGTGATCCACCGGTGGAACCGGCCTTCGCGCCGGAACTGACAAGTCCACAGTGCATGATGCGAACGTCCCGACCGCACCGGTTAATCCGGTGCACCTACGGGGCCGATCGGTTTCGACACGTCGATTTTGAGACTGTGAGAAGCGGGCCGAGGACGCGGAGTTATCTCGTAAACGCCCTTCGCAAACCATAGGTGCCAACGTTAAGCGCACCGACTTCGCTCTCGCTGCCTAAGCACGAGACCGAGTCCGTCAGATCGGGTGAGCTTCCGCCCCGTTTTTCTGGCGTCATCTAGGAAGCTTGCTGGTACGTCGAGTCTCAGGGCGTATCGGGACTTTTTCTGAGGCTGGGCCTGTCGCACTAGGTGTTCGTGGCAAAGTGCGGGGCCGAGTAGAACGTTTTCACGAACTACGCTCGTAGAAGGCACGGAATCGTCGAAGTGGACCGGGGTTCAATTCCCCGCGGCTCCACCGATACGTTCGCATCATGCACTGGGGTGTCGAGTTCGATGCTCGACGCAGCACGAGTGGCTCGTCCGCCCCGATCCTCGGAGCGCGCTCGGGTCGACGACTGCATCGCCTGCGCCGGGTCGCACCGGGCGCACGCGCCCGCCGCATCCCGCTCAGCGGGCGCGGCGCGCTCATGCGCGGAAGACGCGATACGGTGGATCGGGGGCTCTGAGCCCGATGCCGCATCGAGGCGGCGCAGGAAAGGAATGCAGCGGGACATGTTGAAATCTGGGGCGCAGCTCCCTCGCGAACACGGGCTCGAGCGGGCCCTCAGCAACCGGCACATCCAGCTCATCGCCATCGGCGGAGCGATCGGCACCGGGCTGTTCATGGGGTCCGGGAAGACGATCTCGGTGGCCGGTCCGTCCGTCGTGCTCGTATACATGATCATCGGCTTCATGCTGTACTTCGTGATGCGGGCGATGGGCGAGCTCCTCCTGAGCCGCACCGACTACCGCAACTTCGCCGATTTCGCCGGAGACATCCTCGGGCCGGCAGCGGCCTTCTTCCTCGGCTGGACGTATTGGTTCTGCTGGGTCGTGACGGGTGTCGCCGATGTCATCGTCATCGCCTCCGTCTACGTGAAGTACTGGTTGCCCGTATTGCCGACCTGGATTCCGGCGGTCGCCGTCATCGTGCTGCTGATGCTCCTCAATCTGCCGTCGGTGCGCGGATTCGGCGAGACGGAGTTCTGGTTCGCGATGGTCAAGATCGTGGCGATCGTCGCGCTCATCATCGCCGGCATCGTGCTCATCGCGACGGGCTTCACGAACCAGTACACGGACACCCACACGGGCGAGACGATCGAGGGGACTGCGTCGCTCATGAACCTCTTCACCATCGGCGGCGGCTTCTTCGGCGGCGGGTTCATGGGGTTCATCATGGGGTTCCAGATCGCGGTCTTCGCTTTCGTCGGCGTCGAGCTCGTCGGCACCGCCGCGGCCGAGACGCGCAATCCGGAGCAGAACCTGCCCAAGGCGGTCAAGGCGATTCCGATCCGCATCTTGCTCTTCTACGTCGGATCGCTCGTCGTGCTCATCTCGGTCGTGCCCTGGGTCGCGTTCAGCAAAGACGAATCACCCTTCGTCATGCTCTTCTCGCTGGCAGGCATCGGTGCGGCGGCGCATCTCGTGAACCTCGTCGTGCTCACGTCGGCGGCCTCGTCGGCGAACTCGGGCATCTACTCGACCTCGCGCATGGTGTACACCCTTGCGACGAGCGGCGATGCGCCGCGGGTGTTCGCCAAGCTGACGCGCGCGAAGGTGCCGCGCAACGCGCTGTTCTTGACCGGCGTGCTGCTGCTGAGCTCGTTGGTGCTGCTGCTCACCGGGCTCGACAAATCGGCCGGGTTCTCAGTGGTCACGACCATTTCGTCGCTCTGCTTCATGTTCGTGTGGACGATGATCCTCATCAGTTATCTGGTCTATCGCCGTCGTCGTCCGCACGAGCACGCGGCGAGCGCGTTCAGGATGCCCCTCGGCCGATCGATGCCGTACGTGGTGATGGCGTTCTTCGTCTTCCTGCTGTGGGCGTTCACGCAGGATCCCGAGACGCTGATCGGGCTCATCGCCACGCCGGTGTGGTTCATCGTCGTGGGGATCGGATATCTCCTGTTGCGCAAGAACCCGGAGCATGCGCGGCTGCGTGCGGATCACATCGCGAAGGCGGCTCAGGAGCGGCGGTCGGCAGTGGAGTGGCGGGCCGGGCGTCCGTGATACCCCGCGCCCGCCTCAGGGGACGATGCTGATGGGACTTCGCGGGGTCGGACGCGCAGCGTGCACCAAGCCGGCGATCTCGTCGAGAGCGCCCACCCACACGTCCGGCATTTCGCTGACGGACGCGATGAGGGCTTCGAGAGCCGCGGCGCGGCCGGGCCGCCCGCTGAGAAACGGATGGTTCGTCAGTACCCAGCAGCCGCCGAAGCGGCGCATACCCTCGAGCTCGGCGGTCCACAACTCGATGGCGTGCGCGGGTGTCTGGATCGGTCCGAGTTCGCTCACGCCGGGGAGAAAGCAGTACTGCTCCCAATCATCGAGAGTCCAGTGGATCGGAATCTCGGCAAGGGGTGCGCCCGATCCGGTGCTGAGCAGATACGGGCCGTCGTCGTCCATGAGGCTCGAATCATATGCGAAGTCCCGTTCCTCGAGCAAGGACGGCATGTCCCAGGAGAGGTCCCACATCGGGGCTCGGTAGCCCTGTGGGCGCTCGCCGGTGAGGCGCTGGAGCGCGTCGATGCCCCGATCGAGTTGCTCGGCCTGCTCATCCAGCGAGAGTCCGGCGGGGCGCACATGATGATACCCGTGGTGGGCGATGTCGTGCCCCGCCGCCGCGATATCGCGTACAACGCCCGGATGGAGATCTGCCGTGTAGCCCGGAATGAAAAAGGTGCTGCGCGTACGGGTGCGCTCGAGCACATCGAGCAGTCGCCTCACGCCGACGGCGGGACCGTAGGCCTGATGCGTCATGACGCTCAGACTCCGCTGTGCTTGCGGATCCGCAGCGAGCACCGCAGATTCGCCGTCTACGTCGAAGGTGAAGGCGGCCGCGCACGTCGCAGACGCCGGCCAGTCCGAGAATGGGGCCTCGTGGGTCTCTCCGTTCATCTCTCTCGCTCTCCGTGCAGTTGCTGCGCCATGATCGTCACCAAATCATATGCGCAGTGCGCTGCGGCGACGGCGGTGATGCTCGCATGATCATACGCGGGGGCAACCTCCACGACATCGGCGCCAACGAGACGGCTCCCGGCCAGACCGCGAACGAGCTCCAGGAGCTCGCGACTGGTAAGCCCGCCGGCCTCGGGCGTCCCGGTGCCGGGTGCATGCGCGGGATCGAGCACATCGATGTCGATCGAGATGTACAGGGGAGCGTCTCCGACCCGAGTGCGGATTCTCTCGATGATGTCGAGGAATGGGGTCGTATGGAATTCTCGCGCGTGCACGATGGTGAAGCCCAATTCCTCATCGTCATGCAGATCATCGGCGCTGTAGAGCGAACCTCGAATGCCCACGTGCGCCGAATGGGATTTGAGCAGCAGCCCCTCTTCGATGGCGACGCGGAACGGCGTGCCGTGCGTGACCGGGGTGTCGAAGTACGGCCCCCAGGTGTCGAGATGCGCATCGAAGTGCACGAGCGCGAGCGGGCCGTGCACCTTGTGCAATGCGCGGAGTGAAGCAAGCGCGATCGTGTGATCGCCCCCGAGCACCATGACAGGGCGGCCGCCCCTGGCCAGATCGGAGATTCCAGCTTCGATCTGGGTGAGCGCGGTACTGATGTCGAAGGGGTTGCAGTCGATGTCGCCTGCGTCGACCACCTGACCGGCGGCGAAGGGAGCGGCATCGAGTGCGGGGTTGTATGGGCGCAGCAATCGCGAAGCCTCTCGAATCGCGCCCGGCCCGAATCGCGCACCGGGTCGGAACGTGACGCCAGAATCGAAGGGCACACCCACGATCGCGAGGTCGTGCTGCGTGACGTCTTCCAGGCGGGGCAGACGTGCGAAGGAGGTCAGACCGGCGTAGCGCGGTGATACCTGTCCGTCGGTCGGGGGGATGATCGGGCGGTCGTTCACGGGTTCTCCTTGAATCGGGATGGTCTGGTCACACGCGGCCGCGGGTCGCGCCGCCGTTGATCTGCATGGTCTGACCGGCCATGGCGGCGAGTGCCGGGTCGGCGAGAAACTGCACGGCCTCTGCGATCTCGGTCGCGCGACCAACTCGACCGAGCGGGATGCCTTCGGCGTAGCGCTTGCGCATCGTCTGCAGGTCGACGCTGGCGTCGTCGGCATCGACCTGTAACTGCGGGGTGTCGATGACGCCGGGTGCGATCGCGTTGACGAGGATCCCCTCAGGAGCGAGCTCTCGCCCGAGGCACTTCACGAGACTGACGAGTCCGGCCTTCGACGCAGCGTACGCTGAGGCGTTCGGCCATCCCGTAACGCCCCATTCGCTGGAGATGATGACGATCCTGCCGCCGTCTCCGTGCGCACGCATCGCCCGCGCGGCCTCTTGCGTGAGCGCGAACGTTCCGAGGAGGTTCGTGCGCACGACCCGCCACCACTCGGCGGCGTCGGCGTCGGCCAGTGCCGACATCGACATCGTCGCGTGATTGGCGACCAACACGTCAAGACGGCCTGTGGAAGCGACGGTCTCGCGCACGAGTGAGCGCGTGGCCTCCGGATCGTCGAGGTCGCGTACGGCCGCGATTGCTCCAGTGCGCTCGACGAGTGCATCGAGACGACGGCTCGCGGTGCGCGCGTGAGCTACGACCAGCATGCCCGCCTCCGAGAGCGCCTCGACCTGAGCCGTTCCCAGACCGCCAGCAGCGCCGGTGACGAGTGCGATTCGTCGCCCTGTGGGATGTATGTGCGGCTTCGACATCAGATCACCGCCCCGGAGTTCGGGTGCAGTGTTTCTCCGGTGACGAACGTGCCAGAGCAGATGAGGAACTCAACGCATCGAGCGACGTCATCGGGGGAGGCGAGCGCCCGAGTGGGCAGCTCGCGAAGATACTCGGGGTCCCGCCACGGGGAATCCGAGGGGAGCATCGGTGTGTCGGTCGGCCCCGGCGCGACGGCGTTGACGCGCACACCAGCGTGCGCGACCTCGGCCGCGAGACTCCTGACCGCGCCGAGCACTGCCCCTTTCGCGGCCGCGTAGTGGCTGTCTCGCTCACCACCGCCCACGGCGAGTTCGCTCGCCACTGCGACGATCGAGCCGTGCTCGCGATCCACCATTCCCGGGAGGAGCGCCTGCGCTACGCGGAAGAAAGCCCCGAGGTGAACGTCGAGCATCCCGGCGACTTCTGCATCTGTGACGTCGGTGAACGGGATGCTGGCGTAGTGACCTGCCGCGCTGACGAATCCGTCGATGGGCCCGAGGGCGGCACTCGCTCGAGATACGGCCTCAGCGGTGCTCCCGGCATCCGTGAGGTCGACGATTTCGGAGTGATCGGCCTCGGGGGTGGGGGCCCGGTCGAATCCAGCCACGCGCAAGCCGCGGTGCTGCAGGCGGGCGACGATCGCACGCCCCATGCCTCCGCCGGAACCGGTGACGATCACCGCCCGCATCAGCGCTGCTCCCGATCGCTCGCGGTGGTGGTCTCCGCCGCATCGTCGAGGTCGATGGTCTCAGTCGGCACGGTTTCGATGCGGCTGCGCACGCGAGCATAGATAGCGGCTCCGGCCACGGTCAGCACGCCGGTGCCGACGACGACAGACCAATCGAGCCAGGCGTTGCCAGTGATCTCCCTGGGCCATGCGATATTGATGAGCTCGAGGGTCACCCAGGTGAGTGCGACGACGGCCACGATGGGCGTCCAGGCGCCGATCGTGAAGGCGCCGGCCTTCCAGCGACGCCGCAGCACCGTCACCGCGAAGGCGGCCACTGGAAAGAGGAAGCTCAGGTAGAAGCCGCCGGACGTGTAATTCACCATGAGCGTGTAGAGATTCTCCGCGACGTTGCTCAACAGGAACAGTGCCGTTCCGATGACGGTGGTGATGAGAATCGGGCCGACCGGCTGCCGCTGCTTTCTGCTGAGACGCGACAACGACACGGAGAAGGGGAGGGCCCGATCGCGCGCCTTCGCCCAGATGAGCCGCGACGCAGAGGTCTGCAGCGCGAGGAAGCTGGCGACGAAGCCGATCGCGAACAGTGCCTGGAGGGGGAGCGCAATGGCGGATCCGAGCTGTGCCGTGAGGACCGCGTACACCGGGTCGGAGTCGTACCCGGGGAGATCTGCTGCATTCTCCGGCGTCGCGAGGATCACCGCGAGGCTTGAGAACATCACGACGAATGCGATGAAGGCAAGCGAGAACAGCACGGCGCGGGGCAGATTCTTCCGCGGCTCGTGCACCTCTTCGGCGATCGACCCGGCGCTTTCGAACCCGACGAAGGAGAAGCCGATGAATACGACGGCGAGTAAGAAGGGCCCGCCGAGCGAGAAGAACCCCTCCTCGGCGCCCACGCTGCGACCGCCGTCGAACAGGACCGAGAAGTCGTGCTCCCGATGGGCGACGAGCAACCAGACGCCCAGTCCGATCGATCCCACGATCTCAGCGACGATGCTCGCCAGCATGAACGCCTGCAAGACCGCGCGTCCCGCCAAATTGATGAGTGTTCCCAGAATGAGGACGATGAAGGCGATGAGGGCGATCTGCGTTCCGCTCGCGCCGTGCATGCCGATGATATTCGCGATGAACCCAGCGGCGCCGAGCGCGACCGTTGCCATCGCGATCGTCAGCGTCCAGATGTAGAACCAGCCGGCGAACCAGCCGAAGCCGGCTCCGAGCATGCGATTCGTCCACTGGTAGATCGAACCTTCGAGCGGCCACCGGGAGACCAGCATCGCGAACACCAGGGCGACGAAGAACTGTCCGGCGAAGACGACGAGAAATCCCCACCAGAAGGACGGCCCGGCGGCGCTGATCGCGAGACCGAAGATGCCGTAGAGAGCGACGATCGGCGAGATGAACGCGAAGGCGAAGGCGAACGCGGCACCAAAGCTGAATTCGCGTTTCAATGTAGTAGCCGCGCGCTCCGGCTGCGTCGATGGGACGGTCAACGTGGACTCCTTCGGCCGACGGATAGATTCGTTCCAGTATTGACGCTTCTCCAATCAAACAGCCAATTTCAGGGAGCAAGCTCCACTCCGGCGCCACGGCCGTTGGAGGAAGCTACAATTCGAGCATGGTGAACGATATCGGTGCGCTCGGTGCAGGGCCGCGCGTGACCATCGGGGACTTGCTCGCGGACGCGACGCTGGGCCTGGTGCCCGTCGTGATCGCGGACTCCGATGCGAACGCGCACGTCACGTGGGCCCACGCGACGGAGCAGGTCGATCCACGACCGCACCTGCGTCCGCGTGAATTCGTCTGCACGCTGGGCAGCGCGCTCATCAACCCGCGCGCATCGGAGGCGTTCGTCGCGGCGCTCGCGGATGCATCGGTGGCGTGCGTGGGGATCGGGGTGGGGGAGGTGCACCTCGATCCGCCGGCGGAGCTCATCGCTGCGTGCCGAATATGGGGGCTGCCGCTCCTGGTGATCCCCCACGGCACCCCCTTTCTCGCGGTCAACGACGCAATCCTGCGTCGGCGGAGCGAAGCGGAGACCGAAGCGCGTCGTGTGGAGACCGCTGTGCTCAGCGACCTGCTGCACCGCGCGCGTTCTGGGGCGACGGAAGATCAGCTTCGAGTGGAGGCATCGCTCGCGCTCTCCGGCGGCGCCTCCGAGGAGCCGCGCGGCGTCGCTTCGGTGCGGGCGCCGCTCGCGAAACCGGGGCCGAGCGACGAGTTCGCCGAACAGTTCGCGAGCATCATCGAGATCGCGCGCGTGCAAGTCGAGCGCGCAGCCGTCGAACAACGGGTGCGCGTGGGCCAGCTCATCGAATTCGTGGAACAGGGTTTGGCGCATGCGGGAGCGCTCGTGCCGGAACTCGACGCACGCGGCCTCGGCGCCGGGCCGTTGCAGGTGTCGGCTTGGCCGGAGGGGAGTGCTGACGCTGTGACGAAGCGCTGGCCCCAGGCGGTGATTGGTACGACTGCGCGCACGGTCACCATGATCACCGCTCCGATGCCGGAGTCGGAGACGCAGAGTCTCGGGCTCGTGTGCGGATACAGTTCGAGCGTCGGCTTGCCGCAGTTGCGTTCGGCGATCTCGGAGGCATGGTCTGCGTTCACGCTGGCGAGAAGCCGCGGAGGAGTGGCGGGGCCGCGCGATCTGGTTTCGCTCGAGGCTCTCCTCGAACAACTGCCGACCGATGTATCACGGCGATTCGTCGAGCGCCTGCTTGCGCCGATCATCGACGCCGATGGTTCCTCTCGAGGCGATCTGCTGTCGACCCTGCGGGCCTACGTCGCAGCGGACCAGCACGTCCAGCGGACCGCCGATGCGCTCTTCGTGCACGTCAATACCGTGCGTCACCGGCTGGGGCGCATTCGAGAGGTCTCCGGGCGAGATCCGATGACGCTGAGCGGACTCACGGACCTGCGCATCGCGCTCTGGGCCTTTGACCGCCGTCTCGCAGTGGGCGCCCGCCTCGTTCCTCCGCTGCGGTGACGCCGAGGTAGGATCAGAGTGTGACGTCATCGCGAGCCGAACGGACGAGCCGGGGGCTCGTCGTCGCGGCGATTGCGTCGTTCATCGCGGTCTTCTCGCACGCGGTGGCTGATGGCGGCTCCGTTCCGGTGCTCGGGTTGCTGCTCGCCCTGGTCTTCTCGGCGCCCGTCTGCATCGCGCTCGCCGGCCGCAGGCTCTCGTGGACGCGGCTCGCGCTCGCAGTCGGAGCGAGCCAGTTCGCCTTCCACGGTCTGTTGAGCCTCGGGCTCGGCGGGGGATCCTTCGCACTCGGAGCTGGTGGGCATCAGCACGAGCTCGCCCAGTCTGCCCAGGTCCTGCCGTTCGGCGGTGCGGAAGCCGCAGTGCACCTCGAGCACGGAGGCCACGCGATGTGGATCGCCCACGCGTGCGCCGCAGTGCTGACCGTGCTGGCGATCGGCGTCGGCGAACGCGCGCTCGTCGCGATTCTCGGCCTTGCGAGGCTGCAGCGCGTCGCTGCGCTGTTCGACTGGTCCCCGAGACCCGAGGGCGATCCTCGGCCCGTGCTGGCGGCGTGGCGCTTCATCGCCCCGCGCCTGACCAGCCTGACTGAGATGCGACGGAGGGGTCCGCCGCGCGCGGCCTGACCCCACCCACCTTCATCGCGGGCGCGACGTCGTCACGCCCGCACGCAGTCAAACGGAGATCATCTCATGCAGCACACCCGTACCCAGAAATTCACGCGCGCGGCCGTCGGCATCGGCGCGGGAGCGCTTCTCGCGATCGCGGCGCCCCTCGCGGCCTCCGCCCACGTCACGGTCACCCCCGATCAGGTCGAAGCGGGAGGATGGTCGTACCTCACCTTCCGGGCTCCGACCGAATCGGATACGGCGAGCACCACGAAGCTCGAATTCCACCTGCCAAAGGACACGCCGTTCACGCACGTCTCGTATCAGCCCGTCGCAGGATGGACGGCCGAGGTCACGGAAGAGACGCTGCCAGAGCCCGTCGATGTGCTCGGAAACGAGGTGAGCGAGGCGCCGACCGAGGTCGTGTACACGGCGGAAGGCGGAGGGATCGCGCCCGGGCAGGTGCAGATGTTCACGCTCTCGGTCGGCCCCGTAGCCGACACGGGGAGCATCGCGATCCCCGTCACCCAGACGTACAGCGATGGCACAGTGGTTGAATGGGCCGCGACTCCGGAGCAGATCGAGGGAGACGATACCCTCGACCCAGCGCCCGTGCTCTGGGTCAACGACGCACCTCCGGCCGACGATCATCATGCCGGCTCGGGCGACCAGGACGCTGCCGCCGGTGCCGCCGCGGAAGCCCCGGAAGCCTCAGCTGACGCGGGCGGGGTCACCCTCGGACTGAGCATCGCTGCGCTCGTGATCGCCGCCGGTGGCGTGCTGCTCGGGGCGGTCGCGCTCTCACGGACGCGGAAGGCATCGGCGTGACCCTCACGCGCAAGGCTCTGGCAGGAACGGCGGGCGCCCTGCTGGCGCTCGCCGCCCTCCCGCTGGTCTCGACTGCGGCGAACGCGCATGATCAGCTGGTGAGCGCCGACCCGGTCGACGGGGCATCGGTCGATGCGCTCGAGGAGATCGCGCTGCAGTTCAACAATGCGCCGCTCGGACTCGAGAACAGCAACCTGGTGCGGGTCATCGGCCCGGATGGGCGCTATTACGAGACCGGTTGCCCCACGCTCGCCGGTCCCGTCGTATCGGCGCCGGTCGAGCTCGGCGCCCCGGGCGAGTACGAGGTGCAGTGGCGGGTGGTGTCGTCCGACGGCCACCCGATCGCCGAGAACTACTCGTTCACGTATGCGCCCGGGGGCGGTGTCGCTGAGGGGGCGGGATCGGAGACCCCGCTCTGCGGCGGAGCCGTTGCCGCGAGCCCCGGTGTCGAGCCCGGCCCCGATGGAGCGGGCGCCGGGGATGCCGCGGAGGAGTCCCGGTCAGACGAGACCCGCAGCCCGGTGAGCGGACTCTGGATCGGAGTCGGAGTCGGCGGTTTCGCCGTGATCGCCGTAGCCGCTGCGGCCTTCATCATTCTGCGACGACCGCGGTCGGAACCCTGACGCTACCCCGGTGACTCCTCGGCGGTGGCCCACTCGGGAAAGGGGTCCGGAAGTCGAAGCCAGGCTTCCGGCCCCGCCGAGAATTCGACATCCGTCAGGGCTACCGCGTCGAGCGCCGCGGTGATCCCAGCGATGTCGAGGTCGAGTCCGATGAACGCCAGGTCTTGGCCGATCGCGAGGAGTTCGGCGGCAGGACTGATCCCGCCGGCTCCGATCGGTTCGAACGAGATCACTCGGCCGACGTGATCCCAGCTCGCGATGGTTCGGGGTCGACTGGCCAGGCGGCAGAACCCGGCTGAGCGCACGACGAAGCCGAATTCGCCGGGCTCGATGCGATGGTCGAGCAGCGCCTGCAGGCGGCCGGCGTGCAGCGGCCGTTCGTGCGTGTACCGGAATGCCGTGACCCGCGTGTCCGTCATGTACGGGTCGAGTTCATCGTTCAGCACCGCGATCCAGCCGGTCCGATCCTGCGATCGTGAGAGCGCGGTGGGCGGGGCGATCGGGTCGGAACCGTCTTGCTGCAGTCGCAGGCGAGCCCGGGGGGCGAGGTGGTGGACGAGTGCCATGAGGGCGGCCAGCTGCGCTGTCGCCTGCGACTCCCAGTTCACGAGCACGATCTGCGACGCGTGCTCCATCTGAGTGATGAGCAGTTCCGCCCGCGCGACGAAGAGCGCGTCGCCCCGTTGCGGCAGGTAGTCGTCGCGCATCACGTCGGTGAGGAGGTGGGCTGCGTCGACGACGCAGATGAGATGTGTCAGACGGATTCGTTCGGAGTCCTCGGAGAATGCGCGGATCACGTCGGTCGCGCGCACGTCGGCCGGCAGTTCGATCACCACGGCTCCCGACGACCCGAACCACGGTGCGACGGTGACGGCCTCGAGCACGGGATCCGCGCTCGCGGAGAGCCGCGCCGCGGTGAGCAGGGGTGCGCCGATCTGCGTCGCGCGTCGTTGCGCGAAGGCGCGGCGCTCCGGTGAGCACGCGCCGACGACGGCCGTGATTTCGATGGTCTCCATGGGTTCCTCTCGTGACGGCGCCGAGCGCCCACGACCAACTATAGTGATAATCCTTATCATTAACATCTGAGGAGCATCCGATGAAGGTTCGAGCATCACTCAAGTCACTGCAGCGGCAACCCGGAGCTTAGGTCGTACGTCGACGCGGCCGCGTGTACGTCATCAACACACTCAATCCGCGCTCCAAGAGGCGCCAGGGCTGACTGCCTGGGCGGCGACGCCTCCGCGGTTCAATCGCACCAATCGCTGAGGCCGCCGATCGCGGAGCGCACCGTTTCGCCGGAGTCGGTGCGCACGTAGTTCGTGGTCGTCTGGGTGAAGCCGAGCGACACCGGCGTGCCGTCCGCGGTGCCGCCAGCCGAGACGGTCTCTATCGCCGCGAACTCTGCGTTGGGGGAGAGGCATACACGCCCGATCCGGGTCGACTGGGCAGCGGGGGTGAAGATCGTGCGCGCCTTCCCGTCCTCCTGCACCTCCACGCTGCCGCCGACGGCGAGCGAGCCGTCGCCGAGCGGAGAGCCCGCCGAGCGGTGGTCGACATTCTCCGAGGTCGCGTGAGTCTCGGCCCCCGACGGGGCGAGTCGAGCGAGCGTCGAGTCGGAGCTGACGGCGAGCACAGCGGAGGGGTCCGAGCCCGCGGATTCCTCCGGGGGCTCGATAGGGGTGGGCGAGAGGGGCGCATCGAGCGTGCCCGTCACCGCTCCCGAGAGGTCGACGAGTGCCGCGCCGGAGTCGCGTGCGACGGCGAGCGTCGTGGTGCCGGGGATGAAGTCGAGCAGATCTGCCGCGAGCCCGAGATCGAAGACGCGGGGTTCGGGTACCGCTTCCCAGCCGAACAGTCGTCCATCCGGGCTCTGGAACACGAGCGACGTCGTGCCGGGGATGAACCGCCAGTCGCGTACGGGTATCGCTGCTCCCTCGACGTCGGTCACGGTCGAGACGATGACGGTGGCCGGGTCGATCACGAGCAGGGTGCGGTCGTATTCGGTGCTGTCGTCGCCGACGCCCGAGGCGACGACTCCGATCACTCCGCTGTTCGATTCGCTGCGGAGCTGACCGAGATGCCCCGCAGACATGATGCGGAACGGATCGGGGTCCGTGAAGCTCCCCGTCTCGGCACCACCGCCGGTCTCCGAATGGATCGAGAGAGCGGCCCGCCCGGTCTCGTCGCGGGAGACCACGGCGAGCCCTGCTGCGGTGCGTGCATATTCCTGGATCCGCGGCGCGGTGAAGACGGCGCGCGTCGCGCCCGGGTTCTGCAGGCGGTGCTCGAGCAGCCGATCGCCTGCATCCGATCGGTTCACCGTGTACGTCGCAGGATCAGGGGTGCGCACCGGTGCCGTGATCACGCCGTCGCTGCCGGTCGCCGCGCCCCGTACCCGGGCTTCGATGCGGTACTCCGTTCCCGTGTCGAGCATCTCGAGAAATCGGATCGTGAGCGAACTGCCATCCGAGGTGACGTCGACAGGGGTCGCCGGGGTGACGGAGACCGCATCTGGGGCGACGGCGTCGATCGGCTGGCTCAGATGCAGTTGCACGCGCTGGTCCGTTCGGGAGACGAGCAGCGCCGTGTTCGCATCGAGTGCTTTGAGGCGCGGAGGCTGCACCAGATTCGCTCCGGCGAGACCGGCGGCGAGCAGGCCGAGGATCGCGAAGACGGTGATCCTCGATATCCGCATGCGCCGGTTCGCCCGGCGCTCAGTAGACATACGGATCTTCCGGTTCATCGATCGGCGTCACGCTGAACGGGCGCAGGACGACGGGTTGGTCGCTCGCCACATCCGGGTTCGCGACGAAGACGCCCTCGACCTGCACCCAGGTTCCCTCGCGGTGATCCCGCTCCCAGCCGGGCATGAGCACGGGTACGCCGAGCGGCTGCGCGTCGACGGCGCAGCACGACACCACGAAGCGCGCTGCGAAGAACACGTCGCCCGGCTCGTCGATGCCGGGAAGCACGAATCCGATGAAGTTCGCCGTGCGTCCCTGGGCCTCTGCTCCACCGCCTTGGCGCAGCAGCATCGCCCAGTCTCGCGCGTCGCGATCCGCGTCCTCTCCGGTGACCGGGGAGCCGTCGGCCGGGCCGCTCCCGGAGTTGACCTGGCGTTGCTGGGCAGCTGCGACGGAGAGCGTCGTCGGGGGTGCGATGAGCAGCGCCGCTGCGGTCGACGCGATGAGCAGTGCGGCACCGATCGACGGGAGCGCACGCTGCACGGGAGAGCGACGCGCTCGGGCTGGGGGCGCATCGGGTCCGTGGTCGTGCTCGTGGTCGTGATCTTCCGCGCGCGCCGCACGAGAGGCGCGATGCAGCACGGGCACGGCTGCGCACAGTGCGATCGCCGCGATCCCGCAGATGGTGACGGTGAACCAGAAGTACCGTGGATGCACGTACCAGCCCAGGCGTCCGGTTGATGCGAGCCACATGATCGCCGCGATTCCCAGGCCGCTGAGCACGAGACCCCGCCAGTACCGATCGAACTGCTCACGCGACAAGGTTCAGACCCCAACCGATGACCAGGCAGCAGAGTGCCACGAGGCTCGTGAGCAGTGCGAGCGCGCGGACGGTGAACGTGGTGCGCAGCAGCGCGAGCATCTTCACATCCATCATCGCTCCGAAGAGGAGGAAGGCGACGATACTGCCGGGGAGGAACGTGGCGCTGAGCGACAGGATGAAGAACGCATCGACACTCGAGCAGATCGAGATGATGAATGCGAGCAGCACCAGGGCGAGTACCGACCAGAGCGGGTGGGCCCCGAGCGCGACCAGCAGATCGCGAGGGGCGCCGACCTGGATCGCTCCCGCCAGCGCCGATCCGATGATGAGCGCGGGCATCAGGGCACTCGTCTCCTCAGCGACGCCGACGAGGCTGCGCTGCACCCGGTCGCCGGGTCGGCGTTCGTGCGCGTGCTCGCAGTGCGTGCGAAAATCGTCGGTGAGCAGCGCTGCTTGACTCGCCGAGCGGCTGAGCAGCCACCCGGCGAGGTTCGCGATCGCGAACCCGCCGATCACGCGTGCCGCCAGAATGCCGTCGCTCCACCCGAAGGCGTGGTAGGTCGTGATGATGGTGACCGGGTTCAGGATCGGAGCAGCGAGCAAGAAGGTCGCCGCCTCCGACACCGTGAAGCCGCGCATCATGAGCCCGCGTGCGAGGGGAACATTGCCGCATTCGCAGACCGGGAGGAGCACCCCGGTGACCGAGAGCACCGCGCGTCTCAGGGCCGGGCGCCGCGGGAGCACCCGGTCGATGACCGATTGGGGCACCCACACCTGCACGACGGTGGAGAGCAGAATTCCGAGGAAGACGAACGGGAGGGACTCGATGAAGACGCTGAGCGACAGCGCGACGAAATCGGCGAGGGCGGTGGGCAGGGCGAGGGCCTCGCCCGCGTGATGCGTGGTTGCGCGCAGTGCGACGGCTGCGAGCAGTGTGAGTGCTGCGAGACCGGCGAGTGCGAAGGCGCGCGAGCGGTGCCTCACCGCCTCCATGCTGTCTCCGATCCGATCCGAGCCGATGCGGCCGCAGGGGACGAGGGGGGAATCTCGAAGCGCCGGGCCGATAATCGTTCTCAGTATAGAAGCGGGGCTCTGCGCGGTCCTGACCGTTGCTCGCGTGTCGGGGCAGCTCCATCCCCTGCGGGGTCAGCGTCGGACACCGACCCGATCCGGTCTCACTGCGAGGACGCGGCGCGGCATGCAGCGCAGATGCCGAACACCTCGAGCGTGTGGGAGTGGATCTCGAAATCGTGGGTGCGGGCCACGGAGGTGAACCATGCTTCGTCAGGCGGCTCGATCTCGATCGTCGTGCCGCAGCTCGTGCAGACCATGTGGTGATGGTGCGTCTGCGGATCCTCGCAGGCCCGATACAACTGCCCATCGGGGGTCGAGATCGCGTCGGCCTCCTGATTCTCGACCAGGGTGTTGAGCTGCCGGTACACGGTCGCGATGCCGATCTTCGAGCCCCCGTCGGCGAGCCGCCGGTGCAGCTCCTGCGCCGAGATGAACCCGGCCATGGATTCGAGCGCCGTACGCACCGCGGTGCCCTGCGCGGTACGCCGAGTGCGGATGGTGGTCACGATGCGGCTCCAGAGTTCGATGGACGCTCCCGATGGTAGCAGCGGCGCCCTGACCGGGGTTCTCCCGCGAGCGAACGCGTGCGTCGGAGTAGAAACAGGATCGCGTGCTCGGCGTTGCGCTTTCGGGAGCCGCTCGCGCCGGATAATCTGGACGAACGACCGGAAAGGAGCGCTCGAGATGGAGTACTCCGGTGAGGGGACCGCTGCAGTCGCAGGTGACGACGCGGTGCTGGCACGGCTGACGAAGGAGCGGGTCGCAGCAGTCCTCGAATCCATCGGGTGGCGGTACACCGTCGACGACGAGGGCGACATCCGCGGGGGCTGGGAGTGCGGGTCCTTCTTCTTCCTCGTCGACGATGAAGCCGACGCACTGCTCTGCGTGCGAGGCTACTGGCGCGGACGCCTCGGAGCGTCGGAGTACTCCCGGGCGCTCGAGCTCTGCAACCTGTGGAATGCCGACAGGCTCTGGCCGAAGACGTTCGTCGGGCGCGACGACGACGGGTCGCTCCGGCTGAACGCCGAGCACACGGTCGATTACGATCCCGGCGTCACCGACGAGCAACTCGCACAGCACCTCCGTTGCGCAGTCGGTACGAGCATGGCGTTCTTCTCGACCCTCAACGACGCGTTTCCGGAAGCGTGGGCGCGTCACCTGGCCCAGCACTGACCGTGCCAGAGGCTATTGCTGCCGGCCGTGCGCCGTCTCGGAGTGAGGGCGGCGCGATGCGAGCCTCCCGGTAGGCTGGCACCCATGAAGCGGGTCGCGGTCGTCGTGCTCGAGGGCGCCAAGCCGATGGACGTCGGAATCCCCGCGCAGGTCTTCACGCACCGTGCCAGCATGCCGTTCACGGTTGATGTATGCGGCGTCAGGCCGGGGTTGATCACCGGGGGAGACGGTCTCTCCTATCACGTCGAGCACGGCTTGGAGTCGCTTGCGACTGCCGATCTGATCTTCGTGCCGGGATACCGGTTTCCCGACCGTGAGCCGCCGCCGGCGGCGCTCATCACGGCGCTCGGCGCCGCACATGATCGCGGCGCCATTCTCGCAGCGATCTCCACCGGAGCGTTCGCGCTCGCCGCCACGGGGTTGCTCGACGGTCGGCGGGCGACGACGCACTGGCACTACGCGCGGCGCCTCGCCGAGCAGTTCCCGAAGGTGCGCGTCGATGACCGGGTGCTGTTCGTCGACGAGGGCTCGGTGCTGACCTCAGCGGGGGCCGCTTCTGGAATCGATCTCTGTCTCCACCTGCTGCGCCGCGAATCCGGCATGGCGGTCGCGAATCATGCGGCTCGGCGACTCGTCGCCGCTCCCTACCGCAGCGGTGGTCAGGCGCAGTATCTCCCGCACAGCGTGCCGGAGTCGATCGGCGAGCGGTTCACGCAGACGCGGGAGTGGGCGCTCCGCCACCTCGACGAGCCGTTGACGATCGCCCGTCTCTCCCAGCACGCACGCGTGTCGGAGCGCACCTTCTCCCGACGGTTCCTCGATGAGACCGGCTATACGCCGATGCAGTGGGTGATGCGCGCCCGGGTGGATCGCGCGCGGGAGCTCCTCGAGGAGACGGAACTCGGCGTCGACGCGATCTCGGCCGCCGTCGGACTGGGCTCCGCGACGAACCTGCGCCGGCACTTCCGACAGGTGCTCGGCACGGCTCCGACCGCGTATCGGCGCACGTTCTCGCAGTCGGGATGATGCGGCTCGCACCCGTGTTCCGCGGCTGCGAGATCCTGGCAGGATTCGTTCGAATGATGGCAATGCGGCCACTGGCGTGAGCGCCGCTCACGTACCAGTCTGGAATCAGACCACCATGCACATCATTGCGAAGGAGATCGAAGAACCCATGACCCGTCGGGTAGCCATCAACGGATTCGGACGAATCGGCCGGGGCGTCCTGCGCGCTCTGCTGCAGCAGCAGAACGACCTCGAGGTCGTCGCCATCAACGACCTCACAGACGCGCCGACCCTGGCGCATCTGCTCTCCCGCGATTCGCTCTACGGCAAGCTCGAGCAGCCGGTGTCGGTCGACGGCACGACGCTCGTGGTCGGCGACCGCCGCATCGAGATTCTGGGCGAGCGCGACCCCGCGAAACTGCCGTGGTCCGAGCTGCAGGTCGACGTCGTGCTCGAATCGACCGGTTTCTTTACGAAGGCGGCCGATGCGAGGAAGCACATCGAGGCCGGAGCGAAGCGCGTGCTCGTGAGCGCTCCCGCGAAGGGCGCCGACCTGACACTCGTCGTCGGCGTCAACGACGACCTCTACGATCCCGAGCAGCACCACATCGTCTCGAACGCATCGTGCACCACGAACGCGCTCGCACCGCTCGCGAAGGTGCTCGACGAGCTCGCCGGCATCGAGTGGGGCACGATGATGACCGTGCACGCCTACACCGCCGACCAGCGTCTGCAGGATGCGCCGCACTCCGATCTGCGCCGCGCCCGCGCCGCCGCCCTGAACATTGTGCCGACCTCGACCGGGGCCGCGACCGCGATCGGCCAGGTGCTGCCCCAGCTCGACGGCAAGCTCGTCGGAGGGTCGCTCCGCGTACCGGTTCCGGTCGGCTCGATCGTCGAGCTCACCGCGGTGGTGTCTCGGGAGGTGACGCGGGATGAAGTTCTCGCCGCATACCGCGCCGCGGCCGACGGACCGCTGGCCGGGGTGCTCGAATACTCGGAAGAGCCGCTGGTCTCCTCCGACATCGTCGGGAACCCGCACAGCTCCATCTTCGATTCCGAGCTCACGTACGCCGACGGGAAGCACGTCAAGGTGACCGCCTGGTACGACAACGAGTGGGGATTCTCGAACCGCGCCGCTCAGGTGCTCGCGACGCTCGCCGACTGAGTCGAAGAGCACTCGCACTGGCCCCTCCCGTTCATTCGAGAGGGGCCAGTGCCGTGCTCACACCGCTGTGCGAGTGCGGAGGCGCATCACGAGCGCTGCGATCGCGCGCCAGCCGATGAGGAAGACGCCGAGAGTGATGGTGGCGACGATGACGAACGGGACGGCGGTGCCCGCACCGGTGGCCGCTCGCACCAGCATGCCGATGACGACGGAGCCGACCCAGATCGGAAGGCCGGCCCTGATGATCGCCATCGGGTGCCGAGCGACTCGTGCGGCGAGCCACGAGACGCCGAGACCGATGATGAAGGGCCACGCCGTATCGAGGAGTCCGAGCACGGTCGCCGCCCGCTCGTGACTGCTCCGGCCGATTCCGGCGAAGAGCAGAACGAGCGCGAGATCGATTCCGAGCGCCAGGGCGGCTGAGCGGAGTGGCTTCGAAGCGGAGCGCTCGGCTGGCTCTCGGGCCGACGAGCTCATGACTGCGACTCCGTTCGCGAGCGCTCGAGGAGATCCAGCACCGCGCCGTGCAGGCGACCGTTCGTGGCGAGCGAGCTGCCGTTCCAGGCGCTCTCAGCGCCCTCGATGTCGGTGAATCGCCCACCGGCCTCGCGCACGATGGGCACGAGCGCAGCAAGATCATAGGGCTTCACGTCGAACTCGGCGACGATGTCGACGAGGCCTTCGGCCAGCAGCATGTACGACCACATATCGCCGTAGGCCCGGTCCCGCCAGACCGCTCGACTGAGCGCGATGAGTGGATCCAGGTACCCGGCGAGATCCCACTGCTCGATGCTCTGAAAGCTGAGGGACGCGTGCTCGAGCTCTGCGACGGCTGACACCTGCAGTCGACGGGGATCGGCACCCTGCTGCCGGCCCCAGGCTCCGTGCCCGGTCTCCGCCCACCATCGAGCGCCGAATGCGGGCGCCGAGACCACGCCGACGGAGGGCGAACCGTCGATCTCGAGTGCGATGAGGGTGGCCCAGTTGGGCACGCCGCGGAGGAAGTTGGATGTGCCGTCGATGGGGTCGATGATCCATCGCCGCTCGCCCCGATCCTCCCGCCCGGATTCCTCGCCGAGAAATCCGTCACCCGGACGTTCGGCGGAGATACGGGCGCGCAGCGCGCGCTCGACCGCCGTGTCCGCATCCGTCACGAATGTGCGATCGGGCTTCGTGTCGACCGCGAGGTCAGCGGCACGGAAGCGGGGGAGCGATATCCCGTCCGCGATGTCCGCCAGATCGAGGGCGAACGCGAGGTCGGGAGAGGGGAGCGCTCGGGTCATTGACACACCTTCCATGAGCGGGAACCACCGTGCAGATACGCGAAAAGCCCGGTATGAGATACCGGGCTTTCCATCTGTGCGCCCTCACGGGCTCGAACCGTGGACCCGCTGATTAAGAGTCAGCTGCTCTACCAACTGAGCTAAAGGCGCATATCGCTGTTCCGAGGTCTTGCCTCGCTGAGCAACGGATGAAACTCTAGCACGATCGAGAGAGGCCGTTCAAATCGACGGCGGGATCCCGCGCGCGTCGCGGCCCGATCGCGCCGGTTCGGCTCAGCGACGCTTGCGGCCGGCCTGCTCCTCCGCATCCTGCTCCTGCATGGAAACGGTGGCGATGGCGAGCGCGAGGCCCGCGAGCCAGGCGCCCCACACGAGATAGCGGCGCCAGTCCTTGCGCATGGAGCCGGTGCGGCGTGCGGTGCTCATGGCGCCGAACGCGGCGCCGATCACTCCGGGATTGGTGACGTACTTGCCGATAGACACGGTGCCTCCCTGCGGTCGGTGATGATGACGGTTTCAGCCTAGTGGGAGGGTGCGCGGAGCGGAGGGGGTTGCGGTAGCCTGGCTGAGACAGGCTTCGCGCGTGCGGGGTCACCACTGATCGATGAAGGAGAAGCCGGTATGGCGAAGCAGGAGACGGGCGCGCTGTTCGAGGAGAGCTCGCAGGGAGCCGTGAGCGCTGTGACGGCGATCGTATTCGTCATCTCGATCGTGCTGGTGCTGGGCGGGTTCGTCATCATGAGCTACGGCGTGAACCCGGAACTCGGCGCGGCCGAGCTGTGGACGTTCGCGGGCGGCCTCGCCGCGGCCAGCCTGGGCTTCGCGCTCCCGTTCTCGCTGCTGCCCATCAGCGGCAAGTAACGCGCTCCGTGGGCGGGGTCGGAGGGCGCTCCTCCGGCCCCGCTTTCGCGTTCCCGCGGAGCCCGCCCGCCAACGCGCCGGTTCGCGCATGCGTCAGCCCTTAGAATGGCGTTATGGCAGAGATTGACATGAAGCCGCGGAGCCGCGACGTCACCGATGGAATCGAGAAGGCCGCGGCCCGGGGAATGCTCCGTGCGGTGGGCATGGGTGATGCGGACTGGGACAAGCCCCAGATCGGCATTGCGAGCTCGTGGAACGAGATCACCCCCTGCAATCTGAGCCTCGATCGCCTCGCTCAGGGCGCCAAAGAGGGCGTCCACTCGGGTGGTGGGTACCCGCTGCAGTTCGGCACGATCTCGGTCTCGGACGGGATCTCGATGGGCCATGAAGGCATGCATTTCTCGCTCGTCTCACGCGAGGTCATCGCCGACTCGGTCGAGACCGTGATGATGGCGGAGCGGCTCGACGGATCCGTGCTGCTCGCGGGGTGCGATAAGTCGCTGCCCGGCATGCTGATGGCGGCGGCCCGTCTCGACCTGGCCTCGGTGTTCCTCTACGCCGGATCGATCGCTCCCGGTTGGGTGAAGCTCACCGACGGCACGGAGAAGGAAGTCACGATCATCGACGCCTTCGAAGCGGTCGGCGCTTGCAAGGCCGGCACGATGAGCGAAGAGGATCTGAAGCGCATCGAGTGCGCCATCGCTCCGGGCGAGGGCGCGTGCGGCGGTATGTACACGGCCAACACGATGGCGTCGATCGCGGAGGCGCTCGGCATGAGCCTTCCCGGCTCTGCGGCTCCGCCCAGCGCGGATCGACGACGGGACTACTTCGCCCACCGGTCGGGTGAGGCGGTCGTCAACATGCTGCGCTTGGGGATCACCGCGCGAGACATTCTGACGAAGCACGCGTTCGAGAACGCCATCACGCTGCTCATGGCGTACGGGGGATCGACGAACGCGGTGCTCCACCTCCTCGCGATCGCGCGCGAAGCCGAAGTCGACCTGACGCTCGAGGACTTCGACCGCATCGGCTCGAAGGTTCCGCACCTCGCCGACATGAAGCCGTTCGGCAAGTTCGTCATGGCGGACATCGACCGTCAGGGCGGCGTGCCCGTCGTGCTGAAGGCGCTGCTCGACGCTGGGCTGCTGCACGGTGACGCGCTCACCGTCACCGGAAAGACGATGGCGGAGAACCTCGCCGAATTGAATCCGGACCCGGTCGACGGCACCGTGATTCATCACCTCGACGATCCGATCCACGCGACGGGCGGCCTGTCGATCCTCCACGGCACCTTGGCCCCGGAAGGCGCCGTCGTCAAGACGGCCGGTTTCGACGCCGAGCTCTTCGAGGGGCCGGCGCGGGTCTTCGATCGCGAGCGCGCCGCGATGGATGCCCTCACCGAGGGGCGTATCGGCAAGGGCGACATCGTCGTCATCCGATACGAGGGCCCGAAGGGCGGGCCGGGCATGCGCGAGATGCTCGCGATCACCGCCGCCATCAAGGGCGCGGGCCTCGGCAAAGATGTACTACTATTGACGGACGGACGATTCTCAGGCGGCACAACCGGCCTGTGCATCGGCCATATTGCACCAGAAGCAACGGACGGCGGTCCGGTCGCTCTGGTCCGCGACGGAGACCTGATTCGGGTCGATATCGCCGCACGAACGCTCGATCTGCTGGTAGATCCCTCAGAGCTTGAGGCCCGACGAGAAAACTGGGCCCCGCTTCCCCCGCGATATACGCGCGGTGTGCTGGCGAAGTACGCGAAGCTCGTCAAGTCGGCGTCCCACGGCGCCGTCACCGGTTGATCCGGTAGACGAGTTCGGCACGCCGTCGGCCATACCGGCCGCGTCCCGCGATATCACCTCCGATCACGAAAGCTGGACATGAACTCGGAATCGAGTGCACTCCCATCACCCCATGCGGCTCAACGCGGCGAACGGATGACCGGTGCGCAGGCCGTCGTCCGCAGCCTGGAAGCGCTCGGCGTCTCCGACGTCTTCGGCCTTCCGGGTGGCGCGGTGCTTCCGCTGTACGACGCCCTGATGGACGCGGAGAAGCTTCGCCACATCCTGGTGCGGCACGAGCAGGGCGGCGGCCACGCTGCCGAGGGCTACGCCACGGCGAGCAACACCGTCGGCGTCTGCATCGCCACCTCGGGCCCCGGTGCGACGAACCTCGTCACGGCGATCGCCGATGCCTACATGGACTCGGTGCCGCTCCTCGCGATCACCGGGCAGGTCTACTCGCACCTCATGGGAACCGACGCGTTCCAGGAGGCCGACATCGTGGGGATCACGATGCCGATCACGAAGCACTCGTTCCTCGTGAAGCGCGCCGAAGACGTACCCGAGGCGATTGCGGCCGCCTATTACCTGGCATCCACTGGTCGCCCCGGCCCGGTGCTCGTCGACATCACGAAGGACGCGCAGGAGGGCGAGCTCGACTTCGTCTGGGGCGAGCGCGCGGACCTCCCCGGGTACCGCCCGATCACCAAGGCCAACAGCAAGCAGATTCAGGCCGCCGCCGACCTCATCGCAGACGCGAAGCGACCGGTGTTCTACGTCGGCGGCGGAGTCGTGCGCGCAGGAGCCTCAGAGGAGCTGCTGCAACTCGTCGAGCTCGTGGGCGCTCCGGTGGTCACGACGCTGACCGCTCGCGGAGCCTTCCCCGACTCGCACACGCAGCACCTCGGCATGCCCGGCATGCACGGCACGGTCCCGGCCGTGCTCGCACTGCAGGAAGCCGATCTGCTCATCACGCTCGGCGCGCGCTTCGATGACCGGGTCACCGGCAAGGCGGCGCTCTTCGCGCCAGACGCGAAGGTGATCCACGCGGATATCGATCCCGCGGAGATCGGCAAGATCCGCGCGGCGGATGTGCCGATCGTCGGTGATGCCGCCGACGTGATCGCGGATCTCATCGCCGCGATGTCGACCGCCCAGGTGAGCCGCGAGTGCGAGAACATCAGCCCGTGGTGGGAGCGTCTCCGCGGGCTGCAGCAGAAGTTCCCGTTGGGGCACCACCCGACGAGCGACGGGCTGCTGTCGCCGCAGCTGGTGATCGAGCGTATCGGAGAGCTCACCGGACCCGAGGCGGTCTACGCCGCGGGCGTCGGCCAGCACCAGATGTGGGCCGCGCAGTTCATCAAGTACGAACGACCCGGCGCATGGCTCAACTCCGGCGGCGCCGGCACGATGGGGTACGCAGTTCCGGCCGCCATGGGTGCCAAGGTGGCGGAGCCCGACCGCATCGTATGGGCGATCGACGGCGACGGCTGCTTCCAGATGACCAACCAGGAGCTCGCGACCTGCGTCGTCAACAACATTCCGATCAAGGTCGCCGTCATCAACAACTCCTCGCTGGGCATGGTGCGTCAGTGGCAGACGCTGATCTACGACGGCCGGTACTCGAACACGGAACTGAACACGGGTCACGGCTCCCAGCGCGTGCCCGACTTCGTCAAGCTCGGCGAGGCCTACGGCTGCCTGGCGATCCGCGTTGAGCGCGAGGACCAGATCGACGAGGCGATCCAGCTCGCCCTCGCGACGAATGACCGCCCCGTACTCATCGATTTCGTCGTCAGTGCGGATGCGATGGTGTGGCCGATGGTGCGTCAAGGCACCTCGAACAGCGACATCCAATACGCCCTCGAACACAGTCCCGAGTGGGAGGTGGAGTAACCATGAGCCGTCACGTGCTGAGCCTCCTCGTCGAGGACAAGCCGGGTCTGCTGACCCGAGTCGCCGGGCTGTTCGCCCGTCGCAGCTTCAACATCGAATCCCTCGCGGTCGGACCGACCGAGATGCAGGGCCTGTCGCGCATCACCGTGGTCGTCGACCAGGACGAGGTGCTGCTCGAACAGGTGACGAAGCAGCTCAACAAGCTGGTCAACGTCATCAAGATCGTCGAACTGGAGAGCGCCACCTCGGTGCAGCGCGAGCACGTGCTCATCAAAGTGCGCGCCGACAACCAGTCGCGATCCCACGTACTCGAAGCAGTCACGCTCTTCCGGGCGCGAGTCGTGGACGTCGTGCCCGACGCCCTCACGATCGAGGTGACCGGAGACCGGGGAAAGATCGACGCCTTCCTGAAGGTGCTCGAGCCCTACGGCATCAAGGAGATCGCGCAGTCGGGACTGATCGCAATGGGTCGCGGATCGAAATCGATCACCGAGCGCGTCTTCAAGAACTAGCGGAACACCCGATTTCCGCACGAGCTGTAACGAACCATCACAACTAAGGAGAGTCCCAAGTGGCAGAGATGTACTACGACGCCGACGCCGATCTGTCGATCATCCAGGGCAAGAAGGTAGCCGTCGTCGGCTACGGCTCGCAGGGCCACGCCCACGCGATGAACCTTCGCGACTCGGGTGTCGAGGTCGTCATCGCCCTCAAGGAGGGCTCGAAGTCGATTCAGAAGGCTGAAGAGGCGGGGTTCACGGTCAAGACCGTGGCCGACGCAGCGGCGTGGGCTGATGTCATCATGATTCTCGCTCCCGATCAGCACCAGCGCACCATCTTCAACGAATCCATCAAGGATCAGCTCACCGAGGGCAAGACGCTCGCCTTCGCCCACGGCTTCAACATCCGCTTCGGTTACATCGAGGCCCCCGCCGGCGTCGACGTGATCCTCGTCGCTCCGAAGGCTCCCGGCCACACGGTGCGCCGCGAATTCGAGGCGGGACGCGGTATCCCCGACATCATCGCCGTCGAGGTCGACGCGTCGGGCACCGCGTGGGACACCGCGAAGTCGTACGCGAAAGCGATCGGCGGCACCCGCGCCGGCGTCATCAAGACGACGTTCACCGAAGAGACCGAGACCGATCTCTTCGGCGAGCAGTCGGTGCTCTGCGGCGGCACGAGCCACCTCGTGCAGTACGGCTTCGAGGTGCTGACCGAGGCCGGGTACCAGCCCGAGATCGCGTACTTCGAGGTGCTCCACGAGTTGAAGCTCATCGTCGACCTCATGTGGGAGGGCGGCATCGCCAAGCAGCGCTGGTCGATCTCCGACACGGCAGAGTTCGGCGACTACGTCTCGGGCCCGCGCGTCATCGGCCCGGAGGTCAAGGAGCACATGCAGGAGGTGCTCGCCGACATCCAGTCGGGTGCCTTCGCGAAGCGCTTCATCGAGGACCAGGACAAGGGCGGCCCCGAGTTCCAGGAGCTGCGCAAGAAGGAGGAATCGCACCCGATCGAGAAGACCGGTGGCGAGCTGCGCAAGCTGTTCGCATGGCAGCAGCAGGATTCGGACTACGTCGACGGCTCAGCGGCTCGCTGATCCGACGCAGTTCTGAACGCCCACCGGGATCCGCTCCCGGTGGGCGTTCTGCTGTTTCGGCGGCCGTGCCGGCGCCGAACCGGAGGGTTGAACGTGAACCCGAGGCTTTGATCGCCGAAATGCGCTCAGGTTCAGGGTGAGCCCTCGTGCTCGCGGCGCCGGCATCGGCATCGGCGGCATCGGCATCGCCATCGGCGCCGGCGGGTGCGGTTCAGGGGCGGGCGGAAGCGCGCTTCGTGCGCGCCGTCGCGGGCGCCGTCCACGGATCCTCCGGCCACGGGTGCTTCGGGTACCGCCCGCGCATCTCCTTGCGCACCTGCTGGTACGGCCCGTTCCAGAACGACTCGAGATCGTCGGTCACCGCGAGCGGCTTGCGGGCAGGGGAGAGCAGGTGGAAGAGCACCGGAACCCGCCCGTCGACGAGCCGGGGCGTGACGGCGAGGCCGAATAGCTCTTGAAGTTTCACTGCGACGACCGGCCGGCCCTCTTCGTCGCTGACATCGGGGTATGCAATGCGCGCGCTGCCGCCGGACGGCACGGGGAGTCGCTCGGGGGCGAGCTCGTCGAGGCGGGCGGCCTCGGGCCAGGGCAGGAGGCGACGCAATGCGGCGGCGAGGTCGAGGGAGCGGAGGCTCGCGCGACCTGAGAGCCGCGCGAGGTCGGGGCCGAGCCAATCATCGATCGAGGCGAGCAGCGCGGCGTCGTGCATGGCGGGCCAGGGCGCCCCGAGCTGAGCATGCACCAGCGCCATCCGTCCGCGCAGCGCCTTCGCCGCGTCCGACCAGGTCAGAGCTCCGAGCCCGTCGTCGCGCACGAGGCGCGCGATCGCGGGCGCGGAATCGGCCGGTGTCGCGGCGACGGGAGTCGAAGCGAGCAGGATCGCGCCGAGGCGCCGCTCCTCCCGCACCTGGACGCGGCCGTCGACGATCTGCGCCGATCGCTGCTCGGCGAGCAGGGACGCGCCGAAGTGCCGTGCATCGGCATCCGTGAGGGGAGCGGCGAGGCGGATCACCGCGCCGGTGCCGTCGGCAGCGCGACCGTCGGCGCGTTGCACCTCTCGCACGGCGATCCATTCCGAGCCGAGGAGGGGGCTCCCCTCGGGCAGTGCCGCGCGCGTCCCGCTCGCCAGCACGTACGCTCGGGAGCCGGATGCGACTCGCCGCGCGATCCACTCGGGCCGGGCGAGCGCCACGACGGGCCCTGGCGAGGCTCCGGCGTTGGAATGCTGCGTCGCCGTCGCCGTCGCCGTCGTGCCGGGCGCGCGGGTGTCGGCTGCGGCCTCGGAGGTCGTCTCGAACTCGGCATCGACGATCCTGCGCAGCCGTTGGGACTCTCGGCGCCACGTCGCCGCACCGGGGGAGCGCCCGGCGCGGAGCTCGCGCAGCACCCGTGCGAGGTCGGCCCCCGCATCGCGGTGATCTCCCGTCATGGCGGCGACGATCTCCGCCACTCGAGTCCGGTCTTCGAGGGCGGTGCTCCCGGAGAGCAGGGCTCGCGCTTCACGGGCGCCGATCGGGAGTTGAGCGACGCGCGCTCCGAGTGTCGTGATGCTGCCCGTGTCGTTGACGAGCTCAAGCGTGCGCAGTACGTGCTCCGCCTCACGCATCGCCGCAGCGGGCGGGCACGTCGGCAGGGCCAGGCCCTCACCACGAGGCGTGCCCCAGGCGGCGAGCACGAGTGCGGCGTCCGTGAGGTCGGCAGCCGCGATCTCAGGAGCGGCGTCGGCCGGCATGCGCGCGAAGTCGGACTCGGAGTAAGCGCGCACCGCGCGACCGGGTCCGAGGCGCGCCGCGCGACCGGCGCGCTGCACGACGCTCGAGCGGGATGCGCTCACCGTGACGAGCCCCGTCATGCTCCGAGCTCGATCCCGTCGAACCTCCCGCGAGAGACCGGCGTCCACGACGAGGCGCACCCCCGGCACGGTGAGCGAGCTCTCGGCGAGCGAGGTGCTCACGACGATGCGAGGAGGATCGCCGTGAAGCCGCCCGCGCACCGCGCGATCCTGCGCCCGAGGCTCCAATCGACCGTGCAGCGGCAGCACATCGACCGCCGAGGTCCCGTGTCCCGGCACTCGGGAGCGCAGCAGGCTGACGAGCTCATCGACCTCGCGGGCGCCGGGAACGAAAACGAGTGCATCGCACCCCTCTGAGCGCTGCGCTTCCGCTGCTACTCCCGCGAGATGCGCGAGGAACTCCCGGCTGACCCCTCGATCGTCGAGCCTCGGGCGGTCGAACGGGGCGTAGTCGACGCGCAGCGGGTGCAGCGCCGAGGGCACGTCCACGATCGGAGCCGGTGCCTCGTCGGAGCCGAGGAGGTCGGCGACACGACGCGCATCGAGCGTCGCCGACATCGCGACCACGATGAGATCATCGCGAAGCGCGCGGACCTCGGCCAGCATGCCGAGCAGCAGGTCGCCGTCGAGCGAGCGCTCATGCACCTCGTCGAGGATCACCGCGCCGACACCGGGGAGGTCCGGGTCCCGGAGCAGGCGGCGCAGCAGCACCCCGGGAGTGAGCGCCTCGATGCGGTGCGCGGGATCGAGCACGCGTTCACCGCGAACGGTGAACCCGATCGCGCGGCCGAGCGGGGAGCCGTCGAGCTGGGCGATCCGGGCCGCTGCCGCGCGCACTGCGACCCGTCGCGGTTGCGTGAGCAAGACCGTCGGGGCCCGGCCGCTCGACCGCGATGGGGCATCGCCGCCCGGAGACGTCTCGCTCAGCAGGTCTGCGACGAGCGGAGGCACGAAGGTGGTCTTCCCGGTGCCAGGGGGAGCCGTCACGACCGCGACGCCGCCGGCGAGAGCCGCCACGAGCGCTTCAGCCTCGTTCGCGACGACGAGCCCGGCGCCGATGGCGGCGAGATCGAAGCGATGGGGCATCCCTCCAGTGTAGAAGTGCGGTGCCCGGCTCTGCGCCGCGGCCGGTGCCGGCGCAGTTCGTGCTCGCGGTCGGCCGCCTCGGGTGCCGCGCGATGCCGCTCCCGGCAGACGTGGAGTCGTCGAGCGATACCCTGGAGGGATGAAGCAGAAGCCGGGCCGCGCGTCGCGGGAACCTCGGGAGAGCTCGCTCGCGAGCGGATGGACCGTCGCCGGGGAGCCGGCCGCAGCCGGTGATCCGGATGCAGTGCGCGGCGATCCGCCTCCTGGTGTCGGGGCGGATGCGACGGATGTGCAACGTGCGCCGTCGCGCGTCGGCGACGAGGGAGCGCGACCGCAGGCGCAGTCCGAGAGCGACGCGATCGACGCTGTCGTCGACGCCAATGCACCTGAGCGATCCCAGATCTCGAACGGCGCACTCGTCGTGCTGGGAGTCTTCGGCGGACTCTACTTGCTCTACACCTGGGGCTGGTTCATCGTGGCGCAGGCCTACTCCGAGAACAATTCGGTCACCGCTGCGGGGAGCGGCATCATCGGCGGCGTGCTGCAGCAGGTCGTCTTCTGGGCTGCGCCGTTCGCCGCGCCCCTCTGGTTCTTCACGGCGCTCGTCTTCGGGCGCGGAGGCCGCACCAAGCTCCTGACGATCCTGCTGCTCATCGGCGCCGTGGTGCTCGTACCGCTGCCGATGCTCATCGAGAGAGGCGTCTGAGGCATGGCGAAACTCATTTCCGCATGGTCGGCCGGGGTGCTGCTCGGGCTGCTCTACCTGTACGCGATCGTCGCGGGCATCGGCAACCTCGTCGGGGTCATGGGCATGAGCGCGGCGCTCGGCACGGGCCTCACCGGGTCGGGTCGCTTCTGGCTCGTCGTCGGCGTGGTGATGCCGGCGGTCGTCTTCGCGCTCGCGCTCCTGCTCGGAAGACGACGGGGAGCGGGCGCCAGGATCCTGCTGCTCGCCGCTGGCGTGGCGCTGGTCGCCGCCTGGCAGATCGACATCATGCACGTCGTGCCCGACTCGTCATATTTCGCGTAGCCGGGAGCAGCCGACCCCTGCGGGGCTAGACTGGTGCCCTGCGTGCGCTGCGCGTATTGTCCTCGTTTTCAACCCGAAGGATCTGCTTGATGTCTGCGCCGGTCGTGCTGATCGCCGAACAACTTTCGCCCGCAACCATCGCCGCTCTCGGCCCCGACTTCGAGGTGGTGCACGTCGACGGAACGGATCGCGATGCGCTGCGCTCGGCGCTCGGTTCCGCTGACGCGGTATTGGTCCGCTCCGCCACGCAGATCGATGCGGAGGCGCTCGGCTGGGCGCCGAAGCTCAAGGTCGTGGCCCGTGCCGGCGTCGGTCTCGACAACGTCGACATCAAGGCGGCCACCCAGGCCGGTGTGATGGTCGTCAACGCGCCGACGTCCAACATCATCAGCGCCGCCGAGTTGACGGTCGCGCACATCCTGGGTCTCGCGCGACACCTGCCCCGCGCGCACGCGTCGCTGTCAGCAGGCGAATGGAAGCGCTCGTCGTTCACCGGGATCGAGCTGTTCGAGAAGACCGTCGGCATCATCGGACTGGGACGCATCGGTGCGCTCATCGCCGACCGCCTGCGCGGTTTCGGCGTCGAGCTCATCGCGTACGACCCGTACATCACCGCGGCGCGCGCGCAGCAGCTGGGCGTGCAGCTCGTCTCGCTCGACGAGCTCGTCGGCCGCGCGGACTTCCTGACGATCCACATGCCCCGCACGCCGGAGACGCTCGGCATGATCGGCGCCGAGCAGTTGCGGGCCATGAAGCCCACCGCGTTCGTCATCAACGTCGCTCGCGGCGGCCTGATCGACGAGGACGCGCTCGCCGAGGCGCTCGCGTCGGGCGAGATCGCCGGCGCGGCGCTCGACGTCTTCGTGCAGGAGCCGCCCGCAGACACGCGTCTCACCGGGCTTCCGAACGTCAACGTGACGCCGCACCTCGGTGCGTCGACCGATGAGGCCCAGGAGAAGGCGGGCGTCTCGGTCGCGAAGTCGGTGCGCCTCGCCCTCGCCGGCGATCTCGTTCCCGACGCGGTGAATGTCGCGGGCGGCGCCATCGACGAGTACGTGCGCCCCGGCCTGCCGCTGACGGAGAAGCTCGGCCAGGTCTTCGCCGGTCTCGCGGACGGCGCGATCGCCTCGGTCGACATCGAGGTGCACGGCGAGCTCGCCGAGCACAACGTGCAGGCTCTGCGACTCGCCGGCCTGAAGGGGTTGTTCTCGAAGGTGGTCAGCGAGCCCGTCTCGTACGTCAACGCGCCACTGCTCGCGGAGCAGCGCAACATCGACGTTCGGTTCACCGTCGACTCGCTCTCGGAGAGCTACCGCAACGTGATCACCATCCGCGGCGCGCTCACCGACGGCACCTCCATCTCGGTTTCGGGCACACTGACGGGCCCGAAGCAGGTCGAGAAGATCGTCGAGATCAACGGATACGAGGTTGAGCTGCCGGTTCCGGAGCACCTCATCGTCTTCAGCTACGTCGACCGTCCCGGCATCGTCGCGACCTACGGCGGCGTGCTCGGCGAGGCCGGCGTGAACATCGCCGGTCTCCAGATCGCTCGCGATGAGAAGCGGGGCACCGCCCTGTCGGTGCTCTCGGTTGACGCGCCGGTCGAGGAGACGCTCATCGGCGCACTGCGCGGCGCGATCGGCGCCGAGCACATGCACACGATCGACATCGACGCCCTCTAGGCGCCGAACCACGAAGCCCCTTCCGCGATCTCGGCGGAGGGGGCTCCGTGCGTGCAGGATCCGCCCCGCCGCTACCGCCCGGCTCGGATCGCCGAGGCGACGGCGTCGATGTGCTGCAGCGCGGCTTCTTCAGCCGCAACCCGGTCGCCGGCCTCGATGGCGGCGAAGATGGTCGCATGCTCGACGTCGGAATCGAGCTGACGCGCCTGCGTGATGTTCAAGAACTCGGATTGCAGATCGAGCGAGCGCCGCATCGACGCGGTGATGCTGAGGAGCACCGAGTTGTGGCTCGCCTCAGCGATGAGGGTGTGGAAGTCGCGGTCGAGGCGCACCCATTCGTGCAGCGCCGTCGTCTCGAGCATGCGGCTGAGGAGTCTGCGCATCGCTTCGAGCTCGATCTCAGTGCGCCGCTGCGCCGCGTGGCCCGCGGTGGGCACCTCGACGTGGATACGCGCCTCCATGAGGTGGTCTGGGTCGAACCCGCCGAACTCGGACACGCCGGACGGAGTCTTCGAGACGACGTAGGTGCCGCTGCCGCTGCGGGTCTCGGTGAGCCCCAGCGTCGAGCACGCGTGGAGTGCCTCCCGCACGACGGATCGGCTCACGCCGAATTGCTTGGCGAGGGTCAGCTCTCCGGGCAGACGATCGCCGGGAACGACCGCATCGTTGTCGATGAGATCCCGGATCGCGCGGAACGCGGCCTCGGTCGCGCTGACGCGCTTGACGGGGGAATCCATGGGCGGGACCTTTCGGGAGCGCAACGCGGGCTCGCAGGTCGAGTGTCGGCGTCGGTGCGGATCTACTCGCACCAGAATATTGAGTTTTCGTCCGCTTCGGTAATCTGTCTGACAGCTCATCTGAGCGTGCGCCGCAGACCCGGATACCCTGCGTGCTGCCAGGCCCTCGGTGCTATCCTGTGAGAGCGGGCGTCTGCCCGTGTCAAAACGAAGAACCGAGCACGCCGATTGGCGGGCTGGTCTTCGGTGGTGGATCCCTCTGGTTCCGCGCGGAGCGGTGCGCAGGGTGGTCGTCTACTGAACATCAGCATCCGCGATCGACCGCAGCATACGCCGGCGCGATCCGGACTGTCCGTCGCGTGCTCTCGTGAGTAAGGAGAACCCGTGGAGGGTCCTGAAATCAAGTTCGCCGAAGCTGTGCTCGACAACGGCACATTCGGCAAGCGCACCATCCGATTCGAAACAGGCCGGCTCGCGCAGCAGGCCCAGGGCGCGGTCGCCGCGTACCTCGACGAGGAGACGATGCTCCTCTCGGCGACCAGCGCATCGAAGCAGCCGAAGGATCACTTCGACTTCTTCCCGCTGACCATCGACGTCGAAGAGCGCTCGTACGCCGCCGGCAAGATCCCCGGTTCGTTCTTCCGGCGCGAAGGCCGTCCCTCGACCGAGGCGATCCTCGTCTGCCGTCTCATCGACCGGCCCCTGCGCCCCTCCTTCGTGAGCGGTCTGCGCAACGAGGTCCAGGTCGTCATCACCGTGCTCTCGATCGCGCCCGGTGAGTTCTACGACGCGCTCGCGATCAACGCAGCTTCCGCGTCGACGCAGATCTCCGGTCTGCCGTTCTCCGGTCCCATCGCGGGCGTGCGTCTCGCACTCATCGGCGATCAGTGGGTCGCGTTCCCGACTGCCGAGCAGCTGAAGGACGCCGTCTTCGATCTCGTCGTGGCCGGCCGTGTCGTGACCGATGCCAACGGCAACGATGATGTCGCGATCATGATGGTCGAAGCAGAGGCCACCGAGCACAGCTGGGAGCTCATCCGCAGCGGCGCGAAGAAGCCGAACGAGGCAGTCGTCGCCGAGGGCCTCGATGCCGCGAAGCCGTTCATCGCGCAGCTCTGCAAGGCGCAGTCCGAGCTCGCCGCGCAGTCGGCGAAGGAGATCGCCGACTACCCGGTCTTCCTGCCGTACACCGATGAGGTGCTCGCGGCCGTCGACGCGCTCGCGCGCACCGAGCTCGCGCCGATCTACCAGATCGCCGACAAGCAGGAGCGCCAGGCCGCAGACGACGCGCTGAAGGCGCGCGTCAAGGAGGGCATCGCAGCGCAGGTTGAGGCCGGGACCCTTCCCGATTCGGCCAACGCGCAGGTCTCCGCCGCGTACAAGTCGGTCACGAAGGACATCGTGCGCAGCCGCGTGCTCACCGAGGGCGTCCGCATGGACGGCCGCGGAACGAGCGACATCCGTGCGCTCGACGCCGAGGTCCAGGTCATTCCTCGCGTGCACGGCTCCGCCATCTTCCAGCGCGGCGAGACCCAGATCCTGGGTGTCACCACGCTGAACATGCTCAAGATGGAGCAGCAGATCGACTCGCTGTCGCCGATCACGAGCAAGCGCTACCTGCACCATTACAACTTCCCGCCGTACTCGACCGGTGAGACCGGCCGCGTCGGTTCGCCGAAGCGTCGCGAGATCGGGCACGGCTTCCTCGCCGAGCGCGCGCTCGTACCGGTGCTGCCGAGCCGCGAGGAGTTCCCCTACGCGATTCGCCAGGTCTCAGAGGCGCTGAGCTCGAACGGTTCGACGTCGATGGGCTCGGTCTGCGCGTCGACCCTGTCGCTGCTGAACGCCGGCGTGCCGCTGCGCGCGCCCGTCGCCGGCATCGCGATGGGTCTCGTCTCCGACGAGGTCGACGGCGAGACGCGGTACGCAGCCCTCACCGACATCCTGGGCGCTGAGGATGCGCTCGGCGATATGGATTTCAAGGTCGCCGGTACCTCTGAGTTCATCACCGCTATTCAGCTCGACACCAAGCTCGACGGCCTGCCGGCATCGGTGCTGAAGGGCGCGCTGACTCAGGCTCATGAGGCCCGCCTCACGATCCTCGGCGTGCTGAACCAGGCGATCGACGTGCCCGACGAGATGGCGCCGACCGCGCCTCGCGTGATCACGGTGAACATTCCCGTCGACAAGATCGGCGAACTGATCGGGCCGAAGGGCAAGACGATCAACGGGATCCAGGATCAGACCGGCGCCGACATCTCGATCGATGACGACGGCACCGTCTACATCGGCGCGACCGACGGTCCGGCGGCGGAGGCTGCGCGCGCGCAGGTCAACGCCATCGCGAACCCGCAGAACCCCGAGGTCGGCGAGCAGTACCTCGGTACGGTCGTGAAGAACGCGGCGTTCGGCGCGTTCATCTCGCTGCTCCCGGGCAAGGACGGCCTGCTGCACATCTCCGAGGTGCGCAAGCTCGCCGGTGGGAAGCGCATCGAGAGCGTGGACGACGTGCTCTCGGTCGGTCAGAAGATCCTCGTGAAGATCACGAAGACCGACGATCGCGGCAAGCTCTCACTCGAGCCCGTGCTCGAGGAGCAGGCAGCTGAGGCTCCGGCCGAAGCCGCTGCCGAGGCTCCCGCAGCCGAGTAGTTCCGGCAGTGCGGCGGTCCGCCGCATTCAACGCCCGTCGTCCCGCATCGCGCGGGGCGGCGGGCGTTCTGCGTTGCGCGGCGCGGGGAATGCGGGCCGGCGGAGGAGGGCGGCCCACCGCGCGGGAAGCTCGGAGCGGCGAGGCCCTAGGCTGAGGGCATGCGCGAACCGATCCAACTGCCCCTCGATCAAGCCGAACTGACCGCGGATCTGGGAGGCGGGCTGGTTCGCCGCACCGTGCATCCGAGCGGGCTCCGCGTGCTGACGGAGCGCATGCCAGGGGCTCGAAGCGCTTCGATCGGGTTCTGGGTCGGCGTCGGCTCCCGCGACGAGCAGGCTGAACGAGCGGATGCGCCCGGCAGCCTGGGATCCACCCACTTCCTCGAGCATCTGCTCTTCAAGGGCACGCCGACTCGCGACGCGTTCTCCATCGCGACGGAGTTCGACCGCATCGGAGCCGAGCACAACGCGCTCACCGCGAAGGAGTACACCTGCTACTACGCGAAGGTGCGCGACGCCGACCTCGATGTCGCGGTCGACATGCTGAGCGACATGGTGGCGAATTCGACGCTCGATGCCGATGAGTTCGAGATCGAGCGCGGGGTGATCCTCGAAGAGCTCGCGATGGCGGCCGATGATCTCGCCGATGTCGCCAACGAGCGCTTCTTCGAAGCGGTGCTCGGCGAGCATCCGCTGGGCCGCCCCATCGGGGGCTGGCCCGACACGATCAAGGAGGCGCGACGCGTCGACGTCGACCGCCACTACCGCGATCGGTACGATCCATCGACCCTCGTCGTGACGGCGGCGGGCGCCGTCGATCACGACAGGCTCGTCGCTCAGGTGGTCGCGGCGCTGAATGCGTCACCGGAAGGGCGCTGGCACACCGACGGGAGCGCGACGCCCGTGCGGCGACGCCAGGTGATCGATGCGGCCCAGCCCGATCTCCCGACGCTGGAAGCGCCGACCCTCGACTCGGCGATGGCCCGCGAACCTCGCGTGCAGATCACCGAGCGCCCGTCAGAGCAGCTGAACCTGCTCATCGGCACGCACGGTTTCAGCGCCAACGACCCGCGTCGCTTCGCCTACGGGATCATGAACTCGGTGCTCGGCGGGGGCATGTCGAGTCGGTTGTTCCAAGAGATCCGCGAGAAGCGCGGGCTCGCGTACACGGCGTACTCCTTCGGTGCGAGCTACTCGGATTCAGGCCTCTTCGCGATGTACGCCGGTACCGCTCCGGAGAAGGCGGCCGACGTCGTCGAGCTCAGCCGGGTGGAGCTGCGCAAGCTCGCCGACGCCGAGATCTCGGGGGAGGAGCTCGAGCGGGCCCTCGGTCAGATCGCAGGATCGACGGCGCTCGCGCTCGAGGATTCCGACACCCGGATGGGTCGCCTGGCGCGCGCCGAGCTCGGCAGCGGGGAGCTCTTCGACCTCGACGCCTCGCTCGAGCGCTTCGCCGCAGTGACTCCGGAGGACATCCAGGAGGTCGCCGCCACGCTCGCCGCGCGCCCGCTCACCGTGGTCGCCGTCGGCGACGCATCGCGATCCTCGCTCGAATCCCGCGAGTGATCGGTGCCTCCGGCGAACGCTACCCTGGAGGAATGAAGAATCGTGTAGCGGTCTCCGGTGCGACCGGGCGGCTGGGACGACTCGTGTGCGAGGTCGTCGAGCAGCATCCGGACTTCGAGCTGGTCGCCCGGTTGCGCAGTACTTCCCGTCCCGAAGACGGGGCAGACGCGGATATCCTCGTCGACGTCAGCCGACCGGACGTCTCGCCGGCGATCGTCGATGCTGCGATCTCGCGAGGCCAGCAGGTGATCGTCGGCACCAGCGGCTGGTCCGCCGATCTGCTCGAAGCGCTCGAGTCGAGGCTCGCGGGGACGCCGGCGCGCGGCGTCATCGTCGTGCCGAATTTCTCGCTGGGATCCGTATTGGGCACCGCGCTCGCTCGTATCGCCGCGCCCTATTTCGACGCGGTGGAGGTGGTCGAAGCGCACCATCCCGGCAAAGTCGACTCGCCGAGCGGCACGGCCGTGCGCACCGCTGAGCTGATGGCGGAAGCGCGTCGCGGACGACCGGTCGATGCGCCGTTCGCGGAGCAGCCGGCCCGCGGGGAGCTCATTGCGGGCATCCCCGTGCACAGCCTGAGACTCGCCGGAGTGGTGGCCAAGCAGGAGGTGCGCTTCGGCGGGCCCGGAGAAGTGCTCACGGTGACGCACGACACCCACTCCAACGAGGCGTATCGCGCAGGGGTGCAGGCCGCCCTCGAAGCCATCGCCGATGCTCGCGGCCTCACGGTCGGGCTCGACGCCCTGCTCGGTCTGAGCGGTGCGGCAGCAGCCGGTGATGCGCGGTGAGTGCGCGCACGCGGGCCATCATCGGCGTCTCGATCATGAGCGCCGTGCTCGTGCTCTACTTCGTGTTCGTCGGCATTCGAGCGGTCGCGCTGCTCGGTTCTGGCGACGCGATCGCGATCATCATGGGTGTCGCGATGCTCGTGCTGCCGCTCATCGGTGCCTGGGCGCTGCTGCGCGAGATCCTCTTCGGCAGTCAGGCGACTCGCCTGGCCGATCGTCTTGAGGCGGAGGATGCGCTGCCGGAGGAGCCGGTCTCGGAGACGCCTTCGGGCAGACCGGATCGGGCGGACGCCGACGCGGCGTTCCCGAAGTACCGCGACGCGGTCCAGGCGGAGCCAGACTCGTGGCGGGCGTGGATGCGACTCGGAATCGTCTACGACGCGTGCGGAGACCGAAAGCGCGCTCGCGGTGCAATTCGACGAGCGATCGCCTGCGAACGGCAGGATCTTCGGGCATAGCCCCCATCGATTCGTGGTTTCCTCGCCGCGTGCATAGAATCAATGCCCGGGCCGCCACGACCGGAACTTTCTGGGTCGCTTCGACGCCCCAGTCTGGAAAGGTGACATGGCGAAGTACGACCTCAACGCTCCGGAGCCCGCGACACGGACACTCGACTCCGTCAGCGGCATCAGCAAGAAGGGTCTGCCGTCGGGCACGGTGGGCGTGCTCGGCGCTCTCGTAATCGGCTTGTCGGTGTGCGCCCCCGCATACACGCTCACCGCAGCGGTGGGCCCGGCGGCGAGCGAGGTCGGGTATCAGACGCCCGCCATCTTCTTGATGGGCTTCATCCCCATGCTGCTCGTCGCTCTCGGATACCGCGCATTGAATTCGGCGATGCCCGATTCGGGAACCTCGTTCACGTGGGCGACGCGCGCATTCGGCCCGTGGATCGGATGGATGGCGGGATGGGGACTCATCGCAGCCACCGTGCTGGTGCTGTCGAACCTCGCGGGAATCGCGGTCGAATTCCTGTTCCAGTCGATCAGCATCGCGATGGATGATCCGTCGATCGCCGACATCGCCGACAACAAGTTCATCAATATCGCGGTCTGCCTCGGGTTCATGGCCCTGGCGACGCTGATCTCCTACCGCGGGATGACCTCGACGAAGGTGTTCCAGTACATCACCGTGGTCTTCCAGATGGCGGTCATGGTGTGGTTCATCGTCGCCATGTTCGTCGGAGCGGGCGACCCCGCGAACCCCGAGGGCACGGTACCTCAGCTCTCCTGGTTCAACCCCTTCGAGGTCAGCAGCTTCAGTGCGTTCGCCGCGGGCATCGCGGTATCGATCTTCGTCTACTGGGGCTGGGACACGGTGCTCACGATGGGCGAGGAGACGAAGCCGTCGAAGGGCCGACTGTCCACTGAGAGCAAGGCGGCGATGATCCTGGTCGGGATCCTGGTCGTGCTCTACGTCGGCACCGCCACCGCCACCGTCGCATTCGCCGGCATCGGCGACGGACCCACAGGCCTCGGCAACTCGGCCATCGTGGAGAACGTCTTCGCCGCGCTCGCGCACCCGGTGATGGGTCCTGCCGCGATCCTGCTCTCGCTCGCCATTCTCGTGAGCGCGATGGCGTCGATCAACTCGACCGCTATCTCACCCGCCCGCACACTGCTCGCCATGGCGCATTACCGGGCACTGCCCGCCGCGATCAAGCGGGTGCACCCGAAGTACAAGTCGCCGCACGTCGCGCTCATGCTCTCGTCGATCGTGGCGTCCGTCTTCTACGCGGTGATGCGCTTCATCAGCGAGGACGTGCTGTGGGACACGATCACCGCACTCGGCATGATGGTGTGCTTCTACTACGGCATCACTGCGCTCGCGAGTCCCTGGTACTTCCGCAAGACTGCTGTGCGCGAGGGCGTCGGCTCGATCATCTCGAAGATCGTGCTCCCGGGGCTCGGCGGCGTGCTGCTGCTGATCGTGTTCGTCAAGACCACGATCGATGCGATGAGCCCGGACGCTGGATCGGGCAGCAACATCGCCGGCGTCGGCCTCGTCGGCATCATCGGCGTCGCGGTGCTCGGCATCGGCGTCGTGCTCATGCTCCTGCAGGCGAAGGCGTCACCCGAGTTCTTCCGCGGCCGCGTGCTCGCGCGCGTGGACGCATCGGAGGACACTTCGGCGATGCCGGTGTTCGACGACGGGCTCGGCTCGTAGCTCTCGGTTCGTGACGGTCGGCGAGGGGAGCCCAGCATTGTGCTGCGCTCCCGCTGACCGTCGCGTATGCTCAAGTCTCTGAGATCGGGTGGAGATGCGGGCGATAATCGGGGAGCTGTTCGAGCGGCAGAACGACCGCTCGCTCGCCACTGCGGCGTTTTTCGTCGCCGGCATGCTCTTCGCGCTCGCCAACTCGACCGTGTTCCTGCCTCCGGGGGACGAGCGACCCGATCTCGTCGCGGTCGCGATCGCCTGCCTCGCCGCCGCCGGCGGCGTGTTCGCGGCCGGCAGCCGGTTCTCCACGCGAGCAGCCGGGGTCCTCATGGCCCTCGTCTTCATCGTCGTGGTTCCCTCGGTGCTCCTCGCTCCCGAAGCGATCCGGTCGATCAATACCGGGCTGCTCTTCCTCCCGTTCTTCCTGTACCTCGTCTGGTTCCTGCCGATGTGGTTCGCGCGGCTGCTCGGGTACCCGTGGATCCTCCTGGTGGATGCGTTCATCCTGATGAGGTTCGGGCCGTCGATGCTCTCGGTGCTCGTCACGTTGACCGTGACGGGTCTGGTGCTCGGCGAGTTGATCGGACTGTTCAAACGACGACTCGAACGGGCGTCGGTGACCGATCCGCTCTGCGGCGTGTGGAACGCGACCGGGTTCCGCGCGCTGCTCGATCGCGCGGTCGCAGCCTCCTACCGCGGGGGGCGGCCCCTCGCGATGCTGTACGTCGATCTCGACGACTTCAAGCAGGTGAACGATCGCTACGGCCATTTCGAGGGCGATCGCGTGCTCCGGCAGTTCTCGCAGCACATGCGTGAGAACTGCCGCCCGCAAGACGTGTTCGCGCGGTTCGGCGGCGACGAGTTCGCACTGCTCCTCATCGATGCCGACGCGTCGCTCGCGCGGTCGATTGCCGAGCGGCTGCATCGCGAGCTCGACGCGGTCAAGTGGTCCTACGGCATCGCCGAGTGGGTGCCGGGGGAGTCGCCCGATGCCTTCATCTCGCGAGCCGACCTCGAAATGCTGGGGGCGAAACGGAATCGGAAAGGCGATGCCGAGCCGCACGGGAGCTCCGAGCACGAGCCGCGGTAGACTCTCGCGTGTGAGTGCGAACGCGATCCCGACCCCGTACGAAGACCTGCTGCGAGAGGTGTACGAGCACGGCACCGCCAAATCTGATCGCACCGGCACCGGTACGCGCAGCCTCTTCGGGCGGCAGATCCGTTTCGACCTCGCCGAGTCCTTCCCGCTCATCACGACGAAGCGGGTGCACTTCAAATCGGTGGCAGTCGAACTGCTGTGGTTCCTGCGCGGCGAGGGCAACACGGCCTTCCTGAAGGAGCACGACGTCAGCATCTGGGACGAATGGGCAGACGCGAACGGAGACCTCGGCCCCGTGTACGGTGTGCAGTGGCGCTCCTGGCCGACGCCGAGCGGCGAGCACATCGATCAGATCGCGAACGTCATCGATCAGCTGCGCACGAACCCCGACTCGCGGCGCATCATCGTCTCGGCATGGAATGTCGCCGACCTGGGCGACATGGCGCTGGCGCCCTGCCATGCGTTCTTCCAGTTCTACGTCGCGGATGGCAAGCTCTCGTGCCAGCTCTACCAGCGCTCGGCTGACATGTTTCTCGGGGTGCCGTTCAACATCGCCTCGTACGCGCTGCTCACGCTCATGGTGGCGCAGCAGACCGGTCTCGAACCGGGCGAGTTCGTCTGGACGGGCGGGGATTGCCACATCTACGACAATCACGTCGAGCAGGTCGAGCGCCAGCTCGCGCGCGATCCGTTCCCGTACCCGAGCATCGAGATCCGCAAGGCCGACTCGATCTTCGCGTACACGCTCGACGATTTCGAGGTCGTCGGCTACGAGCATCACCCGGGCATCAAAGCACCGGTCGCGGTCTGACATGATTCTCGGCATGATCTGGGCGGAGGCCCGTGGAGGGGCGATCGGCCGCGACGGCGAGATGCCCTGGCGCCTGCCGGAGGACGCGGCGTTCTTCAAGGAGCAGACCCTCGGCGATCCCGTCATCATGGGGCGCGGCACCTGGGAGTCCCTTCCCGCTCGCTTCAGGCCGCTCCCCGGCCGTGAGAACTTCGTGGTGACCAGCACGGCATCGTACGACGCGCCCGGAGCGACGGTGGTGCCGTCGCTCGAGAGCGTGCTCGACGAGCTCGCCCGCGACAGCGGGCCGCACGATCGCGTGTGGATCATGGGCGGAGGCCAGCTCTACCGGGCGGGCATGCCGTTCGCCGACGAACTCGTCGTGACGAGGATCGGACTCGATGTGCCGGACGCCGATACCTTCGCTCCCGAGATCGGTCCTGAATGGACGCTGGTCGACCCGGGGACGCCGGAAACGTCGCGGACCGGGCTCGAGTATCGGTTCGAGCGGTGGCGCATGGGGGCTTCGCAGGGAGAACGTCCGGTAGCCTAGTCTCGTGGCACACCCAGAGAATCCTTTCGGTCAGGTCCTCGTCGCACTCATCACGCCGTTCCACGCTGATGGTGAAGTCGATTGGGCTGCGACCGAGAAGCACATCGACGACTGCATCTCGAGCGGCGCGGATGGCATCGTCGTCACCGGTACGACCGGCGAGACGAGCACGCTGACCGACCCTGAGAAGCTGAAGCTCGTCGAGGTCGCGAAGTCGGTTTCCGGTGGCCGCGCCAAGATCATCACCGGCGGCGGATCGAACGAGACCGCGCACGCGATCGAGCTCTACCGCGCCAGTGAGAAGGCCGGAGCCGACGGTGTGATGATCGTCACCCCGTACTACAACAAGCCGACGCAGGCCGGCCTCCTCACCCACTTCCGCATGGTCGCCGATGCGACGGATCTCCCCGTCATCCTGTACGACATCCCGGGCCGGACCGGGGTGCCGATCAAGTACGAGACGCTGCTGCGGCTCGCCAAGCACCCGAACATCCTCGCCGTGAAAGACGCCAAGGGCGATTTCAGCGAGGTCAGCCGGGTGCTGAACCAGACCGACCTGATGTACTTCTCGGGAGACGACGCGAATGCGCTGCCGCACCTCTCGATCGGCGCCACCGGCCTGATCGGCGTCACAGCGAACATCGCCGCCGCGCCGTACCGCGCCATCGTCGACGCCGTCAACGCGGGCGACCTGCATACGGCGCGCGCGGTCCATCAGCAGCTCGAGCCGCTCGTTCGCGCGGTCATGACCCACGTTCCCGGCACCGTCGCCGCGAAGTACATTCTGCACGGCCTCGGCCGTATCAGTAGCCCGCGCGTGCGATTGCCGCTCGTCGGTCCCGAAGAGTGGGAGGCCGCCCTCATCGAGGACGAGCTCGCTCTCATCACCGATGCCCCAGGCATCGACCTTTCGAACTTCAGGCCGGACCGCAATGCGGCTGCCGGCGGTGCCCTGCCCCAGATCGCAGGCACCACCCGCTAATAACAGGAGGCTCAGTGCCCAACCCCGTAATCACACCGCCCGCTCTCGAAGCGGGCACCCTTCGCATCACGCCGCTCGGCGGCCTGGGCGAGGTGGGCCGCAACATGACGGTCTACGAAATCAACGGCAAGCTGCTCGTCGTCGACTGCGGCGTGCTCTTCCCAGAGGAGCACCAGCCGGGCGTGGACCTGATCCTGCCCGACATCTCGAAGATCGAGCACCGCCTCGGCGACATCGTCGCAGTGGTGCTCACGCACGGCCACGAAGACCACATCGGCGCGGTTCCGTATCTGCTGAAGCGGCGGGAGAACATCCCCCTCATCGGCTCGAAACTGACCCTGGCCTTCGTCGAGGCCAAGCTCAAGGAGCACCGCATCCGCCCGGAGACGCGCGTCGTCGCCGAGGGCGATCGCATCACGACGGGTCCGTTCGACCTCGAGTTCATCGCGGTCAACCACTCGATCCCCGACGCGCTCGCAGTCGCGATCCGCACCGATGCCGGGCTCGTCATCGGCACGGGCGATTTCAAGATGGATCAGCTGCCCCTCGACGGCCGCATCACGGACCTGCGCGCGTTCGCCCGTCTCGGGGAAGAGGGCGTCGACCTCTTCATGACCGACTCGACCAACGCCGAGGTGCCGGGCTTCACCGCGCTCGAGAAGGACATCGGTCCGGTGCTCGAACGCGTCATCGAGAAGGCGCCGGGCAAGGTCGTGGTCGCCAGCTTCTCGAGCCACGTCCACCGTGTGCAGCAGGTGCTCGACGCCGCTCAGAAGAACGGCCGCCGCGTGGTGCTCCTCGGCCGGTCGATGGTGCGCAACATGAAGATCGCCTCCGATCTCGGATACCTCACGGTTCCGGAGGGCGTGCTCGTCGACCTCAAGAAGAGCGGCGATATTCCCGACGAGCGCATCGTGTACATGTCGACCGGATCCCAGGGTGAGCCGATGGCGGTGCTCGCGCGCATGGTGAATCAGGAGCACCAGGTGGAGATCGGTGCGAACGACACGGTGATCCTCGCCTCGAGCCTGATCCCCGGCAACGAGAACTCCGTCTACCGCATCATCAACGGGCTCATGAAGCTCGGTGCGAACGTCGTGCACAAGGGCAACGCCAAGGTGCACGTCTCGGGTCACGCCTCCGCGGGCGAGCTCATGTACTGCTACAACATCGTCCGCCCGAAGAACGTGATGCCGATTCACGGGGAGTACCGCCACCTCATCGCGAACGCGGGCGTCGCGATCCAGACGGGTGTGCCGCAGAATCGCACCATCATCGGAGAGAACGGCACGGTCGTCGACCTGGTCGACGGCGTCGCCCGCAAGGTGGGCCAGCTCGAGATCGACTTCATCTACGTCGACGGCAAGAGCGTCGGCCGTGTCACCGACGAAGACCTCCGAGACCGCCGCACGCTCGCGGAGGAGGGGTTCATCTCCGTCATCACCGTCGTGGAGACGAGTCTCGGCCAGATCGTCTCGGGGCCGGAGGTCCACGCCAAGGGCGTGGCCGAGGACGACAGCGTGTTCGACAAGATCAAGCCGCAGATCGCCGACGCGCTCGAGCAGGCGATGAAGGACGGCGTGACCGACCCGCATGCGCTGCAGCAGATCACGCGTCGCACCGTCGGCAGGTGGGTGGGCACCAAGCTCCGTCGCAAGTCGATGATCGTTCCTGTCGTGGTCGTGGTGTAGCTCATGGCGACCGCTTCGGCTTCGGCCGTCGCCCGGTTCGCCACGGACGCGGAGCGCTCCGAGTGGGATGCGCGCATCGCCGCGAACCCCGGGGGCGGCGAGGTATGGGCCGGCGAGGAGTACCTGCAGGTCAAGCGCACGCAGAACGGCTACCGCGATCTTCGGGTGATCGTCGAGCGCGCCGGGCGGGCGACGATCGCCGTCGGCGTGCTCGCGAAGCGGGTGCCGCTCCTCGGCTCGTGGTGGCATCTCCCCGCAGGTCCCGAGGGCGAGAGCGCCGCTGACGTGCTCGAGGTGGCGGCTGCCGTCTCGAGACTCGCCCGGTCATCGGGAGCGTTTCTCCTCAAGATCGAGCCGCGTCTCGGTCGAGACGCGATTCCCGAGATCCGCGCCGCGGGGTATCGGGATGCCGTTCGCATCATCCCGAATCCGTCGACGATTCTCGTGGACGTCTCCGGAACGGAAGAGGAGGTGTTCGCGCGTCTCGGCAAGAAGGCGCGCAACGCCGTCAATCGTGCGGGGCGAGACGGGATCGTCGTGACGCGCGTCGATCCGACGGCGGAGCACAGCGCTGCGCTGTACCGGCTGCTCCAGGAGACCGCAGAGGGGCGGTTCGTGCTGCGATCCGAGCAGTACTACCGCGAGTTCTGGCAGAGCTTCGCGCGTGCCGGAGCGGGGCAGATGTTCCTCGCCCACCGCGACGGCGCGCTCGTTGCCGGAGCGTACGCGATGGCGCTCGGTGAGAAGACCACCTACAAGGACGGCGCCTCCGTGCGCGCGAAGACCGCGTACGGTGCGTCTCACGCGCTGCAGTGGGAGGTGATCCGCTGGGCCAACGAGCGCGGCGCGACCGTCCACGACCTCTGCGGTGCGCCCCCCTCCGACCGGGTGGACGATCGGGAGCACCCGTTGTTCGGCGTCGGACAGTTCAAGCGATCGTTCTCGCCCCGGATCATCGACTACGCGGGAGCCTTCGATCTCCCGCTGCGGCCGCTCGCGTATCGCGTCTGGGGCGCGCTCGGCGACCGGCTCGCGCGGCGCGCCTCGCTCGCCATTCGGAAGGATCCCTACTACTGATGGCTGCCGGACTCATACGCGCGAGCGCGGTCATGGCCTCGGGCACGATCGTCTCGCGCGTGCTCGGCCTGGTCAAGGCCATGCTCCTCGCATACGCGATCGGCTCGGTCGGGGCCCGTTCCGCCGACGCGTTCGCCAACGGCAACCTGCTGCCGAACACGGTCTACATGATCCTGATCGGCGGCGTCCTGAACGCGGTGCTGGTGCCGCAGATCGTCAGGGCGGCGCAGAACAGCGACGGCGGCGCCGGGTACATCAACAAGATCTTGACGCTCGTCACGACCGCGCTCGTCATCATCACGGGTCTCGCGATGGCGGCCGCTCCGTGGATCGTGCGGATCACGGTCGAAGGCTGGGGCGAGGACCAGCTGGCTCTCGCAACCGCCTTCGCGTACTGGTGCATGCCGCAGGTCGTCTTCTACGGCATCTACACCGTGATGGGCGAGGTGCTGAACGCGCGAAGCCGGTTCGGCCCGTTCACCTGGGCGCCCGTGCTCAACAACCTCATCGCGATCACGGGCATCCTCGTCTTCATCGCCATGTTCGGAGCGGATCCGGAGGGCCGTCTCGCGGTCACCGGTTGGAGCGCCGATATGATCGCGGTGCTCGGCGGCAGCGCGACCCTCGGCATCGTCGCGCAGGCATTGATCCTGTTCGTCTCATGGCGCAATGCCGGTATCCGATTCCGTCCCGACTTCGCCTGGCGGGGCGTCGGACTCGGCCACACCGCGAGACTCGCGACCTGGACGCTCGCCATGGTCGTCGTGATGCAGGTCGGCGGCATCGTGACGAACCGCATCGTGGCGATCGGGTCGGGGGAGGGGCCGTCGACGAGCGCGATGCAGAACGTGTGGCTCATCTTCATGATGCCGCACTCGGTGATCGCCGTATCCCTCGCGACCGCCTACTTCACGCGGTTGGCCGAATGGGGGCAGTCGGGCCGGATGGCGGAGTTCAAGAGCGACTTCTCGGCCTCGGTGCGCCAGATCGCGCTCGTCATGGTCTACGCGGCCGTCATTCTCGTAACGGCCGCTCCATTCATCGGCCGCGTCATCAATTTCGGGGCGCTGCCAGAGCAGGTGGAGATGTTCGGCGAAGCTCTGATGGCCTACTCCGTCAGCCTTGCTGCGTACAGCTTCCTCTTCGTGGTGCAGCGGGCGTTCTACGCCCTCTCCGACACGCGCACGCCCTTCGTGTTCACGACGATCCAGATGGTGATCGTGATCGCGCTCTCCCTGCTGCTCCCCGTGCTCGTCGCGCCCCGCCACATCGGATTCTCGTTCGCATTGATCTGGTCGTTCGCCACCATCGTCGAAACCGTGATCGCGACCTGGTTGCTCCGGCGGAAGATCGGCTCGATCGACGGGCGCAGGATCGCGCAGAGCTTGACCAAGTACGCCATCGCGGCGGTGCCGGCGATTGCCGTCGGGCTCGTCGCGACGCACGTCGGGCGCATCATCGCCCCGGAGTTCAGCGTCTGGCAGGCCCTGCCGTTCGCGGCCGTCGAAGCAGTGATCGTCGGCATCGTGTATTTCCTGGTGCTCCGACTCCTCAGATCGTCCGAAGTTTCGGATATCGTCGGCACCGTCTCTCGTATTCTCGGAAGGAATCGTTCGTGACCTCCCTCTTCGTGACCCCGTGCACCGATCGTGCCGAGTGGGACGCCACCGTCAGAGAACTCGGCGGCCACCCGCTGCAGCTCTGGGGCTGGGGCGACGTGAAATCCGCCCACCGCTGGAAGGCGGAGCGCGTGCTGGTGCGCTCCGGGCGTCAGGAGGGGGCCGTGGTCGTCGGCGCCTGCCAGCTCCTGACGCGAACCCTGCCAGGTCCGCTCGGAGATTTCGTCTACGCGCCCCGCGGGCCCGTGCTGGCGCGAGACCCCGCGGACGGCGAGCGCCCCGCGAAGGCGCCGGCGCCATCGGCCGTGGCAGACGCGATCGCCGACTACGTGCACGGATCACGGCGGGCGGTGGCGCTCTCGATCGAGCCGGACGAGAACGCGGGGGAATTCCCGCTCTCGAAATCGTGGCGTGCAGCCGAGACGCCCGTGCTCCCGGCCCGTACGTTGATTCTCGATCTCCGGCGGTCGGAAGACGAGCTTCTGGCCGACATGTCGAAGAAGCATCGTCAGTACATTCGGAAATCGGGCAGGGAGGACGCGATCCACATCCGCCCCGTCGAATCGCTCGAGCAGCTCGACGTCTGCCTGGAGGTCTACCGGGAGACGAGCGAGCGCGCGGACTTCGGCCTGCATGAAGACTCGTACTACCATGACGTGTTCACGATGCTGGGCGACGACGCACCCGTCTGGGCTGCTTACGTCGAGGATCGGCCGGTCGCATTCCTGTTCATGGCGAAATCGGGCCGCACCGCCTTCGAGCTCTACGGCGGGATGGACGAGACGGGTCAGCGCCTGCGGGCGAACTACGCGCTCAAATGGCACGTCATCAGGCACATGAAGTCGCTCGGCATCGAGCGCTACGACTTCGGCGGGCTCATCAACGACGGAGTGACGACGTTCAAGACCGGGTTCGCGTCGCACGAGAACCTGCTCGCGGGCAGCTGGGATCGCCCGGGCGCTGGCTATGCGCTGTGGACCAAGGGGCTGCCGCTCGCGAAGCGAGCGGTGCGGGCGCTCAAGCGCCGCTGAGGTCCGGCGCAGCCGGGGAGCGCGGGCTTCGCTCTCCGGGTGATTCGGGTGGGCCCGGAGCGTCAACTCGCCAATGTCGGCGGTCGAACGTACCCTCGTACCATGGCCAGTAAAGCTTCGTCGCGCCAGAACGCGGGCAAGACCGCGACACGGGGTGCCCGTACCGCGGATACCCGGGCGACCGCGAAAACGAAGGTGCTCGCCGAGCCTGAGCCGACCGACGGCGTGATCGTCCGCGCCTGGAACGGCTTGGCGCACGCCTTCGGGGCCGCCGCGCGCGCCTTCCGGGTCGAACCGCTCGCTCCAGAGGACCGCCGAGACGGGGTCCCCTTCCTGCTCGTGCTGCTCGCGATCGTCGGGGCGGTGATCGAGTGGTTCTTCATCGGTCAGACCTTCGCGGTCGCACTCGACGCGTGGTCGTTCGGAGGCCTGTTCGGTCGTGTCGCCTTCGGCCTGCCGATCATCATGGCGGGGTTCGCGCTCTGGCTCTTCAACCATCCCTCGAGCGTGCACGACAACCGCCGCATCGCCACCGGGCTCACGCTCGCGGTGCTCTCCATCGCCGGCATCTGCCACCTGTACGGCGGCATGCCCAACCCGTGGGAGAACCCGGAGCGCCTCAGCGCCGCAGGCGGTGTCTTCGGCTGGCTCGTCGGGGGAACGCTCGGCTATCTGACGATGTGGGTCGCCGTGCCGGTGCTGTCGATCCTGATTCTGATGTCTCTGCTCATCGTTCTCAAGACGCCGCCATCCCGCATCGCGCAGCGCATGCGGGAGGCATACGTGTTCCTGTTCGGCGTCAGCGGCGACCCCGAAGCGCCCGCGGAGCCGCCGGCCCCCAAGCGCAGTCGCAAGCAGGCGCGCGCCGATGAGCAGGCGCTGTTCGATCTCGAGGCGCAGGAAGGCGACGGAGACGCGATGCCCTGGTGGCGTCGCAACGCGTCGGGCCGTGAGGAGGACCCGGAGTACGCAGCCGATCGTTCGGCGCTCGACTCCGCCCTCGGCGGGCCCGCTCCCGAGCCCGAACGGAGCGGCGCCTTCGAGTCCGCGCTGGCACCCGAACCGGAGACCGGCGTCTTCCCCTCCGACCTCTTCGACGACCTCGAGCAGGCAGAAGCAGCGGTGCAGGCTGCCGCGCCGACTCCGGCCTCTGGTCTCGGAGATGATTCCTGGGACGACTTCGCGCCGTCAGCGCCGGAGACGGCCGCTGACCAGCCCGCTGCCGCGCCCGCATCCGAGCCGTTCGTCGTCGCGCCCCCGCACAGTCCCGCCGATCAGGCGGCCTACCAGCTTCCGGATCAGCATGCGCTCGCGACTGGCGACGCGCCCAAGACCCACACGGAAGCCAACGACCTGATCACCGCGGCCATCGCGCGGGTCTTCGAGGAGTTCAAGGTCGATGCGCGGGTCTCCGGCTTCTCGCGCGGGCCGACGGTCACGCAGTACGAGGTCGAGCTCGGCCCCGGTGTGAAAGTGGAGAAGGTCACAGCGCTCTCGAAGAATCTGTCGTACGCGGTCGCGTCGAACGAGGTGCGCATTCTGTCTCCGATCCCCGGCCGCAGCGCGATCGGCATCGAGATCCCGAATCAGGACCGCGAGAACGTCGCACTCGGCGACGTGCTGCGATCGAGCAAGGCGCAGCGCAGCGTGCACCCGATGACGATCGGCGTCGGCAAAGACGTCAAGGGAGGCTTCGTCGTCGCCAACCTCGCGAAGATGCCCCACCTGCTCGTCGCCGGAGCCACCGGCTCCGGCAAGTCGAGCTTCATCAACTCGATGATCACCAGCATTCTGATGCGCGCTACGCCGTCCGACGTCCGCATGGTGCTCGTGGACCCGAAGCGCGTCGAGCTCACCGTGTACCAGGGCGTGCCGCACCTCATCACGCCCATCATCACGAACCCCAAGAAAGCGGCGGAAGCGCTGCAGTGGGTCGTGAAGGAGATGGACATGCGGTACGACGATCTGGCGAGCTTCGGCTTCCGCCACATCGACGACTTCAACGAAGCCGTGCGCTCGGGCGGCATCGTGCTTCCCGAGGGAAGCCAGCGCGTGCTCAAGCCGTACCCGTACCTGCTCGTCGTCGTCGACGAGCTCGCCGACCTCATGCTCGTCGCCCCGCGCGACGTCGAGGACTCGATCCAGCGCATCACGCAGCTGGCGCGCGCCGCCGGGATCCACCTGGTGCTGGCGACGCAGCGTCCCTCCGTGAACGTCGTCACCGGCGTCATCAAGTCGAACGTGCCGAGCCGGTACGCCTTCGCCGTCGCCTCCGGCACCGATTCGCGCGTCATCCTCGATGAGGTCGGCGCTGAGCGACTCATCGGACAGGGAGACGGCCTCCTCCTGCTCAACGGCGAATCGTCGCCGGTCCGCGTGCAGGGCGCGTGGGTCGGCGAGGCAGAGATCGCGCAGGTCGTCGCGCACGTGAAGGCGCAGGCGCAGCCTGAATACCGCGCTGACGTCGCTCAGGTGGTCGAAAAGAAGGAGATCGACGAGGACATCGGCGACGACCTCGAAGTGCTCGTCGCCGCGATCGAGCTGGTCGTCTCCTCGCAGTTCGGATCGACGTCGATGCTGCAGCGCAAGCTTCGCGTCGGGTTCGCGAAAGCCGGGCGACTGATGGACCTCATGGAGTCGCGCGACATCGTCGGCCCCTCTGAGGGGTCGAAAGCACGTGACGTGCTGGTCAGCCCGGAGCAGCTCGCGGAGGTGCTGGCGCGTGTGACCGGTGGCCCGTCGGCCCCGGCTCCAGCGTTCGAACCGCCGCGGCCCCCGGCTGCTGCGACACCGGGCGTCGCCGCTGCGGCGGTCGGCGCCTCCGCAGTGAGCGCCGCCCCGTCCGCCTCCGCTCGCGAGGATGCCGTGACGGATGTCATCGACCCGCTCGACCCCGCACTGGGGTTCGGCGACTCGCGATACGACGATCCGATCGCGCAGCATCAGTCGACGCTCGAAGAAGTCGAAGACGACGGCGACGAAGATGCGTGGCAGCTCACGGGGCGCGACTGAGCTGCGAAAGCCCTCCAGGTGCCGCGCGTGCGCACCACACGATGTGAACCCTGAGACGTACGACAGAGGAGACGAGCATGACGCACCCGGACGGAACCTCTCCGTATGCCGCGAACGGGCAGACGGCAGGTCGTCGTCCGCAGCGCCAGACCTGGATCTGGGGAATGACCGGTGCTCTCGCGGTGGTCGTGCTCGGGGCCGCTGGAGCAGTGGTCGCCGTCGACGCCCAATCGAACAACAGCGCAGCAGTTCGCGCCGTCGCAGCGGAGTACGTGGAGGCCGTCGCCGCTGGCGACGCGAACGGCGCGGAGCGGCTTTCCAACGACACCGAATCCGCGCGTCCGAACGCAGCCCCGGATCCGGCTGCGTTCGCGTCAGCTGAGCACATCAGCGACAGTGAGCTCGGGCGCATCCGCGTCGACTTCGAGGCCGGCCGCGCCTCCGGGCAAGTCTCATACGAACTCGGCGGCTCCTCGTACTCCGATCAGCTCGAGCTGCGCCGCACCGCTGACGACGAGTGGCGCGTCACATCCGGCCTGAAGTACCAACTCGCGATCGACGCGTCGGGCGGAGGTGCGCTCGGACTCCGGGGCGCGGACGATCCGCTCCCGTCCGACGCCCCGTCGATCACTGTGTACGCGGGCGAGTACGCGCTCATCTCGCACAACCCGTTCTTCGAAACCACGGATGACGCGCGCGTCGCCGTGACATCGAATGCTGACGCGCTCTTCGCGTCCGACTGGATCGTTCCCGGTGCCGACTACGCGGCGGAGGTGCGACGGCAGGTCGGTATCGCCTACGAGGAGTGCGCCGAGCAGACGGATGTGTGGGAATTGCAGTCCTGCGGCATCGCCGCCGAGGAGCCGAGCGCCAAATTCTCTTCGAGCCCCGCGGTAGACGTATCCGTTGAGATGACGGAAGCTCCGACGGTCAGCGCCCGTGATGAGCTGTCCACGTGGATGGAGATCGAAGATCGAGGCTCGTTCCGGGCCACCTACACCGGACGAGACGCTAGTGGTGATGAGATCACCGAGAAGATCGATCTCCAGGCATCCTCGGCCGACGTCGAGGTGACCCCCACAGCAGATGGGCTCGACGTGGCGATCTACCCGTACTAGAACCCCGCTGCGGCCACTCAAGTAGGCTGCTGGCATGACCGGCAACGCACCCGCCTCCGCGGCGCCCAGCAACTGGAACGCTCCGAACATCATCACGGGCGCGCGCATCATTGCCACCCCCTTCTTCCTCTGGATGCTGCTGGCCGACGGCGGCGCAGACGGGCCATGGCGCTGGGCGTCGGCGGTGTTCTTCGTGCTCGCGATCGCGACCGATGCCTGGGATGGCCACATCGCGCGATCGCGAGGCCTCATCACGGACCTCGGAAAACTGCTCGACCCGATCGCGGACAAGTTCCTCACCGGTGCCGCACTGGTCGGTCTCTCGATCCTCGCGGAGCTGCCGTGGTGGGTCACGATCCTGATTCTGCTCAGGGAGATCGGGATCACCGTGCACCGTCTGCTCGTGGCGCACGATGTGGTGCTCGCGGCCGCATGGGCCGGCAAACTGAAGACCGTCGCGCAATCCGTCGCCATCACGCTCGCCCTGCTCCCGCTCGCCGCCGTCGTCGGACCGGCAGCGCCTGTCGTCGTCTGGGTGAACATCATCACGATGACGATCGCCTTCGTGCTCACGATGTACAGCGGCATCGATTACGTGGTCGGGTACCTCCGCGCGCGGAGGTCGGCGCGGTGAAGTCCGGTGCTGACCGCGACCTCGTCGCCCGCATCATCGAGCGCGCAGCGTCGCGCGGGCTCCGGCTCGCCGTCGCGGAGTCCTTGACCGGCGGGCTCCTCGCCGATGCCGTGGTCTCGGTGCCAGGAGCCTCCCGCGTGTTCAGCGGCGGCGTGGTGGCCTATGACACCGCGCTCAAGCATGCACTGCTCGGCGTGGACGCCGAGCTCCTGCGCGAACGGGGCCCGGTCGATGACGAGGTGGTGCGCCAGATGGCGGAGGGCGTGCGGCGAGCCTGTGCGACGCCGAGGGGGAGTGGACCCGTTGTCCCGGCTGATGTCGGCGTCGCGACCACGGGGGTTGCAGGGCCGGACCCCGACGCGCAGACCGGTCAGCCGGCCGGAACGGTCTGGATCGCCGTGAGCTCTGGCGAACGCACGCAGTCGCGGCTGCTCTCCCTCGACGGCGACCGCTCGAGCATTCGTGCGGATGCCGTCGCCGCGGCGATCCAGCTGCTGTGGGAGCGCCTCGAAAGCGAGCGTGCGTCGGAGCCTCGCTGACCTCGGTACGCTGGAGGGCGATCGATCATCGCAGATCGCGGCGATCTTGCTCCGCAAAGGGGAATAGAGAGTGCAGAAGAACAGACGTTGGACCCGCGTGCGCGCGGGTCTCGCGGCAGGGTTCGCAGCGACGTTGCTGCTGGGAACTGCTGCGGCGGCGGCCGTCGTGCCCGCCCAGGCCGAGGGAGAGTCATTCGTCATCGCGACGGACACGACGTTCGCCCCGTTCGAGTTCCGTGATCCTTCCACGGGCGACCTCGTCGGCATCGACATGGACCTGATGAATACCATCGCGGAGGAGGAGGGCTTCAGCGTCGACATTCGGTCGCTCGGCTTCCAGGCCGCGCTCTCCGCGGTGCAGTCGGGTCAGGCCGACGGGGTCATCGCCGGCATGTCGATCACCGACGAGCGCAAGGAGATCTTCGACTTCTCAGAACCGTACTTCGAGTCCGGCGTGCAGATGGCGGTCGCCGCGAACGACGATTCGATCACCGGATACGAGGACCTCGCGGGCGAGACGGTCGTCGCGAAGTCGGGTTCGGAGGGACTCGCGGAGGCCGAGAAACTCGCAGAGGAGTACGGGTTCACGGTCAAGGCGCTCGACCAGTCCGCGACCATGTACGAGTCGGTGAAGAACCAATCCGCGGTGGCGGTCTTCGACGACTACCCCGTGCTCGCCTACGGCATCGATCAGGGCAACGGATTGAAGGTCGTCACGGAGAAGATTCCGGGCGGCGAATACGGCTTCGCGGTGGCGAAGGGGCAGAACTCCGAGCTCCTCGCCGCCTTCAACGATGGGCTGGCGAAGCTCAAGGCCGACGGCACCTACGACGAGATTCTCAACACCTATCTCGGTGACTCGGAAGCGAAGAGCGCCAACGGCAACATCTTCGAGCTGGTCGGCCAGAGCTGGCCGGCTCTCTCGAAGGGGTTGTGGAACACCGTATCGATCACCGTGGTCTCGTTCGTGATCGCCCTGGTGCTCGGGTTCGTATTCGGGTTCATGAAGATCTCCTCGTCCCGCATCGTGCGCGGAATCGCGACGGTGTACGTCTCCATCTTCCGGGGCACTCCGATCCTGGTGTGGGCATTCCTCTTCTACTTCGGTCTGCCGCAGCTCACCGGCGCTCCCGGCAATGTCTTCCTCGCGGGCGTCGCGACACTCGCGCTGAACGCCGGGGCGTATCTCACCGAGATCGTCCGCGGCGGTCTCCAGTCGGTCGATCCGGGGCAGATGGAAGCCGCTCGATCATTGGGTCTCGGGTGGGGCCGGTCGATGCAGCGCGTCGTGATGCCGCAGGCGGTCAAGATCTCGATGCCGTCCATCATCAATCAGCTCGTGATCACGCTGAAGGACTCCTCGTTGCTGCTGACCATCGGCTTCGCCGAGCTCCTCTACCAGGCGCAGCAGATCTACGCGGCGAACTTCCGTACGACCGAGATGCTCATCATCGTCGGTGTGATGTACTTCATCGTCATCACGCTGCTGACCTGGCTCGCGAACATCGTTGATAAGAAGGTGAACAAGTGACCGAGAACACGGCATCGCAGACGGCCACTCCCGCGATCGAGGTCGCGGGCCTGCGCAAGTCTTTCGGCAGCAACGAGGTGCTCAACGGCATCGACCTGGTGGTCGCGGAGGGCGAGGTCGTCTCCGTGATCGGCCCGTCGGGATCGGGCAAGTCGACGCTCCTGCGCTGCCTCAACCGCCTGGAAGAGCCGAGCGGGGGATCCGTCATCGTCAGCGGCATGGAGCTGACGTCTGCGCAGGCCGATATCAATGTCGTCCGGCAGAACATCGGCATGGTGTTCCAGCACTTCAATCTGTTCCCCAACATGACGGTGCTCGAGAACATCATGCTCGCGCCGGTGGACCTCAAGAAGAAGTCGAAGAGCGAGGCTCGGGCGGCCGCCCTCGCGCTGCTGGAGCGCGTGGGTCTGTCCGAGAAAGCGGACGCGCGGCCCGCGTCGCTGTCGGGCGGGCAGAAGCAGCGCGTTGCGATCGCTCGTGCGCTCGCCATGGAGCCCAAGATCATGCTGTTCGACGAGGCGACGTCGGCGCTTGACCCTGAGATGGTGGGGGAGGTGCTCCAGGTGATCCGCGATCTCGCCGCGTCGGGGATGACCATGGTGCTCGTCACCCACGAAATGGGTTTCGCTCGCGAGGTGTGCGATCGCGTGGTCTTCATGGACGAGGGCACCGTCATCGAAGAGGGTGCTCCGGATCAGGTCTTCGGAAGCCCCAGTCATGCCCGTACGCAGGAGTTCCTGTCGAAGGTCTTGTGACGGTGTTTCGGTGCACATCCTGAAACTTCGCTGAACTTGAGTCAGCCCGGCTCAAGTTCAGTGAGATTTCAGGAATACAGCGGCTATGCTCTCAGTTGTTCCCAGTACGACGATCGGAAAACGGTCGGCGTTCCCGCAGCGACACCCTGTCGACGAGCGGGTATGGTGGAAAGCACGACTCGGGTTGTGCACGTGGAGGAGGGTTCACATGGTGCTCATGCGTCAAGAGATCGGCGATGTACTGCGTGACTTCCGGTTGCAGAAGGGTCGCACGCTGCGGCAGGTCGCCGGGGAGGCGAGCGTTGCGCTCGGGTACCTGAGCGAGGTCGAGCGCGGCCAGAAGGAAGCATCGAGTGAGATCCTCGCAGCAGTCGCTGACGCACTGGACACTCCGCTCTCGGTCATCATGGGCGAGGTGAGCGAGCGTCTGTCGGTCGTCGAAGGCCTGTCGCTTCCGATGGCTCATCGGGTTCCGGACACGGTCCCGGCGGAACTGGTGTCGGGGTTCACGCCCGAGCTGGTCTCGTAAGCGTCTCCCGACTTGCGCCGTTTGATCGGCATGACAGCGCCCGACCGGTTCCGGTTCGGGCGCTTCGCCGTTCTGTCGGCGATGATACGAAATGAGTATGAGCGATGCGGTTGAGTGAGTTTCGGCGCGCATGCGTCTCGGAGTTCGGTGAGGATTACGCGCCTGTGCTCCTGCGCGATCACTGGCTCGCGCCTCTGGCCGGTACGGCGAACGACGCCATCGAGCGCGGTGTGGCGCCGCGCCAGGTCTGGGAGGCGCTCTGCGTCGATCTCGGGGTGCCGGTCGCTCGGCGTCACGGCCGCGGTCTTCCCGACCCGCGCGACTGACGGGAGCAGGTCCCTCGGCCGCGCCGCGCCCGAGGGGATCTGCGCGAACACGCCGCAGCGATATTCGAAACTGTGTTCGAATGGTGTTATCTTCGTCTACAGGTGGTGCAGCGCTCGATCCATCCACAGTTCAGTACCTCCGGCCATGAATGTCGGAGGCTGATTCTAGGGTGAACAGTGCACGACCACCGATGCCTTGTCTGCCCCGACCGGGGTCGAGACAGTATGCAGGCAGCACACCCAGCGGCACGCCGCGCACGTGATGAGGAGCAAGACCATGGCAGCACCGAAAGACCGCGAAAAGGCACTCGAAGCCGCACTCGCGCAGATCGACCGGAACTTCGGCAAGGGCGCGATCATGCGCATGGGCAGCCAGGAGCGCGCTCCCGTCGAAGTGATTCCGACCGGCTCCGTCGCGTTGGACGTCGCGCTGGGCATCGGTGGCCTTCCCCGTGGTCGCATCATCGAGATCTACGGCCCGGAATCCTCGGGGAAGACGACGCTCACGCTGCACGCGATCGCGAATGCGCAGCGCGCCGGCGGTATCGCCGCCTTCGTCGACGCCGAGCACGCGCTCGATCCCGATTATGCGCAGAAGCTGGGTGTCGACATCGACGCGTTGCTCGTCGCCCAGCCCGACACGGGTGAGCAGGCTCTGGAGATCGCCGACATGCTGATTCGTTCCGGCTCCGTCGATCTCGTCGTCATCGATTCCGTTGCGGCGCTGGTGCCGAAGGCGGAGATCGAAGGAGAGATGGGCGACAGCCACGTCGGACTCCAGGCGCGCCTCATGTCTCAGGCGTTGCGCAAGATCACGGGGAGCCTGAACTCCACCAAGACGACCGCCATCTTCATCAACCAGCTGCGTGAGAAGATCGGGGTCTTCTTCGGGAGCCCGGAGACGACCTCCGGTGGAAAGGCGTTGAAGTTCTACGCGTCAGTGCGACTCGATATCCGTCGCATTCAGACGTTGAAGGACGGCACCGACGCGGTCGGAAACCGGACCCGTGTGAAGGTCGTCAAGAACAAGATGGCGCCGCCCTTCAAGCAGGCGGAGTTCGACATCCTCTACGGCATCGGCATCTCGCGCGAGGGGTCGCTCATCGATTACGGCGTGGAGCAGGGACTGATCAAGAAGAGCGGCGCCTGGTTCACCTACGACGGCGACCAGCTCGGCCAGGGCATGGAGAATGCCCGCCGATTCCTGATCAATCATCCGGATGTGGCGCTCGAGATCGAAGAGAAGATTCTGACGAAGCTCGGCGTCAACGGTCGGAAGGAAGCGGAGCCCGAAGGGGCCGCCGAGACTGCACCGGCGAAATCTGGTGCGGCAGCGAAGGCTGCGGCGCCTGCGACCAAGACAGCGACTGCGGTCGAGCCCGAGAAGCGCGCGAGCGCCTGATATGGCCGTCCGGTTCCTCCCTCCGCCCGAAGAAGGTTCTGCGTCGCGGTCGGAGGACCGGGGCGACCTGGCCGAGGTCATCCAGCTCCGCTCTCAATTGGGTCGCCGCGGTCCGGGCGCCGATTCAGGGAGTGACGAACGCACTGAAGCGAACGATCGCGATGGCGTGAACCCTGTCGAAGGCGAACCGCGTGAAGCGACGCGCGAGGAGTTGGCGAGGCTCATCGACTCCGGCATCGCCTCAGTGATCGATAGCGGTGTGCGTCCGGTCGTGCATGCGAACTTCGCCGACCACGCTTCCGGCTCCCGCGCTGGGAGCGACGTCGTCGAGCAAGCCGAGACCGGAGCACCGGATGCTGCAGCGGAGGACGCTGCTGCGACCGAAGACGATGCGGCGGCGGCTGAGCGCTCGGTGCACGAAGACGGTGTGCGTCTGCTCGCGCGTCGAGCCCGCTCGAGCGGTGAACTCCGAGAGGAGCTCGCGCGGCTCGACCACGGAGCCGACGACATCGAAGGGGTCATCGAGGAGTTCACCGCCGGGCTGTACCTCGACGACCTCGGTCTCGCGCGTGCACTGACGGAGAAGCTCCGCGAGTCGAAACGGGCGAGTCGGTCGCAGATCCGAGTGAAGCTGAGGTCGCGCAAGCTCCCCGACGACGTGATCGAAGCCGCCCTCGGCGAACTCGACTCCGATGAAGAGTTCGAGCTGCTGCGGCAGACCGCACGGGAGCGCGCGGCGAAGCTCGGCGGGCTCGAACGCCATGTGGCGGAACGCCGGCTGCTCGGCTTCCTCGCCCGCCGCGGTTGGTCGGGCGAGCCCGCCACTCGTGCAGTGAAAGACGCCCTCGACGGGGCGGCCAAGGGTCCCCGAGGGCCCCGCGGCGGTTCCGGCGTGCGATTCCAGTAGTGGAAGCATTGCAGCGCGAGGGCCGCCGCGGCGCGTGACGCGCAGACGCGGTGGCGCCGCGCACCATCGCGCGTTGATCACGGCGCTCATCGATAGACTGAATTCATGAGTCTCACTGCTGTCGAACCCACTGAGATCGCGCTCTCGCCCGCTGCGATGCGGCACGACGGGACGCCGCGCAGCTACTCCATCCGCACACTCGGATGCCAGATGAACGTGCACGATTCGGAACGGCTCTCCGGCTCATTGGAAGCCGCCGGCTACATCGCAGCGGAGGCGCCGGAGTCTGCTGACGTCATCGTCATCAACACGTGCGCCGTGCGCGAGAACGCCGCGAACAAGCTCTACGGCAACCTCGGATACCTCGCCGGTGTGAAACGAGAGCGAGACGGAATGCAGATCGCCGTCGGCGGCTGCCTCGCGCAGAAGGACCAGGGCGCCATCGTCGAGAAGGCGCCCTGGGTCGACGTCGTATTCGGCACGCACAACATGGGGTCGCTCCCGGCCCTCCTCGAACGGGCCAGACACAACGCTGAAGCTCAGATCGAGATCCTCGAATCGCTCGAAGTCTTCCCGTCGACCCTGCCCACGAAACGCGATTCCGCTTCCAGCGGCTGGGTCTCCATTTCGGTCGGCTGCAACAACACCTGCACCTTCTGCATCGTGCCGTCCCTCCGCGGCAAGGAGAAGGACCGTCGCCCGGGCGACATCCTCGCCGAAGTGCAGGCGCTCGTCGACGACGGCGCGATCGAAGTCACGCTCCTCGGGCAGAACGTCAACACATACGGCGTCGAGTTCGGCGACCGTCAGGCGTTCGGCAAACTGCTGCGCGCCATGGGAGGAGTGGAGGGGCTCGAGCGCGTGCGCTTCACGAGCCCGCACCCGGCGGCGTTCACCGAAGACGTCATCGCTGCAATGGCAGAGACGCCGAACGTCATGCCCGTGCTGCACATGCCGCTGCAGTCCGGTTCCGACGCCGTGCTGAAGGCGATGCGCCGTTCGTACCGGTCGAAGAAGTTCCTCGGCATCCTCGACGCCGTGCGCGAGCGCATCCCGAACGCCGCGATCACGACCGACATCATCGTCGGGTTCCCGGGTGAGACCGACGCAGACTTCGAAGACACGCTTCGCGTCGTCGAGGAGTCGAGATTCGCGAGCGCATTCACATTCCAGTACTCCATCCGGCCCGGCACGCCGGCAGCCGAGATGGATGGTCAGCTGCCGAAGGCAGTCGTGCAAGAGCGCTACGAGCGCCTCCAAGCGCTGCAGGAGCGCATCTCACTGGAAGAGAACCAGGCGCAGATCGGGCGTACGGTCGAGGTGCTCGTCTCAGCGGGCGAGGGGAAGAAGGATGCCGCCACGCGGCGGTTCTCCGGACGCAGCGAGGACAATCGGCTGGTGCACTTCGCCGTGCCAGAAGGCGGTGCCGAGCCTCGGCCCGGCGACGTCGTCACGGTCGCCGTCACCGCCGCCGCCCCGCACTTCCTCATCGCCGACTCGGCGCTCGCCCTCGACCGTGCGCCCCTCTTCGCAGTGCGACGCACGAGAGCCGGTGACGCATGGGACCGAAGGCAGGCCGAGAGCTGCGGCGTGCCGGCAACCCCAGCAGCAGCGGACACCGCCCCGCGCGTCGTGAGTCTCGGACTCCCGGCGATCCGGCCCCGATGACCGCTGACCGCGGAACCCCGGCCCAGCGCGAGCGCGTGACCGCCCGCGCACGCTCGTCAACGCTCGAGCAGCGCCCCCCGAAGCTCTGGGCCGTCGTCGGAGCGACGGGCACCGGCAAATCAGAGCTGTCGCTCGATCTCGCGCAGCGGTTGGCCGAAAGCGGACGCGCGGCTGAGATCGTGAACGCCGACGCCATGCAGGTGTACCGGGGCATGGACATCGGCACGGCCAAAGTGCCGGAGCGCGAGCGCCGAGGAGTACCGCACCACCTCATCGACGTGCTCGCACCGAGGGAGGAGGCCACCGTCGCGTGGTACCAGGCCGAGGCGCGAGCCGCGATCCGGCGGATTCACGCGCGAGACGCCGACGCGATCCTGGTCGGGGGATCCGGTCTCTACGTATCGAGCGTGCTGTTCGACTTCCAATTCCCCCCGCGCGACGACGCGCTCCGCGCAGAGCTCGAAGCAGCAGCGGAACGCGACGGCGTCGATGCGCTGCTCGAACGGTTGCGCGCCCTGGACGCCCAGACCGCCGCGGCCGTCGACGCACGCAATCCCCGGCGGGTCGTGCGTGCACTCGAGGTGGCGCTTCTGGGCGGCGACGCGCAGGTGACGCTGCCGACGGAGCCCCGGCTCTGGCAGGGCGATGAGACCGGCGGAACCCGCATCCTCGGCGTGCAGGTCGACCGCACCACTCTGGTGCAGCGACTCGATCGACGTGTCGAGCAGATGTGGAGCGCCGGTCTCCTCGACGAGGTGCGCGCCCTGATACCGAAGGGGATCGGCGACGGCCCGACAGCGTCCCGCGCGATCGGCTACGCGCAGGCGCTCGGGCATCTCGACGGTCGCCTCACGCAGGTCGAGGCGATCGAGGAGACGCGGGTGCTGACCCGTCGATACGCTCGGCGACAGGTGAGCTGGTTCAAACGGTACGCCGAGGTCGAATGGCTGAATCCCGGGGAGATGCCCGCGTAAACTGGGCGTATGACGACGCTCGCGTTCTCCAAGGGCCATGGCACGGGCAACGACTTCGTGCTGTTCTCCGACCCCGACGGTGAGCGCACCCTGACTCCCGAGCAGATCCGCTTCCTCTGCGACCGCCGGTTCGGCGTCGGCGCCGACGGCGTGATCCGTGCGGTGCGTTCGCGATCCATCCCAGAGGGGGCCGCGTGCCTCGCGGAGGAGCCCGACGCCGAGTGGTTCATGGACTATTGGAACGCCGACGGAACCCCCGCCGAGATGTGCGGCAACGGCGCGCGCGTATACGCGCACTACCTGATCACCCAGGGGCTCGTCTCGCCCGAGCGGCGCGACACGCTGCCGATCGGCACGCGCGCCGGGGTGAAGGATGTGCTCGCGGGCGTCGCCGGCTACACGGTCGACCTGGGGCGCTGGCGACTCGCCGGCGAGCGCCTCGTCGCAGCGCAGGGACTCGACGTCGCGCGCCCGGGGCTCGGGATCAACCTCGGCAATCCGCACGTCGTGGCGGCTCTGGCGGATCCGGCGGAGCTCGACGGGCTCGACCTGCATCGGGAGCCCGCCCTCGAACCGGTCGCCGAGGGCGGGGCGAACGTCGAGTTCGTCGTTCCGGAGGACCCGCTCATCAAAGACGGAGTCGCTCGCATCCGCATGCGCGTGCACGAGCGCGGTTCGGGGGAGACGCTGTCGTGCGGCACGGGCACGGCTGCTGCCGCGCTCGCCTTCCGCCACTGGGGCGGCGAGGGGATGCCGAACCACTGGAGAGTCGATGTTCCCGGCGGGCGCCTCGCGGTGCGCATGTTCCCGACGGAGGAGGGCGAGCACGTTTCGCTCAACGGACCCGCTGAGCTCGTGTACTCGGGCGAGATCGAACTCCCCGACGCCTGATCCGGCGCAGGAGCGACTACGCGCGCCGCGCGCGGATGATGTGGAACCCCTTGTCGCGCGCAGGGCGATCGACGTCGAGGTCGGTGAACTCCGACGCGATCCAGCGTTGCAGGGAGTCGGCGCCGAGGTGCTTCGCCACGACCAGGTGCGCGACGCCCCCGTCGGCCAACCGCGGGAGCCATCGGCGCAGGATCCCGTGCAGCGACTCTTTCCCGACGCGGATCGGGGGGTTCGAGCGGATCTCCCCGAAACGCACGTCCTCGGGCACCTCATCGGGGGAGGCAACCCGAAGATGGCGGAGGCCGAGGCGATCCGCATTCATGCGCGTCAGCTCGCGCGAGCGCTCGTTCACATCGATGGCCCAGACCTCGCGCTCCGGCTGGTCGAGAGCGGCGTCGAGCGCGATCGCGCCCCAGCCGCACCCCAGGTCGAGGAGCGGACCGGAAGAAACGGCGCCGAGCGCGTCGCGTTCGGGGAGCTCTCGCAGCAGGATCGCAGTGCCGCGGTCCAGCTGCTCCGGGCTGAAGACCCCTCCGGCCGTCACGACCGTGCGAGGTGCGCCCCCGAGCGCGACCTCGATCTCGCGGGGTCGCAGTTCGCCGTCGGGGGATTCGGAGAAGTAGTGCTGGGTCACGCCTCCCAGTATCCCAGGCCGACGCCGACGGCGATTCCGAGCGCGCACTGCGCCCAGGGCGAACGGCCGACGCGCCCGGGCGCACCCCACGTACACTGGAAGCCAGATGATGAAACGTAACGCAGATGATGCAGTGCTCGCAGACGAGAACGCCGTCGTGAGCGACGCCCCGGCGACCGGAGCCGCTGCGCACGCTGATCCCCTCGACCGCGTGCTCGCGCGCGCGGCCGGAGCCGGATCGGCCACCGTGATCCGCGACCTCACCAGCGGAGCGCAGGCGCTCGGCGACGCCGACCACGATCGTCTCGAGGGAGGCTTCGACGCGATCCGGATGGAGCGCGAGGACCGCGCGTCCCTCAAGCGCGTCGTCGGGCTCTCCACGGAGCTCGAGGACGTGACCGAGGTCGAGTACCGTCAGCTGCGGCTCGAGAACGTCGTGCTGATCGGCGTGTACTCCCAGCGGACTGCGGAAGACGCGGAGAACTCGCTCCGCGAACTCTCGGCGCTCGCGGAGACGGCGGGCGCCCGCGTGCTCGACGGGCTGCTCCAGCGCCGCGCGCACCCCGACCCTGCGACATACCTCGGAAAGGGCAAAGCGCAAGAGCTCGCCGAGCTGGTGGCGGCCGTGGGGGCCGATACCGTGATCGCCGACACCGAACTGGCCCCGAGTCAGCGCCGCGCGCTCGAGGACGTCGTGAAGGTGAAGGTGATCGACCGCACGGCCGTCATCCTCGACATCTTCAGCCAGCACGCGAAGAGCCGCGAGGGCAAGGCCCAGGTCGAGCTCGCCCAGCTCCAGTACCTGCTGCCGCGATTGCGCGGGTGGGGCGAGTCGATGTCGCGCCAGGCGGGCGGCCAGGTGGGATCCGCAGGGGCTGGGATGGGGTCGCGAGGCCCCGGCGAGACCAAGATGGAGCTCGATCGACGCAAGATCCACACCCGCATGTCGAAGCTGCGCAAGCAGATCGCCGGCTTCGCTCCGGCGCGAGAGGCGAAGCGCGCGAATCGCAAGCGCGGCGAGGTGCCGTCGGTCGCGATCGCCGGGTACACGAATGCGGGCAAATCGAGTCTGCTGAACCGGTTGACCGGCACGCAGGAACTCGTGCAGAACCAGCTGTTCGCGACGCTCGACACCGCCATCAGGCATGGCGAGACGGATGACGGCCGCCGCTTCACGTACGCCGACACGGTCGGCTTCGTGCGCAACCTGCCGCACCAGCTCGTCGAGGCGTTCCGCTCTACGTTCGAGGAGGTCGGCGAGGCCTCGGTGATCCTGCACGTCGTCGACGGTTCGCACCCCGACCCTGAGGCGCAGCTGCGCACCGTGCGAGACGTGATCTCCGAGGTCGACGCGCAAGGCATCACCGAACTCGTCGCCTTCAACAAGGCCGACTTGCTCGACGAATCGCAGCGGCTCGTGCTGCACGGCCTCGTTCCCGATGCGGTATTCGTGTCTGCGCGCACCGGCGAGGGCATCGAAGAGCTCAAGCGGCGCATCGATGCTGCGCTGCCGGTGCCGGAACGCGAGATCACCGTCGTGGTTCCCTACGATCGCGGGGAGCTCGTGGCCGAATTGCACGAGCGCAATCGGGTGCTCGAGACGGAGTACGTCGAGACGGGCACGCGAGTGCGCGCGTACGTGACCGCGGAAATGGCATCGAAGCTGGAGCAATACGTTCCATAAGCCCACCTTGGGTTCGGGTAACAAGGAGCAACATCGCTCGTCGTTCGGGCGTCAGCTGGATACCTTGGGGGAGTTCCACGGGGAGCAGCAGCAGCTGCGATCCTTGAGTTCCCACGAAAAGGACGGCTATGACCGCAACGACGCACCTGCCTACCGCGACGATCCTCGGATACCCCCGGCTCGGACGCCGCCGCGAGCTGAAGCGGGCGATCGAGTCCTTCTGGAAGGGGCACACCGACGAAGCGGCGCTCCAGGAGACGGCAGGCGAACTGCGCGCCGCGACGCGCGCACGCCTCGTCGAGCTGGGGCTCCCGGCCGAGGGCGGCGCAGTACCGGAGAGCTTCAGCTTCTACGATCAGGTGCTCGACGCGACCCTCGCCCTCGGCGCGATTCCTCAGCGATTCGCCGATATCGCGGGCAGCGACCTCATCACGTACTTCGCGCTCGCGCGGGGTGACCGAGACCATCAGCCGCTCGAGATGACGAAGTGGTTCGACACGAACTACCACTACAGCGTTCCCGAGATCGATGAGACCACCCCGCTCGCGGCGAACCCGGCGCAGCTCGTCGCGCAGCTGGCGGAGGCTGCGGAGCAGGGCATCGAGTCGCGCCCGGTGATCGTCGGCCCCGTCACCTATCTGCTGCTCGCGAAGGCTTCGGACGGCGCCGGCGAAGGCTTCCGCCCGATCGATCGTCTCGACGAGGTCGTCGGGGTCTATGCCGAACTGCTCGCGGCGCTGAACGAGGCGGGCGCCGGCTGGGTGCAGCTCGACGAACCCGCGCTCGTGTCGGATTCTCTTCCGGTGCCCCGATCCGAAACGATCGCGCTCGTGGAGCGGGCGTACTCGATCCTGGGCGGCGCCGCCGCACGACCGAGCATCCTGCTCACGGCGCCCTACGGCGACGCGGCGGACGCGCTCGCGCGACTCGGGTCGCTCCCGGTCGAGGCCGTGCACGCAGACCTCGTGCGCGGCAGCCTGCCAGAAGCCGACCTCGCATCGGGTGCGCTCACGTCCGCGTTCGCCGAGACGCAGCTCGTCGCGGGTGTCGTCGATGGGCGCAACATCTGGAAGACGGATCTGCGCGCAGCATTCGGCGCACTGGAGCGACTCCAGCGTGCCGGCATCGACGTCGTCGCCTGCACGTCGAACAGCCTGCAGCACGTGCCGCACGACGTGCGCGATGAGACCCGGCTCGACGTCGAACTCGCCTCCTGGCTCGCCTTCGCAGACCAGAAGATCGAGCAGGTCGTCATTCTCGCTCGGGGGCTCGCCGACGGGGGCGCGGCGATCGAAGCGGAGCTCGCAGCGGTCGACGCGATCCTCGCTGCGCGAGCGCAGGCCTCAGGTGTACGGGTCGATGGGGTACGGGGCCGCGTCGACGCCGTCACCGTCGCGGATCGGGAGCGCGATCACGAGGGTGAGCGCCGCGCTGCGCAGCAGGGGCTCGGCATTCCCGAGCTCGCGACCACCACCATCGGGTCGTTCCCGCAGACGGTCGAGATCCGCAAGGCTCGAGCCGCGTTCGGCAGGGGGGAGATCGGCCAGGAGGAGTACGACGGCTTCCTGCGCGATGAGATCGCACGCGTGATCCGCTTGCAGGAGGAGATCGGTCTCGACGTTCTCGTGCACGGCGAGGCCGAGCGCAATGACATGGTGCAGTACTTCGCGGAGCTGCTCGACGGGTTCGCAGTCACGGAGCACGGCTGGGTGCAGTCGTACGGCACCCGCGCCACGCGCCCGTCCATCCTGTGGGGCGATGTATCCCGGCCGGCGCCGATGACGGTCTCCTGGTCGGCGTACGCGCAGTCGCTGACCGACCGACCGGTCAAGGGCATGCTCACGGGTCCCGTCACGATCCTCGCATGGTCGTTCGTGCGCGATGATCAGCCCCTCGCGGACACGGCGTCGCAGGTGGCGCTCGCGCTGCGCGACGAGATCGACGATCTGGTCGATGCCGGGATCCGCATCGTGCAGGTCGATGAGCCGGCACTGCGCGAGCTGCTGCCGCTCGATGCGGACCGTCAGGCGGCGTATCTCGACTGGTCGGTGGGAGCGTTCCGTCTCGCGACGAGTGGAGCCGCGGCCGATGTGCAGATCCACACTCACCTCTGCTATTCGGAGTTCGGGGAGATCATCGACGCGGTCGACGGGCTCGACGCCGACGTCACGAGCATCGAGGCGGCTCGCAGCCGGATGGACGTCGTGGAGCCGCTGGGGGAGCACGGGTACTCTCGCGGGATCGGGCCCGGCGTCTACGACATCCACTCGCCGCGGGTGCCGAGCGTCGCTGAGCAGCAGGAGCTGATCCGTATCGCGGCCGCGCGCATTCCCGGCGAGCAGCTCTGGGTGAACCCGGACTGCGGGCTGAAGACGCGCGGTTACGAAGAGACCGTGGCGAGCCTGACGAACCTGGTTCACGCGGCTCGCGCGGTGCGCGCGGGCGCGTGAGCGCGTCGGGCGGGATCGAGGCGGAGGCAGCGCGGCACGTCGCTCCCGCCTCTGGCTGGATCGCCGACGAGCTTCCGACGGAAGCGGTGGGAAGCCTGCCGCGACCGGCGAGCCTGCAGCGGGCGGTGCTCGACGCCGAAACCGGGCTGATCGATTCCGAGGAACTGCTGCGCGAACAGGACCGCGCGGTGCGCGATACCCTCGACCGCTTCGCGGAGACCGGTTCGCCCCTCGTGGGCGACGGCGAGCAGCGCCGTCAGAGTTTCGCCAGCTACCCGCTCGGCACGTCGTTCGACGACGGCGACGTGAGGGCAGGCCCGGTGTTCGCGGTGTTCGCCGACGGGCATCATCGCGTGATCCCCAGTCTCGCGCGCGGCCCGTTCCGGTTCCGATCCTGGGCCGCGGACGACGTCGCCGCGGCGCGGCCCCTGACGCACCTGCCGCTGAAGCAAGCGGTGATCTCACCGTCGATGCTGTCGTTGATGGTGCCGCCCGACGGTCTCGGCGAGTACTCGCGGGAACAGTTCCTCGAAGACGTGGTCAGCGGCTGCGTCGAAGACATCCGTCGGAGCTTCGCCGCGGGCGCGTCGCGCATCACCATCGACTTCACGGAGGGGAGACTCGCCCTGCGACGGGATCTTCGTGCCCCGTGGGCGGGACCGGAAGCGCTCGGAGGCTTCATCGATCTCATCAACCGAGTGCTCGCCGACCTCGCTCCCGAACAGCGCGGCGCCGTGGGCGTGCACACCTGCCCGGGCAACGATCACGATTCCGCCCATAGTGCCGACGTCGACTACGCCGCTCTCATTCCCGAACTGTTCCAGATCGAAGCGGGGTACTTCCTCATCCAGGCTGCGAGCGAGAAGGATCCTGATCGCGTGGCGCGCCTGGTCGGCCGTCAGCTGCGGCAGCGCTCGCGCGCGGCGGGGACGGTGCCGCGGGTTCTCATCGGCGTCACCGATCCGATGAATCCGAAACTCGAGACGGCAGCCGAGGTGCGCGACCAGCTGGTGCGGGCGTCCCGCTTCATTCCCGCCGAGTTGCTCGGCTCGACCGATGACTGCGGGTTCTCGCCGTATCTCATCGATGAGAAGCCCAAGCACGGCACGCCTGACTTCGCCCGTGAGGTCGCGTTCGCCAAGATCGCGGCGCGAGTGCGCGGCACCGAGCTCGCGCAGCAGGAGTTCTCCGGCGCCGAATCTGCTCCGGCGTCGTATGCCGGATTCGGTCGCACCGGCGTTGCGGCCGCGCGTCCCGCGCACCGTTCCGCAGACGCCGCACCCGGCGTGGAGCGGCAGGAGGGGCGCCGGTGAACTCGTTCCTGCTTCCGAGTCGTGGTGCAGCTCGCGCGCGATTCTCGTTCGAAGTGTTTCCCGCGCGTTCAGGAGCGGCTGCGCTCGCGCTCGGTCACGCCGTGCAGCACCTCTCCGCCGCGGATCCCGATTTCATCTCGGTGACGTACGGGGCGAACGGGTCGAACCGTGATGCGTCGCTCGACCTCGTGACCTACTTGCGCGATCACACGAGTGCGCTGCCGCTCGCCCACCTCACGACGGTGGGGGAGCAGCGCGAGGCGGTGAGCGCTGCGATACACGCGATCATGGATGCGGGAGTGCACGACTTCCTGGCGCTGCGCGGGGATCCACCGCGCGGGTTGACGGAGAGCGACGCGGAGGTCTCGGAGTCGTTGAGCTCGCTCGAACTCGTGCGGTTGATCTCAGAGGCCCGAGCGGAGCGACCGGCGCTGACCAGCGTCGGTCGTACCGCGGTCGCGGCCTACCCGAACGGCCACCCGCTCTCCCGCTCACGGGCAGAGGATATCGATTGGCTCGTCGCGAAGCAGGAGAGCGGTGCTGATCTCGCGATCACGCAGCTCTTCTTCCGCGCAGACGATTACCTGTCGTTCGTCGAGGACGCACGCGCGGCTGGACTTCGCATTCCCGTGCTTCCCGGCCTCATGCCCGTCGCGACGAGTGCGCAGCTGCGCAAGGTCGCATCGCTCGCCGGGCAGCCGGCCCCGATCGAACTCGCGCGTGAACTGGACGCAGAGGGCGGCTACGCACCCGAACTCGGCGTCGAGCACACCGTCGCCTTGGCGCGAGAGCTGCTCGCGGGAGGGGCCCCGTCCGTGCATCTCTACACGTTCAATCGGCACGAGCAGGTGCTCGCCGTGCTCCGAGAGCTGGGTCTGCTGACTCCGAACCCGGTCGACTAGGCCCTCACCGTCACGCGGATCGAGCGCCGCCCGGTCCGGTCCCTGTCTCGGTGGGCGGCAGGCCCGCAAGTGCTTGAGGATACGAGCCCGCGGTGCGCTCCGCGAGGTGCAGCAATGCCGCGGGCACGGTTCTGCCGGACGCCAGCATCGTTCGCGCCCAGAGGCGACCAGCGCGGTACGAGGACCTCACGAGCGGGCCGGCAAGCACGCCGGAGAAGCCGAGCGACTCCGCTTCGTCGTGCAGGTCGACGAATTCCTCTGGCGGCACCCAACGAGCGATCGGGTGATGCCGTGCCGAGGGGCGGAGGTACTGGGTCAGGGTGAGGATCTCGCACCCTGCGGCTCTGAGTTCGGTCATCGCCTCGGAGATCTCCGCACGCGTTTCGCCCATTCCGAGGATGAGGTTCGATTTGGTCACCATTCCCGCATGGTGCGCCCTCGTGATGACCCCCAGTGAGCGTTCGTATCGGAAGCCGGGCCGAATGCGGCGGAAGATGCGGGGCACGGTTTCGAGATTGTGGGCGAACACCTGCGGAGCCGCCTCGAACACCTGCTCGAGATCCTCGGGCCGGCCGCCGAGATCGTCGACGAGCACCTCGACGCCTGCGCCGGGATTCATGGCGCGCACCTGCCGAATGGTCTCAGCGAAGAGCCAAGCGCCGGTGTCGGGCAGGTCATCGCGTGTCACGCCGGTGATGGTGGCGTACCTCAGGCCCATGGTGCGTGCCGATTCTGCGACCCGGCGCGGCTCGTCGCGGTCGAGCGGGAGCGGCTTTCCGCTCGTGATCATGCAGAAGTCGCACCTCCGGGTGCAGATCGAACCTCCGATGAGAAACGTTGCTTCGCGATCCTCCCAACACTCGAAGACGTTGGGGCAGCCGGCCTCCTGGCAGACCGTGTGGAGCCCTTCGCCTGCGACCAGGTCGCGCACCTGGCGGTACTCCGGGCCGAGCCGGGCGCGCGTCTTGATCCACTCCGGTTTCCGCTCGATCGGAGTCTCGGCGTTGCGGGCCTCGACGCGGAGGAGCGGTCGGCCCTCCGGCTCGGGGCGCGTGCCGGTCGAAGGCAGGCGACGCGCGCTCATGCGGTGAACTCCGCGATCACATGGGCGAGGTGCACCTGGAGGTCGGGTGCCACGATCTCGGGCGGGATTCTCCGACCGGCGAGTGCGCTCAGCGTGGTCACGCCGGCGTCTGGAATCCCGCATGGCACGATCTGGGAGAACGGCTCGAGGTCGTTGCAGCAGTTGATCGCAATTCCATGGGTGATGATGCCGGCGCGGGCGTGCAAGCCGATCTGTGCGAGCTTCGTCGGCGGACGATCAGGATGGGGCACCCATACTCCCGAGCGGCCTTCCACGCGTGTGCCCGATACGCCGAATGCGGCCACGGTGTCGATGATCGCCGTCTCGAGGGCGCGTACGAAGTCGACGACGCCGGCGCCGGACCGCAGCCGGACGACCGGATAGCACACCAGTTGGCCCGGACCGTGCCAGGTGACTCGTCCGCCCCGGTCGACGGCGACGACGGGACTGCCGTCCGACGGGTACTCATCCGGCTCGGCGCGGCGACCGGCGGTGTACACCGGCGGGTGCTCGAGCAAGAGGACCGTTCCGCGGTCGAGGCCCTGCTCGATGCGGTCGACCGCCTCGGCCTGGAGCTCGAGTCCGCGCTCGTACGGCACGCAATCAGGGTGGAATCCGAGCGCGAGCATCGGCGTTCGAGAACGGGTGGATGGAATCGGCATCGACGCAGTGGCCATGCGATCACTGTAGATGGACTCGGTTCAACAAAGCAACCGCCGCAGCGAGCGAAGGGCTGCGGGTGGGTGCCAGCACTCGCGCGTCGGTGTCCAGCGGTGCTGCGCCGCGGCGACGCCGCGCCCTGCGATCAGACCGAGCGGAAGACCGCGACCACGCGCCCGAGTACTTCCGCGTGATCGCCCAGGATCGGCTCGAACGCGCTGTTGCGAGGCAGGAGCCAGGTGTGCCCGTCTCGGCGGCGGAACACCTTCACCGTTGCCTCTCCATCGAGCATCGCTGCGACGATGTCTCCGTTCTCGGCTTCGCGCTGCTGTCGGATCACCACGAAATCCCCATCGCAGATCGCTGCGTCGATCATCGAATCGCCGACGACGCGCAGCATGAAGAGCTGTCCGTCGCCGACGAGAGCGCGGGGGAGCGGCACGATCTCCTCGACCTGCTGCTCCGCAGTGATCGGCACGCCGGCCGCGATCTGACCGACGAGCGGAACGTACGCCGCCTCTTCGGGGCGCTGCGCGGGGGCGTCGTCGATCGCCGACGAGGTCGAGGCGAGCTCGACCAGGATCTCCAGGGCTCTCGGCCGGTTGGGGTCGCGGCGGATGTAGCCGCCCAGCTCGAGCCTGCTGAGCTGATGCGTGACGCTCGAGAGCGAGGAGAGCCCCACCGCGTCGCCGATCTCTCGCATGCTCGGCGGATACCCCCGGCTCTCCACTGAACGCGCGATGCACTCGAGGATCGCCTGCTGCTTCTCGCTCAGCGGCTTCGTGGATCGGGGCGCGGCTGCGTCGCTCATCGCTGTCCTTTCTGGCCCCAGGGGGCGATGCGGATGGGGCGCGATCCATGAATGTCGGTGGGTGCTGATTCAGTGATCCCGTTGACCGAAACCCTAGCCGCAGCATTCGAAGACCGACAAACATATGTTCGAGTGTCGCGGAAAAAGAGCGAAACGTATCTTCGAAAAGACGCTTGCGGTTTCGATTCATCGAATATATATTCGAAACAGATGTTCGCATGGGCTCCACGCCCGCGTCATCGCAAGACTAAGGAGAAGTCATCATGAGCGCATCTGCTGTTCTGGGCCGGGAATCACGAGAGTCGACCGAAGCTTCGGGCTCGCTCCGCCTGACCCGGCGCGGGCGCATCGTGTTCGGTGGATTCGCCACGGTGCTCGTCGCCGGTCTTCTCGCTCTCATGGCGGCACTCGCGGCTCCGGAGGCGATGGCCGCGGCTGAGGGGCCGAACGGCGAGCAGTTCGATTACGTCGTGGTGCAGCCGGGCAGCTCGCTCTGGTCGCTGGCGACTGATCTCGACCCGACGGCCGACCCTCGCGATGTCATCACTGAGATTGTGCAGTTGAACCAGCTGGACGGTTCATCGCTGCAGGCGGGTGATGCGATCGCCGTTCCGCTGCGGTACTCAGATCATCCGCGCGTGGTGTCGGGCGACGAACTCGGGGCTTGACCGACTGATCGTCGGGGGGCTCACCGGCTTTAGACTGGTCGGGTGACTAGCTTGAGCGACCTCCCTCTTCGTGACAATCTCGTCGGCCAGGAGCCCTACGGCGCCCCGCAAGACGCGGTGCCGGTGAGCCTGAACGTCAACGAGAACACGCATCCCATTCCCGAGCACGTCGCCATCGACATCGTTCAGTCACTCGCTCGAGCGGTAACCGGTGTGAACCGATACCCTGACCGCGAGTTCACGGAGCTTCGGAGCTCCCTCGCGGGGTACCTCGGCCACGGCCTCAGCGTGGAACAGCTATGGGCGGCGAACGGATCGAACGAAGTGCTGCAGCAGGTGCTGCAGGCATTCGCCGGTCCGGGGCGGTCACTGCTGAGCTTCACGCCGACGTATTCGATGTACCCGCTGCTCGCCTCCGGAACCGATACCGAATGGATCGCTGTCGAGCGTCCCGCAGATTACGCGCTCACGCCGGAGGGCGTCGCCGAAGCGCTGCGCGAGCACCAGCCGGACGTCGCGATCCTCTGCGGTCCGAACAATCCGACGGGCACGTCGCTCGATCGTGAGGTGATCCTCGCCGCTTACGATGCGTTCGACGGCATGCTCGTCGTCGACGAGGCGTATCACGAGTTCGACACCGAGCGTGAGAGCGCGGTGTCGCTGCTCCCCGGACGCCACCGGCTCCTCGTATCGCGGACCATGAGCAAAGCGTTCGCGTTCGCGGGCGTGCGTCTCGGATACCTCGCCGCCGACGCGGCAGTGGTCGACGCCCTGCGGCTCGTGCGCCTGCCGTATCACCTGTCAGCGCTCACCCAGGCGGCCGCGACAGCTGCGATTCGTCACGCCGACGCGATGCTCGCCACGGTGGCCGACATCAGTGCGCAACGCGATCGTCTCGCGGACGCCCTCACCGCCCTTGGATACGTCGTGCACCCGTCGGGAGCCAACTTTCTGCTCGTCGGCGGGTTCACCGACCCGTCGGCCACGTTCGAAGCGCTGCGCGCACGCGGCATCCTCATCCGCAATCTCAGCATTCCAGGCCACCTGCGCATCACCGCAGGCACGGAGGCCGAGACGAGTGCGGTGATCGAGGCGATCACGGCACTCGGGCCGGGCGGCGCCTGATCGATCCCGGCGTACCGTCGGTTCCTGGGGAACGCAGATAGACTGACAACCATGACTGCAGCACCGCGCACCGCCTCGCTCGAGCGATCCACGAGCGAGTCGCAGATCAGTGTCAGCGTCGATCTCGACGGCTCGGGGTCTTCGCAGATCGAGACCGGGGTTCCGTTCTTCGATCACATGCTCACGGCGTTCGCCCGCCACTCGCTCACAGACCTGACGGTGAACGCGGTCGGCGATGTGCACATCGATGTCCACCACACCGTCGAAGACACCGGGATTCTGCTGGGCCAGACCATTCTCGAAGCGCTCGGCGATAAAGCCGGGATCTCGCGTTACGGCGACGCACTGGTCCCACTGGATGAGGCGCTCGCACAGGCGGTCGTCGACATCTCCGGTCGGCCGTACCTCGTGCACTCGGGAGAGCCTGCCGGGTTCGAGTTCCATCTCATCGGCGGTCACTTCACGGGTTCGATGGTGCGGCACTTCTTCGAGGCCCTGACGCTGAACGCACGGCTGACCGTGCATCTCGAGTTGCGCGCCGGCCGTGACCCGCACCACATCGCAGAGGCCGAGTTCAAGGCATTCGCCCGAGCTTTCCGCGAGGCGAAGTCGCTCGATCCGCTCGTCTCGGGTGTGCCGTCGACGAAGGGCGCGCTGTGAGCGCTCCCTCCGACGCGCCGCGCAAGACGGTGGCGGTGCTCGACTACGGGTCTGGCAATGTGCACTCGGCGGTGAAGGCGCTCGTCCACGCGGGAGCCGACGTCGAGCTGACGCGCGACCCGGGCGCCGTCATGGCAGCAGACGGACTCCTGGTCCCCGGCGTCGGTGCGTTCGACGCCGTGATGCGACAGCTGCGCGCCGTCCGCGGAGACGAGCTCATCGACCGTCGGCTCGCAGGAGGCCTGCCGGTACTCGGAATCTGCGTCGGGGAGCAGGTCATGTTCTCGCACGGCATCGAGCGCGGAATCGAAACCGAGGGACTCGGTCAGTGGCCGGGAACCGTGCGTCAGATCAACGCGCCAGTGCTCCCGCACATGGGGTGGAACACCGTCGACGTGCCTCAGGGATCGAGACTCTTCGCCGGTCTCGAAGCCGAGCGCTTTTACTTCGTGCACAGCAATGCCGCGACTGAATGGTCCATCGAAGGGCGCACCCCGGCCACCCGCCCCCTGGTCACCTGGGCCGAGCACGGCGAGCGGTTCATCGCAGCGGTGGAGAACGGTCCGCTGAGTGCGACGCAGTTCCACCCGGAGAAGTCGGGGGACGCTGGCATCCGGCTGCTGCGCAACTGGATCGACACTCTGTAAGTCCATCGAGACCGACCTCACGCGGCCGGATCCCCACTCGCTCGGGCCGCAGCTGGTGCGGCCCGACCGCGCACACCCGAGAAGGAGAAGCCCCCATGACTGAACTCGCCGAACGCCCGAAGCTGGAACTGCTTCCGGCGATCGACATGGTCGACGGCAAGGCGGTGCGGCTCACCCAGGGTGAGGCCGGAACCGAGACGAACTACGGCGATCCCGTGGACGCCGCACTCGACTGGATCGATCAGGGCGCGGAATGGATCCACCTCGTCGACCTCGACGCGGCCTTCGGCCGGGGGAGCAACGTGGCGGTCGCGCGCAAGATCATCAAGCGCTCAGGCGATGTGAAGATCGAATTCTCAGGGGGCATACGAGACGACGAGTCGCTCGAAGCCGCCCTTGAGATGGGAGCCACGCGCGTCAATCTCGGCACTGCGGCGCTCGAGAACCCGGAGTGGACTGAGGCGGTGATCGCGCGTTTCGGCGAGCGAGTCGCCGTGGGGCTGGACGTGCGCGGAGAGACGCTCGCTGCGCGCGGCTGGACGGAAGAGGGCGGCAACCTGTGGGAGGTGCTCGACCGTCTCGAGGAGGCGGGCTGCTCCCGGTACGTCGTGACGGATGTCACCAAGGACGGGACCCTGCGCGGACCGAACATCGAGTTGCTCGCGCGGGTGTGCGCCAGGACGAACCGCCCGGTCGTCGCCTCGGGCGGCGTGTCGAGCCTCGACGACCTCGCCGCGCTCCGAGAGCTCGTCGACGACGGTCTGGAAGGCGCGATCGTCGGGAAGGCGCTCTACGACGGAGCCTTCTCCTTGCCCGCTGCTCTCGACGTCGCAGGGCGCTAGAGCGGACATCCCGCGACTCATGGCGATCAAGAAGCTCCCCTCTACCGGCGATTCGCCCCGCAGCACCGGAGTTCCGGACAGTCTCGTCGGCGGCGGTGCCTCCGACTCGGCGGGATTCCCCTGGGCAGGGCGCACGTTCGACCATCACGACACGGCTTTCTCCGGCGATGATGGAAGCGCATCACCCACGCACATCGCCCTCGTAACCGCTGTGCGCGACGCTGCCGCTGCGGCGCGGAGCGCTGCAGCTTCGGCCGAGTACTGGGACGCCGTGCGCGTGGTCGCTGACGCGCAGGCGGATGCGATCGCGGGGTTCGCGACCGAACGGTTTCTCGTGCCGATGCTCGCAGAGGCGGGCGATGTCGGACAGACTCCCGATGGGCGAACGGTCGAGAAATCGCAGGAACTGTCGATCGTCGCGGTCGCCGCTCCAGACGGCAGGAAGGCACTGCCGATCTTCAGTTCCGTTGCAACGCTGAACCGCTGGAACCCGGAGGCGCGACCGATTCCTGTCCCCGGCGCGCAGACCGCCTTGGCCGCGGCTCAAGACGGGACAGAGCTCATCATCATCGATCCGGGGACCCCTGAGCGTGAATTCGGAGTGCGTCGCACCGCGCTCGAGGCCCTCGCCCTGGGAAGGCGCGTGATCCCCGCGTGGGCGGACGCCGCAGTGCAGGAGGAGTTCAGAGGACTCGGTGCCGCCGACCCGCGCATCGCAGAGCTCTGGCTCGTTCCCGGAGAACTCGAGAGTCGCCTGCTCCAGCCGGAGGTCACGGTGCTCGTGCGGGTCGCGGAAGGCGCCGCCGGCGCGCGACGCGAGGTGCTCGAAGCGCTGCAGGCCCGAATCGCAGCATCGGAGGTCGTGGCGGATCGCGTCGACTCCTTGACGCTGAGACCCGTCGCGGGCGAGTAGCCGCGGGGAGCGCCCGCAGCGCCCGTCACACGAGATTGAGAAGCACGATGTAGCAAGCGGTGCCGGCGGCGACGCTGAGTACGGCCCGCCGCCGCCCGACGAGATGCACCACGATCGTCACCGCCGTGGCGACGAGCACGGCCCACCAGTGGCTCGGGCGCGCCGCCAGTTCATCGCGCAGGATGACGACCGCGAGAATGAAGAGGATGCCGGCGGGCATCCATCGGCCGAGAGCGGTCACGAACTTCGAGCGGCGCAGCGGTTTCAGGATCGCGAACGGCAGGGCGCGCAGGGCGATGGTGATGACGGCGCCGACGGCGACCGCTGCGATCAAGTACCCGAGATCAGGCATGTTCCTCCGCCGTTCCCGTCGGGTCGTCCGTGCCGGGGAGCCCGTCCCCATCGCTCCCGACGGACTTCCTCCGGGCTCTCGTGACCGCATACCGGCCCGCGAGCAGCGCAGTGAAGACGAGGAGCGCGGCGAGCAGCGCACTCTCGGGAACGGTCACGATCGCGATCGCCGCTGCGAGGGCTGCGAGCAACGCTGACGGCACCTCCCGGCGGGTGCGCACGGCGTCGAGCGTCATCACGACGAAGAGGGCGACGAGCGCGAACTCGAATCCCTCGATCGGCTCTGGAAGCGCCGTGGCGAGGGCGACGCCGATGAGCCCGCCGACGACCCAGTAGGTCTGCATCGCGAGCTGCCCGGCGACCATGCGCGCGGAGGTCAGCCGGCTCTCGTCCATGAGCACGTATGTGGCGTAAGCCTCATCGATCATCGCGTACACCGAGTACGCGCGAGGCAGACCGCGCCTCACTCGCGACACCGGAAATGAGAACGCGTAGAAGACGTGTCTGAAGTTCACCGCGAACACGGTGATCGCGATGGTGACCAGCGGTGTCGCTGCAGCGATGAGGCTGACGAGCAGCAGCTCTACGGAACCGGCGAAGATGCCGATCGACAGCGCCGGTGCGAGCCACCACGGGAGTCCCGCCTGGACCACGAGGACGCCGAGAGCGACCCCGAGCGGCAGTATTCCGATGCCGACGCCCAAGGAGTCGCCGAGGCCGGCAGCGATCTCGGCGCGCCTGGGCGGCCGGGGAGCTCGCGCTGGGGCGGCGTCCGAGGGAGGGCGGGGCACTGCGGATCCTCTCAGTTCACGGGACCCGTGTACTTCTCGCCCGGTCCCTTGCCGATCGGATCAGGAATCACCGAAGCCTCGCGGAACGCGAGCTGCACGGAGCGCAGCCCGTCACGCAGACTGCGCGCATGCATGTCGCTCACCTCCGGAGCGCCCGCCGTGATGAGGCCGGCGAGGGCGTTGATCAGCTTGCGCGCCTCGTCGAGGTCGATCTGCGTCTCGGGGTCGTCGGCGAGTCCGACCTTGACCGCGGCAGCGCTCAGCAGGTGCACGGCGGCGGTGGTGATGACCTCGACGGCGGCGACGTCGGCGATGTCCCGCGTCGCCTGCGAGATGTCGTCTCCGCTGGAATCCGCTGCTGCGGCGGGGGTGGTGGGCTGGTCGGCGGTGTGCTCGCTCATGACGTCCTGTCTGCTGCTGCGGTAGGTGTGCTACGATTGATCCGGTTCTCGGTGTTCTGCCGAGATCACGGAAGTGGAGATTCTCCCACCCGGCACCGTTTCAAGGTTACCGGGTAGTTGACACCCCGCCGATCACTCGGCAGCTGCACAAGGGTGTGGGATGGCGCGTGCGCGGTCCTGATCTCGATGCTCCGTGGCTCCGTTCCGGAGCGCCCACCCATGAGATCAGAGGAGCCGGCGATCAGCGATCCCCGTACGAATGACAGAATCCGCGTCCCCGAGGTGCGACTGGTAGGACCCAGTGGCGAGCAGGTCGGCGTCGTGCCGATCGAGACTGCGCTCCGCATGGCTGTGGACGCCGATCTCGATCTCGTCGAGGTTGCCCCGAACTCGAAGCCTCCCGTTGCCAAGATCATGGACTTCGGGAAGTACAAGTACGAGGCAGCTCAGAAGCAGAAGGAAGCACGCCGTAATCAGGCGAACACCGTGCTCAAAGAGGTGCGCTTCCGCCTGAAGATCGACACGCATGACTACGAGACGAAGATGAAGCGCGCTGTCGGCTTCCTGTCGCAGGGAGACAAGGTCAAGGCGATGATCCTGTTCCGCGGCCGTGAGCAGTCGCGGCCGGAGATGGGTGTGCGCCTGCTGCAGCAGTTCTCCGAGGACATCGCCGAATACGGTGTCGTCGAGTCGAACCCGCGCATCGACGGTCGCAACATGGTCATGGTCGTCGCTCCGCTCAAGAACAAGTCCGAAGCGAAAGCCGAGCTGAATGCTCGTCGCGCTGAGGAGAAGGCCACTCGTCGGGCCGACAAGACCGCAGGTACGGACTCGGACGACGAATGAACTGCGGTGCGCTGCCGAGCGCAGCGCCACCCCGCAATCCGCGGCCGTGAGGCTCGCACACAACAAGGAGAAATCGATGCCCAAGCAGAAGACCCACTCGGGGGCCAAGAAGCGCTTCAAGCTCACCGGCTCCGGCAAGCTGATGAAGCAGCAGGCCGGCATGCGCCACAACCTCGAGGTGAAGGCCTCGAAGCGCAAGCGCCGTCTGAACGCCGAGCAGGTGCTCGCCAAGGGCGACGCCAAGCAGGCCATGAAGCTCCTCGGTCACTGACCGGCGCGAGCGCATAGCTTTCATCTGAGAATTTTCTAAGGAAGAACTGAAATGGCAAGAGTCAAAAGGGCCGTCAACGCCCACAAGAAGCGTCGCGTCATCCTCGAGCGTGCCGAGGGATACCGCGGTCAGCGTTCGCGCCTGTACCGGAAGGCCAAAGAGCAGGTCATCCACTCGCTGGTCTACTCGTACAACGACCGCCGCAAGAAGAAGGGCGACTTCCGCCGCCTGTGGATCCAGCGCATCAACGCCGGTGCCCGTGCGAACGGCCTGACCTACAACCGCTTCATCCAGGGTCTCGGCCTTGCAGGCGTCGAGGTCGACCGTCGTATGCTCTCCGAGCTGGCCACGAACGAGCCCGCAGCCTTCGCCGCGCTCGTCGAGGTCGCGAAGTCGGCGCTGCCCGAGGACACCTCGGCTCCGAAGGCCGCGTAAGCAGTTCTTCCTGTCGAAGACCCTCGCTCCCCTGGGGAGCGGGGGTCTTCTGCGTTCTGCTGGCGCGGGGGAGTGAGCCGCTGCGCCAGTAGGCTGAACTCATGACCGACGAGATGCTGAGCAACACGAAGTCCGAACGCGTGCGACGAATCGCATCCCTCGCCCGGAAGAAGGAGCGCCAAGCGCACGGCCGCTTCCTCGTGGAGGGCCCGCAGGCGGTGCGCGAGCTGCTCGTGCATCGTCCGGAGCTCACCGAAACCGTCTACGCGACGCTCGGCGCGGAGACCTGGCAAGTCGAGATCGCCAGCCTCGCCTCGGACGCGGGCGTGCGGTTGGAGCGAGCGACCACCGAAGTCATCTCGGCGATGTCGGAGACGGTCAACCCGCAGGGCGTCGTCGCCGTCGCGCGTACGTGGGGCGAGCCGACCGAGGGCGCACTCGCGGAAGCACGGCTCGTCGCGATCCTGCACGAGATCCGCGATCCGGGCAACGCCGGTACCGTGCTGCGAGCGGCGGACGCCGCCGGGGCGGACGCCGTGATCTTCGCGGGGGAGAGCATCGATCCGTTCCACCCGAAGGTGGTGCGCTCCACGACGGGATCGCTCTTCCACATCCCCGTGCTCGTGATGTCGACGCTGGAGGAGGCGGTGGAAGCCGCGCGAGGATCGGATCTCTCGGTACTCGCGGCAGACGTGCGCGGCTCCGACGTGCTCGAAGCTCGCGCGGAGGGGGCGCTCGACGGTCCGATCGCGTGGGTGTTCGGCAATGAGGCCCGAGGGTTGAGCGAGGCCGACCGTGTGCTCGCCGATCGCTCAGTGCGGCTTCCCATCTACGGCGCGGCGGAATCGCTGAACCTCGCCACGGCGGCGAGCGTGCTGCTCTACGAGACGGCGTTCGCGCAGCGCAGCCGCTAGACGCCGCGGTCCGGGTCTGCGCTCCCGCCGTACTCGGCCTGCGAGAATGGGCGAATGCCCCGTATCGATCTCAACAGCGACCTCGGTGAATCGTTCGGCAGTTACGCCTTCGGCGACGACACCGTGGTGCTCTCATCCGTGTCGAGCGCCAATGTGGCCTGCGGGTTCCACGGCGGTGATCCGCGCGGCATACGTGCGACCTGCGCGGCGGCGCACGCTGCCGGAGTGGCGATCGGCGCGCATCCGGGCTACCGCGATCTCGCCGGGTTCGGTCGTCGATTCATCGAGTACGAACCGGGCGAATTGACCGACGAGATCATCTACCAGCTCGGCGCCGTGCAGGCGCTTGCGCGGAGCGTCGGCTCCGCTGTGCGGTACGTGAAACCGCACGGTGCGCTGTACAACGCCATCGCGCATCACGAGGGACAGGCCCGTGCGGTCGTGCGCGCCCTGCGCGAATCCGGCACGGGGCTCCCGCTCCTGGTGCCGCCCGACTCGGTGATCGAACGGGTGGCCGAGGAGTCGGGAGTGCGCACCTTCTCCGAAGCCTTCGCCGATCGTGCGTACGCACCAGACGGCTCCCTCGTGCCGCGCGCCGTCTCCGGGGCGGTGCTGACCGGCGAGGCCGCAACGGCGCAAGCGATGAGGATCGCGACGACGGGTCGGGTGCTCGCCGTCGACGGCACGGAGATCGCCGTGCGTGCCGACAGCATCTGCCTGCACGGCGATCATCCCGCAGCGGTGCGGTTGGCCGGCGACATTCGCACGGCGCTCGAGGGCTGCGGCGTCGAGATCGGGAGCTTCGTCTAGATGGGCGGTTCGAAGCGGATGCGCTCGGCGGGGGCTGGAGGTTCGTCGCCGTTCACGGTGCGCGCGGTCGGCGATCGAGCGTGCATCGTCGACCTGCCGGATCTCGACACGGTGCTCGGGCTCGCCGCGATCCTCAGAGAACGAGGCTTTCCCGGCGTCATCGATATCGTGCCGGCGGCGCGCACGGTCCTGGTGACGTGCGTCGACCGCGCCAATGCGCGTCGAATCGCCGATGAGATCGCCGGGCTCCCCTCTGGCATCGCGGGCTTCGCGCGCTCGATGCTGGGGGAGTCGGCGCGTGTGGCGATCGTCGACGTCGTGTACGACGGCGAGGACCTCGAGGCGGTCGGAGCGATGACCGGGCTCAGCGCGGCCGGCGTGGTCGCGGCGCACACCGGCTCTCGATGGACGGCGGCGTTCGGCGGCTTCGCTCCCGGGTTCGTGTACCTCACCGGCGGTGATGCCGCGCTGCGCGTGCCGCGACTCGAGTCACCCCGCGAGCGCGTCGCCCCCGGGTCGGTGGGGCTCGCCGGGGCGTTCTCCGCGGTCTACCCCGGGGCCTCTCCCGGAGGATGGCGGCTGATCGGGCGCACGACCGCTCAACTGTGGGATGCGACGCGTGAACGCGCGTCGCTGATCGCACCTGGCGACACGGTGACATTCCGCGCCGTGCGCGAGCAGGTCGCGCTCGCAGTGCCCGTGCCCGTGCCCGACGCGCCGGACGCGACGGACGCGCCTTCGGCGGTACCGGACGCGTCGCCGGTCCCGCCCGAGGCGGCGTCGCGCTCCGCCATCACGGTGATCGACCCGGGGATGCAGACACTCGTGCAAGACGCGGGGCGGGCTGGACACTCGGCGATCGGTGTGAGCCCTTCCGGCGCCGCCGACCGCGTTGCGCTGCGCCGCGCCAACCGGGCGGTGGGCAACGCTGACGGGGCCGCTGCGCTGGAAACACTGAACGCGGCACTCGTCGTGCGCGCCGACGTCGATGTCTCTATCGCGTTGGCCGGAACGGACGCCACGGCTGAGATCGTCGGCGCTGGCGACGAGCGGCGGACGCCGCCCTCGAGTCAGGAAGCGTTCACCGTGCGCCGAGGGGAGGTGCTGCGCGTCGGGCGGGCCACGCGCGGAATGCGCGGGGTGCTCGCGATACGGGGAGGCTTCGCGGTGCCGCGCGTACTCGGAAGCGCGAGTCACGACAGTCTGTCGGGCATCGGCCCGGCTCCGCTCGCGGCGGGCGATGCCCTCGCGATCGACGATCCTCGACAGGCAGATCGGGCGGCGCACTCGCCCGAGTCGGATGGTCGTCCCATCGGCGACGAGGCGCAGCTCCGCTTCGTACCGGGTCCGAGGAGCGACTGGTTCGACGCGAAGGCTCGTGCCGCCTTGACGTCGCAGAGCTGGCGCCTGAGCGCGTCGTCGAATCGCGTCGGCGCGCGATTCGACGGGACGCCGCTCCGGCGCGCGCGGCACGACGAGCTGCCGAGCGAGGGCACCGTCCGCGGATCCATTCAGGTGCCTCCGAATGGCCTTCCCGTGCTCTTCCTCGCCGACCACCCCGTGACGGGCGGCTACCCCGTCATCGGGACTGTGATCGATGCCGATACCGATATCGCCGCGCAACTGCGCCCCGGTTCGCACGTGCGGTTCGTCCCCGTCGATCCCGACGACCCGCACCTCGGCTCCCGTCCCGACGCGCGCTCGGAGATTCCCGAGGCCGTCCGTCTCTCGTTCGAAGTCGATGGGAAGCGGGTCGCCGTCACGCTTCCCGGTGCGCTCGCCGCCGCGCTCGACCGGCTCTCGGCGACGGACATCGGAGACGACGGGCGGCTCCTCATGGAAGATACGGTGGCGACCCTGCTGCGCGACATCCTGTCGGCCTCGGCCGCCGCCGCTGCCGGTAAGATAGGGACTCGTGTCAGACAGCGCCCCGAAATCGAATCCGATCACCGCTGAAGCGGCAGAAGCAGCGGTCACGGCCGCGCTCGCCGCCTTCGCAGCGGCAGACTCCGTCGCAGAGCTGAAAGCCGCGCGCACCGCGCACGCGGGCGACGGCTCAGCGATCGCTCAGCTCAACGCGCAGATGCGCGCGGTGCCGAAGGACGAGAAGGCCGCGACGGGCAAGCTCATGGGGCAGGCGCGCGGACGCATCGAGGGCGCCTATCACGGGCGTGAGTCGGAGCTCGCGGCGCAGGAGGCCGCGGCACGGCTGGTCGCCGAGACCGTCGACGTGACTGCGGCACCGGTGCGTCGCACTGCCGGGAGCCGGCACCCGCTCGCCCAGTTGCAGGACGAGGTCTCCGACGTGTTCATCGGAATGGGGTGGGAGATCGCCGAGGGCCCAGAGGTCGAGCACGAATGGTTCAACTTCGACGCGCTCGGGTTCGACCCCGATCACCCGGCGCGCGCGATGCAGGACACGTTCTTCATCGAACCGGCCGATCGGCACCTGGTGCTGCGCACCCACACCTCGCCCGTGCAGATCCGCTCGCTGCTCGACCGCGAGCTTCCGGTCTACGTGGTCGCGCCCGGGCGTACGTACCGCACCGATGAGCTCGACGCCACGCACACCCCGGTCTTCAGTCAGATCGAGGGAATCGCCATCGATCGCGGCCTGACGATGGCGCATCTGCGCGGCACGCTCGAGCACTTCGCTCGCCAGATGTTCGGCGCAGAGGCGGAGATCCGGTTGCGCCCGAACTTCTTCCCGTTCACCGAGCCGTCGGCCGAGATGGATGTCTGGCAGCCGCATGCGAAGGGCGGTGCGCGCTGGGTCGAATGGGGCGGATGCGGCATGGTCGATCCGAAACTGCTCGCCGCTGCCGGCATCGATCCCGATGAGTACCAGGGCTTCGCCTTCGGCATGGGCATTGAGCGCACCCTGCAGTTCCGCCACGACATCAACGACATGCGCGACATGGTCGAAGGCGATGTCAGATTCAATCGTCAGTTCGGAGGACTGGTCTAATGCGCATTCCGCTCAGCTGGCTCGGCGAGATCGTCTCGCTGCCCGAAGACGTCACCCCAGAAGCGGTGCACGCCGACCTCGTACGCGTCGGCTTCGAAGAGGAGTCGATTCGACGCTTCGATGTGACCGGACCCGTCGTCGTCGGCGAGGTGCTCTCCCGCGAACCCGAGGAGCACTCGAACGGCAAGACGGTGAACTGGTGCCAGGTGCGCGTCGCCCCCGAGGGTCAGCAGGCCGCCGACGGCGGAGCCGACGTGCGCGGTATCGTCTGCGGCGCCCACAACTTCGACGCGGGCGACAAAGTCGTCGTGTCGCTGCCAGGGGCGGTGCTGCCCGGAGGTTTCGCGATCTCTGCGCGCAAGACGTACGGGCACGTCTCCGACGGCATGATCGCCTCGGCCCGCGAACTGTCGCTCGGTGAGGATCACGAGGGCATCATCGTGCTCTCCCGTCTGGGTCTCGATCCCGTCGTCGGCGCGGACGCCCGAGCACTGCTCGGCCTCTCGGATACCGCGGTCGAGATCAACGTGACTCCCGATCGGGGCTACGCGTTCTCCGTGCGGGGCGTTGGGCGCGAGTACGCCCACGCGACCGGTGCGAGCTTCACCGATCCGGCCCTCGCCGTGTCGCCCGCGATCGGCACCGGGTTCTCGGTCACGCTCGACGACCGGGCTCCGATTCGCGGGCGCGCCGGTGCCACCGGCTTCGTGACTCGCGTGGTGCGGGGAATCGATCCGTCGCGCCCGACGCCCGCCTGGATGGTCGCGCGGCTCCAGCTCGCCGGCATCCGCTCGCTCTCGCTCGAGGTCGACATCTCGAACTACGTGATGCTCGAGCTCGGTCAGCCGCTGCACGCGTATGATCTGCGCAAGCTCACCGGCGGTATCACGGTGCGCCGCGCAGCTCCGGGGGAGACTCTGGTCACGCTGGACGGTCAGGAGCGCCAGCTGCACGTCGAGGATCTCGTGATCGCCGACGAATCGGGCGCGATCGGCCTCGCCGGAGTCATGGGCGGTGCCTCGACCAAGGCTGACGACACGACCGTCGACGTGCTGATCGAAGCGGCGACGTTCGATCCGGTCTCGATCGCTCGCACCGCGCGCAGGCACAAGCTGCCGAGCGAGGCTTCCAAGCGTTTCGAGCGAGGCGTCGACCCGTTGGTGTCGCGCGCCGCGGCGCAGCGCATGGTCGACCTGCTCGTCGAGCTCGCAGGCGGCACGGCGGACGAGCTCGGCTCGGACCTCGTGGCGGGCTGGGAGCCGATCGAGGTGCGGCTGCCGATCGCGCGAGTCAACGGGCTTCTGGGCACGGACTACAGCGAAGGCGAGATCCGCGGCGCGATCGAGACGATCGGCTGCACCATCGTCGCCGACGGCGGCGACGAGCTCGGAGTGACCGCGCCCAGCTGGCGTTCCGATCTCACCCGCAGTGCCGATCTGATCGAGGAGGTCGCGCGCATCGTCGGATACGATCGCATCCCTTCGACGCTGCCGGTGGCTCCCGCCGGTCGCGGACTCACGCGGAGCCAGCGCCTGCGCCGTCGCGTCGCCGACATCATCACGGCAGCCGGGCTCGACGAGGTGCAGAGCTACCCGTTCGTCTCCCGGTCGCAGCTGCAGGCGTTCGGAGCGGGTGCCGAGGGAGCCGGTTCCGGCGACGCCGCAGAGGCTGACAGCGAGGCGACTCGTGCTGCGGCGCCGCCCGTGGCGGCAATCGCGCTCGCGAATGCGCTCGACGCGCAGTCCCCGTACCTGCGCCGGTCGCTGCTGCCGGGGCTCGTCACCGCCGCTCAGCGCAACGCGTCACGCGGATTGACCGACCTCGCGCTCGTCGAACTGGGACTCGTGTTCGCGCCCGGTGCAGGTGACGCGCTGCTCGGCACCGATACGGTGCCGCCGCTCGCGGAGCGGCCGTCTGACGCCGTTCTCGCAGAACTCAACGCATCGATCCCCGACCAACCGCGCCGCATCGCCGGTCTGCTGCTCGGCGATGCCGTGCCGAAGCAGGCGGGTGAGCCGGCCCGCGCCTACGACTGGGCCGATGCCCTCGACGCGGCGCGTACGGTCGCGGGTGCGGTCTCGGCGGAGCTCGTCGTCTCGCAGGGCGCTCACCGTGCCTTCCACCCTGGCCGCACGGCGGAGCTCGCCATCCGCGTCGCCGACGACGGAGCGGATGCCGACGGCGACGAGGGCGGTCTCGTGGTGATCGGTGTCGCGGGCGAACTGCTGCCCGAGCTGGTCGCCGAGCATCATCTGCCCGGCCGAGTCGCAGCGTTCGAGCTCGATCTCGACCGCTTGATCGAGCTCGCACCGCGCCTGCCGGAGACCGCTCAGCTCTCGACCTATCCCGCCGCGACGCAGGATCTCACCCTCGTCGTCGCCGACGACGTTCCGGCGGGCGATCTGCTCGCCGTGGTCGTAGCGGGCGCGGGCGACCTGCTCGAAGGTGCGCGAATCGTCGATGACTATCGCGGCGCCGGGATCGAGGCGGGCTCGAAGGCGCTCACGTTCGCATTGCGTTTCCGCGCTGAAGACCGAACGCTCACCGCGGAGGAGGCCAGCGCGGCGAAACTCGCCGGTGTCGAAGCCGCGGCGCTCGCATTCGACGCCAAGCTGCGGGAATGATGACCTGGGGAGACAGGAGGACCGATGACTGGAATCACGCCGTACCTCCTGTTTCCCGGTAACGCTGGCGAAGCGCTCGAGTTCTACCGCTCCGTGTTCGGGGGTGCGCTGGAGATACGAACCTTCGCCGACTTCGGGCGCGTCGACGGACCGGACGACGCCGTCGCGCACGGCACGCTCGTCGGGCCGGTGGCGATCTACGGGGCTGACGCCGGTGCTGACGAAGACGCGGTGCACATCGGAGGAATGTTCTTCTCCCTGCTCGGAGCAGCGGCGCCATCGACACTCCACCGGTGGTTCGAGGCGCTCGCCGATTCCGGCCGCATCCTGCTTCCGCTGGAGCGCCGCGCCTGGGGCGCGAGCGACGGACAGCTGGTCGATCAGTACGGAGTACGGTGGCTGATCGGCTACGAGGGGGCGTAGACGAGCTCGTCTCGCAGTGGATCGGGCGCGTCACCCCCGGCTGGAGGGCGCGAGGCTGAACATCCAGGGAACACCGAATCGATCGGCGAGCATGCCGAAGGTGTCTCCCCAGGGCGCGGTCTCGAACGGCTCACGGATCTGGGCACCGTTCGACATGCCCTCCCAGAGCGCCCGGATGCGTTCGGCGTCGTCGCCGGAGACGCACACGGAGTGCCCGAGCGATGCAGCGTCCGGCGCCTCGGCCATGGAGGCCGGGTAGTCGGCGGCCATGATCGTGAGACCGTCTTCCGTGTCGATCTGCCCGTGCATGATCTTCTCCGATTCGGCGGGGTCGCCCATCATGCCGGGTACGGAGTCGTACTGCATGAGGCGGATCTCACCGCCGAGCACCGAGTGGTAGAACTCGAGCGCTTGCCGGGCGTTGCCGTGGAAGTTGAGGTAGGGGTTCAAGCTGATCGACATGAGGACTCCTCGGAGCTCGCGGAGCTGCGACCGGCCCCTCTGCTGACATTGTGCACCGGCAGGAGTGAAAAGTCATCGACCTGACTCTTGTCGCGCGAGCGAGGGCGACGGATACTGAGAGCGGGCGCGCCGTGCCGGCGCCCGAGCGACCACTGGACCCGGCAGTGCTGCCGAGCTCACCGGCGAGAGGAGCAGTCATGACCGACCAGTACATCGTGCCCAACATCTGGTGCCAGCGGAACGCAGAGGAGGTCGGTCGGTTCTATGCGGACGTCTTCCCCGGCACGACCACCGAGGTCGAGTCGCGGTACCCGCAGACGGGCCTGCTCGACTTCCAAGCGCCGTTCGCCGGCGAGCCGTTGACCGTGGCGGTGAACCTCGCGGGGTATCGGCTCACGCTGATCAACGCGGGCGAGGAGTTCTTCCCGAATCCATCGATCTCGATGTTCCTGATGTTCGGCGATGCGCGGTTCGGCGGCCCGAAGCTCGCGCGCGCGGCGCTCGATCGGGTGTGGAACGGTCTGCTGCAGGGAGGGACGGTGCTCATGCCTCTGGACGAGTATCCCTTCAGCCCCTACTACGGGTGGGTGCAGGATCGGTACGGCATGAGCTGGCAGCTCAGCGTCAACGACGAGATCGATGCTGAGGCAGCATTCGTCATGCCCTCCCTCATGTTCGGGGGAGCCGCCCAGAATCGGGCTGCAGAAGCACGCGACCGCTACATCGAGGTGTTCGATGACGCGGCGCTGATCGGATCGTTCCCCTACGGCGAGCCCACCGGGCCCGCAACCGCCGAGGCCCTGATGTACAGCGATTTCCGCATCCGGGATCAGCTCTTCGCGGTGATGGACTCGGGTGTGGAGCAGGATTTCTCCTTCACGTGCGGCGTATCGCTCGAGGTGCACTGCGCCGACCAGGTCGAGATCGATCGCCTGTGGGAGGCCCTGTCGGCGGTGCCGGAAGCCGAGCAGTGCGGGTGGTTGGCCGACGAGTTCGGCGTGAGCTGGCAGATCGTCCCGGCCAACATGGGTGAGCTCATGGAGCGGCCGAACGCGTTCGAGCACATGCTCGGCATGCACAAAATCGTCATCGACGACCTGTGATCCCGAACGCCCGTTCACCGGCCCCGGCGTTCAGTGAGAGGAGGACTACACTCGCAGGGTTGGATCGAGTAGGGCGGGGACGAACTCATGCGGGTGCGGGCGACGGCGGTCAGTAAAGGACCGGGTGGGCGGGCGCTCCCGCCGATCGATGTGTCGATGAGCTCTGGCACTGCGGTGTTCGTCGAAGCCGAGACGGCGCAGCGACCGACCGTGCTCGGCCTCATCGTCTCTGGCCGGATGAAGCCCGACTCCGGGGAGGTCTCGATCGACGGCACTCCCGACGCCAAAGCACTCCGGCGCAGACTCGCTCTCGTCGATGCCCCCGATGTGAGCGAACCGCACGGCGACGTGCTGCTCTCCGACGTCGTCGCAGAAGAGCTGATGTTCGCGGGGAGATTCGGCGGGCCGACCGCGGTGCGGCACGAACTCGAGCGCTTGGGCCTGCGCGAGCATGCACGGTTGCCGATCGGCGATCTCGCCCCTGATGCCCGGGTGCGCGCGCTCTGCGAATTGGCGCTGCAGCGCCCGGAGGTCGAAGGGCTCGTGCTCGTCTCGCCGGATCGCCATGGCGGCGCGCCGGAGGACTGGTGGCGCATCGCGTGCGAGCTGGCGGAGGACGGAGCCGCGGTGCTGGTCATCGCGGGTCGCGCGGCGCGCGCGGCGATCTCGGCGCATCCGGCAGGGTGGGGAACCGGCGAAGTCATGCCGCTGCATGACCATGCGGACGCGGACGACGCCGCAGCAGCAGTGGAGGAACAGGCATGAAGATCCCGCAGATGATTCGGGCCGAGTTCGCTCGCCTCTGGGCGACCAAGATGGCGCGCCTCGCCTTCGCTGCCCTGATGTGCGTGCCGCTGCTCTACGGCGGACTCTATCTCTGGGCGAACCAGGATCCGTACGCCAGGCTCGACCAGGTTCCCGTAGCGCTCGTGGTGTCCGATGCAGGCGTCGCAGAGGGCGAGAGCACGCGGGTCATCGGGGACGAAGTCGCGCAGAATCTCATCGATGACGGCAGTTTCGACTGGCATCGTGTCAGTGCGAAGGATGCGGAGCGCGGCGTCGCGAACGGGGTCTACGACTTCACCGTGACGTTGCCGAAGGACTTCTCCGAGGCGTTGCAATCGTCGCAGACGGACGACCCGCATCGGGCCGACGTGGTGCTCACCACGAACGACGCGAACAGTTACCTCGCGACGACCATCGGCGAGCAGGCGGTGCAGCGCATCCAGAAGCAGATCGTGCAGTCGGTGAACCGTGAAGCGGCGCGTTCGCTTCTCGACGGCATCGCTCAGGTGCGCGGATCGCTCATCGAGGCGACCGATGGTGCGAGCGAGCTGACCGACGGGGCTGCGACCGCCCGCGATGGTGCGGGGGAGCTGCACGCTGGTACGCAGACGGCGGCGGAAGGGTCGGGTCGGCTGGCGAGCGGTCTCTCGCAGCTGCGCGATGCGACCGCGTCGCTTCCGCAGAGCACGGAGACGCTCGCCGGCGGAGCCGCGCAGGTCGCCGCTGGCAATGCGACCGTCGCCCAGTACGGCAGAGAAGCCGCGGACGTCAGTCAGCGCGCGATCGATGCGCTGGCCGCAGACCGAGCCGCGGTGCTGCAGGATCTCGCGAACGCGAACGTCGATCCGGCCGTGATCGACCGAGTGAGCGGCGCGATGGATCGCATCGGCGGTGACCTCACCAGCGTCAACGCGCAGGTGCAGGGGGCCAGTGCCCAACTCGACACGCTCGCCGGTGGTGCGCAGCAGGTCGCGGACGGTTCACGGCAGCTCGCCGACGCGACGCCCCAACTCACGAACGGCATCGCGACAGCGGCGGACGGCTCGGTCGCGCTCGATGACGGGCTCGCGCAGCTCGTCGAGGGCTCGGGAGAGCTGCAGAGCGGGCTCGGAGACCTGACGAACGGTGCGGGGCAGCTGCGCGACGCGCTCGCGGAGGGCGTCGATGCGCTGCCCGACAGCTCCGATGACTTGCGAGGGGATCAGGCCTCGAACATCGCGAGCCCGGTCGACGTGCAGACGAGCCGGGTCACCTCGGCTGGCAGCTACGGAGCCGGCCTCGCACCGTTCTTCATGAGCCTGGCAGCGTGGATCGGCATCTACGCGCTCTTCCTCATTCTGAAGCCGGTGTCGCGCCGTGCGGTGACCGCGCTGCACACGCCACTGAGGGTCACCCTCGCCGGTTGGGCGACACCCGCACTGCTGGGAGCCACGCAGATGCTCGCGCTCTTCGCGATCGTCGCCTTCGCACTCCGGTTCGACTTCTCGCACCCGGTCGCCGCCTACGGGACGATCGCGCTCGCGTCGGCGACCTTCGCAGCCATCATCCTGGCGTTGAACGTCTGGCTGGGGAGCGTCGGCCAGTTCCTGGGGCTCGTGCTCATGGTGGTGCAACTCGTCACCGCCGGCGGCACCTTCCCCTGGCAGACGCTCCCACCGTCGCTCGCGACCCTGCATCATTACCTGCCGATGTCGTTCGCGGTCGACGGGTTGCGACAGCTGATGTACGGGGGCGACCTCGCCGATGCCGCGAGCGAGGCGGTGAAGCTCGCGCTCGTGCTGGTGATCGCGGTGCTCGTCGCGGCGCTGGGCGTTGCGAAGACGATGCGATCGCGCACTCTGAAGGATCTGCAGCCGAGCCTCATCGGGTAGCCCAGCGTATACACACGGGGCTGGATCACGGGTGAACCTTGCGCTCACCGGCTCTGGTGTATACGTTGGGGCTATGGTCACGGGAACGAGCGGGGAGCGCACGAGCGATCGCGTCTACCGCGCGCTGCTCGAGCAGATCCAGACCGGTGCGCTGCGGCCGGGCACCGTCATCGGCGAAGTGGAGCAGTCGCAGCGGTGGGGCGTCAGTCGGACTCCCATGCGAGAAGCCATCGGGCGTTTGATCGCAGACGGTCTCCTCACGCAGCAGTCGGCCCGCGTGATCACGGTGTCGGGCTTCGACGCAGCCGATGTGCGCGCCCTCTTCGAGACGCGCCGCGCGCTCGAAGAGACAGCAGCCCGCCTCGCGGCCGTCCGCGGAGACCCGACCGTGTTCGCGGAGATCGCGGCCGCATTCGAAGCAGCGCACCCCGACGCCGGCACCTCGAGCGCCGATGACTACTACGCCCTCATCGCCCGGTTCGATGCGGCCATCGATGCCGCAGTGGCCAATGCCTACCTGGTTCAGGCGCTCCGCCCCGTGCGCACGCACCTCGCCCGCGCCCGCGGGCTGGCGAGAGACCACCACGCCCGCCTCCGCGCCTCGGTCGCCGAACACGCCCTCATTGCCAGGGCGATCGCAGACGGCGACCCCGAGCTCGCGGCGCACGCCACGCACGTCCACCTGCATCGCGCGCTCGCGTCGATCCTGACCTCCATCGCAGACTCGGAAGAGAGAGCCACAGCATGACCGTCACCCACCACGTCCGTGTGCACCGCAGTGAAGAATCGCTGCCCCGCGAGCAGCAGCTCGCCTGGAAGATCGCCGAAGTCGCCGCAGACGCGGTCGAGGTCGAAGCCGACGTGGTCGACATGATCATCAACCGCATCATCGACAACGCATCAGTGGCCGCGGCGTCGCTCACGCGCGCGCCGATCGTCGCGGCACGGGCGCAGGCGCTCGCGCACCCGGTCTCGCACGGCGGTGCGGGCAGCACGATCTTCGGGCTGCCGTCAAGATCGCCGTTCGGCATCCTGTCGAGCCCCGAGTGGGCCGCCTGGGCGAACGGCGTCGCCGTGCGCGAGCTCGACTACCACGACACGTTCCTGGCGGCAGAGTACTCGCACCCGGGAGACAACATTCCGCCGATCCTCGCGGTCGCGCAGCACGTGCGTGCCGACGGGCGGGCGCTCGTGCGCGGTATCGCGACGGGGTACGAGATCCAGATGGATCTCGTTCGCGCGATCTGCCTGCACCGGCACAAGATCGACCACGTCGCGCACCTCGGCCCGTCGGCCGCAGCGGGCATCGGCACGCTGCTCGGGCTCGACGTCGCCACGATCTCGCAGGCCGTGGCGCAGGCTCTGCACACCACGACCGCTACGCGTCAGAGCCGGAAGGGCGAGATCTCGACCTGGAAGGCGCACGCACCGGCGTTCGCGGGCAAGATGGCCGTCGAGGCGGTCGACCGGGCGATGCGTGGGCAGACATCGCCAGCCCCCATCTACGAGGGGGAGGACGGCGTCATCGCTTGGATGCTCGACGGGCAGACCGCGGCGTACGAGGTGCCGCTGCCCGCCGCAGGAGAAGCGAAGCGCGCGATCCTCGACAGCTACACGAAGGAGCACTCGGCCGAGTACCAGGCGCAGGCGTGGATCGACCTCGCCCGCCGGCTGCACGGCGCGCATCCCGAGCTCGGGGACCCGGAGAACATCGCTCGCGTGGTGCTCCACTCGAGCCATCACACGCATCACGTGATCGGGTCGGGCGCGAACGATCCGCAGAAGTACGATCCCACGGCGTCGCGCGAGACCCTCGACCACTCGATCCCGTACATCTTCACGGTCGCCCTGCAAGACGGCGGCTGGCACCACGTCGACTCCTACACTCCCGAGCGCGCGGGCCGCGCCGACACCGTCGCGCTGTGGCAGAAGGTCATCACCGCCGTAGACGCGGAGTGGACGCGCCGGTACCACTCCGAGGATCCCGATGAGAAGGCCTTCGGCGGACGCGTCGAGATCGAGCTCGTCGACGGCCGCACCATCGTCGAGGAGATCGCCGTTGCCGACGCGCACCCGCTTGGTGCTCGACCCTTCGCGCGCGAAGACTACATCGCGAAATTCCGGTTGCTCGCGGCGCCGGTGCTCGAACCTGCCGAGATCGAGCGGTTCCTCGAACTCGTGCAGCGGCTGCCCGAGCTCACGGCCGACGAGGTGCGTGAGATCAATATCACCGCGCGACGCGGCCTCATCGAACTCGACGCCGCACCGAAGGGACTCTTCTGATGCTGTACGCCCAGACCCCGGCCCACGAGAAGCGGCGCCTCTTTCGCGAGCGCCTCGCCAGCGGCGAGCTGCTGCGCTTTCCCGGAGCGTTCAACCCCCTCTCGGCCCGCCTCATCGAACGCAAAGGCTTCGACGGCGTGTACATCTCGGGCGCGGTGCTCTCCGCCGACCTCGGCCTTCCCGACATCGGGCTCACGACGCTCACCGAGGTGGCGGGGCGCGCGCAGCAGATCGCGCGCATGACCGAGCTTCCGGCGATCGTCGACGCAGACACCGGGTTCGGCGAACCGATGAACGTGGCGCGCACCATTCAGACGCTCGAGGACGCGGGCATCGCGGGTGCGCACATCGAGGATCAGATCAACCCGAAGCGCTGCGGGCACCTCGATGGCAAAGCCGTGGTCGATGAGGGAACGGCGGTCAAGCGCATCAGGGCGGCGGCCGATGCGCGGCGCGATCCGAACTTCCTCATCATGGCGCGCACCGACATCCGAGCCGTCGACGGGCTCGATGCCGCGCTCGATCGTGCGAGGGCCCTCGTCGACGCGGGAGCCGACGCGATCTTTCCCGAGGCGATGCGCACGCTCGAGGAGTTCGCCGCGATGCGCGCGGCCCTCGACGTGCCGATTCTCGCGAACATGACCGAGTTCGGCAAAAGCGACCTCTTCTCCTCGCAGCAGCTCGCCGATGTCGGGGTGAACATCGTGATCTGGCCGGTGTCGATGCTGCGGATCGCGATGGGTGCGACCGAGCGAGCGCTCGATGAGCTGAACGACGTCGGGCACCTCACCGGCAAGCTCGACGAGATGCAGCACCGGGCCGACCTCTACGAGCTCGTCGACTACGAGGACTACAACCGCTTCGACACGAGCGTGTTCAACTTCTCGGTCGAGCGGTAACGCGGCCGGAGCCCACCACCACCGCAGGCGGCACGCCGTCGCCGCAGCCAGTACACCACCGCAGTTCATCGCAAAGGAGCGCAGCACATGGAGCAGGAGATCAAGAAGGGCCTCGCGGGAGTCGTCGTCGACACGACGGCGATCTCGAAGGTCAACCCCGAGACGAACAGCCTGCTCTACCGGGGATACCCCGTGCAGGAGCTCGCCGAGACGCAGCCCTTCGAGGCCGTCGCATACCTGCTCTGGCACGGAGAGCTGCCCACCTCCGACGAGCTGGAGCACCTCCGACGCACCGAGCGCGAGCACCGAGCGCTCGCTGACTCCGTGCGTGCCGCGATCGATCTCCTCCCGCACGATGCCCACCCGATGGACGAGGTGCGCACCGCGGTGAGCGCCCTGGGCGCGATCGATCTCGCTGGGTCAGGATCGGTGCTCGACGCGACGGGCAGCGCCGAGGAGAATCTGGCGCGATCCGTGCGCCTGTTCGCGGCGCTCCCCGCGATCGTCGCCTACGGGCAACGGCGCCGACGCGGCGAAGAGCTCGTGGAGCCGCGCGATGATCTCGATTACGCGGCGAACTTCCTCTGGATGACGTTCGGCGAGGATCCCGACGAGATTGTCATCGACGCGTTCAACCGCTCGATGGTCCTCTACGCCGAGCACTCGTTCAACGCCTCGACCTTCACCGCTCGCGTGATCACCTCGACGCTCTCCGACCTGTACTCGGCGGTCGTCGGGGCCATCGGAGCGCTCAAGGGCCCGCTGCACGGTGGCGCCAACGAGGCGGTGATGCATGTGTTCGACGAGATCGGCTCGGCGGAGCGCGTGGTGCCGTGGCTCGATGCGGCGCTCGCCGAGAAGCGCAAGATCATGGGCTTCGGGCACCGCGTCTACAAGAACGGCGACTCTCGCGTGCCCACGATGCGCGCCGCGCTCGACGCGCTCGTGGCCCACTACGACCGTCGCGATCTCGCCGATCTCTCCGACGCCCTCGAGCGAGAGTTCATGGAGCGCAAGGGGATTCATCCCAATCTCGACTATCCCTCCGGACCGGCCTATCACCTCATCGGCTTCGACACCCCGATGTTCACACCGCTCTTCATCGCGTCCCGTGTCACGGGTTGGACGGCGCACGTCATGGAACAGGCCGCGTCGAACGCCCTGATCCGGCCGCTGTCGGCGTACGACGGCCCTGATGAGCGCCACGTGGCAGACTTGACGCCATGAGCGACTACACGACGATCATCGCCGAGGCGCAGGGACGCGTCGCGACCATCACTCTCAACCGCCCGGAGGCGCTCAACGCGTTGAACGGGACGCTCGTGCGCGAGCTCATCGATGCCGTCCAGGGGTTCGATGCCGACCCGGGGATCGGAGCGATCGTGCTCACCGGGTCGGCGAAGGCGTTCGCCGCCGGAGCCGACATCAAGGAGATGGCGGAGCTCGGCTACGCCGACATGTACCTCGACGGGCCGTTCCCGGGTTGGGGCGGTTTCGAACGCACGCGCACGCCGTTGATCGCTGCGGTGGGCGGCTTCGCGCTCGGCGGGGGATGCGAACTCGCAATGATGTGCGACATCATCCTGGCCGCCGACACCGCGAAATTCGGCCAGCCCGAGATCACGCTCGGGATCCTGCCGGGCTTCGGCGGATCCCAGCGACTGCCGCGGGCCATCGGCAAGGCCAAGGCGGCGGACCTCGTGCTCACCGGACGCATGATGGATGCGGAGGAGGCGGAGCGCTCCGGCCTCGTCTCGCGCGTCGTGCCGGCGGACGAGCTGCTCGCTGAAGCCGCCAAGGTCGCCGAAGCCATCGCGTCGAAGTCGCTTCCAGCGGTGTACGCCGCGAAGGACGCACTGCAGGCCGCCCAGGAGATGCCGCTCGCCGAAGGGCTCCGCTTCGAGCGGCAGGCCTTCGCCGCGGCGTTCGCGACCGCCGACCAGAAGGAGGGCATGCGCGCCTTCGCCGAGAAGCGCACGCCCGATTTCCGGCACCGGTAGGCCGGGCGAGGCGCGCCCGGCCTGGGTGAGCGCGATTCCTGGCGATGCGGTGGCGGCGGTCAGCGCACGCGGCCCCCGAGCCAGACGCCGCCGCTCGCACGCGTGCGAATCGAGATCTCGGACGGCCTGCCCATCGCGCGCCCCTGCCGCACCCGGATCGCGCGCGCAGCCGTCGGGTCCACCAATCCATCGGCTACGAGACTGGTGATGAGCGCAGCGGCGGCGACGCCGGTCGCCGCGTCCTCCGGGTAGCCGGAGGAGCGCGGGAACTGCCGGGCGTCGAAGACGAGGCCGGTGGTATCGGTCACGGCGTATGGATAGAGACCGGTCGACTCGGCGAGCGCGCAGACGGCCTCGATGCGCTCCAGGTCAGGCGTCAGTCCGTCGAGGACGTCGGTCGAGACGAGGGGGACGAGCGTCTTGGTCCGACTCGTCGTCGCATTGCGGATCGGCAGTGGCGCGAGCTGGTCCTCCGCAATGCCGAGCACATCGATGATCGAGGCCGCCACGTCGGGCGAGACCGCCTCGATGGTTCCCGCCGGCTGGGCGACTTCGACCGCACCGGTGGCATCTACGCGCGCTTCGACGACGCCGCTCGCCGTGCCGATGCGTACAGTCGGAGCATCGAGCTGTCCGAGACGGTGCAGCAGCCACACGGCTCCCACGGTGACGTGCCCGCACATTGACATCTCGTGAAGGGGCGTCCAGAAGGTGACGTGATAGTCGACATCTTCGTGCTCCCGCGCGGCGACGACGAACCCGCTCTCATGGCCGTACTGCTGGGCGATCCGCTGCATCTCGAGCGGCGACATCCCGCTCGCATCGAGCACGATCGGCGCCGGATTCCCGCCGCCGGGTCCGTCGAAGAACACATGCACCACCTGCACCGCGTGCTTCGACGCGTGCGTCATCGCGTGTTCTCCTTCGCAGTCCGCTCGCTCACAGTCGATCCTAACTCGCCGCAATCCCCAGGTTGTGACGTTTGATGCTGCCCTGGCGAACGCGTGCCCGTGCCGAGTGGTTGAATAGGAGGACGCGTGCGGAGCGCCCGCGGGAGAGGGAGACGATGACATTCAGCGTCGCTGTTGCGGGAGCCAGCGGGTACGCGGGGGGCGAGCTGCTCCGTCTGCTCAGCGGGCACCCCGAATTCGAGATCCGCACCGTCACCGGGCACTCGACCGCGGGTCAACCGCTCGTGCAGTCGCAACCGCACCTGCGCTCCCTCGCCCACCTCACGTTGCAGCCGACGACGCCCGAGGCGCTCGACGGCCACGACATCGTGTTCTTCGCCCTGCCCCACGGCGCATCGGGAGCACTCACCGAGCAGCTCGAGCACGTGCGGCTCGTCGTCGACTGCGGTGCCGACCATCGCCTCACGAGTGCCGCCGACTGGGAGGCGTTCTACGGCGGCGACCATCACGAAGCCTGGACGTACGGTGTTCCCGAGCTCATCGTGGCGGGGGAGGGCGGCGCAGTCGAACGCCAGCGCGATGCGCTGGTCGGAGCGACGAGGATCGCGGCGCCCGGGTGCAACGCCTCGACCGTCGCGCTGTCGCTCGCTCCTGGCATCGCCTCCGGCGTGATCGAGGCGCGCGACATCGTGTCGGTCCTCGCGGTCGGCCCCTCTGGCGCGGGGAAGGCCGCGAAGACCCATCTGCTCGGAGCCGAGCTCATGGGAACGGCGAATCCCTACGCCGTCGGCGGTTCGCACCGGCACATCCCCGAGATCCGGCAGGCGCTGCGGGCTGCTGGCGCGCGCGATGAGCCGACCATCAGCTTCACGCCGGTCCTCGTACCGATGAGCCGCGGCATCCTCGCCACCACGACCGCACGCCTCGCTCCCGGAGTCTCGACGGCCGAGGTGCGGGCGGCATGGGAGCGCGCGTACGCGGATGAGACCTTCGTGCAGCTGCTCCCCGACGGGGCGCTGCCGCGCACCGCTGACACCATCGGCGCCAACACGTGCCTGATGAGCGTGGTCGTCGACGAGGCCGCCGGTCGCGTCGTCATCGTCGCCGCGCTCGACAACCTCGCGAAGGGCACGGCCGGAGCGGCGATCCAGTCGGCGAACATCGCGCTCGGCCTCCCCGAGCGCACCGGACTTTCCGTGAATGGAGTCGCACCGTGACCGTGACCGCACCCCGAGGATTCCGCTCAGCAGGCATCGCCGTCGGACTCAAGAGCACGGGAAAACCTGATCTCGCTCTGGTCGTCAATGATGGACCGGTGCGCGCGAGCGCTGCCGTGTTCACGTCCAACCGCGCCCAGGCGAACCCCATCATCTGGAGTCGCACGGCGATCGCCGGAGGCCCGGCGCGCGCCGTCGTGCTGAACTCGGGCGGCGCCAACTGCTTCACGGGCGACTTCGGGTACGACACGACGCGCCTGACCGCCGAGGCCGTCGCGCACGAGATCGGGGAGCACGAGGCCGAGCGAATCCTCGTCTGCTCCACCGGCCTCATCGGCACGGGCGACCAGGCGTTCCGCGACAAGATCGTGGAGAACGTGCCGGCGCTCGCCGCCGCGCTCACCGATGACGATGCGACTGCGGCGAGCGCGATCCTCACGACCGACTCCGTCGAGAAGACCGCCGTGCATCGCGCCGACGGGTGGACGATCGGAGCGATGGCGAAGGGTGCAGGCATGCTGGCGCCCGGGCTCGCGACCATGCTCGTCGTCATCACGACCGACGCGCGACTGGATGACGGCGCTCTGGATCGCGCGCTGCGGGACGCGACCGCTGCCAGTTTCGACCGGCTCGACTCCGACGGGTGTATGTCGACGAATGATCAGGTGACGCTGCTCGCGAGCGGCGCCTCGGGCGTCTCACCCGACGAGGCGGAGTTCGCGTCGGCGCTCGCGGCGGTGTGCGACAGCCTTGCGGCTCAGCTGCAGGCCGATGCCGAGGGCTCGAGCCATGACATCGACATCGAGGTGCGAGGCGCGGTTTCGGTCGCCGAGGCCATCGAAGTGGGGCGATCCGTCGCCCGCAACAACCTGTTCAAGGCTGCGATTTTCGGCAACGACCCGAATTGGGGTCGAGTGCTGGCAGCGATCGGCACGACTCGAGCGACGTTCGACCCGTATGAGGTCGATGTCGCGTTCAACGGGGTACGGCTGTGCCACGCCGGCGCCCCCGACCGACCGGTGGAGGAGTGCGATCTCACACCGCGTCGTACGCACGTCGAGATCGACCTGTTCTCCGGCGACCACACCGCTACCATCCGCACCAACGATCTCACGCACGAGTACGTGCACGAGAACAGCGCCTACTCGAGCTAGGGGATCGATGTCCACGACTGACAAGACGCTCGATCACGAGCACGCAGCCGTTCGCGCCGAAGCGCTCATCGACTCGCTGCCGTGGTTGAAGAAGTTCCGCGACGCGATCATGGTGATCAAGTTCGGGGGAAACGCGATGATCGACGACCGGCTGATGGAGGCGTTCGCCGAAGACGTCGTCTATCTCAGGCACACCGGCATTCGCCCGGTGGTCGTGCACGGCGGAGGCCCGCAGATCAACGCGATGCTCGCTCGCCTCGGCATCGAGAGCGAGTTCCGCGGTGGATACCGGGTGACGACGCCGGAGACGATGGACGTCGTGCGCATGGTGCTCACCGGCAAAGTGAACCCGGAACTCGTCGACCAGATCAACGCGCACGGCCCGCTGGCGGCCGGGACGACGGGGGAGGACGCGGGGCTGTTCGTCGGCCGCCGACGCCCGCCCATCGAGGTGGACGGCGAACTCGTCGATCTCGGACTCGTCGGCGACGTGATCGATGTGCGTGTGGCACCGGTGCTCGCCCTGCTCGACGCCGGGCTGATCCCGGTGGTCTCTTCAATCGCGCCCGACGTCGACCGGCCGGGCGACTCGCTCAACGTGAATGCGGATGCGGCCGCGAGCGCCCTCGCCAGCGCGCTCGGCGCGGAGAAACTGGTCATCCTCACGGATGTCGCCGGGCTGTACGCGGACTGGCCGGATCGCGATTCCCTCGTCTCCTCCATCACGGCCGGTGAACTCGAAGAGCTGCTGCCGAGCCTGGAGTCGGGCATGATCCCGAAGATGCACGCGTGCCTCGACGCCGTGCGGGGCGGCGTCTCGAAGGCCGCGATCATCGATGGTCGAGAACCGCATTCGGTGCTGCTCGAGATCTTCACGGAACGCGGAATCGGAACGGAAGTCACGCCCTAGCCGGCCGCGCCTGGCGAAGCGGGAGCCCTGGTGCCGATGAGCGGGACAGCAACGTACTCAGTTCTCGCCTCCGCCTCAGTCGTCGCCTCCGCCTCCGCCATCGCTGGGCTCGCGCTGTTCGCGGCGTGGTCGACCCTGCTGTCGGTGATCGACATCCGGGAGCGACGGCTGCCGAATCGGCTTCTGGTGCTGGCCTCCGGCACGACGATCCCGCTGCTCCTGGCGAGCGCGGTCGTCCACGGGTTCCACAGGGGCGGACTCTCCGCCATCGCGAGCGACGCAGCGGGCCGGCTGATCTGGGACACCGTACTGGTGGCGGCCGCCTTCGGGGCGGTGTTCGCGGCTCTCTGGCGCTGGTCGCCACAGGGGATCGGCGGAGGCGACGTCAAGTTGAGCCCCCTGGTCGGGGCCGCGGTCGGGTTCACCGGCGGCTGGACGGCGGCGACCCTCACGGTCGTCGGCGCGTTCGCGGCCGCGGCGATCTGGAGCATCGTCCGCAGACCTCGGCGTCGCCCCGGAGCGCTCGAGAAAGCGTCGGCCGTGCCGTTCGCGCCATGCCTGTTCGTCTCGGCGTGGGCGACGATCGCGTGCATCTAGTCCCTGGGGGGACGACGGCGCAAGGCCTTTCGAACGGTGTCCAGAATCGATAGATTCACACTGGAGGCATCGACGCGCTTCGCGCCGCTGCGTTCCTCGGATCGGGAGGTGCCCGCTCCGGCTTCGGATCGGTTGGATGGAGTACTCATGCACACCACACGATTCGCGCGGTCTCGGATCACCCGCGCGACGACCGGACTCGCCGCCGCAGCGCTGCTGCTTACGGCGTGCGCTGGCGGAGGCTCAGGCGACGGCGGCGACGGCGGCAGCGACGCCCCGGCCGGCGACGAGTTCGCCGGAGAATCCCTCACCGTCGCGGCGGCCTGGTCGGGCGCAGAGCAGAAGAACTTCGAAGCGGTGCTCGACGAGTTCGAACGCCAGACCGGCGCTTCCGTCTCGTACACCAGTTTCGGGGACAACGGCCCCACATACATCAGCGGCCAGTTGGAAGGCGGCTCCCCGCCCAACGTCGCAGTGCTGGGCCAGCCCGCGCTCATGGAATCGCTCGCCCAAGACGGCGACATCATGCCCGTCGACGAAGACGTGCAGCAGGCCGTGAGCGACAACTACTCGCAGGACTGGGTGGATCTCGGCACGGTCGACGACCAGCTCTACGGCGTCTGGTTCAAAGCCGCCAACAAGTCGACGGTCTGGTACAACGCCGACATCTACGATGAGGCGGGTGCTGAGGCGCCGGAGGACTGGGACGGCTTCATGGAGCAGCTCGAGCTCATTACCGACTCGGGATACGCCGGGATCTCGGTGGGGGCCGACGTCGGATGGCCGCTGACCGACTGGTTCGAGAACGTGTACCTGCGCACCGCGGGAGCCGAGAAGTACGACCAGCTCACCAACCACGAGATCCCCTGGACCGACGACTCGGTCAAGGAAGCGCTCACCGTGCTGGGCGAGCTGTGGGGCAGTGACCTCGTGCAGCCCGGCGGAGATCAGCGGGACTTCCCGACCAGCGTGACCGAGGTGTTCGGCACCGACCCCCAAGCCGGCACGGTCTTCGAGGGAGACTTCGTCGCCGGAAACATCACGGCAGACGGCACCTCGACCGTCGGTGAGAACGCACTGTTCTACGATTTCCCGGCGATCAACGACTCCGCTCCTGCGGTGGTCGGAGGCGGCGACGTCGCCGTGCAGTTCGACGAGGATCCCGCCACCTCGGCGCTCATGGCCTACCTCGCATCACCCGAGGCCGCCGAGGTCTGGGTGCCGAACGGCGGACTCACCTCGCCCAACACCGGCGTCGACACGTCGCTGTACCCGGATGACATCTCGCGTCAGATCGCAGAGGCCCTGACCGGAGCCGAGACGCTCCGCTTCGATCTCTCCGATCTCGCGCCCAGCGAGTTCGGCGGCACCCCAGGTCAGGGGTTCTGGCAGGAGATGATCTCGTTCTACCAGAATCCGGATGACGTCGACGGAGCCGCGCAGCGACTCGAAGATGCGGCTGCCGCCGCGTACGACGGGTAGCGGGCAGTGAGCCGCACGCAGACGGTCCCCATCGCGCTTCGCAGTGGGAGCGTGCGCCACCGGGGCCGTCTGCGCCAGTGGTTGCTGGTGGGGTCGTTCCTCGGCCCCGCCCTGCTCGCCCTCGGCGCTCTCGTGGTGTACCCGATCGTCTACACGGTCATCAGATCGTTGTTCGACCGCTCCGGCACCGGCTTCGTGGGGTGGGAGAACTACGTCACGATGTTCACGAACGACACGACGTTCACGGCTATCCGCAACAACCTCGTGTGGGTAATCGTTGCTCCCGTCACGGTGACCATCATCGGTCTGCTGCTGGCGGTGCTCGTCGACAAGATCGGGTGGAAGACCGCCTTCCGGCTCATCGTGTTCATGCCGATGGCGATCTCGATGCTCGCCGCGGGCGTCATCTTCCGCGGCATGTTCCAGGAGAGCCCGCAGCTCGGAGTCGTGAACGCCGCGATCACCGGGGTGCAGAGCATCTTCACCGACCAGGCGAGCTATCCGGGCGCGAAGCCTCGCGAGGGCGTCGGGATCGAAGCCGACCAGGGCATCATCGCCTCGACCCAGGAGGTCACGGCGGGGGAGATCGTCGATTTCCCGCTCATCGGAGTCAAACGCAGCGCGCTCCCGGAAGGCTCGAGCGAGGCTCGGGCCGCGAGCGCTCCCGGTGACACGCAGATCTCCGGCACGGTCTTTCTCGATGTCGTGCGCGGAGGCGGAGGCACGGACGGCGAGCTCGAAGCGGGAAAGACGGGGCTCGAGGGCGTGCGCGTCGACGCCGTCGACGTCGATGGATCGATCCGCGGGTACGCCACTACGGGTGCCGGGGGAACGTACACGATCGACGGGCTGGATGCGGGCAGTTCGTACCGCATCGCGTTGCCCGCGTCGAACTTCGGCGAGGGCGCGGCCGGTGTCTCCTGGCTCAGCGCCTCGTGGATCAACGTCGTCGTGATCCTGGCCTACATCTGGATCTGGGCCGGCTTCGCGATGGTGATGATCGCCTCGGGTCTGTCGGCGATGGACCGCTCCTTGCAGGATGCGGCGCGCACGGACGGTGCCAACGAGTGGCAGGTCTTCTCGAAGATCACCGCTCCATTGCTCGCCCCGGTACTCCTCGTGGTCTTCGTGACGCTGATCATCAACGTGCTGAAGATCTTCGATCTCGTCTACGTGATACCGCCCGGCGCGTCGAAACCGGCGGCGAACGTCATCGCGGTCGAGATGTGGACGGTCTCCTTCGGCGGCGGCAACAACCAGGGTCTGGGTTCAGCGCTCGCGATCCTGCTCCTGATCCTCGTGCTGCCCTCGATGATCGTGAACGTACGCAGATTCAGAGCGGAGCGTGGCTGATGACGTCGCAGGTGCACAATGAGGCCGCGGTCCGGCCCGAGGGGCGCACGGGCGCGAAGCCGGATGGTCCGGTGAAGCGGCGCAAGCAGAGCCTCGGGTCGCGGATCGCGCGCGTCGCCAGCAGCGGTATCGTGCATGCCGTTCTGGTGATCGTCGCGGTGTTCTGGCTCGTCCCGACGATCGGCCTGCTGCTGACGTCGTTCCGCACCGCCGGCGACAACGCGTCGAGCGGGTGGTGGACGGTGCTGACGAAGCCGGCTGAGCTGACACTCGAGAACTACGGGAATCTCCTCACGAATCCGACGATCACCGGCTCGTTCGTCAACACGATCATCATCGCCGTGCCGACGACGCTGCTCGTCGTGATCATCGGCGCGCTCGCGGCGTACGCGTTCGCGTGGATGCGATTCCCCGGCAGGGACTGGCTCTTCATCGCGGTGATCGTGCTGCTCGCCGTGCCGTTGCAGGTCGCGCTGATCCCACTGGCGCGCCTCTTCGGGGCGATGGGCATCTTCGGAAGCGTCGTCGGAGTGATTCTCTTCCACACCGCATTCGGTCTCCCGTTCGCGATCTTCCTCCTGCGGAACTTCTTCTCGCAGGTGCCGGAGGAGTTGTTGGAGGCGGCGCGGATCGACGGCGCGCGCGACTGGTTGATCTTCTTCAAGATCATGCTGCCGCTCGGACTGCCGGCGATCGCGTCGCTCGCCATCTTCCAGTTTCTGTGGACGTGGAACGACATGCTCGTGGCGTTGATCTTCACGAATACCGATTCGCAGCCGCTCACCGTGGCGATCCAATCGCAACTCAGGCAATTCGGAGCGAATATCGACGTACTTTCGGCGGGAGCCTTCCTCTCGATGATCGTTCCGCTGATAGTGTTTTTCGCGTTCCAGCGGTATTTCGTGCAGGCGCTCCTGGCCGGCTCGCAAAAGTAGCAACGGGAAGGAAACTACCGGGTGATCGATCGGTACGACGCGTATCTCTTCGACCTCGACGGGGTGATCACGCCTACCGTCGAACTTCACAAACGGGCCTGGCAGGAGACGTTCGACGCGTTCTTCGCATCGCGCGGGGAGGCGCCGTACGAGGGGCGCGAGTACTTCGCGTTCCTCGACGGGCGCCCCCGGTTCGCGGGAGTCGAAGCGCTGCTCACCGGACGCGGGGTCGCACTGCCTCAGGGCGCCGACCTCGACGAGGGCTTCACCTCGGTGCGCGGCGTTGGCAATCGCAAGAACGCCGCATTCGTCGAGGTGCTCGAGCGCGACGGGATCGCGGCCTACCCGGGGTCGGTGCGCTTGCTCGATCACCTGGCGGAGCGCGGGGCCCCGCTCGCGGTGGTCTCGAGCTCCCGGAACGCCGAACCGGTGCTGCGCGCGGCCGGTTTGACCGACCGCTTCCGTGCGGTGGTCGACGGCGTCGTCGCTGCGCGCGAGGGGCTGCCGGGGAAGCCGGCGCCCGATACCTTCCTGCGCGGCGCCGAGCTGCTCGGAGCCGACCCGGCGCGCACCGTCGTATTCGAAGACGCAGCGTCGGGAGTCGCAGCCGGCCGCGCAGGCGGATTCGGTCTCGTCGTCGGCGTCGACCGCGGCGCCGGTCGCGAGGCGCTGCTCGCCGCAGGAGCGGACATCGTCGTTTCCGATCTTGAGGAGTTGCTGGGATGAGCCCCGAGTCGTTCGACGGACCGTTGAAAGAACTGCGCCGTGACTTCGGCGACGACCCGTGGCGCATCGTCGTGCGCGAGATTGACGCGGCGCGCGCGGGGGAGGACGAGACGATCTTCTCCCTCGGCAACGGGTACCTCGGCATGCGAGGCAACCATGAGGAGGGGCTGCCGCTCGGCAGCCACGGTACGTTCCTCAACGGACTGCACGAGACCTGGCAGATCAGGCATGCTGAGAACGCGTACGGTTTCGCGGAGCACGGTCAGACGATCGTGAATGTGCCCGACGCGAAGACGATCCGTATCTACGTCGATGACGAGCGGCTCAACCTGGAGTCCTCCGACATCCTCGACATGCGGCGGATCCTCGACCTCAGAGCCGGAACGCTGACGCGGTCACTGCTGTGGCTCACTCCGACGGGCAAGCGGGTCCGGGTCGATACCCGCCGCATGGTCTCGTTCGCGGATCGTCACCTCGCAACGATCGAGATGCGCATCACTGTGCTGGATGCCGACGCCGATCTCACCGTCAGCAGCCTCATCGTGAACCGCCAGGATCTGGGCCGGGTCAACACGGAGACGCCGACGCCCGCGAAGGGCACCTCGGACCCTCGCCAGGCCGAGCAGTTCACCGAGCGCATCCTCGACCCGGGCCAGGTGCTCCACGACGGCGGGCGGTCGGTGCTCAGCTACCGCGTGCACGACTCGCGGATGACGCTCGGCGTCGGGGTCGAGCACCACTTCGACGGCGGCGACAGCGAAGACGGTGACGGCAACTGGCGGCACCGCATCGACAAGTCGCAGGATCGCGTGCGCCACGTCTACCAGGGCACCGCGCAGCAGGGGCGCACCGTGCACCTCGTCAAGACGGTCGCCTACCACTACTCTTCGACGGCGGTGGTCTCCGAGATGATCGACCGCTGCATCCACTCGCTGAACAGCTCGAATGCCGAGCCGCGCGACGCGAGGTGGGAGAAGCAGCGCGCGTACCTCGAAGCGTTCTGGGATCGAAGCGACGTGCGCGTCGATGCGGATCCCGGGGTGCAGCAGGCCATCCGGTGGAACCTCTTCCAGGTCGCCCAGGCATCCGCGCGAGCCGACGGACGAGGCATCGCGGCGAAGGGTCTGACGGGTTCGGGATACGGCGGTCACTACTTCTGGGATACCGAGATCTACGTCCTGCCGTTCCTGACGTACACGTCGCCGCTCTGGGCGCGCAACGCTCTCCGCGCCCGCCAGCGAATGCTGCCCCAGGCGCGGATGCGGGCCGCGATGCTGAACGAGGACGGCGCCCTGTTCCCGTGGCGCACGATCAACGGCGAGGAGGCGAGCGCGTACTACGCGGCCGGCACTGCCGGGTACCACATCAACGCCGACATCACCTACGCGCTCGCGCGTTACGTCGCGGCGACGGGCGATCTCGAATACGTGCTCTCCGGGGCCTCCGATATCGCCGTGGAGACGGCCCGCCTGTGGGCGAGTCTCGGGTTCTGGCGGCGCGATCCCGAGGGGGTGGATCGCTTCCACATCCACGGCGTCACCGGCCCCGACGAGTACACGACCGTCGTCAACGACAACCTCTTCACGAACGTCATGGCACGATTCAATCTGCGCTTCGCGGTCGAGGTGACGCGGAGGCTCGCCGCCGAGGCGCCGAACGACTACGGCGTGCTCGTCGACCGCCTCGGGCTGACCAATGACGAGATCGATGCCTGGGAGCGTGCGGCTGAGGGCATGACCGTTCCGTACTCGCCAGAGCTCGGGATTCACCCGCAGGACGCGCACTTCCTGGATCGCGAGGTCTGGGATCTCGCGGCCACGCCGCCCGAGCAGAAGCCGCTGCTGCTGCACTTCCACCCGCTCGTGATCTACCGCTTCCAGGTGCTCAAGCAGGCGGATGTCGTGCTGGCGCTGCTGCTCGCGAGCAATGAGTTCGGGCTCGATGAGAAGCGTCGCGACTTCGACTACTACGACGCCCTCACCACCGGCGACTCGACGCTCTCGGCGGTCGTGCAATCGATCATCGCGGCTGAGGTCGGGTACCGGGATCTCGCGTATCGGTACTTCGATCATGCGCTGCGCGTCGATCTCGACAACCTCCACGGCAATGCGGCGGACGGCGTGCACATCGCGTCGACCGGCGGGGTGTGGATGATGCTCGTCCAGGGCTTCGCCGGCATGCGCGACGTCGGGCGCCAGCTGACCTTCGACCCGCGGCTCCCGGATCACTGGGGCTCTCTCGAGTTCCGGCTCGAGTGGAGGGGGGAGCGCTTCGAGGTGCGCCTGGAGCGCGATCGGATCCGTTTCGAACTCCTCGAGGGCGAAGGTCCGGTGGTGGTGCGGGTGCGGGAGCAGGATGTGCGCATCGTCGCGGGTGCGCCCGTCGAGGTCGCACTGCCGGACCAGGGGCCGAATCTGGGATCGTTCGCGGGCCTGTCGGCGGGGATGCTGCCCCGCGAGGGCGACACCGGCGTGGTGCCAGAGCTCTCCTTCGAGGTCCCGGTGGTCACGACGTCAATTCCCACGCGACCGTTCGACGGGTGACCGCGGGGCGCCGACGAGGCGCCCCGCGCCCGAGAGTAGGATGGAAGCAGCCGGGTCTCCCCGGCGCCTCCCGAGCGAAAGGCGGTTCCCGTGACGTACGTGATCGCTCTTCCGTGCGTCGACGTGAAAGATCGCGCGTGCGTGGACGAGTGCCCAGTCGACTGCATCTACGAGGGCGAACGGTCGCTCTACATCCACCCGGATGAGTGCGTCGACTGCGGAGCCTGCGAACCGGTGTGCCCGGTCGAGGCGATCTACTACGAGGACGATCTGCCGGAGGAGTGGGCCGACTACTACAAGGCCAACGTCGAGTTCTTCGACGAGATCGGTTCGCCGGGCGGAGCCGCGAAGACCGGGGCGTACGATTTCGATCACCCGATCATCGCAGCGCTGCCGCCGCAGGGCGAGTAGACCCGATATGCGTCAGGCACTGCCCGAGTACCCGTGGGATGCGATGCAGCCGTACGCTGCGCGGGCCGCTGAGCACCCCGATGGGGCGTTGAATCTCTCGATCGGCTCTCCGGTCGATCCGACGCCGCGCGCCGTGCGCGAGGCGCTCGCCTCCGCGACCGACGCTCACGCGTATCCGGCGACCGCCGGCTCGTCCGCACTACGCGAGGCGATCGCGGAGTGGTTCGGGCGGAGGCGCGGGGTGGCCGTCGATGCCGATGCGGTGCTGCCGACGGTGGGTTCCAAGGAGCTCGTCGCTCTGCTGCCGTTCCTGCTCGGGATCGGCGCGGGCGAGACGGTCGTCTTCCCGTCCGTCGCATACCCGAGCTATGCAATGGGTGCCGCGCTGGTGGGCGCCGATGCGATCGCTTCCGATGATCCCGGCTCCTGGCCCGAGCACACGAAGCTGATCTGGATCAACTCGCCGTCGAACCCCGACGGCCGTGTGCTCGACATCGATGCACTGCGTGCCGCGGTGGAGCGGGCACGCGAACTGGGCGCGGTGATCGCCGGAGACGAGTGCTACGCCGAGTTCGGGTGGGACGCGCCATGGGATCAGCGCTCGATCCCGTCCATCCTCGATCCGCGCGTCGTCGGCAATGACCACCGGGGCGTGCTGAGCGTGTACTCCTTGAGCAAGCAGTCGAACCTCGCCGGGTATCGCGCCGCATTCCTCGCGGGTGACTCGGAGCTCGTCGCCCGATTGCTCACCGTGCGCAAGCATGCGGGCCTGATGCTTCCGGCGCCCGTGCAGGCAGCGATGCTCGCGGCTCTCGCCGACGAGTCGCACGTCGAGGAGCAGCGTGCGCGGTACCGAGAGCGGCGTGACATGCTGCGTCCGGCACTCGAAGCGGCCGGCTTCGCGATCGACGGCAGCGAGGCGGGCCTCTACTTGTGGGCGACGCGCGGGACCGACGCCTGGGACGCCGTCGCGCAGTTCGCGGAACTCGGCATCGTCGTCGGCCCTGGCCACTTCTACGGCGATCGGTCGCCGCAGCACGTGCGGTTGGCGCTGACGGCCCCTGACGCCGATATCGCCGCCGCCGCCGCGCGCATTCGCGCTTCGGCGTCGACCGCGGGATGACGTCGTCCGAATCGACATTTCGCTTCACATCAAGATATTCTGAGCCGAGTGCGGCACCCCCGTGCCGCAGCCCCCGGTTCCCCTCGGAGCCGATAGGGTGATAGGAATGGCCGTGTCATACCCGACGCAGCGCCAGCATTGAGACCTCACGAGGAGACGACGTGACCGAATCGACGCAGGGCCCGGCCACCGCCAAGCTGGCCTTCCCAGGCGGATCCGCCGAGTTCCCGATCGTCGACGCGGTCGATGGGCACTCGGCGATCGACGTCAGCACGTTCACCAAGCAGAGCGGGCACACGGCGCTCGATTACGGGTTCGTGAACACGGCGTCGACGAAGTCGAAGATCACGTACATCGACGGCGAAGAGGGGATTCTGCGCTACCGCGGGTACCCGATCGAAGAGCTCGCGAGGCACTCCACCTTCCTCGAGGTCTCCTACCTCCTGATCTACGGCGAGCTGCCCACGGCGGATCAGCTGGGCGCGTTCGATGAGGAGATCCGCCGGCACACCCTGCTGCACGAAGACATGCGGTACTACTTCGAGGGCGTGCCGCACACGGCGCACCCGATGGCGGTGCTCTCGGGTGGTCTGCAGACGATGTCGACGTACTACGAGTCGTCACTCGACACGGCGGTGCCGGAGTTCGTCGAGGTGAATACGATCCGGCTGCTCGCCAAGCTTCCCGTGCTCGCCGCCTACGCGCACAAGAAGTCGATCGGCCAGGCGTTCCTCTACCCCGACAACAACCTCAACTTCGTCGAGAACTTCCTTCGGCTCAACTTCGGCAACAAGGCCGAGAAGTACGACATGAACCCGGTGCTCGTCGACGCACTCGACAAGCTGCTCATCCTCCACGCCGACCACGAGCAGAACGCGTCGACGTCGACGGTGCGCCTCGTCGGCTCGACCGGTGCGAATATGTTCTCCTCCGTCTCCGCGGGCATCAACGCGCTTTCGGGCCCGTTGCACGGCGGAGCCAACGAGGCCGTGCTCGACATGCTCGCCCGCATCCGGGACTCGGGCCAGAGCGTCGAGACATTCGTCGAGAAGGTCAAGAACAAGGAAGACGGCGTGAAGCTCATGGGCTTCGGGCACCGGGTCTACAAGAACTACGATCCGCGTGCGCGCATCGTCAAGGAGAGCGCCGCCCGCGTGCTCGAGGAACTCGGCGTGAACGACCCGCTGCTCGGCCTCGCGCAGGAGCTCGAGCAGATCGCGCTCGAAGACGACTACTTCAAGGAGCGCAAGCTCTACCCGAACGTCGACTTCTACACCGGCGTGATCTACAAGGCGATGGGGTTCCCCACCCGCATGTTCACGGTGCTGTTCGCGATCGGGCGTCTGCCCGGCTGGATCGCGCAGTGGCGCGAGGCTCGCGAAGACGGGCAGACGAAGATCGGTCGCCCCCAGCAGCTGTACGTCGGCTCGGGGGAGCGCCACCTCGATCGGTAATCCGCGATCCCGTGGGGCCGCGTCATTTCGATAGGCTGAAGGCATGGAAGCGACCGTGACCGTGCCCGCCCTTGAGATCCGCGAACTCGCCAAGCGCTTCGGGGAGAAGATCGCCGTCAACGGGATCTCCCTCGACGTTCCGACCGGATCGTGCTTCGGCCTCGTCGGACCGAATGGCGCCGGCAAGACGACGACGCTGTCGATGGCGACCGGTCTGCTCCGGCCGGATGCCGGGCATGTGCGCATCGCCGGCGTCGATGTGTGGCAGCACCCGACCGAGGCCAAGCAGCTCGTGGGCGTGCTCGCCGACGGAGTGAAGCTGTTCGATCGTCTGACGGGCGAGCAACTCATCACGTACACCGGGCTGCTCGGCGGCCTCGACCGGGAGACCGTCGCGCGGCGGTGCGCGGACCTCCTCGCGATGCTCGACCTCAACGCCGCCGCGCAGACGCTCGTCGTCGACTACTCGGCCGGGATGACGAAGAAGATCGCGCTCGCGTGCGCGCTGGTGCACGCGCCGCGGCTGCTCGTGCTCGACGAGCCGTTCGAATCGGTGGATCCGGTCTCGGCCGCCAACATTCGCGACATCCTGCAGAGCTTCGTGCGAGGCGGCGGCACGGTGATCGTCTCGAGTCACTCCATGGACCTGGTCGAGCGCATGTGCGACCACGTGGCGGTGATCGCGGCCGGGCGCGTGCTCGCCGCAGGCAGCGTGAGCGAGGTGCGCGGTTCCTCGACCTTGGAGGAGCGCTTCGTGGAACTCGTCGGGGGTCGCGCGCACGTGGAGGGCCCGTCGTGGCTGAGCCGCTCCTGAGCCCCGCGGCGCCCGCTGCACGCACCGGGGCCGCCGCCCGCATCCGCACCCTCATACGACTGCGCTTCGTCGTCATGTGGAACACGGTGCGCCGTCACCCCTGGCAGCTGGTCGGCGCGATCATCGGCGCCCTCTACGGGCTCGGCGTGCTCGGGCTCGTGCTCTTCGGACTCGTCGCTCTTGCCATCGGAGCGGCCGACCTCGCGAGAACGGTGCTCATCCTCGCCGGAGCCGGTCTCATCCTGGGGTGGGCGCTCGCACCGATACTCTCCACGGGGATGGACCGCACCCTCGATCCCGCGCGCCTCGCCTCGATGCCGATGCCTCCCGCGGTGCAGCTGACGGGAATCGCGGTCGCGAGCCTGCTGGGCATCCCCGGGATCGTCACTCTGCTCCTCTCCGCGGGCACCGCGATCGCCTGGTTCCGCTCGCCCGGTGCGATGATCGCGGCTGTCGTGCTCGCTCCGGTCGCCGCGGCGACCTGCGTGCTCGCATGTCAGTTCACGGTGACCGCGTTCTCGCGGGCGGCCGGGCATCGACGCTTTCGAGAGATCATCGGTGCGCTGGTGCTCCTGCTGCTCGTGCTGGTCGGGCCGCTGCTCTCAGTCGCGAGCCAGGGTGTCGCGGCGATCGCCGACCGCCTGCCGGTGATCGCCGATGCGCTCTCGTGGTCGCCGCTCGGAGCCGTCTGGGCGGTGCCAGCGGAGATCGCGGCCGGCGCGTTCCCGGCGGCGATCATGAAGCTGGTCATGGCGCTGCTGACGCCGGTCGCCCTGTGCTTCGCCTGGGCCGGACTGTACCGCGCGAACCTCGGCTCGGTCGCGGGCGGCTCGCGCACGAGCGCACGGTCGGGCCTGGGGTGGCTCGGGCGCTTCCCGGCCTCCCCGCGCGGTGCCGTCGCTGCTCGCGCGCTCACGTACTGGCTGCGCGATCCGCGCTACCTGCAGAGCCTGATCGTGGTGCTCGTCATGCCGATCGTCTTCGGGTTCATGGCGGCTTCGACGAGCCTCCCGATCATGCTCCCGGGCTCCACGGTGCTCGTCGCGGCGCTGCTCGCCCTCAGCACCTTCACGGACATCTCCTATGACGGCACCGCCTTCAGCGTGCACGTGCTGCGCGGAGTGCGAGGGATCGACGATCGGCTGGGCCGGGTATGGGCCAACGCGATCGTAGCCGTGCCGCTCATCGCGGTCGTCGCGGTCGTCACCACAGCACTCGTCGGCCGATTCGATCAGCTGCCCACGCTCGCCGGGTTGACCGCCGTGATCACGCTCGGCGGCTTCGGTGTCGCGAGCGTCGCATCCGCCGTCTTCGTGATGCCGGTGCCGCAGGCGGGTGAGAACCCCTTCGCCTCGAAGCCGGGCGCCGGGATGCTGAGCCTGGTCGGCATGGCGGGTTCGTACGGCGCATTGACGGTACTCGCGCTGCCGACGATCGCCTGCACGATCGCCGCTGGAGTGACAGGGCGACCGCTCTGGGCGTGGGTGACACTCGCCGTCGGCGTGGTGACGGGCATCGCGGCCTGCTGGGGCGGCGTGCGATGGGGTGCGGCGATATTCGATCGGAAGGCCGCCGACCTGTTCGCCCGAGTGAAGTCGCAGGGGTGAGAAGCATCGCATCAGCGGCGTTCTGATCGCAGATCGCCTTCGATGCCGCGGGCGGCGCGCACGAGCACTTCGAGCGCGGCTTCGGGAGGGTGCTCACGCGGAAGGACGACGGACAGCGCTGCGACGACAGCACCGGCGCGGCGGAGCGGCACGGCCACGCCGGTGGAGACTTCCTCGATCGACCCCGGTGCGATCGCCCGCCCGAAGCGGCGGATCTCGATCAGGGTGCGTCGAAGGTGCGCCGGGTCGGTGATCGTCTCGGGTCCGACCCGGCGCAGTGGGGCCGCGAGCAGGCGCTCGCGCAACTTCGGGTCGGCGTGCGCCAAGAGCACGAGTCCGGACGACGAGGCGTGCAAGGGCAGCCGGCCTGCGACGCGCGCGATGTTCGCGCCAGCACGCGGGTGCGAGAGTTTTTCGAGGCACAGCGCCTCGTCTCGCTCGAGCACGGCGAGCTGGGTGTGTTCCCGAATCGCCGACTGCACCCGCTCCATGTGCGGGAGGGCGACCTCGCGGAGCCGGTGCGCGGTGGAGCCGCGAAGCGCCAGTTCCCAGAGGCGCAGCCCCAGCCGGACTCGATGCTCGTCATCCCGTTCGAGCATGCCGTTCGCGACGAGTTCGCCGACCAGTCGGTGCGCGGTCGAGGGCGGTAGCCCTGCGCGTCGTCCGATATCGCTGACCGTCTGCGAGGTGCGATCCTCCGAGAACGTCTCGATGACGCGCACGATCCGCGTGATCATCGACTCACCGCTCGCCGAGTTCGCCACGGCGTCGGCCTCCCTCCGGTGCTGCGGTGCGCGGGGTTCCAGCCGAAGCGCAGGGGCGTTCCACGTCGCTCAGACCTCCGCCGCTGCGAGCGATCGAGAGCGACGGTCGGCCGCCGGGCGCGGTGCCGGTCTCGGGATCACCACCACCGCCAGCATCCCCAAGATCGCAACGCCGGCGAAGAAGTAGAATCCCCCTGGGTACGCGAGTCCTGCTGAAACCAGCGCACCGGTGATCCACGGACCCGCGATCGCGCCGAGCCGCCCCACGCCCGCGGTGAAGCCCATGCCGGTCGCGAGGAGCGCTCGGGGGTAGATGTACCCGACGAACGCGTAGACGAGTACTTGCGCGCAGAAGACGAAGACACCGGTCACGAGGATCACGAGATTCAGGGCGACGACGTTCGACATCTGCACGCTGAGCAGTGCGAGCAATGCGGCCGCCGCCGCGAACCAGGCGAGCGTCGTTCCCTTGATCCCGAGCGCGTCGCCGGTTCGCCCGCCGATGAGCAGACCCATTACGGCGCCCACGTTGAGGACGAGGAGCATGATGAGCGAACTCGAGAGCGGGTAGCCGGCGAGTTCCATGATCTTCGGCATCCAGGTGTTCAGCCCGTAGACCAGCAGCAGACCCATGAAGGCGGCGATCCACAGTGCCACCGTGGCGCGTGCGCGCCGCTCGGTGAACAGATCGCGGATTCCGTACACCCGCTCGTGCGTTCCGGCGTCGTGCTCCGCCGGCGCGTGCGTCTCGGGGAGCTTGAACCACATGACCGGCAGTGTCGCCAGCCCGAGGAGACCTCCGAAGATGAAGAGCCGGCTCCAGTGCTCATGCGCCCAGAATGCCGCCAAGGAGGCGAGCACTGCGCCGACGTGGTACCCGGTCATCATGAACGTCGAGGCTCCGGCACGCCGGCCGTCGGGAGCCGATTCCTGCATCATCGTGAGGGCGATCGGCATGCAGCCGCCGAGTCCGACACCCGCGATCAGTCGGGAGAGGCCCATGCATGCGACGTTCGGCATCACCGGGAAGACCAGCGTGAAGATGGAGAACACGAAGATGCAGGCCATCAACGCCGAGCGTCGCCCGAAGCGGTCGGAGATGGTGCCGATGATCACGGCGCCGATGCCGACGCCGACGAGGGAGATCGTGGAGACGAAGGTCATGTCGGCGACCGTCACGCCGAGGTGACCATGACTCTCGCTGGTCATGATCGGGATCGTGGCGCCGAGAGCCACGATGTCGAAGCCGTCGAACATGACGGTGAGCCAGCACAGGCCGATGACCCATCTGCGGGTTGACGTACTCAAGGTGCACTCCATTGTGTGGTGAGGTGACTACAGCGATAAACGCAGCCCCCTGCGACATGGATCACACCGATTCAGTGTTGCGCGGCCATGACTGCCTCGTCCAGAACTTCCCATTGAACGGGCGACTCCGACGCGTCGCGATCGCCGATGTCTCCGAGCGCAGCGCAACGGCCGCGCCCCTCAGATGCGGAGGAGCGCGGCCGTGATGCGCCGAATCCGGTTAGGCGTGCAGAGCCTGGTTGAGCTCGATGCCAGCGCCTGCTCGGGGCAGCGCCTCCACGGCGCCCGTACGCGAATTGCGACGGAAGAGCAGCTTCGGGATCCCGGAGAGCTCGATCGCCTTCACCTCGACTGCGGTGCCGGGCGACTCGGCTGTGCCGTGGGGCAGCACGACCTTCGTGCCAGCCGTGACGTAGAGGCCCGCTTCGACGACGCTGTCGTCGCCGACGGAGATGCCGATACCGGAGTTCGCGCCCAGGAGGGCGCGCTCTCCCACGGAGATGCGCTCAGTGCCGCCGCCCGAGAGCGTGCCCATGATGGATGCACCGCCGCCGATATCCGAGCCGTCGCCGACGACGACGCCCTGCGAGATGCGGCCCTCGACCATGGATGCCCCGAGCGTGCCGGCGTTGAAGTTGACGAACCCCTCGTGCATCACCGTCGTTCCCGGCGCGAGGTGGGCGCCGAGGCGTACTCGGGAGGCATCGGCGATGCGCACGCCCTTCGGCACGACGTAGTCGGTGAGCCTCGGGAACTTATCGACTCCCACCGCGGTGATGCCGGCGCGCTTGAGCTGCGGCAGCCGGGCGGCGTAGTGCTCGGGAAGCATCGGTCCGGCGGTGGTCCAGGCGATATTGGGGAGCCGCCCGAAGATGCCGTCGAGGTTGAGTGCATTGGGGCGCACGAGGCAGTGCGAGAGCACGTGGAGCCTGAGGTAGGCGTCCTCCGTCGATGCAGGAGCGGCGTCGAGATCGATCTCCACGTCCACGAAACGCAGTTCGACGCCGCGCAACTCGTCGGTTCCCGTGAGCCCGGCGAGCTCGGCGGGGGCGATCCACGGTTCGCGATCGTCGGGGCGCGCGCCGAGCGCGGGTGACGGGAACCAGGCGTCGAGAACGGTGCCGTCGGCGGCGATCGTGGCGATGCCGGCGGCCCAGGCGGAACGAGAAGCAGTCATGGGTTCCATCGTATCGTCGCGATCGGGTGCGCGGGCACGGACGCCCGGAGAGGCAATAGGCTGGTTCGGGTGAGCAGTGATTCGAACTCGACGCCCCCCATCGCCCCCGACCCCGTACTCGATCCGACGCTCGGTCCCGTGGAGCTCACGCGGCAGCTCTGCAACATTCCGTCGGTCTCGGGCGACGAGCGCGAGATCGCCGACGCCGTCGAAGCGGCACTCAGGTCGCACGCCCCCCATCTCGCCGTGACGCGCGACGGCGATACGCTGGTCGCCCGAACCGAGCTCGGCCGCGAGCGTCGCGTTGCGATCGCCGGCCACCTCGACACCGTCCCCATCAATGACAACCTGCCGGTGCGGGACGAGGTCGACGACGCGTCGGCGGAGCCGATGATCTGGGGGCGCGGCACCGTTGACATGAAAGCCGGTGTCGCGGTGCAACTCGCGCTCGCGGTCGAGCTCGTCGAGCCGTCGGTCGACCTGACGTGGATCTGGTACGACCACGAGGAGGTCGCCTCTGATCTGAGCGGTCTCGGTCGCGCCATGCGCAATCATCCAGGGCTCTTCGAGGCCGACTTCGCGATTCTGGGCGAACCATCGAACGGGACCATCGAGGGGGGATGCAACGGAACGCTCCGAGCTCGAGTGAGCGTGCACGGCAAGCGCGCGCACTCCGCTCGCAGCTGGATGGGGGTGAACGCCATTCACCGGGCCGGCGCGTTGCTCGAACGTCTCTCCGCGTTCGAGCCGGAACGCATCGTGGTCGACGGCCTCGAGTACCGCGAGGGGCTGAACGCGGTCCGCATCGATGGCGGGGTCGCGGGGAATGTGATCCCGGACGAGTGCTCCTTCGAGGTGAACTACCGCTTCGCGCCGAGCCGGAGCGGTGCAGAGGCCGCGGACTACGTGCGCGAGTTCTTCGCCGATGCCGATCGTGTCGAGATCGTCGATCTCGCGCCCGGCGCGCGCCCGGGTCTCGACGCACCGCTCGCACAGCGCTTCGTGGCCGCGGTCGGCGAGGCGCCGAACGCGAAATTCGGGTGGACCGATGTCTCGAGATTCTCGGCGCTCGGCATCCCCGCGGTGAACTTCGGACCGGGCGATCCGCTGCTCGCGCACGCGGACGATGAGCGGGTGCCGGTCGCGCAGATCGAATCGACTGCCACTGCGCTTCGCGAATGGTTGACGCACGACATTTCGCGCTGAACTGTATCGCGACGCGGGGCGGAAATTAGCCCTGCCTGGGCGGAAACCGATAAAATGGAATCCGTGCATCAAACCTGCAAGGAGGCGTCATGGCTGCAATGAAACCGAGGACCGGGGACGGACCCATGGAAGCGGTGCGTGAAAGCCGCTTGATCGTGGTTCGTGTACCGCTCGAGGGCGGCGGACGTCTGGTGGTGTCTGTGAACGATCAGGAAGCCGCACAGCTGCGCGATGTGCTCGCCGGCGTGCTCGACGGCTAAGGCGCCGTTCTCGCTTCCCGTTCAGCGGTACCGGATCGAACCCCCTGCGGCTACCGCCGCGGGGGGTTCGGCGTGCCGGGGGCGTCGCCGTCGAGACGCACGAGGGTGAGGAGGCCGTCGCCCGCCGGAGACAGGATCGGAGCGATCGCAGGGGACTCGGCGACGAGCGCGAGGAGATCCCGCATCGCCTGAACGTCCTCGTCCCGTGCAGCGGGATCCGGAACTCGGCCGTGCGCGAACGCGCCTGGAACGATGATGCATCCGCCGGGCCGCACGATTCCGAGTGCGTTCTCGAAGTGCTCCAGCAGCTGGGCCGGTTCTGCGTCGATGAGCACGAGGTCGTACGCCGCCAGATTCATACGCGGCATCACGTGCCGAGCGTCGCCCTCGATGAGGCGCAGACGGGCAGCGGCGATCCCCGCATCGGAGAACACCCCGCGAGCCTCCCGCAGGTGCTCGGGTTCGATCTCGATCGAGGTGAGCGTCGCTTCCGAGGCGTACCGGAGCAGGGAGAGTCCGCTGACGCCGACACCCGTGCCGACCTCGCAGATGGCCTGCGCGCGGGCGAGCACGGTCGATCCTGAGAGCTGCGCGCCGACGGAGCGGCTCACCGGTTCGATGCCCAGCTCGAGGGACAGGCGGCGGGCGCGGACGAGCGCCTCCGTCTCGCCGGGGTACTGCTCGGCGTACTGCCAGTTGCGTTCGAGCTTGCTCACGATTTCCTCCGGTGATGCTCCGCCCCGGCGTGCCGGCATGACGGCGAGGCGGAGCGATCCTGAATCACCAGCGTAGGGCCGCCGTGCGATCCCTCTCGCAGCACACGCGGGTCAGCGGGAAAGCGGGCGCGAGACGCCGCTCAGAATTCGGCTCGGCGATCAGTGGTGACCGCTACGATAGCGGTTGTGGGCCTGACGATCGACAAGATTCTGGTGATCCTCGTGATCGCCATGTTCGTGCTGGGCCCGCAGCGACTCCCGATCTATGCGCAGAAGCTCGGCGAACTGGTGCGCAACGTGAAACGCATGGCGGACGGCGCGAAAGATCGCTTGCGCGACGAGATGGGTCCCGAGTTCGACGACGTCGACTGGCGTCAGCTCGATCCCCGCCAGTACGACCCGCGCCGCATCATCAGGGATGCGCTGCTCGAAGACGAGCGCGAGGCCAGGGACGCGGCTCGGCGGTCGAACATGGCCGACGCCGAAGCCCGACGCGGAATCAGGCCGGACTCGGGGAGCGGCGCCGCAGGAGTGCTGCATTTCGACGAAGAAGCGACGTGATGGACGGGAACATCGGGTGACCGCGAACGAGATCGACGGCAATGGTGCCGTCGGGGGGATCTCGAATGAACAGCGCAGCACGCATGAGCGGGTCGCGCGTCCGCAGCACGACACCGACAAGATCCTGATCGCACTGAACGAGCGGTCGATCGTCGCCGTGACGGATGCCACGGGTCGCATCACGCACGTCAACGACCGCTTCTGCGAGCTCTCGCAGTTTCGGCGCGACGAGCTGATCGGACGCACGCACCGGGTCGTGAACTCCGGACACCATCCGGCCGCCTTCTTCGCCGACCTCTGGAGCACGATCTCCGAAGGCCGCATCTGGCAGGGCGAGATCTGCAACCGCGCTCGCGACGGGTCCAAGTACTGGCTCAATACGACCATCATCCCCCTCATGCGAGACGGCGACCTGCCGGTCAGCTACGTGGCTCTGCGCACGGAGGCGAAGCGGCGGCGGGACGCCGAAGCCGCCGTGCGACGTCTCGCCTACGTGGATCCGGTGACCGGGCTCGAGAACCGGGCGGCCATGCTCCGCGCGATCGAGCGCATCACGTCGAGTCGGACGCCGAGCGATGAGTTCTCTGCCTTCGTGACCGTGAGCCTCGACCAACTCCCATCGGTGAATGATGCGTTCGGGTTCGAAGCGGGGGACCGCCTGCTCCTCGACGCAGGGCTGCGGCTGAAGGGCCTGGCCGACGGCGTCACCCGCGTCGGCCGAATCGGCTCCCATACCTACGGAGTGCTGCGGCAGGATCTGGGCGTCGAGCTCGGCGCCGCCGAAGACGCCGTGCAGACCACCATCGGGCGCATGTTCGAAGCGCTCTCAGCAGCCAGTGAGACGTTCTCCGGCATCGTCATCGGCGCCGGGGTCAGCGTGGGGCACGTGCTCTGGACATCGCCCGGCGCCCGTGGCGACCCGGCTCGCGTCGACGCAGAGCGCGGGACCGACGCGTTCATTGCGTCGGACGATGCCAATGAAGTGATGAAATGCTCCGAGATCGCGCGGAAGCGGGCGAAGCGGATGAGCGGGCAACGGCGCGCGCAGCGATTCGAGCAGCGGATGCTCGACGAGGTGCACGACCGCATGGTGCTCGTCTCCGAACTGCGAGCGGGCGTGGAACGCGGCGAACTCCGCCTCTACGCGCAGTCGATCGTCGATCGGAAGCGCCGCGTGATCGGCAAGGAAGCCCTGATTCGGTGGCAGCACAGCTCCCGCGGATTGATCCCACCCGATGAGTTCATCCCGATCGCCGAGCAGACGGGCCTGATCACGCAGATCGGGGACTGGGCGCTCGAACGCGCATGCCAGGTGCTCGCGCACTGGGCCGCTTCGGAGGCAACCGACGAGCTGACCCTCGCCGTGAATCTCAGCGAGCGCCAGCTGCACGCCGACGGATTCGAGGATCGCGTGCGCGAGATGATCTCGCGATACGGCATCGCACGCGGACGCCTCAAGTTCGAGCTCACTGAGAGTGTGCTCCACAGCGACCTCGCGCGCACGATCTCGCTGCTCGAGCACCTCCGCGCCGACGGCGTGCACGCCTCGCTCGACGACTTCGGCACGGGCTACTCCTCGCTCAACTATCTGCGTCGGCTCCCGGTGCAGCAGTTGAAGATCGACCGGTCGTTCGTCTCGTCGATCGTCGAAGACGATCGCACGGCCGCGATCGCGGAGACGATCGTGCGCCTCGCCCGGATATTCGGCCTGCAGGTCGTCGGCGAGGGCGTTGAGACGGAGGAGCAGTTCGCCCTCCTGCACGCCCTCGGCGTGGACGCGTTCCAGGGGTACCTCTTCGGCGGGCCCGAGCCCATCGAGGCGCCGGCTATCGCGGGCTGATACCGAGAGAGCGCCCGGCGAGGCCGCGCCCGCTGCGGGCGAGCTCCGCGGCGATACGAATCACCTCGGCCGCGGCCGGGTCCGCCTGGTCGGTGAGAACGGTCGGCGCCCCCGCATCGCCGCCCTCGCGGAAGACGGGGCTCAGCGGCACGCTTCCGAGGAGCGGAACGGTGCCGTGCTCCGGGTCGCTCAGTCGTTCGGCGACCAACCGGCCACCGCCCGCCCCGAACAGGTCGAGCACGCTCCCGTCCGGCTGGGTGAACCCTGCCATGTTCTCGATGACGCCGATGACCTTCTGACCGGTCTGCCGGGCTACGAGCGCACTGCGAACGGCGACATCCGCCGCCGCTTCCTGGGGAGTGGTGACGACCAGCACCTCGGCCTGCGGCAGCAGCTGGCCGATGCTGATCGCGATGTCGCCCGTACCGGGCGGCAGATCGAGGAGCAGGACGTCGAGGTCGCCGAACCACACATCGCGTAGGAACTGCTCGATCGTGCGGTGCAGCATCGGCCCCCGCCAGGATACGGCCGTGCTTCTCGGATCGGCGTCACCGAGGAACATGCCGATGGAGATCACCTTCACACCGTGCGCGACGGGTGGCAGGATCATCTCGCCGACCCGCGTTGGCTGCTCGGTGCGCCCGTCGCGGCTCAGTCCGAGCAACCCGGGAATGGAGAACCCGAACACGTCGGCATCGACGAGTCCGACCGCCAAGCCGTGCTGGGCGAGCGCGACGGCGAGCCCCGTCGTCAACGACGACTTGCCCACGCCGCCCTTGCCGCTCGTCACGGCGATGACGCGGGTGAGCGAGTCCGGGCCGAACTGCTGCGGCCGGGCACCGCGATCCCCCCGTACGCGTTCGATGAACGCCTGGCGCTCCCGCGTCGACATCACGCCGACGATGACTTCCGCCGCCGTGACTCCCGGCGCCGCCTCCGTCGCCGCTCGCACATCCGCCTCGATGCGCCGAGCCGCCGGGCACCCTGCGATGGTGAGCAGGATCGAGACCTCGGCGCCCCCGGCCGCATCGACCGTCACGTCGCGCACCATGCCGAGCTCCGTGATCGGGCGGAGGATCTCGGGGTCCTTGACGCGATCGAGCGCATCCCAGACGGCCCGCGCCGTTCCGGCGGCGGGCCGTTCAGTCATCCTGCGAGCTCGCAGACCGCTCCGGCGAGGCGTCGCGCCGAGCGCGACTCCTCGTGCCGCGATCTCGCGGTTCGTCGCTCGATGCCTCGTCGTCGGCGAGCTCGGCGAGCAATGACCGGAGTTCTGCACGCAGGAAGTCGCGGTCGGGAAGATCTTTGAGCGCGAGACGCAGAGCGACGACCTCGCGCGCGAGGAACTCCGTGTCGGCGAGATTGCGCTCGGCGCGCTGGCGATCCTGCTCGATCTGCACACGGTCGCGGTCATCCTGGCGATTCTGCGCGAGCAGGAGCAGCGGCGCCGCGTACGAGGCCTGCAGGGAGAGAATCAGCGTGAGCGCAGTGAATCCGAGCGCCGCAGAGTCGAACCGGAAGGACTCGGGCCCGTAGGTGTTCCACAGCAGCCAGGCGACGCAGACGATGGTGAGTGCGAAGAGGAACCACGGGGTACCCATGCCGCGCGCAATGCTCTCGGTCCACCGGCCGAAGCGCTCGCTGTTGCCCGAGCGGCCCTCACCGCGCGCCGAGACCCGCGCGCTCGCAGCACGCGGGGCGTCGAGCCCGCCGCCCCGCTTGAACGCGCTCATCCGGCGGCTCCGGTGCTGACCGGGGCGTCGTCATCGGCGTGCCGCCAATCGTCGGGCAGCAGATGATCGAGCACGTCATCGACGGTCACGACTCCGACGAGCCGGTTCTGATCGTCGACCACGGGCAGCGCGACGAGATTGTAGCTGGCGAGGCGGCGGGATACTTCGGCCGCGCTCGCGTGCACCGTCACTGGCTCGATCTCGGCGTCCAGCAGCGAAGCCATGCGCTCGTGCGGCGGGAACCGCAGCATGCGCTGGAAGTGCGCGAGGCCGATGTACTCGCCGGTCGGCGTCTCGTAGGGCGGGTGCGTCACGTACACCGCAGACGCCATCGCCGGAGAGATCTCCGCCCTGCGGATCATCGCGAGACCCTCGGCAACGCTCGACTCCCCGGCCAGCACGATCGGCGCAGGGCTCATCAGCCCGCCTGCCGTGTCCGCATCGTACTCGAGCAGCCGACGCACGTCTTCGGCTTCCTCCGGCTCCATGAGGTCGAGCAGCTCGGCGCCCTGCGCGGCCGGCAGCGCTGAGATGAGGTCGGCGGCGTCGTCCGCCTCCATGCGGTCGAGAACATCGGCGGTGCGGCCCGAGGGCAGTTGCGCGAGCAGGGCGAGCTGATCCTGTTCGCTCATCTCTTCGAGCGCGTCGGCGACGCGCTCGTCGGGCAGCTCCTCGATCACCTCGATCATGCGCGGCTGAGGCAGTTCGAGCAGCGCCTCCGCGAGGTCGGCCGGTTTCAGATCGACCAGTGTCTGGATGAGCAGCTCGGCGGTGCGCGTGCCCTCGGCAGAACTCGGAAGTCGCAGCTCGCCCCAGCGCACGATGCGGGCGTCGCCTCGGCTGAACGGGGCCGCGGGCTTCGGCAGGCGCACGAACACTTCCGTGACGAGCCACTCGCCCGTGCGGCTCCGCTCGATCGCGGCGTCTTCGATCCGCGCGGTCGTCGTGGGACCCGCGTTCGTCTGAGCCAACTGCACATCGCGCCCGATGAGTTCCGCGATCATGCGGGTCTCGCCCCCGCGCTGCTCGAATCGGCGCACGTTGATGAGCCCGGTGGTGATGACCTGACCGGAACCGATCGACGTGACGCGGCCGATCGGCACGAACACGCGGCGCTTCCCGGGAATCTCGACGATGAGGCCGACGACGCGCGGGGCGCTGGTCGCCCGGAAGACGATCAGTACGTCGCGCACTTTGCCGATACGGTCGCCGACCGGATCGAACACGCCGCGACCGGCGAGCCGACCGACGAAGATCCTCGAAGTACTCACCCCACTACGGTACCGCTCAGCGACGTGCGGCGATACTGAGGGCATGCACCCAGCGTCTTCGCTCTCCGGCCCGTCAGCGCCGTGGGAGCCAGCCGATGCCCCAACTCGGAGGGACACCGAGCATCGCGTGTCGCGCAGAGACGCGGTGCGCCTCACCGCCTGGGGCGCGCTCGCGGCGGCCGGGGCGCTGCTCGTCGGGTGCGCCCCGGAACCGCGAGCAGACACCTCGCCAGGCGACCGTGCGCCCGACCCCGCCCCCGCCCCGGAGAGTGACGCCCCGTCTGCGCCGCAGGAGGCCCCGATGCTGCTGCTCGCCTCCCTCGCGCAGTCCGACGCCGTCGCCATCATCGACCCCTCCGTCTCGGATGCGGAGGCGGTGCAGCTCGTCACCGTGGGAGCCGCGCCCTGGGGCGTCGGCGTCGCGGGTGACGGACGCACCGGGTACGCGGCGACCGCCGAAGGTCTGGCGGTGATCGATCTCGGTGCGGCCTCCCGCACCGCCCTGGTGCCCTTCCTGCACCCGGCGAATCGCGTCGAGTTCGGCGAGTACCGGCCGGGCGGCCTCGGTCTCGCGGTCTCGCCCGACGGCAATCGGGTCTATGTCGCAGTGACCCCTGGTGATGGCGCGTACGCCCTCGAGGTCTTCGACACGCGCGTCGGCGAGTTCGTCGGTTCGGTTCCCGTCGGGCTCCGCCCCTTCGACGTCGTCGTCGCGCCGGACGGCACGTGGGCGGCGACGATCGATCACGATGGGTTCACTGTGACCGTCGTCGATGCGGCCGCACTCGTGCCGACGAGTCACACCGTCGCGCCGTTCGGCACCGAGGGCGGGCTCGCCTCGTGGGAGAAGCCGCACTACGGCGCGGTCGATGCCGCAGGCGCGATCCTGCTCCCGTACCAGGGGCGGGTCGTCGTCAAGCTCGACCCTCGCACCGGGGAGACCGCCGCGCTCACGAGCACGGCGGACTCCCACGCCCACGGCACGGCGCTCGCTGGCGACGTGCTCATGACGGTCGGCACCGGCGCGTTCGGCAACGCGCAGAGCGGCCCCAATCTGTCGCTGCTCCGCGTGACCGGCGCGGGTGCGGGGGAGGAGCGCGTCGTGCCGCTCGACGTCCCCCATGAGACGGTCGCGGTGTGGAGAGACGCCGAGGGCGCCGAGTTCGCGGCTGTCGCGGGCGGGAACACGCGGAACGAGGGGTGGGACGGCATCACCCTGGTATCACTCGATTCGCTCGAAACGCGTGCGCTCCCCGTCGCTGGCTACCCGCAGGCCCTCGTTTCGTACGCTCGGAGCTGAATCCGGGTGAGATTCCCCGACTCCTCCGTCGCGTTCGTCGCCGAAAATGGGAGAATCGCACTATGAGCACTCCTGATGGACCCATGCGGTCGTCGCGTCTCCCGCTGGTCCCCGAGATTCCGAAGGGCGAGATCGTCTCGACGTACGACCGGTACGAGGACGCGAAGCACGCCGTCGACGTGCTCGCTCGCGCGAGCTTCCCCGTGCGGCAGATCAGCATCGTGGGCAACGACGTGCGCAGCGTCGAGCGGGTCACCGGCCGACTCACCTACGGCCGTGTCGCGCTCATGGGCGCGCTCTCCGGCGCCTACCTCGGGCTCTTCCTCGGCCTGCTCCTCTTCATCTTCCAGCCGGATAACGGCGCGATCCTCGGCGTCTTCGCCGCGGCCATCGCCATCGGCGCGGGCTTCGGAATGCTCTTCGGCGTGCTGTCGTACGCGATGAACCGCAACCGCCGCGACTTCTCGTCGGTGATGCAGATGGTCGCGACGCGATACGACCTGATCACCGAACCCGAGCTGCTGCACGAAGCGCGGCGCGTGCTCACGGAGGCCGTGGAGAAGTAGCGCGCGTGCGCGGACCGAGGCCCGGCCCGCGCGATCCCGAACTACTTCTCGAGACCGTTCAGCGCCCGGATGCCGGCGTTCTCGAGAGCGCCGAGCGGCGTTCCATCCGCGAGTTCAGTCTCGACGCGGACCGTCGACATGCGCATGCGCGTCGACTCCGGCGTCGCTTGGGCGAGCGGGGTGCAGGCGTACTCGGCGAGGTTCTCGATCGAGTGCTCGGAGAGCCAGGCGCGGGTGTCGGGATGCGAGAGCGACGCGTCGTAGACCACCTTCACGATGCCTTCGTCGGCCGAGACCGATGAGAGCGCCCGTGCCGCCAGGTCACCGGACTCGGCGCGTGCTTCGTGGAACTGGCGGATCGCGTCGGCGATCTCCTGGTCTGAGGCTGGGGTCTCGTTCACGGGGCACTCTCCAATGCTCGATCGGTGGTCGGGATGACGCAGGCCGCATCCGACGGCGCGGAGCGCACGGGAGGTCGGCCAGCGCCAGTTTACGAGCTGGCCGCCGCCGCGTCGCGGGGTTGACGCGGCCCTGGCTGCTCCTGAAGGCGCGCGAGAGCGGGCGCCGCTCCCCGCTAGGATCCGAGCATGGGCGCGATCGAGAACAGTCACTGGGTGGTCACGGGAGCAGCGGGCACCATCGGGTCGACGCTGCGGCGAGCGCTGCACGATCGGGGGGTCGCACTGACCTCGACCGATGCGCGTCGGGCCGAGGTCGTCGGTGATCGCGACCGCTTCGCGGTGGCTGATCTCGCAGACCTGACCGCGCTGACGGAGGTGCTGCGAGGCGCCCACGGCGTGATCCATCTCGGCGGTATCGCGGACGAGGCGGACTTCCACGACCTCGCCGAGGTCAACATCGTCGGGACGTACCACGTGCTCGAGGCTGCGCGACGGGCAGGCACTCCACGGGTCGTCTTCGCGAGCAGCAATCGGCTGACCGGGATGTACCCGGCGAATACGATGGTGTCGCCCGACATGCCGCCGCGCCCCGACGGCTTCTACGGGGTGTCCAAAGTCGCCGGCGAGGCCCTGTGCCGGCTCTACGCCGACAAGTTCGGCTTGTGCACGGCCTCCGTGCGCATCGGAAGTTACGAGGATCAGCCGACGTCGGCCCGCGAGCAGCGCACCTGGCTGAGCCCAGCCGACGCGGTGCTGGCCTTCATCGCGGCGATGACGACGACCGAACCCGGGGTCGTGTTCTATGCGGTTTCGGCAAATGAGGCGCGCTGGTGGGATCTGGCGGCGGGGGAGGCGATCGGGTTCGCGCCGAAAGACAACGCAACGGCGTCGGGAGACCCGCTCCCGTTCGACCCGCTCGCACCCCAGGGCGGGCCCTACGCCGAGGCCCCCTACTCGCTCGACCGGATGCGGGATCTGCCCTGACCGTCGGCCCGAGCGTCACTCGTCGCGCAGCGCCTTCTGAATGCGCTGCAGCGAGACGGGCTCCGCGGTGCGCAGCTGCTGCGCGAACAGGCTGACGCGCAGCTCCTCGATCAGCCACCGGGCGCGCACGTGCCGCTTCGGTGCGTCGACCGGCAGCGGGACGACCCCGCCGGCCTCGGTGTAGAGAGCGGCCGCTCGGTCGATCTCGTTCTGCCAGGCGCGATCCCGGCCCGGCTGCTCGGTGAGGGCGCGCATGCGCATCTGCACCGCTTCGAGGTACACCGGCACGCGTTCCAGCTGTGCGAGACCGGTTCGCGAGACGAAGCCTTCGAACACCAGGCCGTCGACCTGCCGGGCGGCATCGGCCACCTGGCCGAGCACCTGCATCGACTTCGCCGAGTCGATCGCCTTGCGGGCCAGGCGGGCGCCGTCGAGCACGCGCGCGGTGAGCGAGATCGCACCGTAGATCTCGTCGATGAGCGACCGGGCGTAGTCGTCGGCCAGGGCCTCGAACTCGGCTTCTCTCCAGATGAGCCCGTCCGCCGCGTGTCGGCGGATCACACGGTCGGCGACCGCGAGCGACACGTCGGCGATCGCCTGGTCGAGCGTGCGGTAGGGTCCAGCGCCGAGCAGCAGCTTCTCCTGGTTCGAGAGGTGGTCGCGCACGTACGAAGCCGGCGAAGGAGAGCTCAGCACGAGGAGGCGGCGGATGCCGCGCCGGGAGATGCGCTCCTGCTCGCCCTGATCGGCGACGAGCACCAGATCGACAGCGGTGCGACGGTCGAGGATCGCCGGGTACGCGCGCACCACGCCGGCGCCAGCGGATCCGCGTCCCTTGGCGTACGTCGAATCGACGTGCTGGGGCAGATCTCCGAAGGTCCAGGAGGTCGCACCGGTGCGTTCGAGATCGCTCTTCGGCAGTGCGGCAGCGGCGACCTTCGCGACGCCCTCGGTCGCGCGCTCGCGGTGCGCCGTCTGGAGCTCTGCGAGGTTCTTGCCGGTTCCCACGGTGCGGCCGCGTCCGTCGACGACCCGGAACGTGGGTGTGAGATGCGCCGGAAGCCGGTCGGGGTCGAAGTCCGCGGGCGCTACGGGCACGCTCGTGCGGCGGCGGATCTCGGTGGCGAGCAGCTGCGTCAGCGCCGGCGGCGTCGAGCCAGGCGCCACCGGGGCGTCGAGCTGCGGGCCCACCGTCGCGAGCAGCGTCCGGGCCCAATCCGCGGCCGGGACGACGTGCTTGCGGATGGCCTTCGGCAGCGTCTTGATGAGGGCCGTGACCAGCTCGTGCCGCAACCCGGGCACGAGCTTCTCGAAGTCCGATCCGTCGAGGCGGGGGAGCAGGGGTAGCGGCACGTTCACCGTGACGCCGTCGTCTTCAGCGGTCGGATCGAAGCGATACTTCAGGCGGAGCGTCTGATCGCCGTGCGACCACTGCCTCGGAAACTCCTGCTCGTCGACCGAGTCGGCGTCGTCCTCCACGAGGTCTTCGCGCCGGAGATGCAAGAACTGCGGGTCGGTCGCGCGCTTCTGCTTCCACCACCCCTCGAAGCTGCGCGTCGAAACGACGTCAGCTGGGATGCGCGCATCGTAGAACTCGAAGATGGCCTCGTCGTCGCCCACGATGTCGCGGCGTCGCGTGCGCTCCTCGAGCTGTTCGAGCTCGCGCCGCAGCTGGCGGTTCGCGCGATCGAACGCCTGCGGCGAATCCCACTCCCCGTCGACGAGCGCGTGCCTGATGAAGAGCTCGCGCGCGTGCTCCTGGTCGTACCGGGCGAGCTGCACGCGCCGGCGGTCGACGATCGGAACGCCGTAGAGCGTCACCCGCTCGTAGGCGACTGCCGCCCCCTGGTTCTTCTCCCATCGCGGCTCCGAGATCTGCCGCTTCGCGAGCGGACCCGCGAGTTCCTCGGCCCACGCGGGATCCACCACCGCGTTGGAGCGGGCGAACAGGCGCGAGGTCTCGACGAGCTCGACGCTCATGACCACCTCAGGCGGCTTCTTCGCGAGCACGGAACCCGGGTAGAGCACGAAGCGCGCGCCGCGCGAACCGAGGTACTCCTGCGCCGGCTTGCGCCTCGTCGCGCCCGCTGCAGAGCGGCCGCGCGCCGGCGCGGCGCGATCCTGCCGGTCGTCTCGGACGCCGAGCTGCGACAGGAGCCCGGCGAGCACCGATCGATGGATCGCCTCACCCGAACCGCCGGTCGCACCCCGGTCGGCGCCATCGCGCGGGGCTTTCGCGATCCTCGCGAGCTGCCGATACAGGTCCATCCACTCGCGCACTCGCAGAAAATTGAGATACTCGGCCTTGCAGAGTCTGCGGAAGGCGCTCGACGACAGCTCGCGCTGCTGCTCCTGCAGGTAGTTCCAGAGATTCAGGAGCGTCGCGAGGTCGCCCTGCGGGTCGGAGAACCGGCCGTGCAGCTCATCGGCGCGACCGCGCTCGGCCTGGGGGCGCTCCCGCACATCCTGCACCGTGAGACCGGCGACGATCGCGAGCACCTCAGGCACCACGTCGTGCGCCCTGGCTTCGACGACCATACGGGCGAACCGGGGCTCGATGGGGAGGCGGGAGAGCTCGCGGCCGATCCTCGTGATCCGATGGGTCGCGCCGCGCTCGCCGCCGCGCGGCCCGACCCGGCCCCGGTTCCGCCCCTTCGCGGGAGCGGCCTCCACGGCGCCGAGCTCGGCGAGCAGGCCGAGACCGTCGGCGATGCCGCGCTGGTCGGGCGGAGTGAGGAACGGGAAGCGGGCGATGTCGCCGAGGCCGAGCGCGAGCATCTGGAGGATCACCGACGCGAGCCCTGTGCGCCGGATCTCCGGTTCCGTGAACTCGGGGCGCGAGGCGAAGTCCTCCTCCGAGTAGAGCCGGATCGCGATGCCCGGGCTGGTGCGACCGGAACGGCCGGACCGCTGGTTCGCGCTCGCCTGCGAGACGGCTTCGATGGGGAGACGCTGCACCTTGCTGCGGGCGCTGTACCGGGAGATGCGCGCCGTGCCGGCGTCGATGACATAGCGGATACCGGGCACCGTCAGCGACGTCTCGGCAACGTTCGTGGCCAGCACGATGCGACGAGCGCCGCCCGTGCGCCGCTCGAACACGCGATGCTGCTCGGCGCTGCTCAACCGCCCGTACAGCGGCAGGATCTCGGTGCGGGCGCTCCGAGCCGAGCTCCGCAGGCGCCCCTGCAGCGCATCGGTGGCGTCTCGGATCTCGGCCTCGCCGGAGAGGAACACGAGCACGTCGCCCGGCGCCTCCTTTGCGAGCTCGTCGACGGCGTCGCCGATGCCCTCGAACAGGTCGCGCTCGATCGTCGTGACCTTCGGAGCGCCGGTCTTCGCATCGGGCTTCTCGATCTGCTCGACCAGCGGGCGGTACCGCACCTCGACGGGGTAGGTGCGGCCCGACACCTCGATGACCGGAGCGGGCTCGCCCGTCTTCGCGTCTGCGAAGTGCTTCGCGAAGGATTCGGGGTCGATGGTCGCCGACGTGATGATGACCTTCAGGTCGGGGCGGCGGGGGAGCAGCGTCTGCAGGTACCCGAGCAGGAAGTCGATGTTCAGACTGCGCTCGTGCGCCTCATCGATGATGATCGTGTCGTAGGCGGAGAGCTCGCGGTCGCGGTGGATCGCGTTGAGCAGAATGCCGTCGGTCATGAGGCGGACGCGCGTCTCGGCCGACACCTGATCGGTGAACCGCACCTGGTAGCCGACGAGACCGCCGAGCTCAGATCCCAGCTCCTCGGCGACGCGCTCGGCGATGGTGCGAGCCGCGATGCGCCGCGGCTGCGTATGGGCGATCCGTTCGCGCCCGAGCGCGAGCGCGATCTTCGGCAGCTGGGTCGTCTTGCCGGAGCCGGTCTCGCCCGCGACGATGACGACCTGGTGCGTACGGATCGCCTCCGAAATCTCCTCGCGCATCTGCGAGACGGGAAGCTCCTCTGGGAACGTGATCTGGAGCGGGGGCGACGTCATGATGCTCCTATTATCCCGCGCCCAGTCGCCCGAGCGTAGACTGACGCCGACCGCGCCGATCGCTGGGTCGGCGGCTGTTCCGCGAGACCACTTGAAAGGGCACGATGTCTGCACTCCCGATCCCGAATGTCCCCCTCAACAACGGCACGTCGATCCCGCAGCTCGGCTCCGGCGTCTACCTCGTGAAACCCGGCGAGGCCGAGGACGTCGTCACCACGGCGCTCGAGGTCGGATACCGGCACATCGACACCGCCAGCCTCTACGGCAACGAGGCGGAGGTCGGCCGGGCGGTCGCGCGCAGCGGCCTCCCGCGCGACGAGGTCTTCGTCACCACCAAGCTCTGGAACACCGACCAGACACGCGCGGCGGACGCCTTCGCCGAGAGCCTCGACCGCCTCGCGCTCGATCGGGTCGACCTCTACCTCATCCACTGGCCCCAGCCGATGTTCGGAGAGGCGCTGGGCGCGTGGAGGGCGCTCATCGAGATCGCGGAGTCGGGCCGGGCTTCGGCGATCGGCGTCTCGAACTTCGAGATCTCCGATCTGCAGCAGCTCATCGATGAGACCGGCGTGGTGCCGGCGGTCAACCAGATCGAACTGCACCCCCTGCATCAGCGTCGCGAACTCGTCGAGTTCTGCAGGGAGCACGGCATCGCGATCGAGGCGTGGGCGCCGCTCGCGCAGGGCAAGTCGGACCTCTTCGAGCGGCCCGAACTGCTCGAGATCGCACGAGCCCACGGCAAGAGCCCGGCGCAGGTGGTGCTCCGCTGGCATGTGCAGCAGGGGCGCATCATCTTCCCGAAGACCGTGCGCCGGGAGCGCCTCATCGAGAACGCCGACCTGTTCGATTTCGAGCTCGATCCGTCGCAGATGGCGGCCATCGACGCCTACGAGGCCGGAACGAACTTCGGACCGGATCCGCGCACGTTCGACGGACGATAGGAGCACGACGTGACCCACGCACCCATCACCATCACGCTGACCGGCGCCGGCGGACAGATCGGTTACGCAGCCCTGTTCCGGATCGCGGCCGGCGACCTCCTCGGCCCGGATCAGCCCGTCGCGCTTCGACTGCTCGAGATTCCCCAGGGCATGCGCGCTGCAGAAGGCGCTGCGCTCGAGCTCGCCGACTGCGCGTTCCCGACGCTCGCGAGCGTCGAGATCACCGACGATGCGAATGTCGCGTTCGATGGCGCGAACGTCGCACTGCTCGTCGGGTCGCGCCCGCGCTCCGCCGGGATGGAGCGCGGAGATCTGCTCGCGGCGAACGGAGCGATCTTCGGGCCGCAGGGTCGGGCGATCAACGACCGCGCTGCCGACGACGTGCGCGTCGTCGTCGTTGGCAACCCGGCGAACACCAATGCGCTGATCGCCCAGCAGCACGCGCCCGATGTGCCGTCGGAGCGTTTCACCGCGCTCACCCGACTCGACCACAACCGCGCCGTTGGGCTGCTCGCCGCCGAGGCAGGCACCCCGGTCGCCGACATCTCGGGGGTCACCATCTGGGGCAACCACTCGGCGACCCAGTATCCCGACCTCAGCCACGCGACGGTTCGGGGGCGGCCGGCCCTCGACATCGTCGACGCCTCCTGGGCGCGCGGGCCCTACATCGAGCGCGTCGCGCAGCGCGGCGCCGAGATCATCGAGGTGCGCGGGGGATCCTCGGTCGCCTCGGCCGCCAATGCGGCCATCGAGCACACCCGCGACTGGCTTCTCGGCACCGGGGAGCGCTCGGCGGGGCACTGGACCAGCGCCGCAGTCGTGTCGCGCGGTGAATACGGAGTACCCGCGGGCCTGATCTCGTCATTCCCGGTGACCTCCGCAGGCGGAAACTGGAGCGTGGTCGAGGGGCTCGATATCGATGCGTTCTCGCGGGAGCGGATCGACGCATCGGTCGCGGAGCTCGCCGCCGAACGCGACGCGGTGCAGGAGCTCGGCCTGATCCCGTAGCCGAGCGCGGTCGCGGTCGCCGCCCGCGGCTGCAACGGCGCCCGTGATGCGTCGACCGGCGCGCCGCGCGCTCACCCGCGGAATTCGGAGGCTCGGAGGAGCCCTAGGATAGAGGGCATGTCCAAGGTTCTATCTTCCCTCCCCGTGGGCGAGCGCGTCGGCATCGCCTTCTCCGGAGGTCTCGACACCTCCTGCGCAGTCGCCTGGATGCGTGAAAAGGGCGCAGTGCCCTGCACGTACACCGCAGATATCGGTCAGTACGACGAACCCGATATCGATGGCGTCGCTGATCGAGCGAAAGAGTACGGCGCAGAGATCGCCCGTCACGTCGATGCGAAGCGCCCGCTCGTCGAAGAAGGATTCGTCGCACTGCAGACGGGCGCGTTCAACGTGCGCTCGGGCGGAAAGACCTACTTCAATACGACACCGCTCGGTCGCGCCGTCACCGGCACCCTGCTCGTTCGAGCCATGAAGGAAGACGGCGTCGACATCTGGGGCGATGGATCGACGTACAAGGGCAACGACATCGAGCGGTTCTACCGCTACGGGCTCATGGCGAACCCGGCGCTGCGCATCTACAAGCCGTGGCTCGATCACCAGTTCGTCGAAGAGCTCGGCGGGCGCCACGAGATGAGCGAGTGGCTCGTCGCCAACGGGTACCCCTACCGCGATGCGACCGAGAAGGCGTACTCGACCGATGCCAACATCTGGGGCGCGACCCACGAGGCGAAGAAGCTCGAGTTCCTCGACGCCGGCCTCGACATCGTCGAGCCGATCATGGGCGTCGCCGCCTGGCGCGACGACGTCGAGGTGGCGACCGAAGAGGTCTCCGTGCGCTTCGAGGCCGGTCGCCCGGTCGCGATCAACGGCGTCGTGTACGACGATCCGGTGGCCCTCGTGCTGGAGGCGAACGCGATCGGCGGTCGCCACGGTCTCGGCGTCTCCGACCAGATCGAGAACCGTATCATCGAGGCCAAGTCGCGCGGCATCTACGAGGCGCCCGGTATGGCGTTGCTGCACATCACGTACGAGCGGCTCGTCAACGCGATCCACAACGAGAACACGCTCGCCAGTTACCACACGGACGGTCGCAAGCTCGGACGTCTGATGTACGAGGGCCGCTGGCTCGACCCCGAGTCGCTCATGCTCCGCGAGGCACTGCAGCGGTGGGTCGGTTCTGCGATCACGGGCGAGGTCACGCTGCGGCTGCGCCGCGGCGACGACTACACGATCCTCAACACCGAGGGCGACAACCTGAGCTACCACCCCGAGAAGCTGTCGATGGAGCGCACGGTCGGTGCCGCGTTCGGCCCGGTCGACCGCATCGGGCAGCTCACGATGCGCAACCTCGACATCGCCGACTCGCGTCAGCGCCTCGAGCAGTACGCGCAGCTCGGGCTCGTCGGAGGCTCCATCGCGGAGCTCGTCGGTCAGCTCGAGCAGGGCGGCGCGGCTGAGATCGCGAACGCCGTCGGCGGCATCGATGAGGACGCGGACGAGCTCGGCCTGTCGGCGGCGTTCGACACCGGCACCGACTGAGTTCGCGCACCGCTGAGCTCCGAAGGGCCCATCCGAACGGATGGGCCCTTCGTGCGTGGGGCGCCATGCTCCTGCGGGGGATCCGGTGTGGAGCGGGTGCGTGCACGCCGCGTGCACCGCGTCACGCCGGATCGCGTGCGCGAACGAGAGTGAGCTGCCGGGTGGCCGGGGGAGTCGAGCTGCCCGAGCGGCGGCCACGACACGACACACAGAAACGGCCCGTCTCCTCCGAGGAGGGGACGGGCCGTTCGGCTCTGTGAGCTGCTCAGGAAGCGCGACGCGCGCGAGCCGCACGGCGCTTGAGCGCGCGGCGCTCGTCCTCGCTGAGGCCGCCCCACACGCCCGAATCCTGACCGGTGTCCATCGCGTACTGCAGGCACATCTCCGTCACGGTGCACCGAGCGCACACCGACTTCGCCCGTTCGATCTGCTCGACCGCAGGCCCCGTGTTGCCGACCGGGAAGAAAAGCTCCGGGTCTACGGTGAGGCAAGCTGCCTGTTCACGCCAATCCATGTGTCCTCCTCTGTAACGCACGCGCGCGAACAATCCGGAGACCGGATAGCCTAGAATTCGCGCCGTAACTACCTAATACGTGGCTGAGAATGCTCACGTCGGCGTGCGCGAAACTCGACGGGTTATATAGTTCCACGGAAATAGATGCAAATCAATAGGTAACCCGCAATTGACTGGAAAGCGAGCCGCAATGCCCCCGACATCTCCCGATCACCCTCGTTCACGTGCGGGGTGGGCGGTGCTCCGCGTGCTCCTGGTGCTCGAGAGCGCGCTGCTCGTCGGGGTGCTGATCTTCTCCGTCGCAGCGGCATTCGGCTCGGTCGGACCCGTGGCGCAGAACGTCAGCATCGTCGCCATGGCAGTCCTCGCCCTGGCCTGGGTGGCGATCACGGCTGTAGCGGCCCTGCGCGGGCGTCCGAGCTGGGTGCGCGGGTCGGCCCTCACCATCCACGTCCTGCTCTTCGCAGGGGGCACCGGCTGCTTGCAGCTCGGCATCGGCACCTGGCAGTTCGGCTTCGCCCTCGTCGCGTGCGCTCTCCTGGGGTTCATCGCGGCGGTGCTCGCGCGCCCTGACGAGCGCCCCGTCATCGACGAGGGCGCCTCCGGGGCGTAACAGGAGCCGCGTGCGGGTCAGACGTCGAGCAGCTTGCGCAGACGCGCGACGTGCCCGGTGGCCTTCACGTTGGTGAGCGCGTGGGCGATCCTGCCCTGCTCATCGATCACGAAGGTGGACCGGATGACGCCCTCGACGATGCGCCCGTAGTTGTTCTTCTCGCCGAACGCGCCGTATGCGCGGTGCACTGCGGCGTCCGGGTCGCTGAGGAGCGGGTATTCGAGTGCGTCGCGGTCGGCGAACCGGCGCAGTTTCTCCACCGAGTCGCGCGACACGCCGAGCACGTGATAGCCGGCGGCCTCGAGCGGCAGCGTCGAGTCGCGGAAGTCGCAGGCCTCAGTGGTGCACCCGGGGGTCATGGCCTCTGGGTAGAAGAAGAGGATGACCCGCTTGCCCTGGTACTGCGCCAGCGCACGGGTGTTGCCATCCTGGTCGAGGAGGGTGAAGTCGGGGGCCTCTTGGCCGGGCTCGAGCACTACGCGATCAGTCATACGGCCAGCCTATCGCTGCGCTCCCTCGGCATGCCCGGAGGGTGCGCAGCAGCGCACGCCGGCTACTTGAGCAGTCGGCGGAGCGATTCGACGCGTGCCGCTCCGGCGGCGTCGAGGCGGCCGTCCGCAATCGCGGCGTCCAGTTCGCAGTCGGGCGCATCGTCTTGGTGCGTGCACCCTCTCGGGCAGCCCTCGATGATCTCCGCCAGGTCCGTGAACCCGCGCAGCATCCCTTCGGTCGTGACGTGGCCGAGACCGAAGGAGCGCACTCCCGGGGTGTCGATCACCCACCCGGCGGCGCCGTTCGCGGCACCGGGGGTCGCAGCGCGCAGCGCGACCGAGGATGAGGACGTGTGGCGACCGCGGCCGGTGACCTCGTTGACGTGCCCGATGGCGCGCTCGGCCTCGGGTACGAGCGCGTTGATGAGGGTCGATTTGCCGACGCCGGAGTGCCCGACGAAGACCGTCGTGCGACCGGCGAGGGATTCCCGGATCTCCGCGAGCGGCCAGGCATCCGGTTCTGAGCGGAACACCGGCACTTCGAGTGCCGCGAAGTGCGAGAGGAACGGCTCCGGGTCTGCGAGATCGACCTTGGTGATGCAGATGAGCGGCGAGATGCCGGCGTCGTATGCGGCCACCAGGTAGCGATCGACGAGGCGCACCCTCGGCTCGGGGTTCGCTGCGGCGACGACGATGAGCATCTGGTCGGCGTTCGCGACCATCACCCGTTCGATCCGGTCGCTGTCGTCTGCGCTGCGTCGCAGCAGCGTGCGGCGGTCCTCCACGGCGACGATGCGCGACAGCGTGCCCGTATCGCCGCTCGTGTCGCCGACGAGGTGCACGCGGTCTCCAATGACGATCGGTGTGCGGCGCAGTTCCCGGGCGCGCGAGGCGAGAACCGTTCGCTCGCGCGGATCCTGCGGATCGGCGCCGGTCTCCACGAGCGCGGTGTAGCGCCCCCGGTCGACGGCCGTGATCATGCCCGTCACCGCGTCCGCGTGCTCCGGGCGCCGCTTCGTGCGCGGCCGGTTCGCCTTCGGATTGGGGCGCTGACGCACCTGGAGGTCGGCATACTCGGCGTACGGGTCGTCGGCGTCCTCGTCGGGGGTGAGCCAGCTCACGCGTTCACAGCCCCGCGATGAAGCCGCGAGCGGCCTGGCCGAGTGACGTGTCGTGCGCCGCGGCGTCGCCGCCCGAGGCGCCGAGCTCGAACGCGACGTCCACGCCGTCGCGCGAGGATTCGGCGAGCGCCTCGCGGGGTGCGACGGCGCGCGCCCAGAGCTCGGTGAATCGGGGCAGCGTCTTCGATGTGGACGCGATGTCTTCGATCTCGACTCCTGGGACGCGCAATCCGATGAGCGCTCCGGTCGTCGCCATGCGATGGTCGGCGTAACTGTGCCACACGCCGCCGTGCAACGGGGCGGGTCGTACCTCGATGCCGTCATCGAGCTCGACCGCGTCACCGCCGAGCGCATTGATCTCGGCGACGAGCGCCGCGATGCGATCGGTCTCGTGATGGCGGATGTGCCCGATGCCCGTGATGGTGCTCGCGGCACCGTCGGTGCCGTCGGTGCCGTGAGCGGCGAGCGCGGCGAGCCCGACGAGGGTCGGCGCGAGCTCGCCGGCCTCTGGCACGTGCAGCGAGACGCCCGAGATCGCCCCGGTCGCAGTGATGGTGAGATCTCCCGCGTCATCGAGGTGCGCCGCAGCGCCGAACTCGGGGAGCAATGTGCGGAGCGAATCTCCCACCTGCGTGGTGGAGCTCGGCCAGTTCGGCACCGTGATGCGACCACCGTTGACGAGCGCTGCGGCGAGGAAGGGGGCGGCGTTCGAGAGGTCCGGCTCGATGGTCACGTCGATGGCGCGAATCGCGCCCGGAGCGACGATCCACTCGCCGCCGGCGGGGGAGTCGACCCGCACGCCGCGCGCACGGAGGGTGGCGATCGTCATCTCGATGTGCGGGAGGCTCGGCAGGCGTTCGCCCGTGTGCACCACGTGCACGCCGTTCTCGAAGCGCGCTCCCGCCAGGAGCAGGGCGGAGACGAACTGGCTCGACAGCGAGGCGTCGAGCTCGACCCGCCCGCCCTGCAGTGACCCCGTGCCGTGCACCGTGAACGGCAGGGCGCCGCGGCCCTCGTCAGCGATGTCGGCCCCGAGCGCGCGCAGGGCGTCGAGCACGGGGCGCATGGGGCGCTTGCGCGCATACGGGTCGCCGTCGAATGCGACCGGTCCGAGCGCGAGCGCGGCGACCGCCGGCACGAACCGCATCACGGTACCCGCGAGACCGCATTCGATGGTCGTCGACCCGGTCAGCTCGGGCGCCGGGGTGACGCGAAGGTCGGGATCCGCCGACTCGCCGCGCGGGAGCGCCTCGATCTCCGTGCCGAGCGCGCGCAGCGCGTCGATCATGAGCGCCGCGTCTCGCGACTGGAGCGGAGCGTGGAGCGTGCTCGGTCCGTCGGCGAGCGCGGCGAGTACGAGCTCGCGCCCGGTGAGTGATTTCGAGCCAGGCAGGGGAACGGTCGCGTCGATCGCGCGCTCCGCTTGCGGCGCAGGCCACAGCGCCGCAGCCTCGCCGACGCCCTCGCCGGTGCCGGTCTCGTCGCCGTCTTTGCCCTGGTTCATCTTCGCGATCAGCATCGGGATCGAGTCTACCCGCAGCACTCGACAGTAGGATCGAGGGCGTGAGTGATACCGCAGCACAGGCGAAGCTGGAACAGCGCTTCACGTCGGAGGCGCTTCCGATGCTCGATCAGCTGTACGGCGCAGCGATGAAGATGACCCGGAATCCGCAGGACGCTCAGGATCTGGTGCAGGAGACGTTCCTCAAAGCGTTCTCGGCATTCGCCTCGTTCCAGGAGGGCACGAACCTCAAGGCGTGGTTGTACCGGATCATGACCAACAGCTACATCAACACGTACCGGAAGCGGCAGCGGGAGCCCTTCCTCGGCGCCGTGGACGAGCTCGAGGACTGGCAACTCGGAGGCGCCGAATCGACGACGGCGATGTCGTCGCAATCGGCCGAGGCCGAGGCGATCGACCGCACGCCCGATTCGGTGGTCACCTCGGCGCTGAATGCGCTTCCCGAGGACTTCCGCATCGCGGTGTACCTGGCGGACGTCGAGGGGTTCAGCTATCAGGAGATCGCCGATATCGCCGAGGTGCCGATCGGAACGGTGATGAGCCGCCTGCATCGCGGCCGGGCCCGATTGCGCAAGGCGCTCGGGGAATACGCGAACGAGCAGGGCGTTGGACTCAATGCGGGAAAGAAACCGACCAAGAAGGGAGCAGCGCGATGAATGAGTGCGAGCAGGCCAAGGCGAATGTCTACGAGCTGCTCCGAGGCGAGCTCTGCGCCGAGGAATCAGCGCCGATCCGGGCGCACATCGCGGCGTGCCCGTCGTGCCAGGACGAGCGGAACGCGTGCGAGAAGCTCACGAATGTCGTGAAGCGGGCGTGCGAGGAGGAGCGGGACAGCAACTGCCCGCCGGTCGACCTGCGAGAGGCCATTCTCCGCAGTCTGCGCGCAGAGGATCGCGGACTCGTCGGCTGACCGTCAGGTCGCTGCATCGCTCCGCTTCGCATGCAGGCCGTCGAGCACCTCGGCGAGCCGCAGCGGTGCGGCCTCGTGCAGGTTGTGCGATCCGTGGATGGTGACGACCGCGCTGCTCGGGAGTCGATCCTCCCACTCCGCGATGTGCTGCCGCGACAGGATGCCCGCGTCCGCCGCGATGAGCGCCACCGGAACATCGAGCGACCGGAGTCGTTCGAGGGCGCCCCAGATGGGCGCATACGGTTGCGCTTCCTCGCCGTCGGCCGTGCGCGGCGCCGGCTCCAGGTGCGCCAGGTGGTGCGCCCACTCGAGACGTCCGTCGGGGCGGAGCCGGGTGTTGAGCGCGATGCCGCGCTCAAGCGCAGCGCGCTCGTGGCCGATGCCGAATCGCTGGGCGCGCTGCACGATCTCATCGATGCTGCTGAAATCGCGCTGACCCTGAATGAACTCGCGCACCGAACCGGTGTCTCGAGCGGGTGAAACGCCAGGGGTGATGTCGACGAGAATGACGCGTCGCACGAGGTCGGGCCGCATCGCAGCGATGAGCGCGGCGGTCAACCCGCCGAGGGAGTGGCCGAGCAGGGTGACGGGCCGCCGGGCGACGCGCTCGAGCACGTCGACGACGTCTGCGGCCAGCGCATCGGGCCGATAGTCGCCGTCGCTGCGCCAATCGCTTCGCCCGTGCCCGGGAAGGTCGAGGGCCAGCGCCGGTCGTCCGAGGGCGAGGAGCGTCGGATCGAAGCTGTGCGCGTTCAGGCCCGCGCCGTGCAGTGCGACGATCTCCGGCGGAAGCCCACCGTCGAAGGCCAAGCCGCTGACGGCGCGGTGATCCGCGACGTCGGCCGCGATCCGCGCGACCGCGGGAAGCGGCCCTGCGCGTCCGACCCGCCGAGCGTCGAAGTCAAGGAAGCGGAACTCGTCGTCGGACGCCGGAGGCGCTGCCGCTGCAGTCATCCGGCCAGTCTACGGAGTGCGAACGTACCCTCCGTCGCGCAGACCCGCCTCGATCTCGAACCGATTGCGCAGAGGATCACGGCCGGCGAGCGCGTAGAGCACTGGCAGCGCCATCCCGTAGTGCCGCCACTGCGCGCAGTGCACGCGCTCATGGCGCAGCACGCGCGCCGAGACGTTCTGGTTCGTCAGGTAGCACGCTCCGACGCAGCTCCCACCGCGTCCGAAGGTCCAGCGGGGCATACCGCGAAACACCCACAGGCCGTCGTGGCGCTCGATGCGGCCGCGACTCCAGATCGCGCCCCACACGAATCCGACGCAGGTCGCATATGCGTATCCCAGGCGAGCGAACGGCCAGGGGCGACCCGCCGGCATCACGCCGCGCCCGCCTGTGCCGGTCGTGATCCGGTGCCAGAGGTGAGCGCGGCGAGCGTGCGCAGCACCGTCGGCAGGTCCTCGGCCGCTCGATGACTGTCCGCCGGCGCGAATTCGCAGATCGCGGCGCCGGCGAGCGGCACCTCGGCGACGGCCGCGCGAATGGCGTCCGTGAGTTGCGCGACGGAGAGCCCGAATGGGACCGGGGAGTGCACCGAACCGAACTCGGCAGGGTCGAGCACGTCGAGATCCACGTGGACGTACACTCCGTCGGCTCCCGCGATGCGCTCGAGGATCGCGGAGCGCAGCGAGTCGGCACCCGTCTCAGCGGCGTCTGCGTGCAGCACTGCGATCCCGAGACGCTCCAGCTCGTCCGCCTCCTCCGGGTCGAGCGCCCGCGCTCCGATGAGGGTGACGTCGTCGGCAGCGATCGTGGGCGCTGCGACCAGGTCGGGGGAGCCGTCGCCGAGCGCGTGCCGCAGGGTCATTCCCGATGCGCTTCCCGACGGCGACGTACTGGGATGCTGCAGATCGGCGTGAGCGTCGAACCACAGTACGGCGAGCCGGTCGACGGAGCGCGCCGCCGCTTCGAGCCCCGGCAGAGAGGTCGCGCAGTCGCCGCCCACAATGATCGGGGCTCGCCCATCGGCGAGTGCCGGCTCGATGGCCGTGCGAGCCGCCTCGCGGGCTCGCACGAGGCTGCTGAGCCTGGCCACGGGCGTGCCCATCGCATCACCGGCTTCGAGAGGCACGGGCACCTCGCGCAGCGCGGAAGCCGGCAGATCCTCGCGGAGGAGATCGGCGCCCTCCGCGAGCTGCATCGCCCGAGCAGAGGGCGATCCCTGCCACTGAGGCATCAGAAAGAACATTGGGTGTGCCACGGCGCCCTCCTCGCAGGTTCACTGCTTCGACTGCTGCTCAGGATACGCCCGCGGCTCGGAGGGGTGCCCGAGTTCCGCGGTGCGAGAACATCGTGCAGCGGTGACTGAGAGGCGATCAGTCGACCGTCACGAAGTCGATCAGGTGCTCGACGCGCCCGACGAGCTCGGGTTCGAGGTCGCGGAAATCGCGCACGCGCGATCTGATGCGCGACCAGGCGTCAGCGATGTCCGCCTGCTCCTCGCTCGGCCAGCCGAGAGCGCGGCAGATGCCGGTTTTCCACTCGATGCTGCGTGGAATCGTCGGCCATTCCTGCAGGCCGACCCGGGCGGGCTTCACGGCCTGCCAGATATCTACGAAGGGGTGCCCAACGATGAGGACATGGTTGCCGTGGGGCCCGCGTGCGATGGTGTCGGCGATTCTGGTTTCTTTGCTGCCGCGAACGAGATGGTCGAGGAGCACCCCGGCGCGGCGATCGGGGCCGGGAGCGAAGTCCGCGAGCACCTGCTCGAGATTGTCAGCGCCCTGCAGCAGTTCGACGACGACGCCTTCGACGCGCAAGTCGTCGCCCCACACCTGCTCGACGAGCTCGGCATCGTGCTTGCCTTCGACGAAGATGCGACTGGGCATCGCCACCCGCGCTCGCTGCTGAGGCGCCGCGAAGGAGCCCGACGCTGTGCGCTTGCGCGTGCCGGCCGGCGCCGTCGGCCGCACCAGGCGCACCGGCTTGCCGTCGACCAGGAACCCGTCGGCGAGGGGGAAGGCTCGAACCTTGCCCCGGAAGTCTTCGAGCTGCACGAGCCCGTCGCGCGCACCGACGACGGCTCCGCACCACTCGGACTCGGTGTGCTCGAGCACGAGTCCTTTCGCGAGCGGCACGTCGCGCCGCTCAACGGGACCGCGCCGCGGCTTCATGCGCGCCACGGGGTCGAGATCGTATCGGTCGTCGAACATGCGATCGAGCTTATCGCTGTCGACCGAGGCCACGCGTGTGAGAGGACCGTCGAATCGCAGCGCTCTGCACCCTGCCCCGTCAGTCGAGCGAGCAGTCCGTGCGGAAGCCCGCGTCCGTGAGGACGGACGCGCTCTGCTCATTCATCTGCAGCGCTCGACCGTCACCGATCTTCTCTGCAGGCAATTCGCGGATGTCGAGTTCCGCGCGCGCCAGACGTCCGAGCTCGAAGGGATGCAGGCCGCCGCCGAGGCTCAGGGATGCGCTGCCCGACCACACGGCGCGCGTCAACGAGGCGACGTCGGCGTCGCTGAGGGCAGAGCGCACGCCGTCGAGCACACGGGCCGACCAGAGCGCGCGCTGCCGCGCGCCCTCGCTCTCGGAGACGCTCACCCACGCTCCGTCGACGAACTGCTCGCCGTGACGCGAACGCACGAGCCCGAGCGCGGTCGCCCCGTCGACCCGCTGGGTGCCGGCGGTGTCGATGCTGAGTTCGGCTGCGGGATCGCGCAGCGGGTACTCGATGTCCACCTCGATGCCGCCGAGCGCGTCGATCGCCTCGACGAAACCCGATCCGTCGATCGAGACGTACCGGTCGACTGCGACACCGGTCGTGCTGCACACGCTCTCCATCAGCACATCCGGCCCGTCGAGGAGCGCGAGTGCGATGGAGCCGAAGTACCCGTCCGTCGAGAGCAGATCTCTCGGAAGCGATACCGCTGATGCGGTGCCGTCGGCGCCGAGTCGCACGAGCACGAGGGCGTCGGCGCGCGCCTGACCGTCCGGCGTGTCGCGCTGGATGTCGGTCGCCGCCCGCTCGATACCCGAGTCGGCGCCGACGAAGAGATACACCGTGTCGCCCGAACTCTTCCGTTGCGCCTGGTGCTCGCTGTCGAGTTGCGGCATCGTGACCGCATCGATGCGCGTCGCGATCACCGCGGCTGCAGCGCCCAGCGCCAGCACCACGACGAGCGCGATGACTGCGGCGATGCGCGCGGCGCGGCGAAACGCCCCCGATCGCGGACGGGAATGTCCGTCCGGATCGGGGGCGTTTCGCGATGCAGTGCTCTTCAGTTGTTACTCCGCAGCGCGTGCCTTGCGGCGACCCAGTGCGACAGCGCCGGCGCCGAGTGCGAGGGCTGCGACGCCACCGGCGATCGCGAACGGTGCGAGGTTCTCGCCACCGGTGTTCGCGAGCTTCGCACCCGGGGTGTAGCCGACCGGCTGGGCGGGAGGCGTCACGCCGCCGCCGACGTTCCCCGGATCGGCGGGTGCGCCGGGAGCTACGGTGCCGTCGGTCACGGCCAGCGGGGCCGCGAACTCGGTGCCACTGGTCTCGCCGACGAAGACGACGTCGTACGCGCCGTATGCGAGCGTGTTTCCGAGGGTGATGTCTCCGACGATCTCGCCGACCTCGTTCGCCGCGACGGTGCCGAGCGACTCGATGACCGCGCCGTTCTGGCGGAACTCGACGCGCACGTTCTCAGCGGGCGCGAAACCGGCGCCGCTGAACCCGAACGACTCGAAGTGCTGAGCCTCTGCGACGTCGAGCGTCACGCCGGCTTCGGCGCTGACGAGCAGATCGGAGGAGGCGTAGGCGAACTGGTCGACGTAGAGGTTGCAGTACGCCGCAACTTCGTAGACGCCGCTCTCGGCGGGTGAGGCGATCGTCGCGCTCCAGGTGCCGTCGGCGTTCGCGATCCCGGTCTGCACGACGGGGTTCTCGACATCGTCGGTCGCGAGCACTGCCGCGAACTCGCCCGGGGTGCCGCCGGGGTTGATGCAATCGGCGCCGGTGACGGTGAACGACTCTGCACCGAGCGTGATCTGCGGCGTCAGGGTGATGGGGTCGCCTTCGGCAGCGCTTGCAGCGCTTCCGCCGAACGTCAGCGCGGCGATTGCGCCGATCGCCGCTGCGCCGGCGAGCTTCTTCGAGAACTTCATGTTGCCTCCGAGGTAATGGGGTGATGATGTTTCGCGACTACGGCAATACGAGGGTGTTGCTCCCGGCACCGCTCCCGTGCATATCCGGCAAACACGTCACCGTTGATGCGCAGTTGTTCGCCACAGCAGGTGCACTGGAGCGTCAGCCTAGGTCAACGGTAGACGGCGGCTACATATTGAGCAAGCACTCAGGCTCACTTTCTGTCGCGTCGGCACATCTCTTCGGAGGCCGGGCGAGCGCCCCGGACAGAACGGGTGGTCTGCCCGGGGCGACCGCGCCGCGGGCGCTGCGCTGCGTGCGCAGTGCCCGCAGTCGGTCAGGCGGAAGCGCGCGCCTTGCGGCGGCCGAGCGCGACTGCGCCAGCACCGAGCGCCAGCGCAGCGGCGCCACCCGCGATCGCGAGTGGAGCGAGGTTCTCGCCACCGGTCGTGGCGAGCGAGCCCTTCGCACCGGTGGCGGCCGGGTCGATGTTCGCGGCGGGGGTAGCGTTGTTCGTGTCGGCCGTCGAAGCGACGGGATCATCGCTGCTCGTGCCGTCGCTCGTGATCGTCAGCGGCGCGGAGTACTCCGCGCCGCTCGTCTCACCGACGAAGACGACGTCGTACGCGCCAGCCGCGAGGGTGTTGCCGAGCCTCACCCATCCCTCGAACTCGCCGACCGCGTTCACAGCTCCGAGGCTCGAGGAATCCATGACCACCCCGTTCTGGCGGAACTCGATACGCACGTTCTCCTTCGGCGTGTAACCGGCACCCGAGAAGTCGATGTACTGGAAGTGCTTCGCTTCGGCCACCTCCAGCTGAACGCCCGCTGCCTTGCTCACGAGTGCTTCGTTCGCCGCGTAGTAGAACTTCTCGGCGTACTGATCGCACTCCGCGTAGACGGGGTACACGCCGCTCTCCGCGGGTGAAGCGATGGTCGTCGTCCAGGTGCCGTCAGCGTTCGCCGTACCGGCCTCAGCGACCTGAGTCGAGCCGACCGTGACGCGCACGGCGAACTCACCGGGAGTGCCGTCGGGGCTGACTCAGTCGGCGCCCGATACCGTGAACGACTCCGCGCCCAGCGTGATCTGCGGCGTCAGGGTGACCGGGTCGCCCTGAGCGGCATTCGCGGCCGTGCCGCCGAACGTGAGGACGGCGACGGCGCCGATCGCCGCAGCACCGGCGAGCTTCTTGCTGAACTTCATAGTTACTCCAGGGGGTTCGTTTGCAAACAATGCGACATCCGCACGCGCGTGCTGATCGCACCACCCGATGCCCTCCCGCAGGTTCTCGTGTCGCAACACGTCGCCCGCGAGAAGGAACTCCCCTAGAAGATCGGCAGCTCAAAGCTTCTGCCACGATGGACTTTAGACCACGTAAGAAAATTCGGCAAACCGTCGACCGGCGGCGGGCGCGCGGTCGTGGCCGGGCGCTCGCGATAGATTGGGGCGGTGACACCCGAGGCCGGCGACCGACGCACCCGATTGCGCTCGCTGCTCGTCGATACCACTCCGCTCCGCGCGAGCCCCGCGTTCGCGAAGCTCTGGACGGGCACGTCGATCGCGCAGATCGGTGCGCAGGTGACGATCGTAGCGGTGGGGCTGCACATCTTCGAGCTCACGCAGTCCACGCTCGCCGTATCCCTCGTCGCGCTGTGGGCCCTCGGGCCCATGATCGTGGCCGGATTCGTGGGCGGTGCGCTCGCCGATGTGTTCGATCGACGGCTCGTCGCCCTGGTCACCGCCATCGCGGCTTGGGCCAGTATCTGCGCGATGACCGTGATCGCGTTCCTCGACGTGCAGGCCACGTGGCCCTACTACGCACTCGCCGCGGTCAACGCGGCTTCTGCCACCATCATGGGGGCGACGCGCGGTGCGATCCTGCCGCGCCTGCTGCCTCCGCAGCTCCTGCCTGCCGCCGCCGCGTTGAGCGGAATCACGATGGGCCTCGCCATCACCGTCGGCCCGGCAGTCGCCGGCGTGCTCGTCGCGAGCATCGGGGTGCCGTGGACGTATCTGCTCGACGCCGTGCTGTTCACCGGCGCCTTCGTCGGTATTCTCAGCCTGCCCCGCATGGCGCCGGACGGCGCTCGCAGCGCTCCGGGCCTCGGCGGGGTGCTCGAGAGCCTGAAGTTCCTGAGGCGAGCGCCCAATGTGCGTGCGACCTTCATCTGGGATCTCGTCGCGATGATCTTCGGCACCCCGCGCGTCGTCTTCCCCGCAGCCGGGGCCCTCGTGCTCGGCGGCGGTCCGGTGACCGTGGGGGCGCTCACCGCGTCGTTCGCCGCGGGAGCGCTCCTGAGCGGCCTCCTCTCCGGGCCGCTCGGCGCCGTGAGGCGGCAGGGACGCGCGGTGACGCTCGCCATCGCCGCCTTCGGGGCGTGCACCGCGAGCTTCGGTCTCGTGCTGCTCATCACGGCGTCGACCTCGGGCATCTCCGAGCGCAGCGACGACCCGATCATCCCTGCCATCGTGCTCGCCGGCGTGGCCCTCGCGGGCACCGGTGCCGCCGACAACGTCAGCGCCGTGTTCCGCACCACCATTCTCCAGACGGCAGCCCCCGATGACGTTCGCGGGCGCATGCAGGGCATCTTCTACGTCGTGGTCGCCGGCGGCCCGAGAGTCGGCGATCTGCTCGCGGGCGCCGTCGCAACGCTCGTCGCGCTCTGGGCGCCCGCCCTCCTCGGAGGCATCGTGATCCTCGGCGTCATGCTGGTGCTGCTCCGCACGGCGTCCGGATTCCAGCGATACGACGCGCGCCATCCCACCCCCTGAGCCGGTGGCCGGGGGTGGGGCGGTGATACGGTGCTGGAATGAGTGCCGCACCGCAGTCGCATCCGTTCGATTCCGATGAAACACCGCTCGTGCTCGTGCGTCGTGACGGCGCGATCACGCATCTCACGCTGAATCGGCCGCGAGCGATCAACGCCCTGAACAGCGACATGTTCGCGCGGCTCGCGGCGGCGGTCTCAGCGGCGCAGCACGACGGCTCGCAGGCGATCCTGCTCGACGGGGCCGGTGATCGCGGGTTCTGCGGTGGAGGAGACGTCAAGGAACTGTCGCAGGGCTCCGCTCGCACGATCCTCGCGAACGAGTACCGGCTCGACTACGCGATCAGCACCTCAGCAACCCCGGTCGTGGGAATCATGGACGGCATCACCATGGGCGGCGGGATCGGACTGACCGGGCACGCTGCGATCCGCGTCGTGACCGAGCGCAGCCGCCTGGCGATGCCCGAAGCGCGGATCGGCATCGTGCCGGATGTCGGAGGCCACCTCCTGCTCGCCGCGGCCCCGGAGCGGCTCGGCGAGATGCTCGCCGTCTCGGCGGGAGACATGGCGGCGGGCGACGCGATCGCCCTCGGGTTCGCGGACGTCTTCGTGCCTGCGGAGCGGCTGCCGCAGCTGCAGGCGGCGCTCGCCGCAGGGGCCGATCCGCACGCCGCCGTGGACGGCGTGGCGGAGCCAGCACCGGCCTCGGCGATCCTCGACGCCCGCGACTGGTGGTCACCCATCGCGGCGTCAGTGTTCGGAGCCCAAGAACCGCCGGCGTCCGAGGATCCGGCAGGAGCCGCGCTCCGCCTGATCCGGGCACTCGAAGCGAGCGACGACGCCGATGCGGGACGCCTCGCCGCTGTCGTTCGCACGATGAGTCCCACATCGGTCGCGGTCACGCTCGCTCAGCTCGACCGGACCAGGCGGCGCGCGCTCTCGCTCGCTGACGTGCTGGCCGACGACCTGCGAACCCTCGGAAGGCTCGCCGCGCTGCCCGATTTCGCGGAGGGCGTGCGGGCGCAGGTCATCGACAAGGATCGCAACCCGCAATGGTCGCCGGCCCGGATCGAGGATCTCGACGACGCTGTGCTCGCTCGGATCCTCGACCCCGAGGCGCACGCAGACGAGCAACCGCTCGACCTGGAGGTGCGCCGGCCTCGTTCAGCTGACGCGGGACGCGGCTGACCGGATCGCCACGGCAAGATCCCGCGGCCGGCTCCACATCGGCCAGTGCCCGGTCGGAAGGTCGACGACGTCGCAGTGCTCCAGCGCCGCGACCTCCGCGAACATGGCGTTGCCCCCGCGGGCAAGTTCGAGCACCTGCGCGCCCGAGATCGAGCAGCAGATCAGCGTCGTCGGGATCTTGCGACGGTCGTCGTTCACGAGCACGACGGGTTGGCGGAGCACGGTGCCGGGTTGGGGGACAGCACGGTCGCGGAACCGCGCGAGCACGTCAGCGCTCAAGCCGGCGATACTCGCCTGCTCTGCAAGAACCTCGAAGGGCGGGAGCGGAAGCTCCTGCACCTCAGCGGGGAGTCCGGGAGCGAAGATGCTTCCCGGTGCCACCGGCCCCGAATCGACCCAGACGACCCGGCGAATCAACTCGGGATCGTGGTCGAGAACGAGACTCACGGGAGCATTCGCGCCGCTGTGAGCGACGATCACCACCGGATGCTCCCGGGAACCTCCGAGCTCTGCGATCACCCTTCGGATCGCCTCGACCTGATCGTCGAGCGTCGCCTCTGTCCGTCCGGGGTCACCGGCTTCGAGGCCTGGGAGCGTGATCGCGGCGACGAGCGAATCGTCGGTGCCGAGGTGCGCGCGGACGTCGTCCCAGGCCCAGGCGCCGAGCCAGTGGCCGGCGATGAGAATGATGGTCGGAGTGCTTGCATGAGATGTCATGCGATCAGTCTCGACCCCGCGCTGGGCAACAGTGTGTCACTATTTGTGTCATGAATCTGAACCTAGCGCAATCGTGAAGCGAGCAGAGCGACTGCACGCCCTCTCCGAATCATTGCGGCGCGGCGGATCCCGAGGGTGCACGGCCGAGCGGCTGGCGCGGGAGTTCCAGATCTCCGTGCGCACCGTGAAGCGAGATCTCGCAGCACTCGAGCGCAGCGGCGCCCCGATCTGGTCCCGGCCAGGCCCGGGCGGAGGCTACGGGTGGGCTGCGGCGGCCTCCCTTCCGCCGGTCATGCTCTCCCCGGCGCAGGCCGTGGCGCTCCACGCCGCGGTGTCGGCGGCACCCGACGCGCCCTACGCCGATCTCGCGGCCGCCGGGATGCAGAAGATCCTCGACGTCCTCGATCCGCGGACCCGGGTGAGGGTCGACGAACTCGCACACCGGGTGTGGGTCGACACGCCGACGGCGGGGTCCCGTGCCATCACCTCAGCACTCGAGGCGGCGATGACCGATCAGCGCGTGCTCAGGATCACGTACGTGTCAGGCGACGGCGTCACCACAACCCGCGACGTCGAACCAGTGCTCTTCGCGTCGACGAACGGACGCTGGTACCTGGTGGGATGGTGTCGTCTGCGCGACGCCGTGCGCTGGTTCGCCGTGACTCGCATCGAGCGCGCCAGCGTGACCGGAGAGAACTGCACGGGGCACTCGGTAGCGGAGGTCGGCACCCCTCCGGCGGCGGCGAGGCCGGTGCACCGGCCTCGTGGATGAACCCCGCACGCCTCCCCGCCTCGGCAGGGCTAGTGGGGGTCGCCGATGCAGAACTCGTTGCCGTCGGGATCCGAGAACGTATCCCATGCGAGCCCGGCCTCGCCGCGGCGCCCGAGGTGCGTCGCTCCCGCCTCCACCCACTCATCGACGAGGGAAGCACGGTCGACCGAAGAGTCGATGTCGAAATCCAAGTGCAAGCGGTTCTTCCCCGCGCCCGGGTCGTCGACCTTCTGGAAGCCGAGTGCGGCGGGCAGCTGCGGCGCCCGCACGATGCAGAACCACCCGTCGGCCTCGTGCACGATCTCGCCGCCGAGGCGCTCCGCCCACCAGCCCGCGAGCGTGCGCGGATCCGTCGTATCCATCGTGATCATGCTCAAACCGATCATGCCCGCCCCGTTCGTCGTCGTACGCCGCCTCCCACGCTACGGCGTTCCGCCGAAGGCCGGTAGCCTGAGACGGTGAGTGACCCCTGGAACGCGACCGGGCCGAGTCGAGTGATGCAGGGCGACAATCTGCCGATCCTGCGCTCACTGCCGACCGCGGCCTTCGCCGTCGCCTACCTCGATCCGCCGTTCAACACGGGGCGATCCCGACAGGCCGAGCGCGTCCGGGGCACCCGTGTCGCGGGTCCGCTCGAGGCCGCTGCGGGCGACCGGCTGGGGTTCCGCGGACAGGGGTACCGCGTGACGCGCGAGACGACGCTCAGCTACGACGATCGATTCGCCGACTACTGGGACTTCCTCGAACCGCGTCTCGAGGAGGCCTGGCGCCTCCTCTCGCCCGACGGCCTGCTCTATCTGCATCTCGACTACCGAGAAGTGCACTATGCGAAGGTGCTGCTCGACGCGCTCTTCGGGCCGGAGTGCTTCATCAACGAGATCATCTGGGCCTACGATTACGGAGCGCGGTCGAAACGGCGGTGGCCGGCCAAGCACGACAACATCCTCGTCTACGCGAAGCACCCGGACTGGTACTACTTCGACGCCGATGCGGTGGATCGCGAACCGTACATGGCTCCGGGCCTCGTGACAGCGGAGAAGGCCGCTCTCGGCAAGCTTCCGACCGACACCTGGTGGCACACCATCGTGTCGCCGACCGGGGGAGAGCGCACGGGATACCCGACCCAGAAGCCCGTCGGGATCCTGCGCCGCATCATCCAGGCGTCCACGCGGCCAGGCGACTGGGTGCTCGACCCCTTCGCGGGCAGCGGCACCACCGGGGATGCGGCGGCGCGACTCGAGCGCAAGTTCCTCCTCATCGACGAGAACCCGGAGGCCCTCGACGTCATGCGCGGGCGACTCAGCGCCACGGGGGCGGTGTTCGCGTGAGCGCGAAGACACCCGCCAGCGCCCCGGGGGAGCCGAACGGCTTCGCTCGGAACCGGGCCGCGAGCGGTCTGCCGGTGCAGATCGACCGCGCCTCCAACCTCCCACTGCCGGTGCAGATCGCCAGCGCACTCCGCGAGGCGATCGACGCCGCACTGGTGCGCCCGGGGGAGGCCGTGCCAGCGACGCGAGAACTGAGCCGGCGTCTCGGCGTCGCGCGAGGCGTGGTCGTCGCGGCGTACGAGCAGCTCATCGCGGAGGGCTACCTGTCGCCGTCCCAGGGGCGGGGCACGCTCGTGCATCCGGACCTGGCGCGTACCCAGACCGAGACCGAGGATCGCGCGAGTCGCAGCGACCGCAACGCGGCCCGCCAGGCAGAGGCCGGCACGCGGATGATGCCGGCGGACGCGCCCGTCGGCGCTGAACGCCCCGCCCCCCTCGCCCCGGGCGCCCCGATCACCGACGGCGTCGTCGGCTCGGCGTGGCGGGCCGCATGGCGCACCGCCGCAGCCGACGTGGCGGTGGTTGAAGTGGTCGCACCGCCGCTCGGGGACCCGGCTCTGCGCGGCGAGATCGCGGAGCACCTGCGACGCATGCGCGGTACCTCCCGCTCGGCGGCGGACGTGCTCGTCACCGCCGGAACGCGCGACGGGCTCTGGCTGCTGCTCACGGCGCTCGGCGCGACGCGCGGGCGAACCCTCGTCGTTGGCGTCGAGGATCCGGGTCTGCCGTCTCTGCGCGGGGCCGCTTCCCGGGCGGGCGCGACCATCGTCGCACTCCCCGCCGACGGTCTCGGGCTCGATACGGGTCGGCTTCCCGACGGGATGCTCGACGCGGTCATCGTGACGCCGAGCCATCAATACCCTCTGGGAGGTTCGCTGCCGCTCGCCCGCCGACGCGCCCTTCTCGCCTGGGCCAGGCGCAACGGGGTCGTGATCATCGAGGACGACTTCGACTCGGAGCTGCGATACACCGGCACACCGCTGCCCACGCTTGCGGCCCTCGACGACCCGGAGAACGGCGTCGTCGTGCTGCTCGGAACCTTCTCGCGCACGATCACGCCCGCGCTCTCCGCCGGATACCTCCTCGCCCCGGCGGGGTTGCGGGCGCTCATCGAGCCGGTGCGGCGCGACCTCGGCGGAACGGTGTCGACCGTCGTGCAGTCGGCGCTCACCGCCTATCTCGCGAGCGGTGAGCTTCGACGCCATACCGCTCGGATGCTGCGTCGGTACGCTGCTCGCCGCGATCTCGTCTCCGAGCGACTTGCAGGAGCACGCGCCGCGCGCGTACGGCCCATGGACGGCGGACTGCATGCAGTGATCGAGTTCGCGGGCGAGCCCGAGCGCGCTCGCCGCCGGGAGGCAGCCGTGGTCGCGCACCCCGCGGTGGACGCACTCGGTGTTCAGGCCCTCGGGCGGTACTGGCAGCGGGCAGGTTCCGGCACCGGCACGGCGGGCCTCGTGATCGGTGTCGGCGGTGACGATGATGCCGCATTCGATGCGGCACTCGTGCAGCTCCGGGCGATCCTCGACGAGGTGTGACGAGCGGGCATCACGACGGTGCCCCGCCCCGACAGGCGCTCTCGCGTTGCGACCCGCGCTCATGCGCTGAGACGCACTCGCGCGCTGAGACGAGCTGCCGCGGATGTCTGGACATCGGTGCGATGCAGCGGGTACGATTGCCGAAGCGTTTCGGCAGCGTAGTCGTTATTACCAGGCAGCTTCCTAAACGTTTCGACACTATGACGCGCGGTCCGCCGCGGGAGGGAAGTAGAAATCATGACTGAAACGGCGACGGGATCCTTCGACGAGACCATGTGGAACGGCCTGCTGCACGGCGGGCTCGGCGGAACGTTCATGGGGGTGCCGAAGGTGGAGCTCGACCGGGAGGCGATCTGTGCATCCGGCGCGAAAGCGGTCGTCTACGGCTTCCCCTTCGACGCGACGACGATCAGCCGCAGCGGTGCCAATTACGGCCCGCGCGCCATTCGCGAGACGTCGGTGCAGTTCACCAACTTCCAAGCCACGTTCGACTTCGACCTGTTCGCGCACCTGCCGCTCGTCGACGGGGGCGATTGCCACGTCGCACTCGGGAACACGCCGAAGACGTTCGAGCGCGTCGAAGCCGACATCGCAGAGATCGTGGCGGCGGGCGCGATCCCGGTCGTCTTCGGCGGAGATCATTCCGTGAGCATCCCCGTCGGAAAGGCCGCCAAGCGGGAGGGGACGAACCCCGGGTGGGTGCAGTTCGACACCCATCTCGATGCCGCACCGAATGTGGGAGGGGAGGAGCTCAATCACTGCTGCACCATCACGAGGGCCGTCGACAACGGCTACGACCCGGCAAAGATGGTGCTCGTCGGCATCAGCGGCTGGATGAACCCGAAGACCGAGCTCAAGTACTGCCGGGACCACGGCATTCGCGTCATCTGGCTCGAGGACATCTGGGAGCGCGGCACGGCATGGGCCGTTGAGCAGATCCTCGAACGCGTCGGCGAGGAGGGGTTCTACCTCACGTTCGACGTCGACGCACTCGACGCGGCATTCGCGCCGGGCACGTGCGCTCCCACCCCGGGCGGAATGACCATGCGCGAGGCGATCGAGATCGTGCGAGGCATCTCGCCCGCCGGCCTCATCGGGGTGGACATCGCGGAGCCCGCGCCGTCGCTCGACCACTCGACGCGGACCCAGCTCGTCGCGGGCCGCATCGCACTGGAGGCCCTCGCGTCGCACGCCGGAGCGCCTCGCACACCGGTCTACGTGGGCTGAACCAACGGTTCGATCTCGCTCGCCCGGGTCGCCGCCGATCCGGGCGGGCGGGCGACGCACGGTGCAGGCGCACGACTCGGATGCCGTTCTCGCCGTTCGCGCCGAGCAGGGCAGGGGCACCGGCGGGTGGCCCGCAGCACTTCCCCGACGGTTCGCGCCAATGACGGCGCGAACCGCCGCCGTACACGAAGCAAAGGAGTTTCCATGACCACGGCGCCACCGGTGATGAAGAGAGAATTCACCATGTTTTCCGCGCTCTCAGTCGCGTTCGCGTTCGTTTCGCCGATCGTCGCGCTGTACAGCGTTCTCGGCGTCGGCCTCGCCAGTTCTGGCCCCGCCTTCATCTGGGGCGGACTCATCCTCTACATCGGTCAGCTGATCGTCGTCCTCGCGCTGGGGGTGCTGGCATCGAAGTGGGCCGACTCCGGCGGCATCTATCAGTGGTCGCGTCGACTGCTCGGCCATCGATACGGCTGGTTCGCCTCCTGGACGTACATCTGCACGTTGCTCATCACCCTGCCAGCAGTGGCGTACGCGGGAGCCGTGCTCATCCCGCCGATCTTCGACATCCCGGCCGCAGGCCACCAGGTGGTCACCTGGCTCGCGATCGGCATCCTCGCCTTCTCGACGATGGTGAATCTGGCGGGGCGGGTGTTCATCAAGATTCTCATGATCGCGGTCATCGCCGCCGAGGCCGTCGGCTCCGTCGGCGTGGCGATCTGGCTCCTGTTCTTCGAGCGCCATCAGACGCTCGAGTACCTCTCCCCGGCATCGCTCGCCGATTACAGCGGCGTGTTCTTCTCAGCGCCGCTGGTGATGGCGATCGCCTTCTCCAGCTACTTCGCGATCGGCTTCGAGAGCGCGAGCTCGATCGCCGAGGAGGTGCAGCGCCCCAAGCGCGCCGTGCCGCGCGCGATGGTCGCCTCGTTCTTCGCCATCATGATCATCGTGCTCCTCAGCACGCTCGCGTTCACGCTCGCCGTTCCGAGCGACGCGTTCCTGCAGGACCCGGAGAACGCTGCGGATCCGGCCGTGGCGATCATCGCAGCATCATTCCCCGCACCGATTTTCCGCGGAATCCTGGCGCTGTTCGTGATCGCCTTCGCGGCGAGCCTCATGACGATCCAGATCACCGTCTCGCGCATCGTCTGGGCGACGGCGCGCAACGGGGAGCTCCCGTTCGCGCGCACCCTGACGAGGCTGTCGGGAGAGACGGGCCTGCCGCGCACCGCCGTTCTCATCACCGCCGTGATCGCAGCGCTGCTGTTCCTGCCGTTCCAGAGCGAGGGCATTCAGATGGCGCTCATCTCGTTCTCGTCGGTCGGCTTCTTCATCTCCTTCCTCTTCCCGATACTGGGGTGGGCGATCGCACGCGCTCGCGGCACCTGGAGGGACGAACCCGGTCTCTTCCTCGGCCGGGCCGGCCGCGTCGTCGGGTGGCTCGCACTCGTGTGGCTGCTGTTCCAGATCGTGAACGTCGCGTGGCCTCGAGAATCGGGAGCCGGGTGGGCGACCGACTGGTCGACGGTGATCGGCGTCGCCGTGGTCGGTGTGCTCGGCGTGGCGATCGAGGCCTGGGTGCACCGCAAGCGTCTGCACGCGGCCAGCACCGGATCCACGATCGTCGTGTTCGAGCGCGATGAATCCGAGGACGATCGCGAGGACTTCGCTCCCGCGCGAACCGCACGCAGGTGAACCGGCGCGGGTGCTGGCGCCGCACGCGCCGCACCCGCGTCGCCCGTGTCAGTCGGCGAGGGTCGATTCCCGCACATTCAGGGAGATCGGCACGACCTCGCGGCGCCGCTCGCCGTGACCATCGAGTGCGCCGATGAGCAGTTCGACCGCGATCTCTCCGAGCTGCACGGGATGCAGATCGAGCGCGGTGATCGACTTCTGCAGCCCGTAGTCGAGATACCGGCTGTCGGCGAGGCTGACGATCTGCAGATCGCCCGGCACATCGAGGTCGAGCGCCAGCGCCGCCCGCTCCGTCGCGTGCGCGAGGGTGTCGAGCGTGGTCAGCACGGCGTCGAACTCGCGGTCGGTGCGAGCGAGCGCCGCGTGGATCACCGGCTCCGCCTCGTCGACGCGCGGGCCGGGGGAGCGCAAGATGATGGGTGCGGCGCCGGTGGCGCTGCACCAGTCGAGGTACGAGGAGAGCTCATCGCGCACGTATGAAGAAGCGGTCTCGCTGAGAAAGAGCGCGACCCGGGCCGGCCGGTCGTTGCCGATATGCGCGAGCGCCGATGTCGTGCCGGTGAAGAAATCGTTGTCGACCCAACTGAGATCGCCCGAGTTGCGGCCGACGGTCACGCAGGGCAGGCCGCTGCGCACCGCCTCGGCGATGAGCGGATCGTCATCGCTCGGGTCGACCACGATGAGGCCGTCCGCCGCAGAGAGGAAATCCCGGGACGAGGTCTGCGTGGGGAGCATCGACAGCAGGAAGCCACGCTGGAAGGCCTGCAGGCTCGCACCGTTCAGCACTCGGAAGTAGTACTCGATGTCCCATTCCGGCTGGAGACCGGAGCCCTCCTCCGTGAGCGGCTGGGGCGACACCGCGAGCACGAGGGAACCCGTGCGACCCGCATTGAGGTTCTTGGCGAGCCGGTTGGCGGTGTATCCCACACGCTCAGCGACATCGATGACGTTCTGCCTCGTCGCTGCCGCGACGCGGCCCTTGCCGTTCAACGCCTCGGAGGCGGTCGCCACCGATACGCCGGCTTCTCTCGCGACGTCCTTGATGGTGATGCGGCGGGGTTTCATCTGGCCTCGGTCTCGGGTGCGGTGCATCGCTCCGGTTGCTGGTGTCTCGTGCACGTCCAGCGTATGGTTCGCGCCGGACACGCGCCAAATCGATTCGGCAGGTGCTCACCGCGGGGTCGGAGGCCCACGAGACACCTGCACGCTCCGCGGCGAGCGCTGGCAACGAGGTGCGGGCGGTTATCCTGGGCTGGTGAGTGTCGATGATCTGTCTCCGAGCGTGCAGAATTACCTCAAGGTGATCTGGGGGCTGCAGGAGTGGTCCGACGCCCCCGTGTCGAACTCCGCGATCGCCGAGTCCGCTGGAGTGCGGCTCTCCACCGTCTCCGATGCCCTTCGCAAGCTCTCAGACCTCGAACTCATCGGCCACGTCCGCTACGGCACCGTCACGCTCACCGATCTCGGTCGAGGCCATGCCGTCGCGATGATTCGGCGGCATCGCCTCCTCGAGACGTTTCTCGTGCGTCACCTCGAATACGAGTGGGACGAGGTGCACGACGAAGCCGACCGCCTCGAGCACGCCGTTTCCGACGAGTTCATCGATCGCATGGATCGCGTGCTCGGGTATCCGACGCGCGACCCCCACGGTGATCCGATACCGAGCGCGACCGGTGCCGTGCATCGGCCCGACGCGATGCAGTTGCTTGCGGCCCCCGCGCCGAGTCGTGCGCGCGTCGAGCGCATCTCCGACGCCGACAACGGCATGCTGCAGTTCTTCGCAGCTCGGGGCGTCGTCGTCGATGCGGTGCTGCACGTGCTGCCGGGCGAGCCCTACTCCGAGACGGTCACGGTGCGCGTCGGCGACGACGCTACGGCCGCGGGTGGTTCCGTGAGTCTGGGACCATCCGCGGCGGCAGCGGTCTGGGTGTCGCTCGAGGCTACGCCGGATCCTTCACGAACTTGAGCCCGATGACGCACCCGATGATCCCGGCGAGGAACACCAGCTTGAGCACGGAGGGCGCCTCGGTGCCGAGCAGCAGGGACGCGCCGACGGTGAGCGCCGCCCCGAGCCCCGTCCAGATGGCGTAGGCGGTACTCACGGGGATGCCGCGCATCGCGTAGCCCAAGCCGACCATGCTCAGCGGGTTGGCGACGAAGAACACGATCGTCGGTACGACCTCGGTGAACCCGCGGGAATCGTGCAGTGCGAGCGCCCAGACGGATTCGAGGATCGCGCTCGCCAGCAGCACGATCCAGTGCGCTCGTCGAGCGACCTTCGGGGCGCGCGCAGGGGCCTCGCGACGTGAAGCGGTGCGGATCGCGCGTACCATCTCAGCTCACCGCCTTCAGGCCGACGACGCAGGCGATGAGCCCGGCGAGCAGCACCACGCGGATGAGGCTCGCCCGGTCGGCGCCGGTGAGCATCGCCCAGGCCGCGGTGAGTACCGCGCCGATTCCCACCCACACCGCGTACGCGGTGCCGACCGGGATCTCGAGCATGCCGTAGGCCAGGCCCGCCATGCTGGCGACGTAGCTCACCACGAACAGCGCGGTCGGCCAGAAGCGGCGGAATCCTCTCGAAGCGTCGAGTGCGGTCGCCCACACGGCTTCGAGCATTCCACTCAGAATCAGCAGTATCCATGCCAGTGACATGAGTTCGGTCTTTCTGGCAGTCGTCGTTATGCGGGTACTGCTCCCTCGTCCGCACCCCTGCCCTCGGGGTCGTCTTCAGTGTCGCACGATCCGAGCGCGGAAGTGCCCAGGCGCTGCTCAGGTCGCCCGATGAGCCAGCGAGAGTGGTTCACCACGCGCTGGGGAGAAGCCAGATCGGTGCGAAGCCCCGTCATAGGCGATAATGGTGGGGTGCCCGTCAGGGCCCGAGAGGAGTGCGGTGTTCGGCTGGCTGAAGAAGCGCAAGCGGGGATCAGCGCGCCCACCACGGCGACTGCCTCGACGCGTGCTCGCGCCGGTCGAGGAGATCACGGAGCAGGGACTGCTCGTCGCCGACGTCGCGGTGCGCATGACGGTGAAGAACGCGATCATCATGAATGCGCTGAAACGGCATGTCGACTACGACGCTGATCAGATCATCGACATGGTCCGCGAGACGACGATCGATCTCGCCGAGGAGCGGGAGCGCGACGCGAAGCACATCTCTCGGATGCGCGGAGAGATCCGCGACACGGGCCGGAGCTCGTGGAGCGAATCCGATTACGGCAACGATGACAACCGTACGCTGCGCCACCGCCAGGAAGTCTACGAGAAGGTCGCCGAAGAGCTGCGCAATCGCGCCGCAGATGACGCGTACCTGACCGCTGCTGCTGAGCGCGCACGCGAGATGGCCTGGGATGAGATCGGCACCTCGCTCGCCGATCGGGCCGAGCACCCGTACTACAGCGGCGGCAACAACGACGAGTACCGCGAGGAGCGCGAGGCGCGGATCCAGCAGCTCATCGAGAAGGACCTGACTGCTCTGGTGCAGCAGCGCACCGAGGCGCCGGCCAAGGTGCGCAAGTTCAAGCGCAAGGACAAGGACCGGGACGCGCCGGAGTCCTGACTCCGACCTCGGATCCTCGCACCAATGCCGGTTCTCTGATGGCTGCGTCGGCTCGGCTCGTTCGGGTCATGAATGTCGGTGGGTGCGAGTTGACTGGGGGCATGGTCTCCTTCTCGTTCGGATCCGGCCCGGCGCCTGAGCCGGCGCAGGTGCGTGCGCCGGAGCAGGCGCCTACGTCGGAGGCTTCTGCGTCGGAGGCTCTGCTGGCTCGGGTGCCGGTGCCGGAGGAGGTTCCCGATTCGCTCACCCTCGATCAGGTCGTGAACTTGATCGAGCAGTTGGAGTACCGGCAGCGCGGGCTCGACGCCATCCGCACCGATCTGCTCTCGGCCGCGGTCCAGATGGCGACTGCCGATGCCGGGTCGGGTGAGCGGGAGCTCGCGTACCGGTCGCTGCGGGCAGAGCTCGCAACGGTGCTGGGCGCGAGCGAGCGTGTCGCGGAGTCCCAGTTGGATGCGGCGTGGTCGTTGCGCACGAGGTTCGCGATCACGCACGAGGTGCTCTCGGTGGGGGAGATCTCGGCCGCGCACGCCCGGGTCATCGTCGACGCGGGGCAGCGCATCGGGGCGGGGTCGTCTCCGGAGTGCGTGGCCCGGCGGGAGGCGTATCAGCGCGAGGTGCTCTCGTTCGCGCGCCAAGAGTCCGTGAACCGTTTGCGGCCGATCGCGCGCAGGATCGCCGAGCAGTACGCTGTGGAGTCTCTCGATGAGCGGCACCGTGAAGAGGTGCGAAGGCGTCGGGTGGTGGTGCAGGAGCGCGAGGACGGGATGTCGGATTTGTGGGCGTATCTGCCCACAGTGGAGGCGTACGCGATTCACGACCGGTTGACGCGGATCGCGCGCGAGGTCGAACGCGCCGAAACCGCTGCGGGTGACGGAAGCGCTGCGGGCGACGAAACCGCCGCTGGTGATGAAAATGCCGCGGGTGACGGAAGCGCCGCGGGCGGGGTAGAGGGTTCTGGGGCGCGGCGTGCACGGGATGAGATCCGGGCGGATGTGTTCACAGAGCTGCTGCTCGGTGCCGAGCCGAGCGCGGTGGCATGCTCGAGGGATGAGGCGGTGCGTGCCCGGGTGCAGGTGGTCGTCCCGGTCACCGCCCTGGAGCCCGAGGCGGGTGGTGTCACCGCCGAGCGCAGTGCTGCCGGGGGACGCGCTGACATGGGTCGCGCTGGCATGGGTCGTGCTGATGGGGGCCTGGTTCCGGTGGCGGAGCTTTCCGGGGCGGGCCCGATCGCGGTGAGTGCCGCGCGGAGCATCGCCGCAGCGACTGCGCTGTGGGAGCGGGTCGTGGTCGATGCGGAGTCGGGGGCGGTGCTGCAGGTCGACCGGTATCGTCCGAGCGAGCAGATGCGGCGCCTGCTCGCGGCCCGGGATCAGCACTGCCGGTTCCCGGGGTGCCGCGTGCCGCTCTCGCGGTGCGATCTCGACCACACCATCGATGCCGCTCGCGGCGGTGCGACCTCGACGGTGAATCTCGCGCACTTGTGTCGGGGGCATCACGTGCTCAAGCACCACACGGAGTGGAAGGTGCGGCAGAAGGGTGGCGGGGATCTGCTCTGGACGAGTCCGACGGGCCGCACCCATGTGGACCGGCCACCGAGCCGGGTGAGGTTCGCGGAGACCGGGCCACCGGGCCCGGGCCGCGTCGCCGCGCGCAGCAGTCCTGACGTTGGGTGGCACCCATTCTGACCGCCGCACCGAGACACGCACTGCCGTGCGTGTTGCGGCTGTGGGGCCGGAGCCGCGGAATCGCAGCGTATCGTCGCAGGATTCGTGCCTCCTCTGCGCCGCTCACGCTGAGACGCGCAGAGACGCGAAGAGGAGCGCAGAGGCTCCAGCTACGACTCCTCTGACGTCCCGAGCAGCTCGGGGTGGCGCTGCAGGTAGCCGTCGATGAACGAGCAGGACGCCTCCACCCGGCGCTGGCCGACCGCCTCACCCGTGACGGCGCGGTTCGCCAGGAGACCGGAGAGGCCCGTCCCGCGCAGCTCAGGGACCACGACGGTGTGGTCGAAATCGATGACGTCGTCGCCCCGCAGGGTGTAGTGGGCTTCGCCGACGACGCGCCCGCCGTCTGGTCCGCTCGCTGTGATCGCGTAGCGACTGCGCTCGGGCTCGTGCGTGATGGTGAATCCGTCGGCAGCCGCCTGCGCTTCATTCAGATATCTGGCCATGCCGCCACCCTATCCCGCAACGGGCGGAACCTGGAGGGGGCGCCGGTATTCTCAGAGGATGCGTACCGCCCGCCGTTCCCTGACCCTGCTCGGCCTCGCCGCGCTCGTGCTCGGAGTGAGCGGGTGCGCTCCGGAGCCGCCGCCAGAGCCGGAAACCCTCACCCCGACGCGCGCCGCCACCGTCTACCTCGAGGCCGTATGCCCGGTGAACGAGGCCTGGGACGAGGCCGACGTCGAGCTCGACCGGCTCAGGCTCGCCGAAGCGCGCGGAGAATCGGCCAGCACCGCCGCCTTCGCCGCATCGATGACGGAAGTGGCGAAGCGGAGCGGCACCGCGGCGACGTCGCTCACCTCAGAGGAGCGGACCTGGCCCGACGCGGCGCGCGATCCGGTGGCCGCGGTCGCGGAAACGCTTGCGGCGGATCAGGCGCAGGCGAAACGCGTCGCCGCGCTCCCGGCCGCGCAGGCGGTCGATTACCGCTGGGAGGGCGTGGACGACATCGGGGCCGCCGCGTCGGAGGCCCGTGCGGCGCTCGACCTGCCGGCCGACGCCGATGCCGCGTGCGCGGCATGGCGGGAGAGCGACGACGATGCCGGCACCGCGGAAGACGGAGGAGCAACGCGATGACACCCGACGATCTGCCGAACGCATCCAAGGTGACTCTGGCGGTCGAACGCGCGATCCGGCTGGCCGCGCGATCCGGAAACCGCCTCATCGCGGCGTCGACGGCGTCCGTCGACCTCGATCCAGGTCCGGTTCGGACCGCCCTCGTGACGGCGCTGCGCGCGATGGGAGCCCGGCTGCGGCCCATCGGTGACGAGGTGGAGTTCAGCTTCGTCGAGAGCGTCACGGGCGACCTCGACAGTGCTCTCCGCAGTGCTCTCGGCACGGTGCCCCAGCCGGGAGCCGGGTTGCCGACACTCGTCGTGGGCTTGGACGGTTCGGTGCGATCACCGAGGGGCGGAAGCGCGGCGTCTCGCATCGCCTGGGCCGCGGCGGGAATGCCGACCACCGCCCGGCTTGCGGAGCACCTCGTCGCCGGTGGATCGCACGCGGGCGTGCGCGTCGCTGTGAGCCTCGTGCTCGAACCGAAAACCGCGGCCTTCGCCAGAGTGCTGGCCGACGCCGGCTGCGCCGTGGCGGTGTTCAGCGCGGTCTCAGAGACGGATCCGACCGTTGCGGAGGAGCTCGCCCGCGACGAGCGCATCTCGGTATTCGCACCCCGCACCGCCGACCGGGAGCAATCCGCGGAATCGTTGGACGCCGAGCACGCGGCCGGGATCCTCGACTGGGGGCCGGAGTTCCTGATCGACGACGGTGCCCATCTCATCCGTCTCGCGCACAGCGAGCGCACGGCGGCTCTGGCGCGGCTGCGAGGCGCGGCGGAAGAGACCACGAGCGGCGTGCGTCCCGTGCATGAGATGGAGGCGCTCGGCGACTTGCGCATTCCGGTGATCGCCGTCAACGACGCCCGCACGAAGACAGGTTTCGACAATCTGGTGGGCACCGGGCAATCGTGCGTGTTCGCGATCGCGGACGTGCTCGACGACGCCCGCGATCGGCGTCCGTACGGGGGAATCGCCGGAACCCGCTGGGCCGTGCTCGGTTATGGTCCCGTAGGCCAGGGGGTCGCCCGATTCGCCGCTGCGCTGGGAGCCGACGTCGTCGTCGTGGAGCGGGATCCGGTGCGCGCGCTCGCCGCCCTGCACGACGGCTACGAAGCGGCGACGCGCGCGACCGCGCTTCCCGAGGCCGACGTCGTGGTGAGTGCGACGGGCGTCTGGCACACCCTGGATGCGGCAGCGATCTCGACGCTGCGCGACGGCGCGGTGGTCGCGGTCGCCGGCGGTATCGATGACGAGATCGCGCTCGACGAGATGCGCGATGCCGGCTGGCGTGAGCGACTCATCGCGCCGAGCGCAACGGCATGGACCGCTCCGGCAGCCCCCGGCGCCCCGACGGTGCTTGTGCTCGCCGGCGGCGGCGGCATCAACTACACGGCGGGGGAGGGCAACCCCATTGAAGTGATGGATCTCTCATTCGCCACGCAGCTCGCAGCGCTGGCCAGGCTGATCGAGACCCCCCAGGAGCCGGGAGTGCACCGCCTCTCCGAGACCGACGAGCGTCGTGTCGCCGCTGCAGCTCTCGCGGCGCTGCAGGGCGAGGTCGACCCGTCGCCCGGAACGACGCGTGCAGGGGGAGCCGCCCAGCCCTGGACCGTGCACCGGTACCGCGCACGGGGCCCGGAGCCGGGCGCGGCGAGCGCTGAGGCGCCGAAGCCCTAGACTCTTGCGAGTGAACCCCGAAGCCCCCGTCGTCGTCTACAGCGCCGCACTCGTGTTCCCCGTCACCAGCCCGCGCATCGTCGACGGCGCGGTCGCGGTGCAGGGCGAGCACATTCTGCACGTCGGCGACCGCCGGTGGGTGCTCGACGTGCTCGGCGAACGCGGCGCGGAGTTCCGCGAGGAGCACTGGGACGGGGTGCTCGTGCCCGGACTCGTCAACGCGCACACGCACTTGCAGTACACCGGCATGCGCGAGGTCGCAGCGCGCAACTACACCGGGTTCGATCACTGGGGCGACGCGTTCGACGCGGTCTACGCACGCGAGTCCCACGACTGGAAGGCCGCCGCCGCCGAGGGCACGCAGCTGTCGCTGGAGGCCGGCGTCACCGCGGCGGCGGACGTGGTGACCGATCGGGAGGCGCTCAGCGCGCTGCACGATGCCGGGATGCACGGCATCGCCTACTGGGAGGTGTACGGCGCCAGCAATACCGACTGGACCCCGGAGGCGAAGGCGGCGGTGCGCGAGCAGATCCGGCAGATCCCGACGCCGCCCGGCGCCGGCGTATCTCCGCATGCTCCCTACTCCCTCGAGGTCCAGCCGCTGCTCGAGCTCCCCGACATCGTGCGGGAAGAGGGGCTGCGCCTGCACATCCACCTTGCGGAAGCGCACATGGAGCGCGAGTTCGACGGCATCGACGGCTACGTCGGAGCCGGCCCGGGGGGCCACGGAGCCTGGCCGGAGCTCGGCGCCGACAGTTTCCGCGCGCTCCGCTCGCACGGAATCGGCGTCTCGTCGACGCAGTTCGTCGATCACCTGGGGGTGCTCGGACCGGATTGCCATATCGCTCACGGCGTCTACGTGAGCGCTGAGGATCGCGCCCTGCTCCGCGCCCGCGGCACGAGCGTCGCGCTCTGCCCTCGATCGAATGAGGTCATCGGGCTCGACATGCCTCCTGTCGCCGCCTACCTCCGGGAGGGCAACGCGATCGCGGTGGGCACGGACTCGCTGTCATCGTCTCCCTCGCTCGACCTGCTCGCAGATGTGGCCAAGCTCTATCGCGTCGCGCGGGACCAGGGATACCGCGGCGACGACCTGCACCAGCGTCTTCTGGGGGCCGCGACGCTCGGCGGAGCGACAGCGCTGGGATTGCACGTCGGCAAGCGGCGGATCGGTCAACTCGGAGTCGGCGCGATGGCCGATCTCGCGTTCTTCGATCTGCCGGTGCACGATCCGGATGCGTCTCTGGCAGAGCTCGTCGAGGCTGGAGCCGGTCGTGCCCGGCGCACGGTGGTCGGCGGCGTCGAGAAGTTCCGGCGCTGACATCGAGCCATCCGCTCGCAGCACGCGGATGTCGCCCGATGACGTGCGGCGAATCGGCACTCGCAATGTCTCATATAATGAACGTCGTTCGACGGTGCACGACCCTGCGCCCTCGCCTCGAAGCCAAGGAGTCTCATGTCCCGTTCATCTCGTCTTGCCGCGGCGGTCGCCATTGGTGCCGCAGCGGTCTTCGCGCTCTCGGCGTGCACGAGCGGCGGGAGCGGCGCTGGCGACGACGCCGGAGCCGCCCCGGTCTCCGAGGGCAAGCTCACCATTGCGACCGGCGAACCGGCCTACGCCCCGTGGGTCATCGACGACGCACCGGAGAGCGGTGACGGTTTCGAGGCTGCAGTCGCCTACGCCGTCGCTGAGGAGCTGGGCTTCGCGAAGGACGACGTGGAATGGGTGCGCACCAGCTTCGACGCCGCGATCGCCCCGGGGCCGAAGGACTTCGACCTCAACATCCAGCAGTTCTCGGTGAGCGAGGAGCGCGCGCGCGCGGTCGACTTCTCGACTCCGTACTACGAGACGACGCAGGCGGTCGTCGCCGCCGGCGGCACCGACGCGGCGAAGGCAACGAGCGTAGCCGACCTGAAGGATGCCCGGTTGGGCGTCGCGTCGGGTACGACCTCGCTCACCGTCGCCGAAGACGTGATCGCGCCGAATGAAGATCTGCAGGTCTTCAACAGTGTCGACGACGCGGTCGCCGCGTTGCAGAACGGCACCATCGACGCCCTCGTCACGGATCTGCCCGGCGCCTTCTACGTGCGCGACGCCCAGCTCGACGATGGAGTGATCGTGGGTCAGCTCGACTCGGCCGAGGGAGGCGACGAATTCGCGTTCGTGCTGCCGAAGGACTCGTCGATGACCGAAGACGTCTCCGCCGCGGTCGACACCCTTCGTGAGAACGGCACGCTCGACGATCTCGCCGCCGAGTGGATCGCCGATCAGGGCGCACCGGTCCTGAAGTAGCCCCGACGTGACCCACGCCCCTCTTCCCGCGAAGACGCAACGCTCCGAACCGGAATTCGTCCCTAGCGCCATCGAGCTCGAGCGGCGCGGGTACCGGCACGCCCGGAAGCGCCGGTCGGTCCTGGTCAGCATCGCGAGCACCCTGGTGTTCGCGGGCGTCTTCGCTCTGGTGCTCGTCAACAGCCCGGGCTGGGACGCGGTGCGGGAGACGTTCTTCGACCCGGCTATCGCGGTCGAGGCGTTCCCTCGCGTCATCAAGGGCCTCTGGCTCAACATCCAGGTGCTCTTCGTCGCCGCGATCGGGGTCGCGATTCTCGGCACCCTGCTCGCCATCGCCCGGACGCTCAAGGGGCCGGTCTTCACGCCGCTGCGCCTGGTCGCGGCCGGGTACACGGACCTGTTCCGAGGCATCCCGGTACTGCTCGTGCTCTACCTCGTCGGGTTCGGCATCCCGGGTCTCGAACTCACGGGGCGCCTCCCTGCGCAGTTCTGGGGCACGGTCGCGCTGATCCTCTGCTACTCGGCCTACGTCTCGGAAGTGCTGCGCGCCGGGATCGACGCCGTGCACCCGTCGCAGCGGCTCGCAGCGCGTTCGCTCGGGCTCAGCCACGCGAAGACGCTCCGGCTCGTCGTGATGCCGCAGGCGGTGCGCAAGGTGACCCCCGCGCTCATGAATGACTTCGTGTCGATGCAGAAGGATGTCGGCCTGATCTCGGTGCTCGGCGCAGTCGATGCGATCCGCGCCGCTCAGATCGAGGTCGCGTCGAGTTACAACTTCACGCCCTACGTGCTCGCCGGCCTGCTCTTCGTGTTGCTCTCGCTGCCCTTCATCCGGTTGACGGACTGGCTGACCGCTCGGGCGCAGCGGCGCGAGCAGATCGGGGGAGTCGTATGAGCGCGCAGGATCGCGGGAACCGTGCCGTGCTCGAGGTGCAGGGCGTGCACAAGCGCTTCGGTGATCAGCACGTGCTGCGGGGCATCGACCTCACCGTGCATCAGCACGAGGCGGTGGTGCTGATCGGAGCGTCCGGTTCCGGGAAATCGACCCTGCTGAAGACCGTCAACCTGCTGGAGCAGGTCGACGACGGACGCATCGTGCTCGCCGGCGACGACATCACGGACCCACGGGCGGACGTCGACGCGGTGCGCGCCAGAATCGGCGTCGTCTTCCAGCACTACAACCTCTTCCCGCACATGACGGTGCTCGCGAACGTCGTCCTCGCCATGCGCAAAGTCTTCGGCACGTCGCGAGCCGAAGCCGAGCGGCGCGGCCTCGAGCTGCTCGCGCGCATCGGGCTCGGAGACAAGGCAGGGGAGTACCCGGACCGGCTCTCCGGCGGCCAGCAGCAGCGCGTCGCGATCGTGCGCGCGATCGCGACGAACCCCGAGCTGCTGCTGCTCGACGAGATCACGAGCGCGCTCGATCCGCAGCTCGTGGGAGAGGTGCTCGACCTCGTCAGCGAGTTGAAGGCCGCCGGCTCCACCATCGTGATGGCGACGCACGAGATGTCGTTCGCGCGTCGAGTGGCCGACCGGGTCGTGTATCTCAAGGACGGCGTGATCATCGAATCGGGCACGCCCGAGCAGATCTTCGAGCACCCGCAGCGGCCGGAGACGCGTGAATTCCTCGCGCGACTGAGTGATCCGTTCACGGCGTAGACCTGCCGGCCGCGCTCGCCACGGGTCAGGCGTGCTCAGCGGAACGGGAAAACACTGCTCGAACCGGGAATGGATCGGGGGAGATCTTCGTTAGACTGTGAGGTCTGCCTACGAGGAGCTGCGCGAGCTCCTGGCCCGGGGCAGCGTCCGTCTTCTCGAGGAGTCTTCACTCTTGACATCCGATACCGCATCCATTCGGCTGCCGAAATCCGCCGATGAGCCGATCGATCCCGCAGGCATGCGGGTGATCTGGCTGCTGCTCGTCGCCGCATTCGTCGCCATTCTCAACGAGACGACGATGGCGATCGCCATTCCCGAACTCAATCAGACGCTGGGCATTCCGCCCGAGCTCGGCCAGTGGCTGACCAGCGCCTTCATGCTCACGATGGCTGTCGTGATTCCCACGACCGGGTTCCTGCTCCAGCGCTTCACCACCCGTCAGGTCTTCCTCGCGGCCATCGGAACGTTCGTGCTCGGCACGGCGATCTGCCTCGTAGCGCCCGGATTCCCCGCGTTGCTCGCCGGTCGAGTGGTGCAGGCAGCCGGTACCGGCATCATGATGCCGCTCCTCATGACCACGGTCATGAACGTCGTTCCGGCACGCTCGCGCGGACGCATGATGGGGCGCGTCGGCCTCGTCATCAGCCTCGCGCCCGCGCTCGGCCCGACCCTGTCGGGCGTCGTGCTCGACACCCTCGGCTGGCGGTGGCTCTTCGGCATCATCCTGCCGATCGCGGTCGTCGCGCTGCTGCTGGGAGCGAAGTGGATGACGAACCTCGGCGAAACGATGCACGCGCCGATCGACGTGCTCTCCATCGTGCTCTCCGCGCTAGCATTCGGAGGGATCGTGTTCGGCCTCAGTCAACTCGGTGGCCATGGCGCGACGGGCGGGCTGCCGCCTGCGCTGGTCATCGGGATCGGCGTGCTCTTCCTGGCGATCTTCGTGTGGCGTCAGCTGATGCTGCAGAAGAAGAACGACGCGCTGCTCGACCTGCGCGTGTTCGCGTCGCGCAACTACGTCATCGCGGTCGTCATCATGGCGATCATCTCGCTGGCGATGTTCGGCACCTTCTCGCTGCTGCCGCTGTATCTGCAGAACGTCGCAGGGCTCGACCCGACCGCCGCCGGCCTCGTGCTGCTGCCGGGATCCGTGCTCATGGGAGTGCTCGGCCCGATCATGGGCCGGGTCTACGACGCCCGCGGCCCGCGTACCCTGCTGATTCCCGGCACCATTCTGATTGCGGGAGCGATGTTCGTGTACTCGACCGTCGGCACCCACACTCCGATGTGGTTCCTCATGCTCGTGCAGATCGCGATGTCGCTCGGACTCGCCGGGTCGTTCACGCCGCTGTTCTCAGCGTCGCTCGGCTCCCTGGACCGGTCGCTCTACTCTCACGGCTCTGCGGTGCTGAACACGCTCCAGCAGGTCGGCGGCGCCGCGGGCACCGCCGTACTGATCTCGATCTACTCGAGCGCGCTGCACACGGGCGAAGCCCAGGGCCTCTCAGTCGCAGATGCGGGAGCGCCGGGGGCGAACGTGGCGTTCTTCACGGCAGCGTGCATCGCACTCGTGCCGGTCGCGCTGTCGTTCTTCATCAACAAACCGGTCGAAGACGACGCTCCGGCGCACGTCGGGCACTGAGGCGGCGGCAAGCCACCCGTCCCCGGGGAGGAGCGTGCGGCGGTCGTGCGGAGCGAGAGCTCCGGCGGCCGCCGCGCGTCGGTTCACCCGAGCGCGCTGATCGATCGGCGAACCGCCTCAGCGAGTTGACGCACGGCCGCTGAGGGGCCGCCGGGCCCGGCCGGCGCGGCGAGCAGGAGCTCGCGCGCGAACATCGGGTCGTCGATCGGCCGCAGTACGACGCCCTCCGGCGGGTTGAAGCTCACGAGGCTGGGAACGAGGGCGACCGCCATGCCAGCAGCGATGAGGCCGAGCACCACCGAGTAGTCATCGGTGCGGATTGCGACGTTCATCTGGATCCCCTCCGACTCGAACACCTCGCGCACCAGGTCGTCGAGCGTGTCGCCCGGCGTGGAGCCCATGACCCAGCTGTCGCCCGAGAGCGCGAGCAGGCTGCGGCGGTCGAACGATGATCGGTCGGACGCGGGATGCGACGCCGGCAGTGCGAGCAGCATGGGGTCGGTGAACAGGTGCGTGGTGTGCACTTCCGCCCTGAACGGCAGCCGGTATCCGCCCGCCGCATAGACGAGCGCCGCATCGAGTGTGTGCTGGTTCACCCGTGTGATGAGCGGTGCCAGCTCCTCGAGCGTTGCGTCGAGCTCGATGCCGAGCTCGGCGACGCGAGATGCGATGCCGGGCAGCAGCCGAGACGCGGCAGTGGGAAACGTACCGAAGCGCAGGCGGATCTTCCCGAGCTGCGCGAGGTCGCGCACGTCGGTGAGTGCGCGGTCTGCCAGACTCAGCATCTCGTCCCCGCGCTCGAGCATGAGGTGGCCGGCCGTCGTGAGCTTGCTGCCCCGCGTGCTCCGCGTCGTGAGGTCGGTGCCGACGAGCCGGTCGAGGTTGCGCAGGTGATAGTCGACGGTGGGCTGACTCCATCCGAGCCGTTTGGCGGCACGCGCCACCGAACCCTCCGATGCGACCGCGCTGAGCGCTTGCAGTTGACGGAAATCGATCACCCGGCACCTCGAATCCTCTGGAACGCACCGGGTGTCGTGCCCGGCCTCGATCCATACAGTCTATGACTCCCGGGAGTCGAATGCGGGTTTCTCGCCGCGGACGCGAGCGGCCAGTCTGGAGGAATGCTGGATCAGGATTCGCGAGTCGACCCCCGTCATTCTCCGCTGGGCAACGAGTCGCCGAGCGCGATCGTGTCGGGCGGCGCCGCTGCAGCGCTCGGCGCCACGAATCGCGGGCGGGATATTCCCGACGTGCAGCGGACTGCACCCTACGCGGACGCGTTGCGCCGGTTCGCGGATGAGCGGCCGATGTCGCTCATGGTGCCGGGACACGGCACGGGCGCGGAGCGGGGATCGGAACACCTCTTTGCACTCCTGGGCGAACGCGCAGCGGCCGTCGACATCCCGCTGATGCTGGACGGGATCGACCTCGGAGAGAACTCCCCGCTCGCTCAGGCGCAGCAGCTGGCGGCGGGCGCGTGGGGCGCGCGTCGCACCTGGTTCCTGACGAACGGGGCCTCGCAGGCGAACCGTACAGCGGCGATCGCCGTACGGGGACTCGGAGATCGCGTGCTCGTGCAGCGCAGCATGCATTCGAGTTTCACCGATGGCGTGCTGCTCTCCGGCCTCGTCCCGGCGTTCGTGCAACCCGGGATCGACGCGCACCACGGTATTGCGCACGGCTTGACTCCGTCCGCACTCGACGCTGCCCTGACGCGCGAAGCGGAGGCTGGTCGCAGGGTCTCGAGCGTCTACGTGGTGTCACCCAGCTACTTCGGCTCCACGGCCGATGTGGCCGGGCTAGCGGACGTCGCCCACGCCCACGACGCAGCACTCATCGTCGATGGTGCCTGGGGCGCGCACTTCGGGTTCCACCCCGGCCTTCCCGAGTCGCCGGCCCGTCTCGGTGCCGATCTCGTGGTCTCGAGCACCCACAAGCTCGCCGGTTCGCTCACGCAGTCGGCGATGCTCCATCTCGGCCACGGTCCGTTCGCGGATCGGCTCGAATCGCTCGTCGAGCGGGCGTATTCCATGACCGCATCCACGTCGATGAGCAGCATCCTCATGGGGTCTCTCGACGAGGCGAGACGAGCGCTCGTGCTCGGGGAAGCCCGAATCGGCGACGCCCTCGCGGCCGCGGACGAGATGCGCGAGCGTCTGCGCGGCGACCACCGGTTCGGCATCATCAGCGACGGGTTCGGAGCCTACCCGGACATCATCGCGACGGACCGACTGCGCGTGCCGATCGATGTCTCCGCGCTCGGCCGGAGCGGGCACTGGGTTCGGGCGCGCCTGAGCGAGCAGCACGGGATCTTCGTCGAGATGTCGACCGCGACGAGCATCGTCGCGGTGATCGGAGCGCTGACCACTCCAGACGTCGATCGCGTGCTCATCGCTCTCGATGAGGTCGCCGGCGCGGCGCTCGCGGATCCCGACCCGATGGGGGTCGCCGAGCCGTTCCCCGAGCTTCCCGCCCCGGGTGCGCTCCGCGCGCTGCCGAGAGACGCCTATTTCGGCGACAGCGAAGTCGTCGCTGCAGCTGCAGCAGTCGGACGCGTCTCCGCGGACACCCTCGCCGCCTACCCTCCCGGCATTCCGAACCTGCTGCCGGGAGAGGAGGTCACGGCGGAGACCGTCGCGTTCCTGCGCGCCGTCGCCGCGTCCCCGACGGGGTACGTGCGCGGAGCCGTCGACGCGGAGGTGTCCGGCATCCGCGTCGTGCGGTCGTGAACGTCGCGCGTCGCGCAAGCTGAGACGCCGAAGGGCGGCGATCCCGCTGAGGACCGCCGCCCTTCGGCGACTACGGCTGGGTCGCCGCTTACTTCTTCTCGAAGAGATCGCCCACGAGCTTCGAGCTGACCAGCACGATGAGCAGCAGGACGATGCCAACGGCTGCGATCCCCGCGATGTTCACGGGATCTCCGGCACTCGACAGCATCGAGTCGGTGCTGTCGCCGCCGCCGCTCGCGAACGCGGGAGCAGCGAAGAAGACCGAAGCGAGCGCGACAGTCACGGCGGTGGCGATGCGGGTGCGGATCTTCACGAATACTCCTCAAGCGTGCGGGCGCGCGGCTGCGCGGCGAATGCAACCAGTCTAGCGTGAGGGCCGGACGGGTTCGCGCCCGACCGCCGCGTCGTACGGAATAAGCGGAGGGTGACGCTCTAGCGTAGAAGCATGACTGAACAACGCGAGCAGACCGCGATCGACCGCATCGCCGAGGGGTGGGTCGACATCCTCGTCGAGCACGACCCGACGGTCGGCACGTACATCGGCCGGCCGGGCGATGGTCTGCCCGATCTCTCCCCGGCCGGGCACGACGCCCTGGCAGCCGACCAGCGCCGCGCACTGGCAGAACTCGTCGCCGTCGCCCCTGCCGATGCCGTCGACGCCGTGACCCGCGCCGACCTCGAGGCCGAGCTGCGGTTGGCGCTGACGCAGCACGACGCCGGCGAGCACCTCCGCGACCTCAACGTCATCGCGTCGCCGTCGCAGAACATTCGAGACGTCTTCGATCTCATGCCGACCGAGTCCGAGGCCGACTGGTCGCACGTCGCCAGCCGCCTGCGCGAGGTGCCAGCGGCGCTCGCGGGATACCGCGAAGCGCTCGCGGACGGCGTGCGTCAGGGTCTCGTGCCGGCGGTTCGCCAGGTCGAGGAGGTCGCTGCGCAGGCACGACGCACGGCGGGGACTCCTGAGGACCTCGGCTTCTTCGGCCGACTCGCAGGGTCGTCGGCCACGCCCGCGGAATCGGCGATCGAACTCGCAGCGGCGGCGGCGGGCGCAGCGAGCGCGTATGCGGAACTCGCAGACTTCCTCGAGCGGGAGGTCGCACCGCACGCACCCGAGAACGACGCATTCGGTCGTGACCGGTACGAGCTCGCCTCGGAGGCGTTCCTCGGGGCGAAGATCGACCTCGATGAGACGTATGCGTGGGGTCTCGATGAACTCGCTCGAATGGTCTCCGAGCAGGAGCGAGCCGCCGCCGAGATCGTCGGCGGGGTGCCGAGGCCTGGCATCGTTGCCGAAGCCATTGCGAAACTGGATCGAGACGCGTCTCGCAAGCTCCACGGAACGGCCGCTCTGCAGCGGTGGATGCAGGAGACCAGCGACCGCGCCGTTGCCGAACTCGCCGGTACGCAATTCGAGGTTCCCGACGAGATCCGCACCCTCGAATGCCGCATCGCGCCCACGCAGGAGGGCGGCATCTACTACACGGGGCCGAGCGACGATTTCTCGCGCCCGGGCCGCATGTGGTGGTCTGTGCCGGTGGGGGTCACCGAATTCGACACCTGGCGCGAATTGACGACGGTGTACCACGAGGGCGTACCCGGCCATCATCTGCAGATCGGCCAGGCGGTCGTCAATCGCGGCTCCCTCAACGAGTGGCGCCGCCAACTCGCCGGTACCTCCGGGCACGCCGAGGGATGGGCGCTGTACGCCGAGCGGCTCATGGAGCAGCTGGGCTACCTCGATGACCCCGCGGATCGCCTCGGCATGCTGGACGGTCAGCGCATGCGTGCGGCGCGTGTCGTGCTCGACATCGGGGTGCATCTCGGCAAGCGGCGCCCGGATGGGGGCACATGGGATGGCGAGTACGCCTTCGGGTTCCTCGCCGACAACGTGAACATGAACGACGGTTTCGTGCGCTTCGAAGTGCTGCGCTACCTCGGATGGGCCGGTCAGGCGCCGTCGTACAAGGTGGGGCAACGGATCTGGGAGCGCCTGCGCGACGAAGCCGCCGCTCGCGCGTCGACCGCTGGTGAGACCTTCGACATCCGCGCCTTCCACCGCGACGCCCTCGCGCTCGGCGGCGTACGGCTGGACACGCTCGAGCGGGCGCTGCGGGGCGGGCTCGGCGGGTGACGGCGCAGCCCTGCCCGTGCGGCCGAGGGGTCGACTTCGCCGAATGCTGCGCACCGCTGCTCGCGGGCGACCGCGTGCCGACCGCGGAACGGCTGATGCGTTCGCGATACAGCGCCTTCGCGGTCGGAGACGCGCAGTACCTGCTCACGACGTGGGACCCGTCGACCCGACCGGCGTCGCTGGATCTCGATGACGATACGGTCTGGCAACGGCTGTTCGTCGAGCACACGACGGGCGGCGGACCCTTCGACGACACCGGTCTGGTGACGTACACGGCGGTCGCGCGCGGGCCCGAGGGGCGGATCGAACTGCGGGAACGCAGCCGGTTCCGCCGATCCGGTCCGGATCACCGCTGGGTCTACGTGGATGGCGACATGCTGTAACGCACCAGGACGCCGTGGTTCGTGCGCGGTGTCGGGGGGTGCGGCATCACTCGATGTAGACGTCCAGATGGTTGCCGACCGTACCGCGGTCGTAGATCTTGCCCTGGTACCCGAACGGCGTTTCGAACACGGTCCCCTTGGGGGCGTCGCCGGCGAGCACGATGTAGCCGTCGGCGTCGCTCACGTATCCGCCCTCGTTGACGTGACGACCGGGAATCGCGAGACCCGACCCCGGGAGCACCTTCTGGCTGTAGAAGGTGAAGCGGTACCCGCCCCAGTTGATCACTCCGCTGAAGAGGAACTGCTCCAGGGTGAACAGCGCCGATCGCTCGGCCTTCTCGGCCGTTCCGCGCTTCTCCTGAGCTGCCGGCGCGGTCTCCGACACCGGTACGTCCACGCCGACGGCCGGGGTCTCGCTCACCCCGACTGTCGAATCGAGCGACTGCCCGTGCTCCTGGGCGGCCGAGCCGGGCGCCCCGGCGTCGGCGAACGCCGCCGTCATCGAGAACGGGGCGAGGGCGGTCGTGCCCAGCAGCAGCGCCGCGGTCATCGTCGCGCCTGCGGAGCGAGTGAGGGTGCGCCGCGCATCGCCCGAGTGCGCCGAACCGGAAGCCATGGGCACAGAGTCTAGCTGCCCGATCCGCGGTATCCCTGCACCCAGACTTCGACCTCCCGCGCCGTGCGGGGAATCCCAGCGGAGAGGTTGATGCAGCCGCTCTCGGTGACGACGATGTCGTCCTCGATGCGCACGCCGATACCGCGGTACTCCTCGGGCACGGTGAGATCGTCGGGCTGGAAGTAGAGCCCCGGCTCGATCGTGAAGACCATGCCGGGCTCCAGAATGCCGTCCATGTACATGTCGCGGCGGGCCTGCGCGCAGTCGTGCACATCCATGCCGAGGTGATGGCTCGTTCCGTGCACCATGTACCGGCGGTAGTAGGCAGTGCCGTCCTCCTCGGGAAGGAATCCCCACTCGCGGGTGCGGCGCTCGACGACCTCCATCGCGGCGGCGTGCACATCTCGGAATCGGATACCGGGCCGTACGATGGCGCGCGCAGCATCGGCAGCCTCGAGCACCGCATCGTACACGCGGCGCTGCACGTCGGTGAAGGCTCCCGAGATCGGAACCGTGCGCGTGATGTCGGCGGTGTACAGACTGTCGAGCTCGACGCCGGCATCGAGCAGCAGCAGGTCGCCCTCGCGCACGGCGCCGTCGTTCTGAATCCAGTGGAGCGTGCACGCGTGAGGGCCGGAGGCCGCGATCGTCTCGTATCCGACCGTGTTGCCCTCGAGGCGGGCTCGCTGGTTGAACACGCCTTCGACGACGCGCTCGCCCCGCGGATGCGCGCTCGCCCTCGGCAGTGCGGCGAGCACGTCGTCGAAGCCCTGCGCGGTCGCGTCGACGGCGGACTGCATCTGCGCCAGTTCGTACGCGTCTTTGACCAGGCGCAGCTCGGAGGCGACACGGGCCACCTCGTGGTCGTCCAGCGTGCGGTCATCGCGCCCCGCCAGGAAGGCGTCGAGCGGTGCGGTGGTCACGCCGAGAGCGGCTGCGACCTGTTCCAATGACGGTCGCGGGCCGATCCAGAACTCGCCGATCTCGGGATTCGCGAAGAACTCGTCGCTGTCGCGTCCCGCTCGCTCACGGAAGTACACCGTGGCGTCGTGCCCGCCGTCGCGCGGTTCGAACACGAGCACGGCGCCCGGCTCGCTCGCCGAGCCCCAGCCGGTGAGGTGCGCGAACGCACTGTGCGCACGGTACTGGTAGAAGGTGTCGTTCGAGCGCTGCTTCATGGCGCCGGCGGCGACGACGACGCGCTCACCGGGGAAGTGCGCTGAGAACGCCCGCCGCCGCGCTGCCGCGTGGACGGCCACCGGCCAAGCCTCCGGGAGGGTCTCCGGGCGATCGGCCCATTGCGTCGAGAGGTACTCCACGAACGCGTCGCTCTGCGGCGTGGTGCTCCGGTTGCTGTTGTCGATCTCCACCTCGTGAGTGGACTGCGCGCTGTCGGTCATGCGTCCATCCTCTCATCCTCCGGCCGAGCCGTAAGATGACAGGATGACGGAATCCGTGGTGGCGCAGGCCGGCTTCGATCTGCACACGCACTCGGTCTTCTCCGACGGCACGACCAGGCCGGGCGAGATCGCCCGGGAAGCCGCCGACCTCGGGCTCGCGGGGTTCGCCCTCACGGACCACGACACGATCGACGGCTGGGACGAGGCGCGCGATGCCGCGGAGGCGGCCGGAATCGACTTTCTCCCCGGCATCGAGATCACGACCAAGCACAACGGCAAGTCACGACACCTCCTCGGCTACGGCATCGCTCCGCTCGCCGGCGAACTGTTCGACGCGCTCGCGCAGGTGCGCCGCTCCCGGTTGACTCGGGCGCGGGAGATGGTGCGCCTCGTCTCAGCCGACTACGCCATCACCTGGGAAGCCGTGATGGGGGAGGAGGACGCGCGCACGGTGGGACGCCCCCACATCGCAGACGCCCTCGTGGCCGCTGGCTACTTCCCGGATCGCAGCACCGTGTTCTCCGAGCTGCTGCACCCGCGTTCGCCCTACTACCTCGGCACGGACGCCATCGAGACCATCGATGCGATACGCATGGTGCGGGCGGCGGGCGGTGGGGCGGTGCTCGCGCATCCCGCAGCGTTCCGGCAGCGCACTCCGGTCGCGCCGCGCGAGCTCGCGGATCTGGCGAACGCCGGTCTGTTCGGAGTCGAGCTGCGGCACCCCGAGCACCGCGAGGACTGGCTCCCGCCCATCATCGCAGCTGCATCGAAGCTCGGCCTCGTCGCGACGGGCTCGAGCGATTACCACGGAGCCGGGAAACCGAACCTCCTCGGACAGCAGGTGACGGAGCTCGATACGGTGGCCCGTCTGCGCGAGGGGCTCGCCGTACCGCGGTAGCGCTTCGCGGGCGCGATGCGGGCGGCGACCGGTGGTCACCGACCGCATCGAGGTCGCTCGCGCGGGCAGCGGGCGAAGCTCGAAAGCCCTCCCGCAGCCCGGCGGGGTTACTCGGCCGAGACGCCCGCCTGCACGGGGGCGTCGTCGCCGGGCTTCGCCTCGGCGTCGGTCGCGTCCGCAGTCGTCACCGAAGCTGTGCTCTCACCAGAGCCCGAGCCGCCACGACGGCGACGGCGGCGGCGCTTCTGCGGCGCGGTCTCGCCCGATGCTGCCAGCGCGTCGGCCGGGGTCAGCGGGGCGCCGGGCTCGCCGCCGCCCTCGGCGTCGTGGCCGTGCTGCTCGTGTCCGTGCGCTTCGTGGCGGCCCTGCCCGAGGGGATTCGCGCTGCGCGTGCGTCGACGAGTGCGCTTGCGGGCGCCGTCTCCGGCGCCTTCACCGCTCGCTCTCGAACCGCTCGCTCCCGAACCGCTCGCTCCTGAACCGCTCGCTCCCGAACTGCTTGCGCGATCGGCGCCACCCGTACGGCCGCCGCGCGACTCGGAGCGCTCGCGAGGGGCGCGATCCTTCACCGGGGTCGCCTTGAGTCGGCCCTTGGTGCCCTCCGCGATCTTGAGGTCGGCGAACAGGTGCGGCGACGAGGAGTACGTCTCGAGGGGTTCGGGAATCCCGAATTCGAGCGCCTTGTTGATCAGCGCCCACTTGTGCATGTCGTCCCAGTCGACGAACGTCACGGCGATGCCGGTGCGTCCGGCTCGGCCCGTTCGCCCCACGCGGTGCAGGTAGGTCTTCTCGTCATCGGGAACCGTGTGGTTGATCACGTGGGTGACGTCGTCGACGTCGATGCCGCGGGCGGCGACGTCGGTCGCGATGAGGATGTCCTTCTTGCCGGCCTTGAACGTCGCCATGGCTCGTTCGCGCTGCTCCTGGTTCAGGTCGCCGTGCACCGACACAGCGGAGAAACCGCGATCGACGAGCTCTTCCTGCAGCTTCGCCGCAGCGCGCTTCGTGCGCATGAAGACGACGGTCTTTCCACGGCCCTCGGCCTGCAGGATGCGCCCGATCACCTCGTCCTTGTCGAGGGAGTGCGCGCGATAGACGATGTGCTCGATGTTCGCCTGCGCCGCGCCCTCGTCGGGGTCGGTCGCTCGGATGTGGATCGGGTTCGACATGAAGCGACGCGCGAGCGTCACGATCGTTCCCGGCATCGTCGCGGAGAAGAGCATCGTGTGGCGCACTGGCGGCGTGAGGGAGAACAGCTTCTCGATATCGGCGAGGAAGCCGAGGTCGAGCATCTTGTCGGCCTCGTCGAGCACCATCTCGCGGACCTTGCTCAGATCGAGCAGCCGCTGGTTCGCGAGGTCGAGGAGACGGCCGGGGGTACCGACGACGACCTGAGCACCCGCCTTGAGCTGCTCGATCTGGCCCTCGTACGCCTTGCCGCCGTAGATCGGAACCACGGTCGCGGCCCGGTTCTTGGCGGCGAGCTCCAGATCCTCGTACACCTGGACGGCGAGCTCACGAGTCGGTACGACGACGAGCGCCTGCACCCCGTCGACGGGGTCGGCCCCGACGCGCTGCAGGAGCGGCAATCCGAAGCCGAAGGTCTTCCCGGTGCCGGTCTTCGCCTGGCCGATGATGTCCTGACCCGACAAGGCGAGGGGGATCGTCTGCTCCTGGATCGGGAAGGCGTCGATGATGCCCTGATCCGTCAGAGAGTCGACCATGTCCTGGTCGACGCCGAGTTCGAGGAATGTGGTCATGGTGCGTCCTATTCGATGGGTGCGGTGCTGCGCGCGCGTATCGAAGTAGGCGCAGCGGCCGGCGCTCCGATGGCTCCGGCGGTGATGTACGTTCGGCGCCAGTCTATTCCAAGGCGGACGCGCGACGACGGTAAGCTGGCAGGGTGTTCGAGTGGATCAAGGGCCTGCGCCGGAAGAACGCGCCCGCGCGCAAGATGCGCTCGCGCGGAGACGCCGCTGAGGCCGAGCGGGTCGAGCTCGCCGAATTCGCTCCGGGGATCATGCCGTTCCTCGGCTTGACCGCCTACCTGCAGCTCGAGCTGTACGAAGCCGCAACGCGCGCGGTCTCGGGAGCGCCGTCGCTCGAGGCGAAAGACGTGCTGGCTCGCGTGGCCGGGCAAACGCTCGCGAAGCACCAGCAGCTCACCGGCGAGATCCGATCACGCGGGCACGAGCCGCACATCGTCATGGAACCCTTCTCGCCCGTCATCGATTCCTACGTCGAACGCATCGACACGGGCGACTGGCATCAGCACGTGCTCTCCCTGTACCTGGTGGGCGGGCTCTTCGACGACTTCTTCGCCAGCCTCGCCGGCGGGCTGAAGGACGGCTACCGCAGTGAGGCGACGGCGATCCTGCGCAACGATACGGGCCGACCCGAGCTCAAGACACTGCTCGAGGATGCACTCGCAGCCGACGAACTCCTCTCGAGCTGGCTCGCCGTCTGGGGCAGGCGCCTGGTCGGAGACACCCTGCTCGTCTCCCGCGCCGTCCTCTCGCTGAGCGAGCATCGCGAGTTCGACGCGAGCGAGGTCGAACCGGTGTTCACCGAGCTGATCGCCGACCACATCCGCCGCATGGACGGGTTGGGGCTGACCGCCTGAGGCCGCCGATGTCGACTCTTCCGCACTGCGCGTACTTCGAGGCGGGGCGCTGCCGGTCGTGCGTGCTCATCGAGACCCCGTATCCCGCGCAGCTCACCGACAAGGAGCGGCGCTGCCGGCAGCTGCTGCCCCAGGTGCCGGAGGCGCTGTGGTTGCCGAGTGTGCGCGGCGGCACCGCCGACTTCCGGAACAAGGCGAAGCTCGTGGTCGGCGGGCGGCCCGGTTCGGTGACGCTCGGCATCCTCGGACGGGACGGCGAGGGGATCGACCTGCGCGACTGCCTGATACAGGAGCCGGGCATTCGACACGCCATCCCGCAGCTCGCCGCGTTCATCGAGGCGACGGGGCTCGCGCCGTACGATGTGCCGCGCCGTCGGGGCGAGCTGAAATTCGTGCACCTGACCCTCGCGCCCTCGGGCGACCTGATGCTGCGGTTCGTGACGCGCACCGAGCAAGCGCTGCACGTGCTGCGGAAGGCGCTCCCCGACCTGCTGGAACGCGTGCCGCGCGCCGCCGTCGTATCGGTGAACCTCCTGCCAGAGCACAAGGCGGTGCTGGAAGGGGAACGAGAGGAGCTGCTGCTCGGGTCATCTCTCGAGATGGAGCTGGGAGACGTCTCGCTGCACCTGCGACCGCAGAGCTTCTTCCAGACGAACACCGCCGTCGCGCGGGCGCTGTACGCGCAGGCCGCCGACTGGGTCGCCGCGGAAGGCCCCGATTCGATCTGGGACCTGTACTGCGGAGTCGGGGGGTTCGCGCTGCACTGCGCCGCCGCCGCCGCGCGCACTGGAGCGGCCGCGATGCCGCGCGTGCTCGGGGTGGAGATCAGCGAAAGCGCGGTCGAATCGGCCAGGCGCAGCGCGGCAGACGCCGGGATCGCGGCGGAGTTCGTCGCCGCCGACGCGACGGCCTACGCGCTTGGGGCTCCCGCGGAGGAGACGCCGCACACCGTCATCGTCAACCCGCCGCGACGCGGCGTCGGTGCCGACCTGGCTGCCTGGATCGAGCGCGCCCCGGCGCACCGCGTCATCTACTCGAGTTGCAACCCGGAGAGTCTCGCCGCCGACCTCGCGGCGATGCCGTCCTGGCGCGTGCGCGGCGCTCGGGTGTTCGACATGTTCCCGCACACCCGCCATCTGGAGGTCATGGTGCTGCTGGAGCGCCGAGTCTGATCGAGGTCGCGGAGCGGCGCGCGCATTCGCCGCGGTGATGGGAAGATGTCCCCATGAACATCGTGCTCGGAGTGACCGGCGGCATCGCCGCATACAAAGTCGTGCAGCTCGCCCGCACCCTGGTCGAGGACGGGCACGACGTGCATGTCGTTCCGACTGCAGAGGCGCTGCGCTTCGTCGGCAAGCCGACTTGGGAGGCGATCAGCCGGAACCCCGTCACCACGTCGGTGCACGACGACGTGCCGGAGGTGCGCCACGTCGGGCTCGGTCAGCGAGCCGACCTGATCGTCGTGGCTCCGGCGACGGCCAATACTCTCGCGCGGATGAGCGCCGGCCTCGCCGACGACCTGCTGGGCACCACCCTGCTCGCCACCCGTGCGCCGGTGCTGGTCGCCCCGGCGATGCACACCGAGATGTGGCAGCACCCAGCGACCCAGGACAACGTGGCGATCCTGCGATCGCGCGGCGTGCATTTCGTCGGCCCCGAATCGGGGCGGCTCACCGGCGCCGACACCGGTCCGGGGCGCATGAGCGAGCCGGAGACCATTGCCGAACGGGTGCGCGCGCTGCTCGAGAGCGAGGAACCGGAGACCGCGCAAGGCCACCCGGGCCAGGAGGTGCGGCCTGTCGACGAGACACGGCAGGCCGAGGACGCTGCAGCCGGCGACGTGCCGTTGGAGACCGCTGCTGCTGAGGCTCTCGACTCCGTTCGCGCGGACACGGGAGGCGCAGCGCGAGAGCCCGATCTCGCCGGGCTCCGCATCCTGGTGACGGCAGGCGGCACACGCGAACCGATCGATCCGGTGCGCTATCTCGGCAATCGATCGAGCGGGCGACAGGGGGTGGCGATCGCAGCTGCGGCGGCCGACCGCGGGGCGAAAGTGGTGCTCTTCGCGGCGAACATCGACTCCGCGGTGCTCTCCGAGGTGCAGGATCGCGCCGCCGTGCGCGTGGTACCCGTCGGCACGGCGGCCGAACTCGAACGCGCCGCACGAGCTGCCGCCGCCGGAGCCGAGGTCATCATCATGGCTGCAGCCGTCGCCGACTACCGCGTGGAGGACGTGGCGGAGCAGAAGATTCGCAAGGAGGACTCGGCCGGAGCGGCGCCGGTACTGCAACTCGTCGAGAATCCCGACATCCTGGTCGGGCTGGTGCACCAGCGACGGCCGGGCCAGGTGATCGTCGGATTCGCGGCCGAGACGGTGGAGCACGAGGACGAGCTGGTCGAACGCGGGCGGCGAAAGCTCGCGCGCAAGGGCGCGGACCTGCTCGCGGTGAACGCGGTGAGCTGGTCGGAGGGCTTCGAAGCGGGGGAGAACACGTTGCACGTGCTCTCGAGCGACGGTCGCCCGGCGACGGTGGCGAGCGGCACGAAGCGGGTCGTCGCGGATGCGCTGCTCGACGTGGTGCGCGAGACCTTGGACTCCTGAGCGGTTCTCAGGTTCGTGCTGCCCGAGAACGACGCAGCCCCGAGATCCTGATCGGATCGCGGGGCTGCGTGGAGGAGCGGTGGATCAGCTGATGAAGCCGACCTTCCGACCGCCTTCGCCGCCGAGTTCGATGTACGTGATGGACTCGGTGTTGACGAGGTACTGATGACCCTTCACGTCGGAGAGGGTGACGAGGGCGGCGTCGTTCGCGATCGCTTCCTCGATCACGCCGCGCACGTCTGCCGCGCTCGAGTCCGTGTCGAACGCGAGTTCGCGGGGCGAATGCTTGATACCGATGCGGATTTCCACGGGGCCTCCTGAGTTCAGTGGCGCACGGCCACGGGTCGAATCGCTGTCGAGTCTACGGCCGCCGCGGGGCCCGGGGTCGTGCGGAGCCGTCGCGTTCGCCAGCAGCGCACGCGGGGCGGGGAGGGGGCGCGCGAGGCCCGCAGTGTCTGCGGCCGTCAGTAGGCTGACGATATGACCTCATTCGACTCGTCGCAGCTGCGTGCGCTCGCGCTCGACGTCGACGCGCACGCTCGGGTGATCGGTGCTCCGGGCAGTGGGAAAACGCTGGTGCTGGTCGAGACGTATCGGCGCGCAATCGACCTGCCCGGCTGGGGGGAGCAGGATGTGATCGCACTCGCACCCAGTCGCCTCGCCGCCACCGACCTCCGCGGGCACATCGAGCGCGCCGTCGGACGCGCGATCGGCGGAACTCCCGTGCGCACGGCGGCGTCGCTCGGCTTCGCGGTGCTCTCGCGGGAACACGCGCTCGCGGGTGCCGACGCCCCGCGTCTGCTCACAGGTACGGTGCAAGACGAGCTCCTCGCAGATGTCATCTCCGAGGGGAGTGCCGCGGCTCTCGCGCGTTCGGTTGGCATCAGCGCTGACGTGCTCGGGACACCGGCCTTCCGCGCCGAGCTGCGTGACCTGTGGCGCGTGCTGGACGACTTCGACCGCTCGCCGACCGCGCTCGCCGCCGAGGTCGACGCGGCTCGTGCAGCTGCGGCGTCGCGCGCCGTGTCCGAGGGGCCGGGCGACGATCTCGCCGGGCTTTGGCGGGCGGCGCTCGAGCTGCTCGGCGCGGCCATGCGGCGAGCAGCGGCAGAGCGGCCGGGGGAGCTCAGCCCGAGTGCGATCCTTCGCGCGGCAAGTGCAGCGGTGCGCGATCACGGGGTGCGGTCGGACGCGGAGCCAGGCGACGGGTTCTCCGTGCCGCGACTCATCCTGGTGGACGACGCGCAAGAGCTCGGCGAGGGGGCTCTCGCGCTGCTCGCGGCGTGCGCCGCACGAGGCAGCCGCATCCGCGCGTTCGGCGATCCCGACATCGCGACGGGGGCCTTTCACGGCGAACGCACGGGCATACTCGCCGGGATCGTCCGAGAACTGGCCCGCCGCGAGCCCTCCGCTGCCGTCGGCGGCGCCGGTCGATTCGGTGGAGCACGTGAGACGCTCGTGACTCTGGAGACCGTGCACCGGCACGGCGCTCGGGTGCGTCAGCTCGTGCAGGGGCTGACGCGGCGCATCGGTGCGTCGGCGGCGGGTGCGCAACGGGAGGCAACGGCAGCGCCGGGAACTCGAGGGGGCGGTGCAGACGACGACGCCGTGCAGTTCGCCCGCGTCGAGTCGGCAGCGGAGCAGCTCGGCGTCATCGCGCATCGCTTCCGCGCGCGGCATCTGGGCCTCGGCGGCCGCGAGCCGGCGGCCTGGAGTCAGATGGCCGTGATCTGCCGCAGTCGCGGTGAAGCCACGCGCGTGGCCCGCGCACTCGCCGTCCATCAGGTTCCCACGGGCGTCGCAGCCGGGGGAATCGTACTGCGCGAGCACCGGATCGTGCGTGAACTGGTGCGGCTGCTCCAGCATGCCCTCGGCATCGAGCCCCTATCCGCGCAAGAGCTCCTGCACCTCGTCGGCGGTGCTGTCGGCGGCCTCGACCCGGTGGCCGTTCGCCGACTGCGCGGAGCCCTCGTCCTGCACGAGCGGCGAGAAGCCGCAGCTGCCGGGCGCGACCCGGTGAGCATCGACGAGCTCGTGGTCGAGGCGGTCGCGTTCCCAGGAACCTCTCCGATGATCGACAGCGCAGGTGGACGGGCGCTCCGCAAGATCGGCCTGATGCTGCAGGCGGCGCAGCGGGTGCGCGAGGGAGGCGGCACGCCGCGCGAGACGCTCTGGGCGATCTGGGACGGCGCGCGGCTCGCCTCGAGCTGGCAGGACGACGCACTGTCGGGGCGCGGCGCGCGGGCCGACGAGGCGAGTCGCTCGCTCGACGCGGTGATGGGACTGTTCTTCGCGCTGCAGCGCCATGAAGAGCAGGACAGCGCGCAGCCGATCGCGGAGCTGCTCGAAGATCTCCTCGAAAGCGCCGTGCCCGAGGACTCGCTGGCCCGCAGGAGCCAACGATCGACGGTGACGGTGACGACGCCGCAGGGCGCGATCGGCCGCGAGTTCGACCTGGTCGCTGTGATCGGCGTGCAAGACGGTGCATGGCCCAATCTGCGTTCGCGCGGCTCGCTGGTCGGTGCGACGGCGCTCGAACGCTGGCTGCGCGGCGGTGCGCCGGAGCCGCCGGCGCGGCGCGACACGATGCACGACGAACTGCGGCTCTTCGCCCACAGCTGCGCGCGCGTTCGTCGGGAGCTGCTGGTCGTCGCGGTCGCCGATGAGCATCAGCACCCCAGCGCCTTCTTCGGCCTCGGCCGAGAATACGCCGTCGACTCGTTGCCGAGTGCCAGACTGACGCTGCGCGGTCAAGTCGCCGCGATGCGCCGCCGGGTGGTTCGCGACCCCCATGACACCGAGGCGGTGCGGGCACTCGTCGCACTCGCTGGCGCGCAGGTGCCCGGGGCCGACCCCGACGACTGGTACGGGGTCTTGCCGCCGAGCACGTCGGATCCGCTCGTCGATCTCGACGCTGACCCAGAGGCCCGGGTCAGCGTGAGCCCATCGCAACTCGAGCGCGCTGAGAACTGCCCGCTCGACTGGGTGGTGTCGAGCCTCGGAGGCGGCTCGGGCAGCGTCCAGGCGAGTCTCGGGACCCTGCTGCACCACGCGTTCGAAACGGCGACCGACTCCGATCCCGAGCAGCTCTTCGCGATCGTGAGCGAAGAATGGAGCAAGTTGCCCTTCGCCGCAGAGTGGGAAGCGGAGCGGACCCGGAAGCTCGCGCGCGCGATGAGCGCAGGCCTCGCCGAGTACCTGCGCGAGTTCGAAGGTTCTGACCGGACGCTCATCGGCCGGGAAGCGATGTTCACAGCGACGATCGACCGCGCTGTTCTTCGAGGCGTCGCCGATCGGCTCGAACAGCGAACGAATCGCGACGGCGACCGTGAGATCACCGTGCTCGATCTGAAGACAGGGCGTGTCCCCCCGAGCCAGGCCGCCGCCGAAGAGCACGCGCAGCTGCAGGCGTATCAGGTGGGCGTCGCGCTCGGCGCATTCGAGGGTCCGGCCCTCAACGCTGACGCGCCGGCTTCGAGCGATCAGGAGTCGGAGGCGTCCGCGCCCGGGCAGATCAGCGGAGGTGCGCGCCTGCTCTACGTGCATCCCGACGCCGTGAAAGGAGCGGGATTCATCGAACGAGTGCAGCAGCCCCTGTCAGACGAAGCGCGCGAAGCATTCGCCCAACGAGTCTCGGACGTGGCCCGCGTCATGGCGGCCGGAGCATTTACCGCTCGGGTGGAGCACCACTGCTCCGACCCGCATCAGCCGGGCAATTGCCGGTTGCACGTGATTCCTGCGGTGAGCCGCGCATGAGCGAGTCGAACCGCGATCCGCGGATGACGCGCGCGCTCTTCTCAGCCGCTCGCATCGCGGAGATTCTCGCCGTCCCACCGGCGGTGCCGCTCACTCCCACGCCGGAGCAGCGTTCGGTGATCGAGCACCCGCTCGGGGGCACGACGCTCGTCGTCGCCGGCGCCGGAAGCGGGAAGACCGAGACGATGGCGAACCGAGTGGTGTGGCTCGTCGCCAACGGACTCGCGGCGCCCGATGAGGTGCTGGGACTCACCTTCACCCGGAAAGCGGCCGGTGAGCTGCGCGAGCGCATCTCCGGGCGCCTGTTCACTTTCGCCGAGCGGCTCGGCGACGCCGCAGAGCGCGGCGTGCTCACTGCGGAGGAGCGCGAGCGCTCACGAGAGCTCCACGAGCTGCTCGCCGACGGTCTCGAGATCCCCGACGTCAGCACCTACAACGCGTTCGCCGCCGGCGTGCTGCAGGAATTCGGCATCGCCGCCGGGGTCGTTCCCGGAGCCGCCGTGATCGACACGGCGACCGCCTGGCGCATCGCCCGAGAGGTCCTCCTGTCGAGCAGCGACCCCGGTCTGGTCGAGAGCGAACTGCGCGTTCCCGAGCTGATCCGGCATATGCTCGCACTCGACCACGCCGTTTCCGACAACCTGACCTCACTCGACCGCGTCGATCGCATCGTCGAGGAATTCTCGCGGGTCCAGCATCTGCCCTACAACGAGAAGGAGATCGGCCGAGCGCCGAGCGGCAAGCAGTACGCGCCGGTGCGCGACGCCGTGGCGAGTCTCGCCGAGACGCCGCTCATCACCCGACTCGCGCGCGAATACGCGCAGGAGAAGCAGCGGCGCGGGGTGATCGAGTTCCCCGACCAGCTCGCGCTCGCAACAGCCGCGCTCGACGCGTCGCCCGCAGCGCGCCGGGTGCTCCGCCAACGCCACCGAGTCGTGCTGCTCGACGAGGTCCAAGACACGTCGGTGGGGCAAACCCGATTCCTCTCCCGCATCTTCGCGGGCGGTTCGGTGATGGCCGTGGGTGACCCGCATCAATCGATCTACGGCTGGAGAGGTGCTTCGGCCGAGGGCCTGCAGTCGTTCCACTCGGATTTCTCGGGTCGGCGCGAACCCTCGGACGGGTCCGCGGCGCCAGACCCGGCCGCCGCCGATGCAGGCGCAGCCTGGACGCAGCCAGCCACACTGACGCTCTCGACGAGCTGGCGCAATCCGGTCAGCGTGCTGGGCGCGGCGAATGCCATCGCCGCACCCCTCGCCGCCGAGTCGGCCGTCGATGTACCCCGGCTCGCCCCCCGGCCAGGCGCCCGCACCGGAAGCGTCGAGTGGTGTTACCCGGAGACCGTGCATGAAGAACGCCTCGCTGTCGCAGAGTGGGTGCGATCCGCCCGAGAGCAGCATCTCGAGGAGCACGGCGAGCTGCCGACAGCAGCGGTGATCTTCCGCACGCGAAGCCAGATGGCCGCGTTCGGGGCCGCCCTCGCCGACGCTGGGGTTCCAGCCCGCATCATCGGTCTGGGCGGGCTCCTCACCACTCCTGAGGTGACCGACGTCGTCAGCGCGCTCCGGTGCCTCTGGTACGCGGATGCCGGCGGAGACCTGATCCGGCTGCTCACCGGACCGCGGTTTCGCATCGGCGTCGCCGATGTCTCAGGTCTGCGAGATGCCGCGCGATGGTTCGGCGAGCGCGACATCGCCCAGCGCCCGCTCTCGCCGGAGGACCGGGCGCCCGACCGGGTGCTGCCCGATCCAGACCGGCAGTACACGTTGATCGATGCGCTCGATCAGATCGCCGGAATGCGCGACCTCCAGCATCGTGCGCTGGCGAACATCTCAGATGTCGGCCGGGAACGACTTCGCGAGGCCGGGCGCATGCTGGCCGGCCTGCGACAAGGGGTGGGCGGGAGCATTCCCGAGCTCATCGGCGCCGTCGTGCAGTCGCTGCGCATCGATATCGAACTCGACGCCAACGAGGCGAGGGACCTCGCCGGAAGCTCAGCCGCCCACGCGAACCTCGACGCCTTCACCGATCTCGTCGAAGGCTATCTCGCCGTGGATACAGAGGGGTCGCTGCCATCGCTCCTCGAATGGATCGAGCGTGCTCTCGAGGCCGATGAAGCCGCGGAGCACGTCGCCGAGCCCGCGCCGGGGACCGTGCAGCTGATCACGGCCCATGGTTCGAAGGGTCTCGAGTGGGACCTGGTGGTCGTCCCACGTCTCGTGGCAGGAGAATTCCCGGGGCAGGCGCGGGCGGGAGCCGGATGGTTGCGCACGGGCCAGCTGCCGGACGAGCTCCGCGGCGATGCGGCGTCGCGTCCAGCCCTGAACTGGCGGATCGCGGCCACGCAGCAGGAGCTCCGCGACCGCATCGCCGAGTATCGCTCAGCACTGCAAGCCCGCCATCAGGAGGAAGAACGGCGCCTGGCGTACGTGGCCGTCACGCGAGCGGCCGGTCGCGTACTGCTGAGCGGCTCGTTCTGGGGCGGTCAGCGTCGTCCTCGCTCACCTTCGGCCTATCTCGTGGAGCTGCAGGATGCGGGCGTCATCGGGGGGCTCCCCGAAGCGAGCGCCTTCGACGCCGACCCATCGGAGCGGGACGAACTGACGCTCGACTGGCCCCTCGACCCGCTGGGGGCGCGATCGAGCACCGTGCTGCACGCGGCAGAGGTCGTGCGGAGGGCGATCACCGATGCGGCCGATCGCGGCGTGGCCGAGGGAGACGCTGAGGAGCCGCTGGACGAAGCCGTGCGCCTGCTGCTCGCAGAGCGCAGCGCGCTCGCGAACGGCACGGCGGGAACGGATGCGGTGATCGCGTCAGACGCTGACCTGCCCGAACGGCTCACCGCGTCGACGTTTCATGAGTTCGTCGAAGATCCCGTCGCCGCCGAACGGTCTCGGCTCCGGCCCGTGCCGCAGCGCCCGTACCGCCGCACGCGCGTCGGTAACCGGTTCCACGAATGGGTGGAACGGCGCGCGACCACCGCTCGCGGTACCGAGCTGCCGCTCGCAGGGCTTGCCGACATCGACTGGGTGGGAGATCCAGCACCGGCTGAAGCCGGGTACGAAGCCGAGCCGACCGCGGAGGCGGCCGAATTGGCGCCGCTGATCGAGCGCTTCGAGCGGTCGCGGTGGGCGGATCTGCAGCCGATCGCCGTCGAGCAGGAGGTGACGCTCCCGTTCGCCGGACGAACGCTGGTGTGCAAACTCGACGCCGTATACCGACTCGATGACGACCGATTCGAGATCGTCGACTGGAAATCGGGGCGAGCGCCGAAGAACGATGCGGAACGCGAATCGCGCTTCTTCCAACTCGACCTGTACCGGCATGCATACGCGCAGTGGGCGGGCATCGATGCCGATCGCGTCGACGTATCGCTGTTCTACGTGGCGGAGGAAGTGGAACTCACCGGACGCGAGCCGCGAAGCCTGCGTGCACTCGAGGAGATCTGGCAGGAGGCGGCAGGGAGACTCAGCGGGCAGAGCCGCGAGGCAGATCGTCGTCCGAGAGGGGCTCCGTGAGCTGCTCTCCTCCGTCCGACGCCGGTCGCGCACTCGGCCGGTCTGCCAAATCCGGCCGAGGAGCATCGCCTGAGACATCGAGCGGATCGATCACATCGGTTTCCTCCGCATCGGGGGTCTCCGACGAGTCCGCCTCCGACGAACCGTCCTGGGCTCCATCCGAATCCGCGTCGAGCGGCTCGATGAAATCGGTGTCGACGCCGAACATGCGATCCTCGTCGAGCCCCTCGAACGCGGCGGTGTCCGACTGGGCGTCGGTGATCTCCGGAGTCTGATCGAGCAGCGCGATCACTTCCTCCGAGCTGAGCGGGGCCGCAGCGACTGCGGCCGTGAAGGCTGCGCCGAGCGCGCCGCCGCTGCCGACCATGCGATCGAGCATCGTGACCGCGTCGTCGATGATGGTCTGATCGTGCGTCTCGGTGCCGTGGAGCAGCCACCGCGCCACCTCCAGCTCGTGATAGAGAGCGGCACGAGCCCGCAGATGCGAGAGCGACTCGCTGTTGCGCGCCCGAGCGTAACGAGCGATCATCCCGTCCAGCACGTCAGGGCCCGCGGCGAGGAGCCAGGCGAGATCTGCTGCCGGGTCGCCGACCGAGCATTCCGACCACCCCAGAATGGCGGTGATCGCGCCCTCGTCGACTCTGATCAGCTCGGCGTCGAGCGAGCCGTGCACCATCGTGGGGGAGAAATCCCACAGGTCCGACGTCTCGAGCACGTGCGTCCACCGCCGCCGCACCGTCTCGGGGAGGAGGCGGGTCGCATCTGCCCGGTCGACGAGACGAGTCGCCAGCACGCGCAGATCCTGCGCAGAACGAACCGGGAGGCCGCCGTGCTGTGCGACGGTGAGCGGGAGTTCGTGGATGGCGGCGATCGCCTCGGCCAGCGGCTGGAGCAGGATCGCGTCGTGCGTCAGATCGTCCGCCTCGAAACGCGCCCCGTCCAGGAACGACGTCACGACCGCGCGAGTCTCTCCGGCGCGAGTCATCCCGAGAGCCGTCGGCACGGCGAAGGGGAGACGGCTCCTCGGACCCTCCGTGAGCGCGGCGAGCCCCAGCAGTTCCGCCGATTGCTGCACCTCGGCCTGATGGGTGCGCGGCACGCGCACGAGCAGTTCGTCATCCTCCGTGGCGATGATCGCGGAGACGAATGCATCGTCGCTCTCGTGTTCGCGCACTCCGAACACGACGAGGCCCGGCACCGCGGAGGTCGAGAGCGCGGCTAAGGTGAAAGGGATGCTGGCCATGTACTCAGGGTATGCATGCGCGTCGACTCGGTCGATTCGCCACGCGCACTGAGCGACAGCCCGCCGGCAACTCCAAGCAGCGACGCGTCCGGGCGTCAGCCTCGGCGCGATTGAACAGGGGAACACATGACCTCGAACCCGGCCAGGCCACCACTCGCGGGCGGCGCGCTCGATCGCGACGCGGCGACCCGCATGAGCCAGGAACTCCTGGGCGAAGCGTGGCGAGACCCCTCGGCCAAGATGCTCCGCATCCGTGGCGTGGAGATCCCGGTGCGCGTCGAGGGCGCTGCGACTCGGCTCGCGTGGCAGCCGACGACCGGCGAGCCGCGCGCGGCGGTGGTCGAAGATCCGGAAGGCGCGAGCGCCGCAGATCCGTCGCAGTCGAGCCTCGATGCGCGCGGGGTGACGGACGTGTTCCTGGGGCGCATCGACGGCGCCCCCGTGTTCGCGAGGGCGATACCTGTCGGGGGCGAGGATCCGGGCACCGATGCGCGCACCGTGGAGAACGAGGCAGCCGGCTCAGAGGCCGAGCCGGGCGGTGAGCTCTGGGTCCACCCCTTCCAAGTCGGTGCTCGCCTCACCGAGGCCGAACGAGAAGCGGTCGGCGTCGCCTCGGCACTGCTGAGGTGGCACGAGAGCGCAAGCTACTCGCCGCGAGACGGCGATCGCACTGCAGCGACTCAGGGCGGGTGGGCCCGTCTCGACGCGCGAGGCGGAGAGCACTTCCCTCGAACCGACCCGGCGGTGATCGTGCTGATCGAGCATGAGAACCGCGTGCTCCTCGGTTCGAATGCGCTCTGGGAACCGGGTCGCTTCTCGCTGCTCGCGGGTTTCGTCGAAGCCGGTGAATCGCTCGAGCAGGCCGTCCAGCGCGAGGTCTTCGAGGAGTCCGGCGTGCGGCTGGGCGACATCGCCTACGTGACGTCTCAGCCGTGGCCGTTCCCGCGTTCGCTGATGCTCGGGTTCCGGGCGCGGCTAGCGGCGGGGGTCGATCCGGAAGCGCTGGTTCCCGATCCGACGGAGATATCGGAACTGCGGTGGTTCACGCGCGACGAGCTCCGCGAGCCCGCCGAGGATCTCACGCTGCCGATGCCGCTTTCGATCGCGCGGTGGATGATCGACCGATGGGTCGCCGAGGACGTCGCCGAGGACGCGGTCGAACCGGTCGATTCAGCCACGGCATCGTGAGCTCAGACGCCGAGGCGATTCTGTCGGCTCTCGATCCCGAGCAGCGCGAGATCGCGGAGAGCCTGCGCGGTCCCGTGGCCGTGCTCGCCGGTGCGGGAACGGGGAAGACGCGCGCCATCACCCACCGCATCGCGTACGGGGTGCGCACCGGGGTGTACGACCCGGAACGGGTACTCGCCGTGACGTTCACGCGGAAGGCTGCGGGAGAACTGCAGGGCCGCCTGCGGGCGCTGGGTGCTGACGGCGTGCGCGCGCAGACGTTCCACGGGGCCGCGCTCGCGCAGTTGAACCACTTCTGGCCGCAGCTCGTCGGCGGTGCCGCGCCGAAGATGCTCCCTGGCAAGGTGGCGGCGATCTCGCAGGCGGTCGAGTCGCTCGGGCTCAGGCTCGGAGGCGAGGCGCTGCGCGACGCCGCAGCGGAGATCGAATGGCGCAAGACCCGCATGCTGAGCATCGACGCCTACGCGGATCAGGTCGAGCGTCGACCCATCCCGCAGGGGCTCACGCCGGAGCGCCTCGTGGACCTGCAGCGGGCGTACACCGCGCTGCTCGAGGAGCGGAGGCAGATCGACTTCGAAGACGTCCTCGTGCTGATGACCGGCATGCTCGAGACCGAGCCCCTCGCGGCCCTCCAAGTGCGGGAACGCTATCGGTTCTTCACCGTCGACGAGTACCAGGATGTCTCGCCGCTGCAGCACTCGCTGTTGCGCATGTGGCTCGGGGATCGGGACGATCTCTGCGTCGTCGGTGATGCGAGCCAGACCATCTACTCCTTCGCGGGGGCCTCGAGCTCGTACCTGCTGCGATTCGGTGCGGAGTATCCGCGGGCGCGCGAGATCCGACTCGAGCGCAACTACCGCTCCACCGAACCCGTCGTCCGCATCTCCAACAGGCTGATGCGGGATCGGCCCGGCGCCCTCACGCTCCGGGCAGCACGCGCGGACGCGACTGCCGCTTCGGCGGCAGCGCCCACGTTCGAGTGGTTCGCCTCGGATCACGACGAAGCCGCGGCCGTTGCGGACTCCATCGCGGCGGCGGTGCGCGCGGGAACCCCGGCGTCCGAGGTCGCGATCCTGTACCGCACCAACGCGCAGTCGGCGCGCTTCGAGGAGGCGCTCAGGCAGCGCGGGCTGAGCGCTCGCGTGCACGGCGCGCAGCGGTTCTTCGAGCGCGCCGATGTACGGCAAGCCGTGATGCTCATCCGCGGCGAGGCGAAGGTCGCGGACACGCGCCCCCTGTTTCAGATCGTCAGCGACGTGCTGCGTGCCGGGGGATGGTCGGCGAAGGCGCCGGAGGGCGCGGCGCAGCGCGAGAAATGGGAAGCGCTCGGCGCGCTCCTCGGCCTCGTCGACGAGATGCCGCCCGGAACCGGCATCCGTGAGTTCAGCGAGGAGTTGCTCGCGCGGCAGCGCACGCAGCACGAGCCGACCCTCGACGCGGTGACCCTCAGCGCGATCCACGCCGCGAAGGGGCTCGAATGGTCGATGGTGCACGTCGTCGGGCTCAGTGAGGGGCTGCTGCCGATCACGCACGCCACCGACGAGGCTGCGATCGACGAGGAGCGCCGGCTCTGCTACGTGGCGTTCACCCGCGCGAAAGACACGCTCCGGCTCTCCGGGGTTGCGGGCGGGGGGCGTACCGCGCGGCAGCCCTCACGCTTCATCAGCGAGGCGGGGATGATCGCCGCCGGCACGTGAGCCGTCGTCATCGAGTGACGGCGGCCCGCAGGCGCAGTCGAGGTGCGGTTCGACCTGCTCCACTCGCGGCACGGGGATCGAGAGCGCTCGTGAAACCGGCAGGACGATGCGGGTGCGATGCGCGGCCGCGTCGCCGGCGCTCCAGGCGCGGATGAGGCCGGCGGCGTACGCTCCGGCGAGCACGGCGGCGTCGCGTCGTTCGCTTGCGACTGCTGCTCCGGCGAGCTGTGCCGCCAGGGCCGCGGTCGCGGCATCGCGTTCGACTCGCGCGAGCGATATGCAGGTGTGGCAGGGCCGGCCGTCGGCATCGATGATCGGTCCGACGTGCACCGCCCCATCGGTAAACCTGATGAGCAAGTGCGGAACCCCCTCCATCAGCCAGCGCTGCGCGCGCTCGAGCGGCTCCCAGTAGCGCTCCACGAACACGACGAGATCGATGTCTCCGGATGCAGACGACTCATCGCGAGCTGGGAACCGACACACCCCGCTCTCGAGGAGGGCTTCGCGCAGCGCCGCCACCGGGCGTCCGCCGTCGCACATCTGCGCGGTCAACGGCACCGCGGCCTCAGTCGCATTCGCGGCGCGCTGCGCGAGCAATGCGGGCCCGAGCTGTGCGACGGCGGCTCGCGCCTCACCGAGTGTCACTCCGGCTCGGCGCGCCTCGTCTGGCAGGCGGTCCGCATCCACTCCACGACGCAGTACGCCGATGAAGCGCTGCACTCCAGCCGTCGGGCGTCGCACGCGTGCGATGGCGTGCTCGAAACCCACCCTGAGGGTGTCCGGGTCCTCCCAGCAGATCGGGAGCGAGGGGTCGAGTCGTGTCAGCAGGGGATCCATGGGAGCAGTGTGCGCGCTCGAATCCCCGTTCGTGCGATATCCACAGGCTCATCCGCTCGAGCGCGCCGATGCCGTTTCACTCACACCTGTGAGCGGCGTTGCATCGTGGTTGCCCGTTCAGTCCTGACGATCTCCCGCGTCGCCCTCGTGCGGGGGCAACTCGCCGTCGAGCAGCTGAGCGAGCGCTGCGTCGAATTCATCGGCTTCGGCGTCGGGCGTCGCACCGGCCAGGCCGAGGCGTTCGAGCAGCCGAGCCGGATGGTCCAGTTCTTCTGACGAGGGCAGCAGATCGGGATGCGCCCAGAGCCCGTCGCGGGTTGCGACATCGCTCCGCTCGCCGACGAGCCGCCACAGCGCCGCTGCCTCGCGCAACCGACGCGGGCGGAGCTCGAGCCCGGCGAGCGCAGCGAACGCGTGCTCCGCCGGTCCGCCGGTGGCGCGGCGGCGGCGCACCATCTCCGCCACCGCGTCGGCCCCTGGGATCCGCTTGGCGGCGTCCGCCGTCACCACGTCCACCCAGCCCTCGATCAGCGCGAGCATCGTCTCGAGCCGTGCGTGCGCGGCCTCCTGCGCCTCCGTCTTCGGCGGTATCAGCGCGCCGTTCGAGATGATCTCCTGGATCTGCTCGGGGTGCTGCGGGTCGATATCCCGGGCGAGCTCCTCGATGCGTCCGGTATCGATGCTGATGCCGCGAGCGTAATCGCCGATCGCGGTGAGGAGATGCAGCCTCAGCCACTTCGAGTGGCGGAAGAGCCGGGCGTGGGCGAGCTCCCTGATCGCGAGGTAGAGCGTCACCGTCTCGGGATCCTGATCGAGGCCCTCGGCGAACGCAGCAACCCCTGCCGGGAGCAGCGCCCCGCCCTCGCGCCCCGCACCGGACAGCAGCGGGATCCCGATGTCTCCAGCTGACACGACCTCACCGGAGAGACGACCGACGATCGTTCCGAGCTGCACGGCGAAGAGCGCGCCGCCCACGCTGCGCAGCATCGGGGTGGCTCCCTGCAGTGCCGTCCCGAGCTCCTCCGGCATCTGGCTCTCGAGCGCGCTCATCAGGGCGCGCGTGATCGACTCGGCCACCGGCTCGGCCAGCCCGACCCAGGTGTCGATCGACTGCTGCACCCACTCGATGCGAGACAACGTCTTCGGCGCGTCGGGAGTCGGCCCCAGCTCGGTCGCCTCGTCCAGCCAGAGTGCCGCGACGGGAAACGCCCTGAGGGCAGCTGCAGGATCAGCCGAACCGCTGTCGCCAGAGGCGACCTCGATCGCGGTCTTCCGCGCGACCGACCAGTCGATCTCGGCCGAGGGATTCTGCATGGCGCCCTGAAGCGTGCCGAACAGGCCCTGGAGGGCCTGGGGGTCGACGTTGATGCCCGCCGCCTTCGCGAACTGCTCGGGATCGAACCCGTTCGCCGGCGCACCGCCGGTGCCCGACAGCATGTCGCGCAGAATGCGTTGCAGCTCTTCGAAATCGCCACCGGAATCGGGGCGCTCAGCGCCGTCGTGGTCGTTCGCGCTCATTGCCGCTCCTTCGTCGTTGCTTCACGAATAACGCTACGGCACGGTGCTCAGATGCGCCTGCTAGATTGACCGACGCTCGGCGATTCCCATTGCGCCGACTGCGAACAGGCGCGGGGTGCACGAGGAGAGCATTGGGTCAGCACATCGGCAGGACACGTTCGGACGTCGAGTACGAGGCGGACGCGGGCCTAGGGCGGCGTCGCGGCCTCTGGATCGTCGGCGCACTCGCGATCCCGGTGCTGCTCGCAGGAGCGATCCCCTCGCCGTACGTCATCGAGCGGCCCGGCCCCGTGGTCGACACGCTCGGCGATGTCACCGTGGACGATGCCACGGAGCCCGTCGTCTCGTTCCCCGACGCTCAGACGTATCCGACGAGCGGCACGCTGAACCTGCTCACCGTGCAGATCCTCGGAGACCCTGACCGGCGACGCAGCTGGCTCTCGCTCCTGCCCGCGGTCGTCGACCCGTCGCAGCGCATCGCGCCGCTCAGCGACTTCTTCCGCGACGGAGAGACCTCCGATGATCGCGATGCGCAGAACACGGCGCTCATGGCGAGCTCGCAGACGCTCGCCGCCGCGGCGGCTTTCCGCGAGGTCGGCGACGACGTCGACGTCGTGCTCAGCGTCGCAGAGGTCGCGGGCGGCAGCGCGGCGGACGGCGTGCTCGAGCCGGGAGACCGTCTCGTCGCGCTCGACGGCGAGCCCATCGAGAGTTTCGCGATGCTTCGCGAACGAACCATCGCAACCGGAGGCGACGAGCCGCTGCGGGTCGGCATCGAGCGCGACGGGGAACCGGTCGATGTCGAGCTCACCCCGACCATCCCGGACGGGGCGACGGAACCGCTGATCGGGGCCACCGTCGCAACGGATTTCGAGCTCCCGAGCGAGGTGGAGATCCAGCTCGAGGACATCGGCGGCCCGAGCGCCGGCATGGCCTTCTCGCTCGCCATGTACGATCGGCTGACCCCGGGGGAGATGCTCGACGGGATGACCGTCAGCGGCACAGGGACGATGGCCGATACCGGAGAGGTCGGGCCCATCGGCGGGCTCGAGCAGAAGATGTGGGCGGCGGCTCGAGCGGAGAGCGACCTCTTTCTCATGCCCCTCGGCAACTGCGCCGATGTTCCCGAGCGGATTCCCGACGGATTGCGGGTCGCGCCAGTCGCGACCCTCACCGAGGCGATCGACGCGATCGAAACCGCCGCTTCAGGCGACACCCCCGCCGGGTTGGAGCGCTGCGGAGCCGAGATTTCAGCTCGGTCTCAATCGTCGTAGATGCCGATACCGCCCCCGGGTTTTACCAGCGCAGCCCGGTAGGGTGAAGTGACCCACCCCGCCCAGCACCATCGCGTGCGCACTGGACAGGAAAGTGAACGAAGACGTGACCGACCCGAACCCCCCGGCTCAGGCCACCCGTCAGCGCCGGCTCTCGCCGCTTGCGATCACCGTCGTGCTGGTGGTGATCCTGATTCTCGGCTTCCTCGCGGTGGCCGCGGTGCTCGCTGAAGTGATGTGGTATCGACAGACCGGCTACCTGCCGGTGCTCACCACGCAATGGCTCGCCGCCGGAGCGATGTTCCTGATCGGGTTCCTCGGCATCGCGGTGCCCGTGTTCTTCGCGATCGACATCGCGTACCGCAAGCGCCCCGTCTACGCGCGACTGACTGCCCAGCTCGACCGGTACCAGGAGCTCTTCGAACCGCTCCGTCGCCTCGTCAAGTGGGGTCTGCCCGCCGTCGTCGGCCTGTTCGGGGGATTCAGCACCGCCGCGCAGTGGCAGAGCGTGCTGCTCTGGTTCAACGGCGAGAACACGGGGGAGACCGATGCTCAGTTCGGTCTCGACATCTCGTTCTTCCTCTTCGATCTGCCCATGCTGCAGGGGATCGTCGCGTTCGCCTCGGCCGCAACGCTGCTGGCGCTGATCGCCGGCATCGCGACCAGCTACCTCTACGGCGGCATCGCGTTCTCCGGTCGTGACGTTCGCGTCTCCAAGTCGACGCGCATTCAAGCCGCGGTGCTCGCGACCCTGTACCTCGTGCTGCAGGCCGCGAGCCTCTGGCTCGATCAGTACCGCACGCTGACGGGGAGCTCCGGCATCCGCACCGGTGCGATGTTCTCGGACGTCAACGCGGTGATCCCGGGGAAGCAGATCCTCGCGGGAATCGCCATCATCGTCGCGATCCTGTTCATCGTGACGGCCTTCACCGGCAAGTGGCGTCTGCCGGTCATCGGCACGGCGCTGCTGATCGCGTCCAGCCTCGTGCTGGGCGTCGGCTACCCCTGGGCCGTGCAGCAGTTCCAGGTCGGGCCCGACGAGAAGAGCCTCGAGTCCGAGTACATCGAGCGCAATATCGCGGCCACCCGTGCCGCGTACGGCATCGAGGACGTCGAGAAGGAACGGTACGACGCGGTCACCGACGCCGAGCCTGGCGCGCTGCGCAACGACGCGACGACGACCGCGAACATTCGCATCATCGACCCCGAGATCGTCTCTCCCACCTTCGCTCAGCTCGAGCAGATCCGTCAGTACTACCAGTTCCCCGGATCGCTGAACGTCGATCGCTACGAGATCGACGGCCAGGTGGAGGACACCGTGTCGGCGGTACGCGACATCAACATCGAAGAGCAGACCGGTTGGTACAACCGGACGCTCGTCTACACCCACGGGTACGGGCTCGTGGCGGCATTCGGCAACCAGCGATCGCCCGGGGGCGAGCCGGTCTTCCTGGAGAACGGTATTCCGACGAGCGGCAAGCTGGGCACCTTCGAACCGCGCATCTACTTCGGCATGGATTCCCCGGAGTACTCCATCGTGGGTGGAGAGCGCTCAAAGGCGATCGAGCTCGACTTCCCCGCCGATGCCGAGAGCAACGCCGAAGCCTCCGCCGAGGAGGCCGCAGACGCCGAGCCGGCCGAGCCGGGTGCTGAAGATCCTGCGACCGAGCAGAGCGTCGAAGCGGAGGAGGCCGGTGAAGACGGTGGACGTCAGAACATGACCACCTTCTCGGGCGACGGCGGCCCCGTGCTCGACAACATCTTCACGAAGCTCATCTACGCCCTCAAGTTCCAGGACATGGAGGTGCTCCTCTCCGGCGCGGTCGTCGACGGCTCGCAGATCCTGTACGATCGCAACCCGGTCGACCGCGTGCAGAAGGTGGCCCCGTACCTGACCGTCGACAAGGCGCCCTACGCCTCGGTGGTCGACGGGCGCGTCGTCTGGATCGTCGACGGCTACACCACCTCCGACGATTACCCCTACTCCGAATCCTCGGACATGAACGAGCTCACGGTGGACGCTGACGCCTCCGAGCGCGATCCGCTCGGCAAGCCGATCAACTACATCCGCAACTCCGTGAAGGCGACCGTGGATGCGTATGACGGCTCCGTGTCCCTCTACGCGTGGGATACCGAGGATCCGCTGCTGAAGTCGTGGGGCAAGATCTTCCCCGGCACGCTGAAAGACGTCTCGGAGATGAGCGGCGACCTGCTCAGCCACGTTCGCTACCCCAGCGACCTGTTCAAGGTGCAGCGCGCGATGCTCGGCGAGTACCACGTCACGAACGCGGACGCCTTCTACTCGGCAGAGGACAAGTGGCGCACGCCCGATGATCCGGTGTCGACCGCGACCGCGGGTGCGGCGAAGCTCGCTCAGCCTCCGTATTATCTGACGCTCGCGGCCGGGGCCGATGCCGATCCGAACTACTCGATCTATTCGACGTACATTCCGGATCAATCGGGTGAGGGGTCCCGAGACATCCTCACCGGGTATCTCGCAGCGAACTCGAACGCCGGCTCTGAAGACGGAACGGTCTCGGAGGACTACGGAAAGCTGAAGTTGCTGACGCTGCCGAAGGGCGACCCGATTCCCGGGCCGGGGCAGGTGCAGAACAGCTTCACCACCGACTCGAACGTCTCCAATCTGCTCAACATCCTCCGCCAGGGCGAGAGCCAGGTCATCAGCGGCAACCTGCTGACGCTGCCGGTCGGCGGCGGATTGCTCTACGTGCAGCCCGTCTACGTGCAAGCGAAGTCCGGCACGAGCTTCCCGATCCTGCAGAAGGTGCTCGTCGCCTTCGGCGACCAGATCGCCTTCGAGGACACGCTGGACGAGGCACTGGATGCACTCTTCGGAGGCAACTCCGGCGCCGATGCCGGTGATACGGGCACGACCCCCACGACGGGGGACCCGGCGGCGGAGGATCCCGACTCGGGTGACACCGGTGCCGGTGACGCGGGTTCGGGTGCGACCGGCACCCTCCGAGAGACTCTGACGGAAATGCAGGAGGCTCTCGAGGCACGCGATGCTGCCATGCAGAAGGGCGATTGGGCCGCCTACGGCGAAGCCGACGAGCGTCTGCAGCAGGCGATCGAGGCGGCGCTCGAAGCGGAGTAGCGCTCAGCCTCAGGAGCAGACCGGACCGGGACGACGCGAGTAGATCCGGTCCGGTCTGCGTTTCAGCGTGCGGGCTGCCGCGCGTACTTCGATCGCCCGCAACGCGTGCGCGTTTCGTTGTCGTCGCTCACATGGCTGAGGCGCGCGCGACCGAACAGTCGATCTCGGGCGCAGCGTTCGCTCACATGCGCGGAAGTGAGGCGGTGCGCACTCCAGCAGTGCACTCCTGAAGCACAGCAAAAAGCCCTTGGTCGGGAGAGAACTCCAGATCAAGGGCTTTTCTTCGTTGCGGGGGCGGGATTTGAACCCACGACCTCCGGGTTATGAGCCCGGCGAGCTACCGAACTGCTCCACCCCGCGGCACGAGACCCAACTCTAGCACGTCGCGGAATCAGGCGCAATTCTCGCGAGCCCAGTGGGTGTGGAGAGCTCACGAGCCGTACCTGCTCTCCAGGCCACGATCGCTGCAGGACGCTCCGTTTCACGAGTCGTCCGCATGTGATCGCGGTGTCGAAAGGAGTTGGGCATGACCAAGGTGAACTGGCTGAACGGAGGGTGGCGAAGGAGACGCGCTCGGGATTCGCACACCGTGCGAAAGATGCAGACGGTACGAGTGGTGCGATCGGTGCCCGGGATGGCGCTCGCAGGTCTCGTCGTCGCCGCCCTCGCGCTCAGCTCCGCCCTTTTCGCGCCGCCGACTCCCGCTCAGGCGCTATCACGAGGAGAAGAAGTCTCGTTCGCCGGTGGATTGACGATCTCGAACTTCGTCATGCCGAACGGTACTCGCGCGTACTGCATCGAGGTCGGTCGCCACGAGCCGTCGGGGTACATCGCCTCACTCGGGCGACTCCCGTATCTGCCGGGTATCGCCGGGATGTTCCCGGCGTGGGATGACGAACACGGCATGAGGCAGATGAACTACCTCATGGACCGTCACGGTCAGACTGGGGATGCGTGGACCGCTGCTGCGGTGCAGCTGACGATCTGGCGCATGCGCGAGAACTTCGCCGCGGGCAATCCGGCCCTCGACCAGAAGATCGGTGTGCTGCTGAGCTCAGCCCGTGGCCGGGACCTCGTCGCGGAATCCGACCGGCTCTATGCGGACGCGAAGGCGAATGCGAAACCGCCGGTGGCTGCGAAGCCCGTCACGGGGGAGTTACAGGTGACTCCTGACCCCGGCGGAAAGCAGGGCCGCTACCGGGTCGCGTACCCGAAGGGCACCACGACGCTCAGCGTCACTGGCGGCACGTTCGTGCGCAATGATGCTGCGACGCTCCAAGTTCCGAGTACCGAGGCTTCGGCGCGCTACGTCCAGGCAGACCCCGGTGCGCGTCGCATCACGCTCGGGGGCTCCTGGGAGGCCAGAGGCACGGCCGGGTGGGATGCGGTGCTCGACGTCCACGACACCGCGACCGCCTCGGGAGCCAGCGGGCAGCGAATCGCAGTCGCCACGGGCAGTTCGAAATCGGCGGACCTGGGAGGTCGCTTTCCCAACGTGCTTCACGACGTTCCTGCGCCCCCGGCCCCACCGATCGCGTCCTCTCAGGCGCAGCCGGACGCCACGGTAGGGGGCACCATGCTGGATCGACTGATCGTTCGAGAGACACCGGACAGCACCCTGGAGATGTGGCCGGACGCGGTCGCCGACTTCACGGCGTACCTGGAGCCGAGCGCCGGGGCGCAGAAGTTCGACGAGCACTGGGAGCCGGTACTGGGCGATCCGTATGAGGCGCAAGCGGAAGACCCTGCAACCGGCGCGCTGCTCTGGGAGGAGTGGTGGGCGGATGCCGCAGGAGAACCGCTGCTTGATGAAGCGGGGAACCGCATTCCCGTGGCCGACGAGAATGGTGCGTCGACGGCGGGTGTTGCCGCAGACGGCACTCCATACCCCGTGCTCGAGCTGGCGGAGGACGGCACTCCGGTGCGCGACAGCTCGGGGGCGCCCGTGCCTCTGCGCGGTCGCGACCCCGTGCTGGAGCAACGGCGCGATCCGCAGACATGGAGCGAAGCCGAACTCGAATCGCTCTCCGCGGAGGAACGCTGTCTCGCGCAACCCGTCCACCGCGCATCCGGCATTGCCGTTCCCGGGCTGGGAGCGTACGCGTCGCCCGAGACGCAGGTGCGATCCGGAGGCACGATCCACTGGGTCGAGCGCGTCGTGTCGCACGGCAAGACCGTGCACGAGGGCGAGTGCGGGCTGAGCAATGAGACGACCAGGATCGATCAGCCGGCCGTCGTCACGCAGGCGCTCTCGGAAGCGGCGCTCGGCGACGAGCTCTACGACGTGGCCACGGTGTCCGGCGCTCTTGCGGAACGCGCGACGTACTCGATGCGCTTCGAGGCCTACCGCGCTCCGGAAGGCGCGATCGAGGACACCCCGGAGGTGCGCACGGCAGTCGAACCGAGCTGCAGCGCCGAGAACATCATCTTTCGTTCCGAGAAGATTCCCGTCACCGGGACCGGCGACCTGCGTTCGCCCGGCTTCACCGCGCGACCCGAGCATGGCACGACGGTCTGGTGGATCGAGACGCTGTACCTCGAGACACCGGATGGGCCCCGCACGCTGCACCGCGGCGAATGCGGTCTTGCCAATGAGACCACGACGATCGGGCGCCCGTCGGTCGAGACCCTGGCGACGGAAACCGCTCCCGTCGGCGCCGAGATATCCGACACCGCGGTGGTATCGGGGGCGCTCGCGGAGAACGCCGGCGCTCGGTGGGAACTGACGTTCGCCGGATACGGCGCGGGGACCGCACCGCGAGACGCGGGTGACGGGGTAGCGAAGGAGCCGGCTCCGGACGAAGGGGGCGGGCGAGCCGTGTGCACACGAGAGAATCTCCTGTTCGAGACATCGGCCGTGCCGGTGACGGGCCCGGGCGAGATCGTCTCCCCGAGCGTCGTCGCACAGTTGGACTGGGTCGGCGCGGTCTGGTGGGTCGAAACGCTGTGGCTCATCCAGGGCGACGCTCGAGTGGCAATGCACACGGGCGAGTGCGGCATCGCCAGCGAGACGACGAACATCACGACACCGGAGGTGACCACGAACGCGGCGGCGTTCTCCGCGATCGGCGACCTCATCAGCGATGAGGCGACGATCACCGGTGTCCTCGCAGAGCGTGCAGGCGTGGAGCACCGCGTCGTCTTCCGCGGGTATCGGGGCGAGGCGTCGGCCACGGGAACGGACGCGGCGCACTGCACGGACGACAACCTCCTCTTCACGCTCGATCCAGTCAGCGTCACCGAGCCCGGCACGGTTCGTTCGCCGGAGATCACGGCGCTCCCCGAATATGGCGACACCATCTGGTGGGTGGAGACGCTGTCGCAGTGGGAGAACGGGGCGGAGCGAGAGCTGCACCGCGGAGCATGCGGGATGCCAGAGGAGACGACCACGGTGCAGGCGCCGACCGTGCGCACGGTTTCGGCCGGCTCGGTGGAGGTCGGGCAGCCGATGTTCGACCGGGCGTTCGTCGGCGGCCCCATCGTGCAGCGCGATGGCATCGAATTCCGGGTGCGTTTCAGCGCGTACGGGCGAGATGCGCACGGTGCGCTCGTATGCTCGCCGGAGCACGAACTCGCCGAACTCGGCGACGCTGCGGGCGTCGTGGTCGACGGCCCGGGAACGTACCGATCGAGGAGTGTGCTCACCCGTCCCGAGCATGTCGGACTCGGCGGCTACGTCGAGACCCTCGTCATGATCGAGGCCGGGAAGGAGCACGTGGTGGCGAAGGGCGCCTGCGGTGCTCCGAGCGAGGACTTCGAGGTCCGCCCGGTGGGTGCGGCGCCCGCACTCGCTACGACGGGAGAGGGAGCCGCGGCCGCGTGGATCGCCGGGGGAGGCGCGCTCCTGCTCCTCGGCGTGGCCGCGCTGGCCTGGGGCGTACGCCGACACCGGCGCGGCCCGATCGTCTTCCGGGAGTGCCGCGATATGGCATCCTCGGGAGAGTGAGGGAAGGCCGGCAATCGTGCCGGCGGTCGGCCCTTCCAGCGAGGTGAATGCTCGGAAGGGCCGGGCGTCGGCACGACTCGTGCCAACCGGAGCGTACGAAGTGCACACGGGACCGCGGCGTGCAGATGCTCTGCAGGTACTCCAAGCGAAATTCATAGGAAGGGAGGTCAAGCTAGACCTACACGAAGGGAGCCCCCATGAGCACCACACCCGAGTACGGCCCAGACGGTCGCCTCATCTCCTCCTCCGCGCAGAACGCGAGCACTGGCGAGCCATCGTCGACTCCAGTGCCCCAGTCGGATGCCCCGACGCAGCAGCTCCCGGGCGACCGGTTCCTGCCCGAGAGCGCCGCTTCGCAGCCGCACGCTCCGCACGGATCGCCGAACCTCGGCGCACCGACTGCGCACGCACCGACGCATCCGACGGCTCCGGCAGATCAGCACGCGAGCGCGTTCGGATACGGGGCGATGCCGGTCGGATCCCACGCTCCGGGCGACCTCGGCGGAGGCGCACCCGGCGGGCCGAACGACCACCGCGGTGCTGACGATACGGGAAAGTCGAAAGACGCGAAGAACCGCTCGGGCATGCTCCTCGCCGGACTCGCGGTCGGCGCACTCCTCGGCGGCGTCGTGGGGGGCGGCGTCGCTGCGGTCGTGTCGGCGAACGCGCCGCAGTCGGCTACGACCGGTGCGTCGGGGAGCAGCGCGATCACGTTGAACAACGCGGAGAACGCGACCGCGATCTCCGGAGTCGCAGCGGTCGCCACTCCCAGTGTCGTCACACTCGAGGTCGCGGGAGGCAACTCGAGCGGTTCGGGCTCCGGTGTGATCTACTCCGATGACGGCTACATCATCACCAACGCGCATGTGGTGACGCTCGACGGCGCGGCCATGAGCGACGCCGCGATTCGCGTGAAGCTGAGCGATGGGCGCATCTTCGATGGAAGCCTCGTCGGCGTGGACCCGTATGCGGATCTCGCAGTGGTCAAGGTCGATGCCACCGATCTTCCCGCCGTAGCAGTCGCAGACTCCGACAAGCTCGATGTGGGGGATCTCACCGTCGCGATCGGCGCACCCTTGAATCTGGCGAACACGGTCACGAGCGGCGTCGTGAGCGCCCTGAATCGCGGTATCTCAGTCGGAAGCCCCTTGATCGAGGAGCAGCCGACGCCGGATGACGGCAGCGGCGACGATGGCTCCGGCGGCGGAGGACTGCCCTGGGACTTCCGCTTCGGCCTCCCCGACGAGGAGGGCCAGCAACAGGAGCAGCAGCCGTCGACATCTTCGGGAAGCGTGACGCTCCCCGTGATTCAGACCGATGCGTCGATCAACCCGGGGAACTCGGGCGGCGCGCTGCTGAACGGCAAGGGCGAGCTCATCGGCATCAACGTCGCGATCGCGTCGACGTCGACGACCGGAGGCACCGCAGGAAGCGTGGGTCTCGGATTCGCGATCCCGTCGAATCTCGCCTCCCGCGTCGCCGACTCGATCATCGCGGGGGAGCAGCCGTCGCACGGACTCCTCGGAGCGTCAGTCGCCGATTCATCGCAGGACACCGATGCGGACGCGGACTTCGCGGGCGGACTGCTCGTCGAGGTCGTTCCGGACGGGGCGGCAGCGAAAGCGGGTCTCAAGCCCGGCGATGTGATCACCGCAGTCGACGGCGTCTCAGCGGTCGATGGCACCTCGGTATCCGCGCTGATCCGGATGCACGCCGGCGACAGCTCGGTGCGGATCGAGTACATGCGCAACGGCAAGGCAGCCGAGACCGAGGTGACGCTCGGCACCCTCGAATGGTGATCGTCCGACACCCGACCTGCGTCGCACGATGAGTGCCGCGAACGTTCCCCGCAGAACGTTCGCGGCACTTCGACGTGCATGCGGAGCCGCTGCAGATTCCGGTTCGCCCAGCGGGAATGCCCTACAGTAATACCGATGAGTACCGCCGGATTCGACTTCGCGAGCGGCAACCTCTCGAAGCTCCTCGCCCTCCCGAAGTACCTGCTGTCGTTGGTCCTCTCGTGGTTCGTCCCTCGCGTCCGTTCCCGCTGGGCATTCGGCAGCGGGGCCGGAGTCGGGGAGGGTGCGCTCGCCGTCGCGCGTCGGCTGCGCATCGAGCAGCCGGACGCCGAGATCGCCTGGCTCGTCGCCGACGCGGATGAAGCGGATCGTGCGCGCGCCGAGGGGTTCACGGCGGTGGAGCGGCGCGGCCGGGCAGGCTTCTGGGCGACGCTGCGGGCCGGTCACATCGTCGTCACCCACGGGATGGGCGATGTGAACCGCTTCGGTGTCACCGGAGGCTTCATCGTGCAGCTGTGGCACGGAGCCCCGCTCAAACGCCTCCACTTCGATTCGCCCGTCACCACGAAGGTAGCCGGTCCGCCGCTGATCCGCGCGCTGCTGCGACGGATGTACCGCGCCGGATCCCGGCAGGTGGACCTCTACGTCGCGGGATCGCCCCTCGCGGCCGAACGCCTTCGCTCGGCCTTTCGAGTGGCTCCCGGCAAGGTGCGCGTGCTGGGGGATCCGCGCGACGACGCGCTCGCACGGCAAGCCTCAGAGACCGATGGCGGAGCCCAGGCTCGCGTAGCCGTGCGGTCGATTCTTGAACAGGCGGGCGCTCGCATCGCCGAGTCGGATGCGCTGGTGCTCTACGCGCCGACGTGGCGGGACGGCGATCCCGACCCCGGTATTCCGAATGACGCGGAGGCGCGGGCCATCCGCGAGGCGTGCGCGCGCACCGGGGCGCATCTCGTCGTGCGCTCGCACCCGCTCGGCGGAGGAGCGTACGACGCGCTCCTCGGCGACCGCGTGCACGCCCTCGGTGCAGAACTGCTGCGCGACATCACGCCGATGCTCGGAGCGTTCGATGCCGTGATCACCGACTACTCGTCGCTCGCGCTGGATTTCGCCCTGCTCGAGCGCCCCATCATCTGGTTCGCTCCGGATCTTGAGCGCTACGGCAGCACCCGTGGCCTGTATGAGCCGCTCGAGGTGACCGCGTCGGGACGCGTCGCGCGGGATTGGGCGGAGGTGCTGCGCACCTGGGACGCCCTCGCGGCCCCAGGAGAGCGCCGAGCGCTCATCGGCGAAGCGCGTGCGCTCGCCGAACGCTTCCACACGTACCGCGATGGATGCTCGGCACAGCGGGTGCTCGGCGAGATCACCCGACTTCGCGCTCCGGCGGCGGAACTCATCGATCCCGAGGGCGTGTTCTTCGAGAGCTTCTACGGACGCCAGATCGGTTGCAACCCGCTCGCGCTCGATCGCGAGATCGCTCGACGGTTTCCGGATCGGCCTCGGTACTGGAGCGTGGTCAGCGAGCGTCAGCATGTGCCGGAGGGTGCGGTGCCCGTGCTGGTCGGCGGCAGGGAATGGTTCGCGGCTCGCCGGTACGCGCGGCTCCTGATCGTCAACGATTGGTTGCGCTACGGCTTCCGCCGCCGGCGCGGACAGACCGTGCTGCAGACCTGGCACGGCACGATGCTCAAGCATCTGGCGCTCGGGCGTCCGGACGTGGGACTGCGCACACGCATCGCCGTGCTCCGTGAGAGCCGCAGATGGAGTCTGATGCTCTCCCAGAACTCGCACTCCACCGAGCAGTTCCGCACGAGCTACGCCTTCCGGGGCGACATTCTCGAGACCGGGTACCCGCGGGACGACAGTCTCGCCCAGGCGCTCGCCGGCCACACGGTGAATCCGGTGGCGGTTCGTCTCGCCCGCGCCGAGCTCGGCGTACCGCCCGACGCTCGCGTGCTCGTGTACGCGCCCACCTGGCGCGACCGAGGCGTCACCCTCGTCGATGAACTCGACGTACGAAGCCTCGCCGAAGAACTCGGCGATGAGTGGGTGGTCGTTGCCAGAGGGCACACGCGAACCCACGACTTCGGGAGGTACGGGGGAGCGGACGCGCGCGTGATCGATGCCTCCCGGCATCCCGACGCCGCCACCGTCATCCTCGCGGCCGACGTGCTCGTCACCGATTACTCGTCCATCATGTTCGATGCCGCCGTGTCGCGAACGCCGATGCTCTTCTTCGTGCCCGATCTCGCCGCGTACCGCGACCGCGAGCGAGGCTTCACCTTCGACTTCGAGCGCGATGCTCCGGGGCCGCTCCTCGCCGCCCGCGAAGAGATCGTCTCGCATGCGCGCGCCCTCGCGGAAGACGGACCGGACGCCGAATGGCTGCGGCAGTACGAGCCGGCTGCCGCAGCATGGCGGGAGCGCTTCACTCCGTACGACGACGGCCGCGCTGCATCTCGAGTGGTGGACGCTCTCGTCGCGCGATCCTCGCTCTAGACGCGCGACCGGTCCACGACGCGGCCACGACCGAAGATGCGTCCGCCGCCGAAGACGATGCCGCGCAGGAAGCCCGCGCCCCAGCTGAGATGCATCGTGACGAGCGTCGTCGCGGTGAGCAGCCGATCGCGGATGCCGCGCTGATCGGGGATGCGGAAAACGGCGACGCCGATCCCGGCCAGGTAGGCGGCCATGGGCACCAGCAGCACCGTCCAGGCGGATGCCCACGGCAGGACGCCGATGGTCAGCAGGACGAGGGCGCCCGTACTTGCAGTCAGTCCGAGCACGAGAGCGCCCGGGGCGAAGAATCGCCACGGGTTCGCGCGACCGTACTTTCGCACGAGCACCGCGCGCCACGTTCCAGTGGCGAAGAACTGCCTCGCCAGGTCGGCGAAGCTCGCGCGCGGCCAGTAGGTCACACCGAGCGCGGGGGAGAACCAGACCAGACCGCCGGCCCTGCGGATCCTGAGATTCAGCTCCCAGTCCTCTCCTCTCAGTATCTCGCGGTCATACCCGCCCACTGCATCGATGGCCTCGCGGCGGAAGATTCCGAGATACGCCGACTCCGCCTCCCCGGCCGCCCCATCGCCGTGGTACGCGCCGCCTCCGAGCCCGTAGGGGCTGTTGTAGCCGCGAGCAATGGCGCGCTGCACGTCGCTCGCGCCCGCCGCACGCATGATGCCGCCCACATTCGCGGCGTGCCGGCTTCCGAGTATCTCGACCCCGAGGCGCGTGTAATCGGGGGTGAGTTCCGAGTGGGCGTCGACGCGGACGATGATCGGGTACCGGCTCGCCGCGATCGCACGATTGAGCCCCGCTGGAATGTCGCGCTCCGGATTCTCCACCAGGCGGACTCGCCCGTCCTCCGCCGCGAGCGACAGCGCGATCGCGTTGCTCCGGTCGGTCGACGGGCCCAGCGCGAGCACGATCTCCTTCTCGCCCGCGTAGTCCTGATCGAGGATCGTGCGGACCGCCCGTTCCAGGAATCCCTCCTCGTTCAGCACGGGCATGACGTAGCTCACGGCCGGGAGACGGGGGAGGGCGGGGAGATGCACCCGTCGATCCTCCCATATTCCACGCCTGCGCCCGCTGGTTCAGGCGCTTCGGCGCCGCACCCGGTTAGGCTTGCAGGATGCAGTTGGCGAAAGATGTGAAGCGCGCGCTTCGGCTCGGCAAGCGCGTGCTCAAAGGGCGTCAGGCGTACTTTCAGTTGCGTCAGCTGATCGAGGAGCGAGGGCCCATACCCGAGCAGCACTTCACCATCGGCGTGTACTTCGCCGATAGCGATGTGAACATCTACCAGATGCGGCAGTGGTACGCGCCGCTCCAGAAACTGTCGGAGCGTTGGCCGGTGCTCGTGCTCGCGCGGAACGCGTCGGGCGCGCGTCAACTGATGCGCGAGAGCGGACTCGCGGTCGAGTTCGTGCAGCGCGTGACCGAGATCGAGCGAGTGCTCGAGGAGCAGCGCCTCGACGTGATCCTGTACGTCAACCAGAACACGCGCAATTTCCAGATGATGCGGTACGGGCAGCGCTGGCATGTCTTCGTCAATCACGGTGAGAGCGACAAGATGTACATGACGAGCAACCAGTACCAGACCTACGATTTCGCGTTCGTAGCCGGAGACGCCGCGCGCGAACGACTCAGCCGGGCGCTCTGGAATTACGATGTCGAGGCGCGAACGATGTCGATCGGGCGGCCGCAGACGGATCACCTGGAGGGGGCCCCGCCCTTCACTCCCGACGAGCGAACCGTCGTGCTGTACGCGCCGACGTGGGAGGGCGACAGGCCGGCCGCGAGCTACGGATCGGTGGCCTCGCACGGCGAAGCACTCGTCCGGGCCCTGATCGCGACCGGACGGCACCGCGTCGTGTACCGCCCTCATCCGAGGAGCGGGGTCGTCGACAGCGAATTCGGCGCCGCGAATGCGCGGATCATCGCCATGATCGATGCTGCGAACCGCGCAGACCCCACCGCTCACCACGTCTACGACACGAGCTCGCGTCTCGGATGGCAGCTCAGCCTGCCCGATGTCGCGATCTGCGACATCTCGGCCATGGTCTACGACCGCCTCGCGACCGGGCGGCCGCTCATGGTGACGCGGCCGGCCTCTCCGGAGGCGGCAGTCGACGCAACCGGGTATCTGAGCGTGTGCGAGTGGCTCGCGGCCGCTGATACGCCTGATATCGCTGCGGTGCTCGACCGGGTGATCGGCGACGAGGCCGCGCGTGAGCGGCTGGGAACCTGGTCAGCGCATTACTTCGGCGATACGACGCCGGGCGCCCCCACGCAGAGGTTCCACGCCGCGATCGCCGAGCTGCTCACGCGCGCCGATGCCGAACGGGCGCAGCGCGGACTCGGCTGAGCGGGTTCCCCGCCCGTGCTCGGTGCGGGCGGGGAAGCGGACCACGGGGCGCGGAGTTCAAACCGGGTGGTCGGCGTTGTAGCGGTCGAGCACGGCTTCGATGTCGCCGTCGAGCACGAGCCGACCGCGATCGAGGTACAACCCGCGAGAGCAGAAGCGCCTGAGGTCGCGCTCATTGTGGGAGACGAGGAAGAGCGTCTTCCCCTCGGCGAGGATCTGCTCGATGCGGGCATAGCACTTCGCCCGGAATGACTTATCGCCGACGGCGAGCACCTCGTCGACGAGGAGCACTGGTTCATCGAGCTGCGAGATGACCGAAAACGCCACGCGCACCTTCATGCCGCTCGACAGGTGCTTGAAGGGCGTGTCGATCACATCCTCCGCACCGGCGAACTCGATGATGGAGTCGAAGCGCTCGGAGATGGTGCGCTTGCTCAGGCCGTGCAGACCGGCCGTGAGCCAGACGTTGTCGCGCACGGTCAGATCACCGACGAAGCCGCCGGTGATCTCGATGAGCGGCGCGACGCCGGCACTCACGTCGACGCGGCCCTCATCCGGGAAGAGCACGCCGGCGACCAGCTTCAGAAGCGTCGACTTACCTTGACCGTTGCGCCCGACCACGCCGATGGCTTCGCCCGCGCGCACGTCGAACGAGACATTGCGCAGCGCCCAGAAGTCACCCGGCCGCCCGCGCCGCGCACGACCGGAGAACAGATCTTTGAAACTTCGTCGCGAGCCGCGATTGCGGCGGAACCGCACTCCCAGATCGTCGACGGCGATGATTCGATCGGCCGCCGGAGCGGCTGCCGGGGCGCCCAGATGCGATGCGGTCACGTTACAGCTCCTTCAACACGCCGCCGATGGCGCGGCGGAAAACGAGGATCCCGATTCCCAGGAAGAGAACCGTCATGGCGGTGGATGCGGCGATGAGCGGCCAGTCGAGCTGATCGGGGAAGAATCCGGCGCGGAACAGCGCGAAGATGCCGGAGAGCGGGTTGAGCCATGCCAGCGGCCGGGCGAACTCGGGCAGATCAGCGGCACCGTAGATGATGGGCGAAGCGTAGAACAGGACTCGGAGGATGAGTTTCGTGGCTCGCTCCAGGTCGCGGAAGAAGACGACGAGGGGCGCCACGATCAAACCGACGCCGAGCGTGAGCGCTGCGAGCAGGAGCACGGCGACCGGCATCAGCAGGATGCCCCAGCCGACCGGCGCTCCGCTGAGGATCGCGAACGCGATGAGCACCGGCAGGCTCAACAGGAACTCGATGCCCTTCGAGCAGACGATTCGGCCGACCCAGATCCAATGCGGCAATGCGACTGAACGCACGAGTTTCACATCGCGCAGGAATGCCCGGGTGGAGTCTGAGATCGCGCCGTTGACCCAGACCCACGGCAGCAGCGCGGTGAGGAGGAAGACGATGTACGGCTGCTCGCCGACCGTTCGCTGGAAGACCTGGGTGAAGACGAACCAGTAGATGAGGCTCATCAGCAGCGGATCGAGGATGGACCAGAGATACCCGAGCAGTGACGTCGCGTAGCGGACCTTGAGATCGCGCCGCGTCAGCAGCCACAGCGACGACCACGCGCTGGTGCGCCGGGTCCGAGAACGAGGTGAAAGAGTCACATTGCTATTCTGCCGTCTTCCGGCGGTCGGCGAGGCCACACGAACCGACCCCGAACCTTTGCTAAATTAGAACCCGTGCCGCCCGTAACCCCGTCTGCCCTGCCCGAGCCCGAACCCCAGAGGGGGTCGATGCCAAGTGAAGAGACGGTGATCGGCGAGATGTCGAGTGGGACGAGCGGGGGATCGCGATTGCGCCCCAGTCGAACGGCCGGTGGCGCACCGGCGTCCGCACCGATGGAGGGGGCCGGCGAATCCGCACCCGAGCCGACTCCGGAACCGTCCTCCGCCGATGCCCAAGCGCCGGAGAACGAGCCCGCCGCTGAGACGGCGCCGCGTTCCTCGGCCAGGGCTCCCCGGACCGGCCGCATCGAGGTGCCGGTTCCCTCGGTCGTGCGCGCACGGGAGCGCGGCCGCATCGCCGAGCAGAATCCCGTCGTTCTGCGCACCGAAATGCTGACGAAGACCTATGGGTCGCTGGTCGCAGCTGGCGACGTATCGATCGATGTGCACGCCGGATCCTTCACCGGGTTCGTCGGGCCGAACGGCGCCGGCAAGACGACCACGTTGTCGATGATCAGCGGTCTGCTCCGTCCCACCTCGGGTCGCGTCACCGTGAGCGGAGTCGACGTCTGGACGGACGGGCCCGCAGCGAAACGCCTTATCGGCACCCTGCCCGACCGCTTGCGGTTGTTCGACCGGTTGACCGGCGCCCAGCTGCTCTACTACAGCGGGGTGCTGCACGGCGTTCCGGAGGCGGCCGTTGCGACGCGCTCGGCGGAGCTCGCCGAGGCGTTCGGGCTCGAGTCGGCGCTCGGTCGCCTGGTCTCGGACTACTCCGCCGGGATGCAGAAGAAGATCGCTCTGGCCTGCTCCATGATTCACGCGCCGGAGGTGCTGGTGCTCGACGAGCCCTTCGAGGCCATCGATCCCGTGTCAGCGGCGAATGTGACGGACATCCTCGAGAAGTACGTCGCGGGCGGCGGCAGCGTGGTGATGTCGAGCCACAGCCTCGATCTCATTCAGCGCGTCTGCGATCATGTCTCGATCATCGTCGACGGCAGCGTCATCGCTCAGGGAACCGTCGACGCCGTACGCGATGGACTGAGCCTCGAAGAGCGCTTCGTGCAGCTCACCGGAGCGAGCGACGCGAGGAAGGGGCTCGAGTGGCTTTCCGGCTCTTCCGACTCCGAGTAGCGCTGCTCGGCGGCGGCTTCCGCGGTTCGTTCGGAAAGGCACTGCGCACCACGCTGCTCTACGCGATACTCGCCGCAGCCGCGGTACTCCTGGCGATCGCACCGACGGTGCTCATCGACGACCCGCAGCAACGATCCGCGGTCGATCTTCTCATCGGCGGCGCGGTGCTGCTCGGCGTGTTCCTCGTGCCGTTCTTCGAGAACCGCAGAATGCTGGAACCGAGACAGTTCGTCCAGTATCCGGCCGGACCAGGCGCGATCGCTGGCGGACTGCTCCTCTCGTCGGTGATCACCTGGCCGTTCTTCCTGCTGATCGTCTGGCTCGTGGCGCTCACTGCCACGCGTCCCGCCTGGCAGGAGCCAGCATGGGCGGCTCCCGTGGCCTTCATTCTTGCCGCGCTCTTCGCGGTGGCGAGCGCACGGGTCATGTCGCTCCTGTCCCGTCTGATCGCCGGGCAGCGGTTCGCCGGGGCGCTGCGCACGACAGGCGTCGTGCTCATCGTCGCACTCCTGCCGCTCGCGGTCTTCGCGGGTGCGACCGTGTTCGCTCCCGGCGGGTTCGACGCCGTCGACCAGGTCGCGGAGAAGCTCGCCTGGACCCCGTTCGGCGCGCCCTTCGCTGCCGTCGAAGCGGCTGGTGCCGGCGATCTCGACGCTGCAGGCATGTATCTGGCGATCGTCGCTGCAGCGATCGTCGTGCTGCTTGCCCTCTGGTTCGCGCTCGTCGCCGCCTCGAACCGGCGCGTTGAACGCCCGCTCTCACCCGGTGTCGCCCGCAGTGGTCTCGGCTGGTTCGAACGGTTCTCGGCACGGCCGGCACAGGTGATCGCTGCCCGTCAGCTGACCTACTGGGCCCGTGATCCGCGCTATCGAGTCGCACTGTTCGCGATCCCTCTGGCGCCTGTGTTCATGATGCTCGCGTTCTGGGTGGCGGGAGCCCCGCTCACGACGCTCGCGCTCGTGCCGCTTCCGGTCATGCTGCTTCTGCTCGGGTGGTCGCAGCACAATGACATCGCCATGGACTCGACGGCGATCTGGGAGCACGTCGCAAGCGGCACGCGCGGACGAGCGGATCGTGCCGGCCGCCTCGCACCCGTGCTGATGATCGGCCTACCGCTCGCGGTCATCGGCTCGAGCATCACCGTGACGATCGTCGGCGATTGGCGCATCCTTCCGGCCGTCGTCGGAATGAACATCGGGGTGCTGCTCGTCGCGTGCGCCGTCTCGTGCGTGTTTTCCGTGCTGACGCCCTACCCGGCGACGCGTCCCGGCGACAGCCCCTTCGTGCAGCCGCAAGGGGCGGGTACCGGTTCGGGCCTGGCTCAGACGATCGCGATGATCCTCGCGCTGGTACTCGCGGTGCCTCCGGTCTGGTTCGCCGTCAACGCGCTGGTCGACGTCGAGTTCACGGAGAACATGTGGGCACTCGCCTTCGGAATCGGGTACGGCCTCGTGGTGCTGGTGCTCGGCGTTCTGATCGGCGGATGGCTGTTCGATCGCAGCGGACCCGAGCTGATCGCCGTCACCCAGATCTTCGATTGAGCTCGCCCACGGCGGAGTAGACTGAGCGCATGGGTATCTTCACACGCGACGATTCCGACACCGGCGGTGGCACAGATGTGCTCGACCGCGAACTCGAGAAGCTGCTCGAGGATTCGCAGATCGAGGACGGAGACCACGAACGCTTCTCGCACTACGTCCCGAAAGAGAAGATCATGGAGTCGGCGGTGACCGGGAAGCCGGTCCGCGCGCTCTGCGGTAAGAAGTGGACGCCGTCGCGCGATCCGGAGAAGTTTCCGGTCTGCCCCGACTGCAAGCGGGTCTACGAGCGGATGCGCAAGTAGCGCGTCTCCGCTCAGCGGTACTCGGTGGGGATCGCGGGGTCGCCCCGCGTCAGGCTCATCGCGACCGGGGGGAGCTCCGCCACGCTGGTGCGATGCCGTTCGCGCGCCGCAGCGATGCCGTCCCGCCCCGTGAATCCCGGCTGGACGGTTCCGCCGACGATGAGTGGTTCGAGCACGGTTCGCCCGTCCGAGTCCTGCCCCTCGCTCGTTCCTCCGGGTCCGTCGCCGAGCAGAATGAGCTCCTTCGTGGCAACGCCTGCAGCCGTACGTGCACGGCGCACGCTCTTGCGGCCGCCGACTGACGCCTTCTCCGCCGATTTCTTCGCAACCGACACCCACGCACCCGATGCATCCTCGTGGGCGACCAGCTTGTAGACCATGCCCATCGTCGGGGTGCCGGAGCCCACGACGACCGAGGTGCCGACGCCGAAGCTGTCGACCGGGGCGGCAGCGAGGGCTGCGACGGTGTGCTCGTCGAGGTCGTTCGTCACGGTGATGCGCGTACGAGTGGCGCCGAGTTCGTCGAGGAGGTGTCGCACGCGCCGGACGACGACGGGAAGGTCTCCGGAATCGATGCGCACGGCGCCGAGCTCGGTACCCGCGACCTCGATCGCCGTGCGGACGCCCTGTTCGATGTCGTACGTATCGACCAGCAGTGTCGTCCCGGTGCCGAGCGCCGCGATCTGGGCAGCGAATGCGTCGCGCTCGGTCTCGTGCAGCAGAGTGAAGCTGTGAGCCGCGGTGCCCATCGTGGGAATGCCGTAGCTGCGTCCGGCTTCGAGATTCGACGTTGCCGTGAACCCGGCGATGTAGGCGGCGCGCGCAGCGGCGATGGCGCTGTACTCGCCGGTTCGTCGCGACCCCATCTCGGCAAGCGGTTTTCCGGCAGCGGCGTGCACCATGCGGGAGGCGGCGGTCGCCACGGCGGAGTCGGCGTTCAGGATGCTCAGGGAGAGCGTCTCGAGGAGCACGCCCTCGACGAAGCTGGACTCGACGGTGAGCAGCGGGGAGCCAGGGAAGAAGACCTCCCCCTCGGGATACCCCCAGATGTTGCCGGTGAACCGGAAATCGGCGAGCCAGTCGAGCGTTCGTGCGCTGACGACCTGCTGCTCGTTCAGGAACGAGAGCTCCTGGTCGGTGAATCGGAAGCGCTCGATGGCTTCGAGGAGGCGCCCGGTGCCGGCGACGACTCCGTAGCGTCGCGCTCCGGAGAGCCGTCTCGCGAAGAGTTCGAACACGCTGCGCCGGTGAGCGGTGCCGGCTTGCAGCGCCGCATCGACCATGGTCAGCTCGTAGTGATCGGTGAGCAGCGCCGTCGAGGTATGCACGCAGTCAGCTTAGCCGGTCGGCCATCGGCGGCGCGGGCGATCGTGGATCACCGGAAGTCGCGGGAGTTCACGCCGATCGGAGCGGCGAGCGGTTCGAATGTCTGCGCGATCACATTGACCACGCCCTCGGGTGACCGTTCGAGCACCCCGCGGATGATGAGCGCGGGTGAAGCGCGGGCGACGAGCCGATTGCGCGCCCAGACCTGCGCCCAGGTGACGATGTTGACCGTACCCGACTCGTCTTCGAGCGTCAGGAAGGTGATGCCGCTCGCGGTGCCAGGTCGCTGCCGGTGCGTGACGAGGCCCGCGACCTCGATGACGGACCCGGGCGGGGTGTGCCTGGTGCGATCCGACCGGATGATTCCGCGCGCATCGAGCCCGTCGCGCAGCAGGGCGAGCGGATGCGTTCCGGTGGCGACACCGGTCGTCCACAGGTCGAGCGCAGTCTGCTCGGCGGTGTTGAGCACGGGCAGCAGTGGGGGTTGCACGTGCACCGCGATGCCCGGAAGAAATCGTTCGCGGTTGTCTGAGGCGGGAGCTGCCGCCCACAGCGCCTCGCGGCGGTCGAGGCCGAGGCTCTCGCACGCCCCGGATGCTGCGAGCGCCTCCAGCCGGGTGCGATCGAGGTCCGCCCGGCGGGCGAGATCGGCGAGGTCCTGGAACGGCGCTTCGGCGCGGGCGCGCGCGATGCGCTCCGCGGTCTCGCGCTCGATGCCGCGGATCTCGGTGAGCCCGAGCCGTACCGCGAACGCGCCGTCCCTGCGGTGCAGGGCGCTCGTGTCTGGAGCGTCGCGGACGAACGGGCCAGGTTCCGGGTGATGCGGCGCCAGGCAGTCGTCGGAGCCGGTCGGCGGGCGACGATCATGTGCGGCGTCGGCCTCCGATGCGGACGGTTCGGGTGATCGGCCTGGGTCGAGCGGCTCGAGGCTCGAGAGCGCTTCGGAACGCTGCACGTCAGGTGGGCGCACCTCGACGCCGTGCCTGCGGGCGTCCTCGGTGAGGGAGCGCGCATTGTAGAAACCCATGGGCTGCGCGCGCAGCAGACCTGCGAGGAACGCGGCCGGGTAGTGCAGCTTGCACCAAGAGCTGACGTAGACGATCAGTGCGAAGCTGATCGAGTGACTTTCGGCGAATCCGAATCCGGCGAACGCCTCGATCTGCTCGTACATCCGCGTCGCCTCGTCGCCCGTGATGCCGTTGTCGGCCATGCCGTCGAAGAGCTTGGCCTTGAGGCTGTCGATGCGTTCCTGGCCGCGTTTCGAGCCCATGGATCGGCGCAGCAGATCCGCGTCTTCGCCGCTGCACCCGCCCACGGTCATCGCCATCTGCATGAGCTGCTCCTGGAAGAGCGGCACGCCGAGCGTGCGTTCGAGCACCGGCACCAGTTTCGGGTGCGGGTAGACGACATCCTCCTGGCCGTTCTTGCGTCGGAGATACGGATGCACTGCGCCGCCCTGAATGGGGCCGGGCCTGATCAGAGCGATTTCGATGACGAGGTCGTAGAACTTGCGCGGAAGCAGCCGGGGGAGCGTGTTCAGCTGCGCACGGCTCTCGACTTGGAAGACGCCGATAGCGTCGGCCCGGCAGAGCATGTCGTACACCCCGGCCTCCTCTTTCGGCACGGTGTCGAAGGTCCACTGCTCGCCGGTCGACTGCGCGATGATGTCGAAGGTGTGCCGCAGTGCGCTGAGGATGCCGAGTCCGAGCATGTCGAACTTCACGAGACCCATGGTTTCGCACCCCTCTTTGTCCCACTGCAGCACGGTGCGGTGCTCCATGCGTGCGTGCTCGATGGGGCACACCTCACCGACCGGCCGTTCCGTGAGGACCATGCCTCCGGAGTGAATGCCGAGATGCCGCGGCGCCTTCTGGAACGCCTGGGCGAGTCGTTGCACGGAGAGCGGGATCGGGCTCTCCGGATCCTCCTCGATGGTGCGATGGCGGTCGAGACCGCGCGTCCACGCGCGTTGCTGGCCAGCGCTGTATCCGAGGGCTTTCGCGGCGTCGCGGATCGCCGCCTTCGGCTGATAGGTGATCACGTTCGCGACCTGCGCAGCATTGCGCCGCCCGTAGCGCTCGTAGACGTACTGGATGATCTCCTCGCGTCGTTCTGAATCGAAGTCCACATCGATATCGGGTTCCTCGTCGCGCAGACTCGAGAGGAAGCGCTCGAACGGGAGTCCGTAGAAGATCGAATCGACCGACGTGATGCCGAGCACGAAGCAGACTGCGGAGTTCGCCGCCGATCCGCGCCCCTGGCACAGAATCTCCCTGCTGCGTGCTTCGCGAACGAGATCGTGCACGATCAGGAAATAGCCGGGAAAGTCCTTCTGCTCGATGACTTCGAGCTCCCGCTCGATGCGAGACCGATGGCTCTCGGGCAGTGCGATGCCGTAGCGTCGTTCGGCGCCGGCCCAGACGAGGGATCGCAACCAGCTCATCTGCGTGTGACCGTCCGGCACGTCGAGCTTCGGGAGGCGCGGTCGAGCCGCGCGCAGCGGAAAGGCGAGTTCCTCGGCGAGCGGGACCGTGCGCGCGATGGCATCGGGGTGCCTGGCGAAGCGTCGCAGCATCGCGGCGCCGCTGCGCAGATGGGCGGCACCGGAGGCGGGGAGGTGCGGGTCGAGTTCTGCGAGGCTCCGCCGTGCGCGCACCGCAGCCATCGACTCGGCGAGCGGCGCATCGGCAGCGGTGGCGTAGTGCACGTTTCCGGTCACGAGAGTGGGAAGGCCGCGAGCGGCTGCGAGTTCGGCGAGACGGTCGTTTCGTGAATCGTCATCCGGATGCCCGTGGTGGCTGAGTTCAACGTGCACATTGTCGTGCCCGAAGAGCGCGGTCAGCCGGTCGAGCTCGATGAGCGCTTGGGCATCGCCAGCGGCGCGGGTGGCTGCGCCGTCGAGCGCGCGGCGCACCGATCCCTTGCGGCACCCCGTCAGGATCACCCATTCGTTCCCGCCCGCAGCAGCGAGGGCCTCGAGATCGTAGACCGGTCGCCCCTTCTCGCCGCCGCCGAGCTGAGCCTCGGTGATGGCGGCGGCGAGCCGGTGATAGCCGCTCGCGCCGCGGGCGAGCACGAGCAGATGAGAGCCCATGGGATCGGCGACCCCGAGCTGGGGGGTGTCGAGGCCGAGCGAGAGCTCGGCGCCGTAGACCGTGAGCGGGGCCGTCTCCCCGGACTGCCGAGCACGAGCGTCGGCGGCGTCGGCGGCGTCGGCGAACGACGCGGCACCGTAGAAGCCGTCATGGTCGGTGAGCGCGATGCCCGATAACCGCAGGCGCGCTGCCTCGGCGATGAGCTGCTCGGGGGAGGACGCTCCATCGAGAAAGCTGAAATGGGAGTGAGCGTGGAGTTCGGCGTAGGGCACGACCGAATCAGTGCTCGGCGCAGCAGGGGCAGTCGGTTCGGCGGAGTCCGCTCCCGCATCCTCGTCGCCTCCGACCGAGTCAGGGGCGCGGCCCGAGAGCCGCCGCTCGAACTCGTTCCATGAGAGCGAGGAATTGCTCCAGCGCATGAGACCTCCGGACGCGGATGGATCGGACAGTGTTTCGGGATGCCGCACTCATCGGCGGATCAGTCGTAGCGGCCCTCGGCCGCCCACGTTCCAGTGCTGAAGACCAGCAACCAGGCGTCGCCATCGGCGAGCTGCACTTGCACGCGGAAGCGCGCGGGAGCCCCCTCCCACCACCGCTCCCGTACAGCCCAGGGCGGCGACCAGGCCGCTACGGGAGCGTCGAACTCGGTTGCGGCAACCCGCAGGTGGACGGGGTCCGCCGTCAGAAGATCGTCCGCATCGATCCCGACCGCCGTGCCTGACGAATCGAGGAGTGCTGCCGGCACCAATTCGGGAAACACGCGGCTGGGCGCGGGGCCGGTGAGTGCTCCGGGCCAGGGCCCGGATGCCGAGGCTCGTGCATGAGGGCGTTCGACGCGCGTGGTGCTCCAGGGGACGAAGCGCTGCCGATCCGCCAGGAGGCGCCCGCCCGCGAGCGCGATCGTTCCGACGCCGGTGTGCCCGAGACGGCTCTGTGCGCGACTGAGATGGTGATGCACCCGCTCGTCGGGCTCCGTGCTCCACAGACCGGGTTCGTGGGCGGCGACGTGATCGGTGTGCACCGGTGTGATGCGCACCCTGGTCACTCCGGCACCACCGCGCTCAGTCTGCTTGGCCGCTGACGCAGCCTGCCAACGGATGCGGCCGATGGTATCGGCCGGCGTGAAATGCCTGGGGTGAGCCCATTCGCGCTCGTGCTGCGCCCCGACATCATCGGTGAGCTCGACGCGCAGCGCAGTGCACACCAGACGATCCTCCGTCAGCCCGCCGATGAACCGTTCTGCCAGAGCGCTGCACGCGAATGCCAGTTGATCGGCAGCGTCGATCGGAGTGTCGAACGACAGCTCCACCGAGAGCTCGCGAACCGGTTGCCGCGGGCGCACCTCGGCGCCGTGGCCGGCGCCGGAGGCCGACGCGCGCCGGTGCGCAGCCAGACCCTGCGGCCCGAAGCGCTGGCGTACCGCATCCTCGGGGAGTGCGGCCAACGCGCCGAGCGTGCGGATGCCAAGCCCCTGCAGCGTCTCGGCAAGACCGGCCTCCGCAGCTCTGGAGACCGGGAGCGGGGAGAGGAATGCGGGTGAGGCGCCCGGCGCGACGATGCGGAGTCCCGCGGCCGGGGCAGAGATGCCCGGGTCGGTCGACGCCGAGCGCGCGACCTGCTCGGCGGTGAATCGACCGTCCGCGATCCCGACGCGAGCATCGGGAAGCCCCAGCTGTTCGGCGAGCCGCAGCACTGCGACTCCGGCGGGGGTCTCCCCGCCGTAATAGCGAGACGGCCCTCGTGACCGCATGGCGCAGAGACCGGGCCGCACCACCTCGACGCCCGGTACGAGCTGTTCGAGCGCCGCTGCGATGGGGGCGAACCGTCGCTCATCGGTCTCGGGGTCATGCGGATACACGGCGAGTTCGGGGCAGCGCGTCTGCGCTTCGCGTTCTCGGAGACCGGTGCGGACGCCGTCCCTGCGGGCGGCTGCGGAGCAGGCGACCACGAGGCGGTTGGCGATGAGTGCGAGCGGAGCATCCAGGGACAGCCCATCGGCCCCGTCGTCGCGGAGGAGAGCGTGCACGGGCCAGTCGGGAACCCAGAAGACGAGGGTGCGATCCGCGATCATGGTGCGCCCAGACGCCTGACGGGAGCGGTGCCGGGAGCAACGACGGCCCCGTGCTGGAATCGGACGGTGTGCCGCCGCGCACCGAGGCGATCCTGCGATTGCACCACCAGCTCGCGATTCGCGAGCATCCCGTGACCGTGACCCAGTCCGTTCCACCGCGAAGCGGTGACGTGCAGCGTGGATTCCGGGCGCGGCCACTCGCCCGAGACCACCAGTGCCGCATCGTGCTCGCGCAACCGTGCTGAGATGCGTTCGGCTTCGCCGGGACTCGGCCGGGAGGGCGGGGTCAGGAGCAAGACGGTGAGCACTTCGGCGAGCGCGCCGGTGAGTCCCAGCGCATCCTCGCCGGGATGCGGGATGACGACGCACCGATCGAGTGCGATGCCGAGTGCAGCGGCGGCTTCCGCTCCGAACGATGCGTCGCCGATCACGCCGCACCATGCCCCAGAAGCCGACGCCTCTGCGAGCATCGCGAGCGCCAGTTGCCGTGACCCCCGCACGGCGTAGCTCGCCCCCATCCGCAATGATCCACCTGGAAGCAGCGGACGCAAGCCCTCCAGTGTGGGGAGTACGCGCGCGTCGAGTCGCACCGGCTGCATCTCGGAGATGCGCTGCTGCAACGAGCGGACGGTCGCGGGGGAGTTCATGGAGGTATATTCGAACATATGTTCGAATAAGTCAATCTCGTGACCGCTGGCGCGTCGCGCTGAAACGACGGCTCGAATCCTGCGTTGCAGACGGCGTAGGATGGACGGGATGAACGAGGACGAGCTAGACGATTACGAGCGCGAAGCCGAACTGTCGCTGTTTCGCGAGTACCGCGACATCGCGAGCCAGTTTCGCTACGTCGTCGAGACCGAACGGCGGTTCTATCTTGCGAACGATGTCGACCTGAAGCGACAGGATGCGGGAAGCGACTTCTACTTCGAGCTCTCCATGACCGATGTCTGGGTGTGGGATGTGTACCGCGCCGATCGTTTCGTGAAGTCGGTGCGCGTGCTCACGTTCAAAGACGTCAATGTCGAAGAGCTGTCTGCTCGCGAGTTCTCCTTGCCGCAGGAGCTCGCGCTCGACGAATAGCCTCGTCTGCCGGCGGTCTCCGCTCACATCGCACTGATTGCGTGCGAACCTCTCACTTCTCCACAAGCCGTGGCGCACTCGCTCCACGCCCTCCTCATCGCGCCCATGCTGAGATGCCAGGAGGTGCATCATGGAGCGCACAACAGCACGCACGCACGGCACGCAGAGAGGTGTTCCCGGAGGGGAGACGCCTCACCGAAACCGCACGCTCGGTGCTCGCGGCGAGGCGATCGCCGGCGAGTACCTCGAAGGGCTCGGCTGCCGGATCGTCGACCGCAACTGGCGAAACCGCCACGGGGAGCTCGACCTCGTCGTCACTGATCACGGCGTCGTCGTCGCGGTGGAGGTGAAGACCCGCAGCGGCGACGGCTACGGCACCCCGCTGGAGGCCATCACCGCGCGCAAGGCGGCGCGGTTGCGCCGGTTGCTCCTGGATTGGGTTCGGGTGCATCAGCAACCCGCCTCCGGACTTCGCATCGACGCGGTCGGCATCATTCTGCGCGCCGGCACCGCACCCCACATCGACCATCTGCGCGGGATCTCATGAGCGGGATCGTGTGCCGAGCAGCGTCCATCGCACTCACTGGGCTCCAGGGCACCACCGTGATGGTCGAATCCGCCATCTCGCAGCAGCTCCCTGGGATCGCCATCATCGGGCTCCCCGACGCATCGCTGGCGGAAGCGAAACTGCGCGTGCGCACCGCGACCTCGCAGGCGGGTATGCCGCTTTCCGATCGGTTCATCACGGTGAATCTCGCCCCGGCATCGCTCCCCAAGCACGGCTCCGGATTCGACCTCGCAATCGCGCTCGCCGCGCTCGCCGCATCACGCCACCTCCCGGCGACCGGTCTCGCCGACGTCGCCCATCTGGGCGAACTGGCGCTCGACGGTGCACTCCGCAGGCCGGCCGGGCTGCTCTCCTCGGTGGCCGCTGCTCGGAATCTCGGATTCCTCCGAGCCATGGTGCCCGAGTCGTGCGCCGCTGAGGCCGCGCTCGTTCCCGGCATCGAAGTCATTGCGGTGCCCGACCTCGCCAGTGCCGTCGCGTGGTATCGCGGGGAGCGAGGCCGCGGGCGCGCAGTGAGCCCGGAAACGCCGACGACGGCATCAGCGGAGGCCGAGACTCATGACGCCCGCGCGGATATCGCCGACGTCGTTGGGCAGCCGGAAGCGGTCGAAGCGATGGTGATCGCGGCGGCCGGACGGCATCACGTGTCACTGCTCGGGCCGCCGGGAGCGGGGAAGACGCTGCTCGCCACCCGTCTGCCGACGCTGCTCCCCGAACTCGGCGATGATGCGGCGCTCGAAGCCAGCAGCATCGCGTCACTCGGAGGCTCGCCGTTGCTCCAACTCGTGCGCCGACCGCCGTTCGAGAGCCCGCACCATACGGCGTCGGCTGCGTCGATCATCGGAGGCGGGCAGGGCATTGAGATACGCCCCGGGGCGATCACTCGCGCATGCCATGGCGTCCTGTTCCTCGACGAGGCTCCCGAGTTTCCGCGCACGGTGCTCGACGCATTGCGGCAGCCCCTCGAGACCGGGCGGATCGAGATCCACCGCACCCGCATCCGGACGGTGCTCCCCGCGCGCGTGCAACTCGTACTGGCCGCGAACCCGTGTCCCTGCGGCAATGCCGGATCGCCGGACACCGCGGTGAGCTGTGCATGCACGCCACGGACTCGTATGAGCTACCGGCAGCGCATTTCAGGGCCGTTGGCAGATCGGATCGACCTGCGCCTGACGCTGCACCGCGTGTCGAAGGTGCTCCTCGACGACCCGCATGAGCAGCGGGTGACGAGTTCGCAGCTGCGGGAGCGCGTCGTCAGAGCTCGGGCGATCGCCGCGGAGCGCTGGTCGGGTACCGGGTGGACGGTGAACGCCGAGGTGCCGGGAAGCTGGCTGCGGAGCCAGCGGCTGCGACTCCCTCGGGCTGACACCGCGGTGCTGGATCACGCGCTGGCGCGCGGAGCGTTGACGCTGCGAGGCTACGACCGAGTGCTGCGCGTCGCATGGACCGTGAGTGATCTTGCCGGTGCTGATCGGCCGCGTCGAACGGAAGTCGCTCAGGCGCTCGTGCTGCGCGGAGGTGACCTCGCGTGAACGCGTCGAAGTCGTCCGTACGTGCCGGGGTGGAGGAGCGCTCGGCGCTCGCCGGGCTCGCTCCGGATCAGGACCTGAACGGTGACCGACCGTCCGAGACCGACGGAGGAACGGTCGCGATCTCCGATGTGCTGTTCGCACGGGTCGTGTGGTCCAGGCTCATCGAACCCGGTGACGCGGTAGCCGGCGCACTCATCGGGGCGCTGGGAGCGCCGTCGGCCCTGGACATGCTCGCTGCGACGGATGCGCAGCAACAGCTCGGACGGGCGATGCGCGAGTCAGGGATCGTCCTGCCTCCCCGAACGCTCTCGGCGGCTGTCGCGCGCTGGCGTCCGCGACTCGACCGCGGCGCGACGCTCACCGACCTCGACCGGGCGCTGGCCGCGGGATTGCGCCTCGTCGCCCCCGAGTCGCCGCTGTGGCCCTCCGCTCTGAACGATCTGGGAGCGCACGCCCCGCAGCTGCTCTGGATGCGCGGCGACGCGACAGTGCTCGCCCACCCCTCGCTCGCCGTCGTCGGAGCTCGCGCATGCACCGGGTACGGGACGAGCGTGACCGCCGAGCTCGCTGATGCGGCAGGAACGGCCGGCCTGGCGATCGTGTCCGGTGCGGCGTACGGGATCGATGCCGTCGCTCATCGCGCCGCGCTCGCAACGGGCTCTGCCACCATCGCGATCCTCGCGGGCGGTGCCGATCGAGCCTACCCCGCGGCGCACGCGTCGCTGCTCGACCGCATCGCGGATGGCGGAGCGGTGTGCTCTGAGATGGTGCCGGGCGCCGCCCCCACGCGATGGCGCTTTCTCCAGCGCAACCGATCGATCGCCGCACTCGCCGGGGCCACGCTTGTGACGGAAGCGGGCACGCGCTCAGGGTCGCTCAACACGGCCGGGCACGCGGCCGAACTCGGTCGGAGCCTCGGGGCGGTGCCCGGGCCGGTCACCAGTGCGACGTCAGCCGGCTGTCACCGGCTCATTCGCGAATACGGCGCGACACTCGTGTCGAACGCGCATGAGCTCCGAGAGTTCCTCGGTCTCGGTGACGCGGCGAGTGAACTTCTCAGCGCCCTCGCCGGTCGTCAATCGGCAGTGCATCGCCGAGTGCTCGACGCGCTGCCGCTACGCGGAAGCCGGAGCGCGGAAGACGTGGCGCTCGCCGCCGGGCTGACCGTCGAGGAAGTCCGCGGAGTCATCGCCGAGCTCGAGATGCTCGAATGCGTTGCTCGCGCTGAGGATGCTCCAGGCGGGCAGCGCTGGCGCCTGCTGCGTCGTGAATGACGTCGAGGGGACCTCACCTGGCCACCCGCGACGGTAGTGGAGCCCGCGCCGTGCGTTCGCAGCGGGCTCAGGCGGCGAGGAGCGGGTTGCGTTGCGCCCACTTGGTGGCATCGTTCTCCTGAAGGGCGACGAGGCCGCGCGGGGTGTACGAGATCGCCATGAGTGCCTTGATCCAAGCGGGATTCAGCTGAGGCGTCTTGCCCCCGCTGAAGCGGAAGGCGATCGGGGAGTGCTCCGAGATCCACACCTCGTGTCGCCCGCTTCCCCGGCTCGCATCAACCGCCCAGCTGAGGAAGAATCCCTCCCGTTTCGCGAGCTTCATCCCGATCACCGTTTTCAGGTGAGCGAGCGTGCGGTCTTCGAACTCGTATTCCCGGCCACCGTGCAGTATGTATCCCATACAAGAAGTATGACATAATTTAAGCAACTGAGAAAGTAACTATTTGAGCGATTGAGAATGGGTGAGGTTGGGCGCGTACAGCCCGTCGGGAACTGGGGCCGCAACCCGGTTCTGACCGCGAATCATCATCGGCGAGGATCCGCATATGGAGAGGCCATACAATCGCTGGAGATTCATCGGTCGCCGTCGCGCGTGGTCGAAATGAAGTTGAACGGTCGTGAGAGCGACCGCATGATCGATGGAGAGGCCGCAATGGATGGCGAAGCCGAGATGTTCCGCTACCTCGTGGACGCGGTGCAGGACTACTCGATCTATCTCCTCTCGCCTGGCGGGCTCGTGACGACCTGGAATTCCGGCGCAGAGCGCATCAAGGGGTACCGGAGAGACGAGATCGTTGGAAAATCCTTCGAGACGTTCTTCACCGGGGAAGACCGGGCCGATGGCTTACCCGCCCGCATCCTCGCATCTGCGAACCGTGACGGCCGGATGGAGACGGAGGGCTGGCGGGTGCGCAAGGACGGGTCGCAGTTCTGGGCCCACGTCACGGTGAATGCAGTGCGGAACGATCGCGACGTCGTGATCGGTTTCGCGAAGATCACGCGAGACGTCACCGTTGCCCGCGAGGCTTCGAATGCGCTGCGCCGCGCAGCCTCCACGGACCCGCTCACCGGGATGTGGAATCGATCTGCGTTCCTCTCGGAACTCGCCCAGTGGTCCGCCGATGCGGCTCCGTTCGCGGTCGCGATCATCGACCTCAACGATTTCAAACGAATCAACGACACGCTCGGGCATGCGGCGGGCGACGAGCTGCTGCGCGCCACCGCCGAGAACCTGCATCGCAGGGAAGAACTCGGCATCGTGACCGCCAGACTGGGCGGGGACGAATTCGCCGCAGCCGCGTTGACGCCCGACCCGCAATCGGTCGAAGACTTCGTCGACGGCGTCACCGATGCCATGCGCGCACCGGTGCGCTTCCACGAGAAGACGAGAACAGTGCCGGCCAGTATCGGGATCGCTCGGTTCCCGGCCGATGCGAGCGACATCTCCGAGCTGCTCGTGCGCGCTGACGCCGCCATGTACGACGCGAAGGAGCGCGGAGCCGACGACGCGATGCGTTACCGCGAGGGCCTGCTCGAGCATTCAGCCTCACGTCGATTCCTCGGACGGCAGATTGTGGGCGCCATCGCACGCGATGAGTTCACCGTGCTCTATCAGCCGCAGTCGTCGCTGAAGGATGCAGCCGTCGTGGGATGGGAGGCCCTCGTCCGGTGGAGGCACCCCATTCTCGGTCTGCTGCATCCGGGGGAGTTCATCTCCATCGCCGAGGCCAACGGCACCATCGTGCAGCTGGGAGAGTGGGTGCTGCGACGCGCGTGCCGAGATGCAGCGGGCTGGGGCAACAGCTCCCGCGTGGCGGTCAACGTTTCAGCGGCGCAACTCACGGACGACCAGTTTCTGGGGTCGGTGACGCGCGCCCTCGAGGAGAGCGGGCTCGAACCCGGCAGGCTCGAACTGGAGATCACCGAATCAACGCTGATCTCGCACCGGAAAGAGGTCGTCTCGACCTTCGAGGAATTGCAGAGGCTCGGCGTGCTCATCGCGCTCGACGACTTCGGGACCGGTTTCTCATCGTTGGACACGCTGCTCTCGTTCGGTTTCGACCGGGTGAAGATCGACCGCTCCGTGCTGTACGAGAGTCTGCAGCCGTCTCGCACCCGCGATGTGCTTCGGGCGATTCTTGCCCTCGGCCACGCCCTGACGGCCACAGTGCTGGTGGAAGGCGTGGAAACCGAACAGCAGCGCGAGATCCTCAAGCTCGAAGGCTTCGACGAGATCCAGGGATTCCTCACCGGCCGACCAGGTGCCGGGCCGTCGGACCCCTCGCAGAGCGAAGACGCGGATGCGCCCGGTGCTCAGGGAGCCGGTCGTGACACGGGACTCGAAACGGGACAGATCCTGCTCCCGCGCCCATGACGCCGCAGGCGAGGGGACACTCCGCCGATGCGGGGGGCCCGGAGTACGCGAACGACGAGAATGAGACCATGCGATTGTCTACAGCCGTCGAGCGGTTCCTCGCGGCGGTGCAACTGGAGTACGGCTACTCGGAGCACACCGTGCGCGCCTACCAGCGGGACCTCGCCTGGTTCGTCTCATTCGCTGCGGCTTCCGATCGCGACGATCTCGCCTCCTGCGACATCGAGCTCATGCGCGAGTGGCTGTGGCAGCGGCAGCAGCAAGGGCTCGCGGCGACGACCATCGCCCGTAACGTCGCCACACTGAAGTCGTTCGGAGTCTGGCTCGAGCGTTCCCGACTCGTGCCTGGGAACCCCGCATCCCGACTGCGCGCGCCGAAAGCAGGGCGGGATCTTCCTCGAGTCCTCGCCGATGAGCAGATGCGCCGACTGCTCGCGCGCATCGAGGCACGTGCGACCGTCGAGCATCCCGAATCGCTCCGCGACCATGCCGTGTTCGAGCTGCTGTACGCCGCCGCGCTGCGCGTTTCCGAGCTGTGCACGCTGCCGCTGAGCGGCGTCGACACGGAAGCCCGCACCGTCCGAGTGCTGGGAAAAGGAGGGAAGGAGCGAGTCGTGCCGTACGGCGGCCCCGCCGCACGCGCTGTGGATTCGTACGCGACGCTCGCTCGCCCCGCGCTGCTCGCCCGCGCTGCGCAGTCGCAGCGCGCTGCTCCGCCCCCGAGCGATCACGGAGCCCTGTTCGTGGGGAGCCGAGGGGGGCGATTGACTCCGAACGCGGTGTACCGCATGGTGGCACGGGAGCTCGGGGAGGAGACGGGAGGAGGCCCGAGGGGGCCGCACACCTTCCGCCACACGGCGGCGACCCATCTGCTGAACGGTGGGGCTGACTTGCGGGTGGTGCAGGAGATGCTGGGGCATTCGAGTCTGGCGAGCACGCAGGTGTACACGCACGTTTCGACGGAGAGGCTGGCGCAGAGCTATCGGCAGGCGCACCCCCGCGCGTGAGAACCGCACCGCCAGCGCTCACCACGGCAGCAGCACGGGTCGGCTGACGAAGTACCGCATCGGATGCACATACGATCCGTCGATGCGCACTCCGAGATGCACGCACCGCGCTCCGCAATGCCCGCCCTCGCCGACGGTGCCAATGGGGGAGCCGATGCCCACGGTGTCTCCCTGCCGCACGTCGCTGGACACGGGTTCCATCGAGTACACCGTCTGGTCGTCGACGCGCACAGAGATCACGGGTCGGTCCACGACGGAGCCAGCGAAGCTGACCGTCCCGCCCGCGGGCGCCCGCACCACCGCGCCCGTCGGTGCAGCGATGTCGATGCCCCGGTGGCCAGGCCCGTACTCGTGCGGCGGCGCGCGGAATGTCTCGAGGATCACGAAGCCGGGCAGTTCCAGTGGTGGCAGCCAGCGCGCTTCGCCAGAAGCACCCGTCATTGCCGTGGAGTGGGTCAGAGCGAGCCAGAGAGATGCACCGACCATGAGCCAGCGCCCCCGCGGCATCAGTGCGATTCGTGCGTTCATGCAGACATCGTGGACCAACACGTGCTTCGGATGGTCGGTACCAGCGCGGCTGTGAGGAAGTCGCGCGGGTCGTCCGAGAATTGAGTGGTGTGAGCGAATCAAACGGTGACTGCGCTGGTGTACACTGGACCAGCACCTTGCAAGAGGTGACTTCGCGTGCCCATGCATCGGAGTGACGCCAACGGTCCGTGCTCGTATCGAGCGCGGCGGCTGATCCCGAGGGCACCAGGATCTGGTCGCAATCGCGACCGATGTCAACCGTAATAGGCGCGCCCGCGAGGGCGCGCAGAACAGGAGGACGGCAATGGCCGTCGTTACCATGCGCCAGCTGCTCGACAGCGGCGTTCACTTCGGACACCAGACCCGCCGTTGGAACCCGAAGATGAAGCGCTTCATCTTCACCGAGCGCTCGGGCATCTACATCATCGATCTGCAGCAGTCGCTCGGATACATCGATGCTGCGTACGAGTTCGTGAAGCAGACCGTTGCCCGTGGCGGCAACATCCTCTTCGTCGGCACCAAGAAGCAGGCGCAGGAGGCCATCGCCGAGCAGGCGACCCGTGTCAACCAGCCCTACGTGAACCAGCGTTGGCTGGGCGGACTCCTCACCAACTTCCAGACGGTCACCGGTCGACTGGAGCGCATGAAGGAGCTCGAGCAGCTCGACTTCGAGGGCACGACGAGCGGCTTCACGAAGAAGGAGCTCCTCCTCAAGAAGCGCGAACTCGAGAAGCTGCAGAAGTCGCTCGGCGGAATCCGCCACATGGGCAAGACCCCCTCGGCTCTCTGGGTGGTCGACACCAAGAAGGAGCACCTCGCGATCGACGAGGCGAAGAAGCTCGGGATCCCCGTGATCGCGATCCTCGACACCAACTGCGATCCCGACGAGGTCACCTACCCGATTCCGGGCAACGACGACGCGATCCGCTCGGTCGCGCTGCTCACCCGCGTCATCGCCGATGCTGCTGCTGAGGGCCTCATGGAGCGCCACCAGAAGCCGTCGGAGGGTTCCGAGCAGGCCGCTGAGCCGCTCGCCGAGTGGGAGGTCGAGCTGCTCGGCACCGACGCTCCCGCCGCAGAGGCGCCGGCCGCTGACGCTGCCGCTGCCGAGGAGGCACCTGCTGCCGAGGAGGCACCTGCCGCTGCAGAGGCACCCGCAGCGGAAGAGGCACCGGCCGAGGCCGCTGCCGAGACCCCGGCCGCAGAATAATCTCTGACCGTTCACCGAACGACCACTGAAGGAGTCACACATGGCTGCAGTAAGCATGGCCGCTGTGAAAGAGCTGCGCGATCGCCTCGGCGCCGGCATGCTCGACAGCAAGAACGCGCTCATCGAGGCTGACGGAGACGTCGAGAAGGCCATCGAGATCCTGCGTCTCAAGGGCCTCAAGGGCGTCGCCAAGCGCGGCGACCGCGAGGCGAGCGAAGGCCTCGTCGCCGTTCGGCAGACCGAGGGCGCCGCAACGATGATCGAGCTCGTCTGCGAGACCGACTTCGTCGCGAAGAACGAGAAGTTCATCGCTCTGGCGGAGCGCGTGCTCGACGCGATCGTCGCGGCGCAGGCCTCGACCGTCGAGGAGGCCCTCGCGGCCCCCGCCGAGGGCAAGACCGTCGCCGACGTCATCACCGAGGAAGCCGCCATCATCGGCGAGCGCATCGAGGTGCGCAAGCTGTCGCGCGTCGAAGCACCAGCTACCTCGGTGTACCTGCACCAGACCTCGAAGGATCTGCCGCCGCAGATCGGCGTGGTCGTGGGGTACGAGGGCGACGACGCCGAGGCTGCGCTCAGCATCGCGCGTCACATCTCATTCGCGGATCCGCTCTACCTGAGCCGCGAGGATGTGCCCGAGGCCGATGTGGAGAAGGAGCGCGCACTCGTCACGGAGATCTCCAAGAACGAGGGCAAGCCCGAGGCTGCACTGCCGAAGATCGTGGAAGGTCGTCTGACCGCGTTCTTCAAGCAGGTCGCACTCAACGAGCAGGTTCACGCGCTCGACGCAGACAAGCGCGAGGTGAAGAAGGTCGCTGAAGCCGCAGGCATCACCGTCACCGGCTTCGCGCGCTGCAAGGTCGGCGCCTAACCACACACACCGGGACCCGGGCCAGACGGCTCGGGTCCCGTGCTGTGTCCGCACTAATATGGGCTCCGGATGCGATCCGGGCCCGACGACGCTTCCAGCGTCCACGTTCGAAACAAGGAGACACCCCACATGACGAAGACCGCCGATCGTAAGCGTCGCGTACTGCTGAAGCTCTCGGGGGAGGCCTTCGGAGGGGGAACGCTGGGAGTGAACCCAGACGTGGTGAGCCAGATCGCGCGCGAGATCGCCGCGGCGATGGAAGAGGCCGAGGTCGCCGTCGTCGTCGGGGGAGGGAACTTTTTCCGCGGCGCTGAGCTCTCGCAGCGCGGCATGGATCGCGCGCGCGCCGATTACATGGGCATGCTGGGAACCGTCATGAACGCGCTCGCCCTGCAGGACTTCCTCGAACAAGCAGGGATCGAGACGCGCGTGCAGTCGGCGATCACGATGACGCAGGTCGCTGAGACGTACATCCCGCTGCGCGCAATCCGACATCTCGAGAAGGGGCGCGTGGTGATCTTCGGGGCGGGAGCCGGCCTTCCGTACTTCTCGACCGACACCGTTGCCGCGCAGCGCGCGCTCGAGATCCAGGCCGATGAGGTGCTGGTCGCGAAGAACGGCGTCGACGGCGTCTACACGGCCGACCCGCGGCAGGACCCGAATGCGACCCTCATCGAGAAGATCACCTACAACGACGCTCTCGTGCGCGGCCTCAAGGTCGTCGACTCCACATCCTTCAGCCTCTGCATGGACAACGGCATGCCGATGCGCGTCTTCGGCATGGAGCCGGCCGGAAACGTGACAGCTGCGCTGCGAGGCGCAGAACTCGGCACACTCGTCCACGCCTGACACCGCCTTGCGGGCGGTGCCCGCTAAGCTGGAAATCCGAGCGTTTTCACTAAGGAGTACACCGTGATCGAAGAAGTCTTCGCCGACGTCAAGGACCGCATGAGCCGTGTGGTCGAATCCGCGAAGGAGAGCTTCGCCACGGTTCGCACGGGGCGTGCGAACCCGTCGCTGCTGCAGAACGTGCAGGTCGACTATTACGGAACCCCGACGCCCCTGTCGCAGCTCGCTTCGGTGCAGAACCAGGATGCTCGGAGTCTGCTCGTGACCCCCTACGACAAGGGCGCGATGAAGGGCATCGAGCAGGCGATTCGCGATATGCCGAACCTCGGTGCGAACCCGTCCAACGACGGCACGGTCATCCGCTTGTCGCTTCCCGAGCTGACGACTGAGCGCCGCAAGGAGTTCGTCAAGATCGTCAAGGGCAAGGCCGAGGATGCTCGCGTGGCGGTGCGCAACGTGCGTCGCTCCGGCAAGGACGATCTGGACGCCCTCAAGGGCGAGGTCGGCGAGGACGAGATCGCTCGCGCTGAGAAGGAGCTCGAGGCGGTCACCAAGCAGTTCATCGAGCAGATCGATGAGGCGTCCAAGCGCAAAGAAGCCGAGCTGCTGGAGGTCTGATCCGGATGGCCGGCTCGGAGAAACGCGACGAGATTCGAAGCGCGCTCGAATCGACTCGCGCGCAGCTCGAAGCGACGAATGCTCGCATCGAGGCTCGAGCCGGCCGCAATCTCGCATTCGCCATCGCCTCGGGAGTCATTCTCGGCGGGGTGTTCCTCGCGAGCCTGCTGCTGGTGAAGCAGATCTTCATCGTGCTCGTGGCGATCCTGGTCGGGATCGCGCTCGTGGAACTCGCTTCGGCTTTCCGGGTGGCCGGCCGGCGCGTGCCCCGGGTGGGCGTCGTCCTCGCAGGCCTCGTCGTGGTCGCCGGTGCGGCATTCTGGGGCGCCGAGGGCATGCTCATGGGACTCTTCGCCGGATCGCTTCTGCTCATTCTCTGGAGGCTGGTCGAAGGCCTCGTGCCGCGTTGGGAGGCGCCGGCGCGGACACTCGTGCGTGACGTCTTCTCCGGCTGGTTCACGCTCGTGTACGTCGCATTCCTGGCATCGTTCACCGTGCTGCTGGTGCTCGCGGAGCACGGCGAGTGGTGGGTGTTCGCGCTCGTTCTGGTCGTCGTCTCGGTCGACGTGGGCGCTTATGCAGCGGGCGTGACGTTCGGCAGGCACAAGATGACCCCCCGGATCAGTCCGAACAAGACCTGGGAGGGCTTCGCAGGAGCTGCGATCGTCGCGGCAGGAGCGGGCGTCCTGGTATCGGTGCTCGCCCTCGGCCAGCCCTGGTGGGTCGGCATCATCATCGGCGTCGTGGTGCTCTTCACCGCGACGGGCGGCGACCTCACCGAGTCCCTCATCAAACGCAATTTGGGTGTGAAAGACATGAGTTCCTGGATTCCTGGTCACGGCGGTTTTCTCGATCGCCTCGATTCTCTGCTGCCGTCCGCGGTGGGCGTCTACGGCGTCGCGCTCGCGCTGGGTGTCGTGTGATGGCGCGGCGCTCTCAGCCGGCGGACACGGCTCCCGTGGAGAATGGTCGGGTGCACACCTCATTCCCGCTCGCGACGGGCTCGCAGCTCGGCTATCAGCCGGAGCAGGTCGACCGCTTCCTGAACGATGCCCGCTCCGCGTACGAAGGTGCGACGGAAGGCGAGGCGATGACCTCCGCCGCGGTGCGGAGCCGCGCGTTCGCGGTGAAGCGCGGCGGGTATTCGGCGCGATACGTTGATGCGGCGATGGATCGCCTGGAAGAGGTGTTCTACGAGCGGGAGCGGCGTGCGCGGGTACGCGCGGCGGGCGAGGACGCCTGGTGGGATGAGACCCGCCAACTGCTTTCGGAAGTGCGCGGACGCATCAATCGTCCGCGAGGCAAGCGGTTTCGGCGTCGTGGGATGTTCGCGACGGGGTACCGCCGGTCTCAGGTCGATGCCTTCCTCGATCGCGTGTCGGAGATGTTCGAGCGCCGTGAGCTCGCCCTGCAGCCCCCAGAGGTGCGCGACGTCGTATTCCATTCGCAGTGGCGCGGGTACGACGAAGAACAGGTGGACGCGCTGCTCGACGCCGTCGTCGAGTTGATCCTTGCCACCCGCTAGCGCTCGGGCAACAGGTTTCGGGACGATCCGCTCCTCCCGGTTGTCGATTCGAGGCTGCCGAGATAGAATCGTTACATTGTGGCTATCGTGAAGTTTGCTCCCGTCTCCCGTTGGTCGAAGCTTCGAGCTCCGGTCGCGGTGCTCGCGGTATCCGGGTTCCTGGGTGCAGCGATCGTCGCTCCGTTCGCGATGCCGAGCGAGCCGGCCGACGCGGAGACGCTGGCGTTCCAGGAGCGCATCCATCAGGAGTTCATCCCGGCGACCACGGCTGAAGCGGATCTCGTCTACACCGAGGTCGGCGTCGTAGAGCTGCCGGATCCCGAGGAGGTTCGGAAGAAGCAAGAGGCTAAGCGGGCTGCCGACGCGGCGAAGGCCGCGAAGGAAGCGGAGGAAGCCGCGAAAGACGAAGCCGAGGCAGGGGGCGCCCCAGCTTCGGATGCCCCCGGAGCTCCGCCGAAGTACACGGGCGGCGGCTCACCGGCGGAGTGGATGGCGGCTGCGGGAATCCCGGAGTCGGACTGGGGCTACGTCGATTACATCGCCTCACGTGAGAGCACGTGGAATCCGAATGCCACGAACGCGAGCTCCGGAGCATGCGGGCTGATTCAGGCCCTTCCGTGCAGCAAGGTTCCCGGCAACGGATACGATCCAGTCGACAATCTCCGGTGGGCTTCGGGCTACGCTGCTGATCGCTACGGGGGATGGGCTCAGGCGTACGCGTTCTGGACCGCCAACCACTGGTGGTGACCGGGCGTCATGGCGAAGCGACGGGGCCCGAACAAGTACCAGCGCGCGGCGCTCGCCCCGCAGGTTGACGTGACGCGTCTCGCTCACGGAGGTGCCAGGACCGAATCCCGAGCCGGAACCGAGTGGTTCGTTCGCGACATCCCGTCCCAGCGCGCTGAGAAGCCTTACGTGTGCCCGTCATGCCGCATCGAGATCCCTCCGGGGCAATCCCACGTCGTAGCCTGGCGGGCCGACGATTTCTTCGGCGACGAGGCCGCGGTCCGGGATCGCCGCCATTATCACGCGCACTGCTGGCGACTGACTTGAGACCGAGCACACCGAGCATCGGCCCTCGCCAATCTCAGTGAACTAGAACAAGGTCGGGGGTGCGACGGTCTGCGGCGCATCGACCACGGGCGACGCGGGAGTCCGTGAGGCAAGGCCCGGGCCATGATCCGGCTGGCGGCCCGCCTGGAACGCCGTCGCGGCGGCACGGGCGCGGAGATCCGCGGCCTCGTTGAGCGGGTGCCCGGCATGACCCTTGACCCACTCGAACGAAACGTCACGTCCTGACATCGCAGCGTCGAGGCGTTCCAGCAACTCGCGATTGAGAACGGGTTTTCCGTCTGCCTTCCGCCAGCCCCGTCGCTTCCATCCGGCCATCCACTGCGTCACGGAATTGATCGCGTACTGGCTGTCGCACAGGATGCGCAGGGGCTCTTCTGCGCGGTCCGATGTCGCAGTGAGGAGGTCGAGCACCGCCATCAGTTCGCCCTGGTTGTTCGTGGCGCGCGGCCAGCCGCCTGCCCGCCACTGCTCGTCATCGACGTACCAGGCCCAACCGGCGGGGCCTGGGTTTCCGAGTGCCGAGCCGTCTGCCGCTGCCGTAAGTGCCATGGCTTCTATCCTGCCAGAGCGCAGGCGCCGACCTGGATAGGCTGGTGGCATCAGCTTGGAGTGAAGGGTGAACGGCATGGTGGAGATTACGAGCAATACCGTCTTGCGAGCGCGTCGCGAGGATGTGGAGCTGCATACTGCCGACGGGCTCACACTCTACGGAGAGCTCGCGCTTCCTGCGGACCGCGAGCCTCGAGCCACACTCGTCACCCTGCACCCACTCCCGACGGCCGGCGGGTTCATGGAATCCCACATCATTCGGAAGGCCGCGAATCGGCTTCCCGAGCTGGCCGACCTCGCGGTGCTGCGATTCAATACGCGCGGCACCTCATCCCCCCGCGGCACCAGCGAGGGAGAATTCGGCGACGGGGTGTCCGAGGAGCACGACGTAGCGGCGGCGATGGCCTTCGTCGCGGAACGAGGGCTGCCGAATCCCTGGCTGCTCGGGTGGTCGTTCGGAACGGAGCTCGCCTTGAAGTACGGCCTTGCGCATCCGATAGCGGGGGCGATCCTCCTGTCTCCGCCGCTCCACCGTGCGACAGCGGATGACGTCGCGTCATGGCAGCAGGCCGCACCAGAACTCGTTGCGCTGATCCCGGAGTTCGACGACTACCTGCGCCCGGCGGAGGCCGAGCAGCGCTTCGCGAGCGTGCCGCGGATGACGCTCATACCGGTCGAGGGCGGTCGGCACCTGTGGGTGGGGGAGAAGCAGACGCGCCGGGTGCTCGACGAGGTGGTCTCAGCAGTCGGCACTGCAGCCGCTCCGCTTCCGACCGTCGTCGAAGAAGTGCGGCTGCAGCGCTAACGCGTCACTGCGTCGTCGAAGACGTGTCGGTCCCTGGCGCTTCAGAGGCGCCCGGCTCCGACGAGTCTGCCGAGGCGGCACGGGCGTCTTCCGAGGTGGAGCGAGCCGCTGCGGTCGACTCGACCTCGTCGGCTGGCAGCGCCTCAGCGATGGGCTGCGCCACAAGTCGGCCCGCGACCGTGCTCATCTTCTGCGCATTGGTGATGACCTCGCCGAGACTCTCGAAGTAGCGCGCTACGGCACCGCGTTCGACCTTCAACTGCGTCATCCGATCCTCAGCGGCCGCGAGCACCTTGGTCGCGCGCTCTTCAGCAGCGGCGAACGTCGTCTGGGTGCGCTGCTCCGCCTCCATGACGATCTCGGCGGCATGGCGCTCCGCTGCTGCACGCACGTTTCGTGCATCCTGAGTCGCTTCCGTGCTCAGGCGCTCGTATTCCTCGCGCGCGGCTTCCAACTGGGACTTGAGCTCGGAGAGTTCGGATCGCGTGGCTTCGAGTTCCCGTTGCGACGTCTCAGATGCGAGACGCTGACGCTCCGCGAGATCGCGCTCGAAGTCCTCTCGCTGCTGCGCGATGCCGGTGCTGAAGGTCGCGCTCTCCCGCTCGATGCGTTCCGTCATCTGGCGCACCGCGTCCTCGGTCTCTTCGCGCGCACGCGCCAGGCGCGCTTCTTCTTCGGCGCGATGCTCGGCCAGTTCTGCCACAGTGTCTGCGCGCAGCAGATCGGTCTCTTCGATCACCGCTGCGCGTTTCGCGGCGACCTCGCGTTCGATAGCGGCTGCCTGCTCCTCGCGCTCGCGCGCGAGGTCCGCCTCGTGCTGCGCGACCGCCGCCGCGATCGTGCGATCGTGCTCCTCGCGCTCCCGCGACACATCATCGGCGAGGCGTGCTCGCTCGCGCTCGATCTGGAGTTCGAGGCTCTCCCGCTCGAGGCCGAGCGCCTCGGCCGCCTCGTCACGCTGGATCCGGAGCCGCTCCGCCTCGGCGGCGCGCTCATCGGCAAGTCGCTGCTCGTGCTCTCGGGACTGCGATGCCAGGCGCTCTTCGTGAATGGTCGTCTCGTCGGCGATCCTCGCTGCGTGCTCCTGCTGATCCCGCTCCTGCTGACGTGCGATGGTTTCTCGCGTCTCCAGCATTTCGCGCTCGTGAGCGGTGAGCTCCGCGGCAATGCGCTGGCGATGCTCGTCCCATTCGGAGATCACGCGATCCTGATGGGCTGCCAGCTCGGCGCCGAGTCGGTCTTCGTGCGCCGCGACCTCGGCTGTCAGGCGGGCATCGTGTTCTTCCTGCTTCGCGGTGAGTTCCCGTTCGAGCGCTGTCCGCGCAGCCTCCTGCTCGCTCGCGAGCTCGGCACGACCGGCAGCCAGCGCAGCCTCGTGCTCTGCGCGCTCCGCCTGGATCCGCGTCTCGTGCTCACTCAGTTCTGCCGCGAGAGATGCGTCGTGGTCCTCGCGCTCATGCGCGATCGTCGCGCGATGCGCATCCCATTCCTCAGCGATGCGCCGCTCGTGGGCAGCTCGCTCCGAAGCGATCGCCGTATCGTGCGACTCCCGTTCGGATCGAAGATCCGCGTCGTGCTGGGAGCGCTCCTCCGTGATGGCACGGTCGTGAGCGGTCCGCTCCTCAGTGATGGCGGCCTCGTGGGCGTCCCGCTCCTGCGCGAGCCGCGATACGTGAGCGGCGAGTTCATCCGAGAGTCGCACTTCCTGCCGCTGCTGCTCATCGGCGATGCGCGCCTCGTGCGCCGCTCGTTCGTCGCTGAGGGCGGCATCGTGCGCGGCGCGCTCCTCGCGAATGGCGGCCTCGTGCTCCGAGCGCTCGGCGCTGATGCTGGTCTCGTGCTCGTTTCGCTCGCGCGAGATCAGTTCGCGATGCTCGGCCAGTTCGGCCGCCAGTGCTGCGTCGTGAGCATCGCGCTCGTTCGACAGCTCCGCTCGATGCGCTGCAGCTTCACGCTCGAGGAGCCGGTCGTGATCCTCGCGCTGCGCTGCGAGTCGCGTCTCCAGGCTCGCAGCGGCCGCGGCGCGATCCTCGGCCGCCGAGGCGTCGGCTCGCTCTCGTTCTCGTTCTGACTGCGCGGCCCGGCTCGTCAACTCCTGCTCGAGCGCTTCGCGCTCTCGGACGATGCCGGCCTCGTGCTCCGCTCGCTCCTGAGCGATGCGGTCGACGTGCGTCTGAGCCTCGGCGCGCAGGCGACGGTCGTGCACCTCGCGCTCCTGGCTGAGTGCTGCATCGTGCTCGGCCCGCTCTTGCGCGATGCGTCCGCGGAGCGTTTCGACCTCGGTGGTGAGCGCGCGTCGCTGAGCTTCGATGTCCGCCTCGAGGGTGCGCTGCTGCTCGGTGTAGCGCTCCTCCAGCTCAGCTTCTTCGCGCTGTCGTCTCGCTTCGAACTCCGCGCGGGCCCGCTCGCCCTCCTGCACGAGGCGCGCACGCTCGAGTTCCGCCTCGCGCTCGTTCTCCGCCTTCTGGCGCTCGAACGCCTCGGCTTGGATCTCGGTCCGGGCGCGGAGCTCGTTGGCCGCGGCACGGGATTCCGTCGTGATCCGCTCGGCCTGCGCTTCGGCCGCGGCGATCGCGGCTTGGGCCTCTCGATGCGCGGTCTCGCGCTCCGAGAGCGCCTCTCGCTCGGCGCTGCTCCGGGTCAGCTCGGCTTCCCTGCGCGCTTCATCGAGGAGCCGCTCGCGCTCGGAATTCGCAGCGGCGCTCTGCGTCGCAACGTCGTTGCGCGCACCCGTCAGAATGATCTCCGCCTGCTCCGAAGCCGACGTCAGCAGTTCGTCGGCGCGTCGCTGCGCCTGGGTGAGCACCCGGCGGCTCTCCTCCTCGGAGGAGCGACGCAGCTTCTCAGCGTCGAGGTCCGCCTGCGCCATCAGTCGCTGGGCGTGATCCTCGGCAACCTGCAGGCTCTTCTCCACGCGAAGCCCGAGCCCGGAGTACCCGGAGGCGCCGAGTTCGGCTACCTGCTCCTGCAGATCGGCGATCAGCTGCCGCTGCTCGTCCCCGGCATGCGATGCCTGCCGGTGCGCCTGCTGCAGGGATTCGAGGTGCGATTGCAGGGTCGCGATGTGACCGGTCAGCGCGCCGACGCGTTCGTCGACCTCATCACGGTTGTAACCGCGGAACGCGGGGGAGAACTGCTGGGCTGGTTCGGACACGGGCCCTCCGGAATCTGAATGTCGTCGCGTGCCCGACCGGGTCGCGACGAGAACACAATTGCCACCCAACGATAGCGTAACCGACAGCGGACGGCAGGGGAGCAGAGCCCCTCCGAACGGTCGCGGCGAAGACCTCAGAAACGAAGTCCTCATGTCACACCCGGGAAGCTCCGGTAGCGTTGGAGGCTGAAGATCCGTGTTCGGGCCCCGCGGCTTCCATCGCTCGCTCCCGGACCGACGCGAAAGTAGAGGAGATCCCGTGCGACATGCGCTTGCGATCGCAGTGCTCGTGCTGTCTGGAGTGCTTCTGCTGCTCGGGCTCGGGCAGCGCACATTCCTCGCCGGTCCGGCAGAGATCAGTTTGCCCGTCGACACCCAGTCGGAAGCGGCCTTCGCCGTGGTCGACGGCACCGAGTTCGCGAAGCTCCCCGGCCAGGCGAACGTCGTGGTGCAGGGCGCCGACGCGTTCGTCGCCACCGCGATGACACGCGACGTCGATGCCTGGCTGGCCCCGTTCCCGCACGCCGAACTCACCGTGGACCAGCGGAAGCAGCGACTCCTTACGGCGTTGATCCCCGGGGCCCCTGCGGAAGCGTCGGAGACCGGTTCCGGAGCCGTGACGACGGAGGCCGACGCAGCGGGCGACGGGCTCGACCCTCGGGGGAGCGACCTGTGGCTCGACTCCCGATTCATCGACGGCAACGGAGGATCGACCGAGACCGAGACGCTCCGCGTTCCAGTGTCCATCGCCGTCGACCAGTCGGTGCTGATCGCGACCAACGGGACGGACCCGATTCCGAGCGAGGTGTCCCTCGTGTGGGCGCAGGATCGCAGCACGCCGTGGGCCGGGCCGTTGCTGGCAGCGGGAGGCGTGCTCGCGATCGTCGGCGCGGTGCTGTACCTGCTCGCCGTCGACCATGATCGTCGGGGCCTCGGTCCTCGCCGTGGACGCCGAGGACCGCTGCAAGGGCTGAGGAATGCGTTCGCACGACCGGAGCGCCGCGGTCGGAGTGCTGCGCCGCGAGCCGATGCCCGTGCAGACGCTCCGCCGAGAGGAGAGCGCATGACGCTGAACATTCGGAACCGAGCGGGTCGGGACGGCATGATCGCCCGATCGAGGCAGAACCGACGATACGGGCGCCGCCTGCTCCCCGTGCTGGGAATCGCCGCGGTGCTCGGGCTGTCGGGTTGCTCCGCCGAGTACTGGCCGCAGATGGGCCCGAAGCCGGTGGAAGAAACGCCGACGGCGCAGCCGTCGTCCATCGCGCCGGTGCCCGTCACGGAAGCGCAACTGCATCGCATCGTCGAGCAGGTCTCCGCGGCGGCGAACGAGGGCGACGACGACCTCGACGCGGCCGCGCTCGACGAGCGGTTCGTCGACGACGCCCTCGCGCAGCGCACGGCGAACTACACGATTCGCGCTTCGGTGCCCGATTATGCGGTGGTTCCGCCCAGGATCACCGATGAAGAACTCGACTACGCGCTGGTGCAGAGCACGGAGTCCTGGCCGAGAACCGCGTTCGTCACCGTGGCGTCGTCGTCCGGCAAGACCGATGCCGATGCTGCGGCCGGCGGGACCGCCGACGGTTCGGCGGATGCCGCTTCCGCAGCGGCTGACGCCGATGCGGAAGCGGGAGACGGCGCGACGGATGAGCAGACCTCTCCGTCGCTCGCCCTGATCATGACGCAGCAGTCGCCGCAGGAGAACTTCGAGGTGTCGCGCGTGATCGCGCTGCGCGGAGGCATCTCAATGCCTCAGGCGGCCCCGGCCGAGGACGGCACGGCACTGCTTTCCAACGACATCGAGACGCTGATGCTGCCGCCCGGCGAGGTCGGGGCAGCCTACGCTTCGCTGCTCGAGAACGGCACTGAAGCTCCGGAGGCCGAGCTCTTCGACCTCGAGAGCGACACGCTCCTCGAGAACTACGGCAAGGCTCGTGCCGCTGCGGCGCAGCAGCAATCCGACGAGAAGGGGCAGACGATGAAGTACAGCGCGACTGCCCGACAGGGCGACGCGCCGGTCGTCGCGCTCTCGACGGGTGCCGGCGGCGCGCTGGTCGCCACGACCGTCATCGATGAGCAGATCGTCGACGCTGCCGGCGGCCGATTCAAACCGCAGGCGCAGGGTGCGATCACGGCGCTCTCCGGCCTGGAGGGCGAGCAGGAGCGTCTCGTGCAGCAAGTCGCGCACCAGATGCTGTTCTTCGTGCCCAGCAAGTCGGAGGATGCGAAGATCGAGCTGCTCGGCGTCACGAGCGAGCTCGTCGGCGTCACGAACTAGCGTCGACGGGGCGCCGCGGCCAGACGGCTCATGCCGCCCCGTCGATGAGGACCGAACATGAGGAAGGATCGATCACGATGACACAGCAGATTCCAGAGCGACTGCCAGGTGGAGGGGTGGATCTCAGCCACCTCGCAGCGCGCGCGGCTGCTCCCCAGGGGGGTGCCCCATCTGCGGCGCCCGGGAGCGCTGCTGGCGGCTCCGTCGTCGATGTCCCGTCGCTCGTCATCGATGTCACCGATGCCACATTCGAGCAGGCCGCTCAGCTCTCCAGCGTCGTCCCCGTCGTGGCACTGCTGCGGTCTGCTCGGAGCGAGCCCTCCGTGTCGCTCGGATCGGTGCTCGAGCAGGTCACTCGCGAACTCGGCGGACGACTGCTTCTGGCCAGGATCGACGTCGATGCCAGCCCCGGTCTCGCGCAGGCGTTCCAGGCGCAGGCGGTTCCGACGGTCATCGCACTGGTCGCGGGGCGGCCGGTTCCCCTCTTCCAAGGCCCGGTTCCCGAGGAGCAGGTTCGCGAGTACTTCGGGCAGCTCCTGCAGCTCGCGGAGCAGCACGGCGTCACCGGCCGCGTGAACGCTCCCGATATCGAGGACGCTGACGAGCAGGCCGCTCCGGCAGAACCGGAGATTCCAGCGGCGCACCTCGCGGCCATCGAAGCCGCCGAGCGCGGTGACTACGAGCAGGCCATCACCGAGTGGGAGGCCGTGCTCACGCGCTCCCCGGCGGACGCCGAAGCGCGAGCTGCGCTCGTGCAGGTGAAACTGCTGCATCGCCTGCAGGGGCTCAGCGCCGACGAGATTCGCAGCGGTGCGGCAGCCGCGCCCGGCGACGTCGAGGCGCAACTCCGCGTCGCAGATCTGGACGTCTCCGGGGGCCATGTGGAAGACGCCTTCCTGCGGCTGCTCGACCTGTTCGTCGAGCAGGATGCCGAGGGGCGAGCAACGATCCGTGAACGGCTGCTCGAACTGTTCGAGGTCGTGGGCGTCGCCGATCCGCGAGTCGCAGCGGCCCGCAGCCGTCTCGCCAACCTCCTCTACTGAGCGCGACGCCATGATGGTGGGCGGGCGCGCGTATCTCGACCATGCTGCGACATCGCCGATGCCCGAAGCGGTGCTGGAGGTCTACACCGATGCACTCCGCACGGTGGGGAACCCGGCGTCGACGCACGGACACGGCCAGCGGGCGAGTCAGCTGCTGGAGGCCGCCCGCGACAGCATCGCCCGGATGGTCGGCTGCGACCACGCCGAGCTCATCCTCACGGCGGGCGGGACAGAGTCGATCAATCTCGCGCTCAAGGGACTCTACTGGTCGCGTCGTCGCTCCGGTTCAGGGCCGGTCGTGCTGATCGCCGAGGGCGAGCATCACGCGACCATGGAGACCGCGGAGTGGCTGCGTGATGTTCAGGGCGCGGAGCTGGTCGGCGTGCCGATCGATGAGAACGGCCTGCTGACGCCGGGGGCGCTCGAAGCCGCGATCGCCGCAGCGGGCGCCGATCGAGTCGCGGTCATCTCGTTTCTCTGGGCGAACAACGAGGTCGGCACGCTGCAACCCGTGCGGGAACTGTGCGCGATAGCCGCGGCCCACGGCGTGCCGGCCCACGTCGACGCCGTCTCGGCGCTCGGGCAGGTTCCGATCGATTTCGCAGCATCGGGAGCCTCGGCGCTCAGCCTTTCGGCGCATAAGGTGGGTGGACCGGTCGGCGTCGGCGCCGTGATCCTCGGCCGCCGGGTCACCGTCGAGCCGCTGCTGCACGGCGGGAGCCAGCAGCGATCCCGTTCCGGTACGCAGGACGTCGCCGGTGCCGTAGCCTTCGCTGCGGCGCTCGAGATGCTCCTCGATGAGGAGGGGCGTCCCCGACGCAATGGCCTCTCCCACTTGGAGCGCCTGCGCGACCGACTCATCTCCGGCGTGCGCGAGGCGGATCCGACCGCGGTGCTCCGCGGAGCCCCAGCCGGTGCGGGCCGACTGCCGGGCAATGCCCACTTCACCTTCCCCGGCTGTCAAGGCGATTCGCTCGTCTTCCTCCTCGACGGTGCCGGCGTCTCGGTCTCCGTCGGCTCCGCGTGCCAGGCCGGGGTGGCCGAGCTCTCGCATGTGCTGCTCGCCATGGGGGTCGCTCCCGAAGACGCGGCAGGGGCGCTGCGTTTCACGCTGGGCCAGGAGAGCACGGAGTCGGAGGTGGATGCGCTCCTCGCGGCGCTCCCTGCGGCGCTGCGTTCGGCCCGTGCGGCAGGGCTCAGCTGACTCGAGCTTCGCGGTTCAATCCGCGACGGGCAGCCGACGATTTCGCGGAGTCGACTCCCGGGTTTCGGACGACTAGAATGCTCTGGTGAAGATTTTGGCAGCGATGAGCGGGGGCGTGGACTCTGCCGTGGCCGCCGCCCGCGCTGTAGAGGCCGGCCACGAAGTGGTCGGCGTGCATCTGGCGCTCAGCCGGATGCCCGGCACCATCCGCACCGGCTCGCGGGGGTGCTGCACCATCGAGGATGCGATGGACGCGCGTCGCGCCGCGAATCTGCTCGGCATCCCGTTCTACGTCTGGGACCTGAGCGAGCGGTTCAAAGAAGACGTGGTCGACGACTTCATCGCTGAGTACGCTGCGGGCCGCACACCGAACCCGTGCATGCGCTGCAATGAGAAGATCAAGTTCGCCGCCCTGCTCGACAAGGCGATGGCCCTCGGTTTCGACGCGGTCGCGACGGGGCACTACGCGACACTCGCGGAGGGTGCTCACGGCCCGGAGCTGCATCGTGCGAGCGCTTGGGCGAAGGATCAGTCGTACGTGCTCGGCGTGCTGACGGAACGCCAGCTCGCTCATTGCTATTTCCCGCTCGGCGATACCCCGTCGAAGCAGCTCATCCGGGCCGAGGCCGCGGAGCGCGGATTGCAGGTCGCTCAGAAGCCGGACAGCCACGACATCTGCTTCATCCCCGACGGCGACACGCGAGGATGGCTCTCGGATCACGTCGACCGCACGCCCGGAGACATTCTCGATGAGTCGGGCGACGTCGTCGGCAGTCACGACGGAGCGCACGGATACACGGTGGGCCAGCGCCGCGGGCTGCAGCTCGGGCGTCCGGCTCCGGACGGGAAGCCGAGATACGTGCTCTCCATCCGCCCCGTTTCGAATCAGGTCGTCGTCGGCCCGAAAGAGCAGCTCGAGATCTCCAGGATCGCGGGGGGACGGTTCAGCTGGGCCGGGGAGCCCGGGTTCGAGCTCTCGGAGCGCTTCGGCTGCGATGTGCAGATCCGGGCGCACGCCGATCCCGTGCCCGCCTTCGCCAGGCTCGAGCCGATCCTGCCGGAGGAGCGAACGGAGCTGCATCGCGCGGACGCGACCCACGAGGTCGTCGTCGATATCGACCTCGAGCACGCGGAGCCGCTCGTCGGCGTGGCGCCGGGGCAGACAGCCGTGCTCTACGTGGGAACGCGTGTACTCGGGCAGTTCACGATCGATCGTGCGGTGCCGCTGGAGACGGCCGCAACCCGCTCCTGAATGTCGGACCTCGCTTCTACACTGGAGGCGTGAGCACGAACGCGCAGCAGATCCCCGAAGACTTCGACGCAGCCCGCGAGGAGGCGAAGCGTCTCTCCGACGAGGTCGAGCGACTGCGCGTCGCCTACTACTCCGAAGCATCGAGCCTCGTATCGGACGCGGAGTACGACGAGATGTTCCGTCGCCTCGAAGCGATCGAGCGGGCATTCCCCGAGCTGGCGAGCCAGGACAGCCCGACTCGCGAAGTCGGGGCCGCTGTGGTGTCGGCAGGGTTTCCCGAGCACCAGCACGCTGAGCGCATGCTCAGTCTGGACAACGTCTTCTCCATCGAGGAGTTCCGCGAGTGGGCGGCGAAGGTCCGCACCGCAGCCGGTCGCCCCGTGCGCTGGCTCTCCGAGCTCAAGATCGACGGATTGGCGATCAGCCTCGCGTACCGAGACGGCGTGCTGGAGACGGCGACCACTCGCGGCGACGGGCGCGTCGGAGAAGACATCACCGAGAATGTGGCTCTCATCCCGGTGATTCCGCGCAGATTGCACGGAAGCGGGTTCCCAGCGTTCTTCGAAGCTCGCGGCGAGGTGTTCTTGACCTCCGAGGACTTCGCCGCCCTGAATGAGCGCCAGCACGAACTGCAGCAGGCCTACATCGACGAGCAGTCGGCCAAGGGGCGCGACATCGAGCAGATTCCCGTGCGGTACGCCGAATTCGCGAACGCCCGCAACACCGCGGCCGGGAGCCTGCGCCAGCGAGCGGAGAAGAAGTCCGAGACCGAGCTCATCCTCATGCGGGAGCGCCTCGCGAGGCTCTCGCTGTACGTGCACGGCATCGGTGCATGGCCGGATCCGGCTATTGAGAATCAGTCGGATGTGTACGAGCTTCTGGCGGAGTGGGGTCTGCCCGTTTCGCCGCACTCGCGAGTGTTCGACTCGGTCGACGAGGTCGCGGCGTTCATCGAGGATCGGGGGGAGCACCGCCATGATGTCGAGCACGACATCGACGGCATCGTTGTGAAGGTCGACGAGCTCTCGCTGCACGGAGAACTCGGAGAGACGAGCCGGGCCCCGCGGTGGGCGATCGCGTACAAGTACCCGCCCGAGGAGGTGCACACGCGCCTCATCGACATCCGCGTCGGCGTCGGACGCACTGGGCGCGCGACACCGTACGCCGTCATGGAGCCGGTGAAGGTCGCCGGTTCGACGGTGCGCCAGGCGACGCTGCACAACCAGCAGGTCGTCCAGGCCAAGGGCGTGCGGATCGGCGACACCGTCGTGCTGCGCAAGGCGGGCGACGTGATCCCGGAGGTGCTCGGTGCCGTGCTCGAGCTGCGGGATGGCACGGAGCGAGAATGGCAGATGCCCGATGTCTGCCCCGAGTGCGGTACGCCGCTCCGGCCGATGAAGGAGGGCGACATCGACCTCCGCTGCCCGAACGCCCGAGCATGCCCCGCACAGGTGCGCGGCCGAGTGGAGCACATCGGCTCGCGCGGAGCGCTCGACATCGAGGTACTCGGTGAGATCACCGCGGCGGCGCTCACGCAGCCCGAGGTGCCAGCAGCGCCGCCTCTCGAGACCGAGGCAGGGCTCTTCGAGCTGACGTTGGAGCAGATCGTGCCGATCGAGGTGATCGTCCGGGACGCCGAGACGGGCGAGCAGCGCGTCGACGAGGCAACGGGCGAGTTCGTGCGGCGCGCGCCGTTCCAGCGCGTGACCTACGAATACCCACCTGCCGCCGAAGGGCTGAGCGCAGCCGAGCGACGTCGAGCGGGGCTTCGCAAAGACCATCGCGTCGTCCGGCCTTCTCGCGACGCCGAGACGTTCCTCTCCGAGCTCGAGAGAGCAAAGACCAAACCGCTCTGGCGTCTGCTGGTCGCGCTCAATATCCGGCACGTCGGGCCCGTAGCGGCACGGGCGCTCGCCGACTGGTTCGGTTCGCTCGACGCCATCCGCAGCGCGTCGCAGGAGGCGCTCGCCGAGGTCGACGGGGTCGGCGGCATCATCGCGGAATCGTTGATCGCCTGGTTCGACGTCGATTGGCACCGCGAGATCGTGGATCGGTGGAGCGCCGCCGGCGTGCAATGGGCCACTCCCGGGCATGCCGGGCCGGGTGCCGCTGGTGCGGACGGGGTGCTGTCCGGGCTCACGATCGTGGCAACGGGATCGCTCGACGGATTCACCCGTGAGGGCGCGACCGAAGCGATCATCGCCGCCGGCGGGAAGGCCGCTTCGAGTGTCTCGAAGAAGACCGATTTCGTCGCTGCCGGGCCAGGGGCGGGCTCGAAGCTCGCGAAAGCCGAAGAACTGGGCATCCCGGTGCTCGATGCAGCTCAGTTCGCGCTGCTCGTGACGGAGGGGCCGGATGCGATCGGACAGCCTGATTCTCCGCCCACAGACGCTGAGTGAGACGAAATTTGTCGACTTATGCACACCCGTCCGCTCGAACATGTCTGCGCATCTCGCGGAAGATACGGTGAGATGACCGATAGCGGCTGCAGGCCGCGCCGATCTTCGTGAAGGAGCGCCGATGGCAGAGAACACCGACACACCGGTTCGCGCAGCATGGGCACGGCAGGATCCGCTGCTGACGGCCTACTACGACGCGGAGTGGGGGATGCCGGTGTTCGACGACGACGGCGTATTCGAACGTCTCTCCCTCGAGGCGTTCCAATCAGGACTGTCGTGGCTGACGGTGCTGCGCAAACGCGTCGCATTCCGCGAGGCATTTGACGGTTTCTCGATCGAGCAGGTGTCGCGTTACAGCGATGGCGACGTCACACGGTTGCTCGCCGATGCGCGCATCATTCGCAACGAGCGGAAGATCATCGCCACGATCGCGAACGCGCGGGCGGCCCTTCGGCTCCGCGAGGAGGATGGGATAGGCCTCGCAGAGTTCGTCTGGTCGTTCCGCCCGGAGCGATCGCCCGTGCCCGCGCGCGACGCCGACGTACCGACGCTCTCCTCGGAATCCACAGCGTTGGCGCGTGCGCTCAAACGCCGAGGGTTCGCGTTCGTCGGTCCGACGACCGTCTACGCCCTGATGACGGCGATCGGGATCGTCGACGCGCATGTGGCGACGAGTCATCGACGCGGATGCTCGGAGCTCTGGTCGCCCGATGGGACCTGGGCGGGAGCCGATCTGCCATTTCAGGCTCCGGTGACGGCCCCGCGAATCCCCGGCTGAGCGCCGCTGAGATCTCGCGCTCGAGCCGCCGATAGGATGGTGGGCGTTCCCAGATGACCCCTCCCGATGGAGCAGCATGCCTGAAGCCAGCGCGGCGAGCACCGAGATCACGGCGGACACCGTCGCACATCTCGCGGGCCTCGCACGAATCGCCCTCACCAACGACGAGATCGGGGCGCTCACCAGCGACCTCGACTCGATCCTGACCCACATCGCGAAGGTCGGCGAGGTGACGACCCCCGATGTCCCCGCGACCAGTCACCCCATTCCACTGAGCAACGTCACGCGGCCCGACATCGTCTCCGACGTGCTGACGCAGGAGGAAGCGCTCGCGAACGCACCGGAGACCACCGACGGCATGTTCCGCGTGTCCTCGATCCTCGGTGAAGAGCAGTGAGCGCCGCGATGAACGACGTGATCCAGCTGACTGCGGCCGAGCTCGCCGCTCGGCTCACCGCGGGTGAGGTGTCCTCCGCAGAAGCGACGCAGGCTCATCTCGATCGCATCGCCGCCGTCGACGGAACACTCAACGCGTTTCTCGCGACCGACGCCGAGATCTCACTCGCAGCGGCGCGCGACATCGACGCCCGCCGCGCATCCGGAGAGTCGCTCGGAGAGCTCGCCGGAGTGCCCCTCGCCATCAAGGACGTGCTCGTCACGACTGACATGCCGGCGACCTCGGGATCGAAGATCCTCGAGGGATACCGTTCGCCCTTCGACGCGACGGCCGTCGCGCGGGCGCGTGCAGCCGGTCTGATTCCCATCGGCAAGACGAACATGGATGAATTCGCGATGGGTTCTTCGACCGAGAACTCGGCCTACGGACCCACGCTGAATCCGTGGAAGCTCGACCGCGTTCCCGGTGGTTCAGGAGGCGGCTCCGCCGTGGCGGTGAGCGCTTTCGAAGCCCCGCTCGCACTCGGCTCTGATACCGGCGGATCGATCCGACAGCCTGCCGCCCTGACCGGCACCGTCGGCATGAAGCCGACCTACGGCGGCGTGAGCCGCTATGGCGCGATCGCGCTCGCCTCGTCGCTCGATCAGATCGGGCCGTGCGCCCGCACGGTGCTCGACACGGCGCTGCTGCACGACGCCATCTCCGGGCACGATCGGCACGACTCGACATCGCTCGACTTCGCGTGGCCGTCGATGGCTGCAGCTGCGCGAAGCGGTGCAGACCCCGCCACCCTCGCCGGCCTGCGCGTCGGCGTCGTGAAGCAGCTGATGATCGACGGCGTGCAATCAGGGGTGCAGGCGCGGTTCGAGCAGGCGCTCGATCTGCTCACCGCTCAGGGTGCGGAGATCGTCGAGATCGATGCGCCGCATTTCGAGTACGCGGTGGCGGCCTACTACCTCATCCTTCCCGCAGAGGCCTCGAGCAATCTCGCGAAGTACGACTCCGTGCGATTCGGGCTCCGCGTGACGCCGCAGGGCGGGGCGACCGTGGAGGGCGTGATGAGCGAGACTCGTGCGGCAGGGTTCGGTGCCGAGGTGAAACGACGCATCATCCTCGGCACCTACGCGCTGTCAGCGGGCTACTACGACGCCTACTACGGCAGCGCCCAGCAGGTGCGCACGCTGATTCAGCGTGATTTCGCCGCCGCTTTCGACCAGGTCGACGTGATCGCCTCGCCGACCGCGCCCACCACCGCTTGGGCGCTCGGCGCTCACTCCGGAGACCCCATGCGCGATTACCTCAATGACGCGACGACGATTCCCGCGAACCTCGCGGGAATCCCCGGCATCAGCCTGCCCATCGGCACGGCGAGCGAAGACGGCCTCCCGGTCGGTCTGCAGCTCATGGCCCCCGCCTTCGAAGACGCGCGGCTCTACCGCGCCGGAAGCGCCATCGAACAGCTCATCGCCGATCGCGACGACGCGCCGTTCTGGACGCAGGCACCGGAGCTCGATGCAGCCTTCCTTGCGACGGCCCAGACCGGAAAGGCGACGAACTGATGGCCAAGACGAAGCTGATGGATTTCGACCGCGCACTCGAGCTCTTCGAACCGGTGATCGGCCTCGAGGTGCACGTCGAGCTCAACACGAAGACCAAGATGTTCTCGACCGCGCCGAACATCTTCGGCTCGGAGCCGAACACGAACCTCGCGCCGGTGTGCCTCGGGTTGCCCGGCTCACTCCCCGTGCTCAACCATGAGGCGGTGCGCTACTCCATCAGCCTGGGTCTGGCGCTCGGATGCGAGATCGCCGAGGTTTCCGGGTTCGCGCGCAAGAACTACTTCTACCCGGATATGGGCAAGAACTACCAGATCTCGCAGTACGACGATCCGATCGCCCACGACGGGTCGGTCGAGATCGAACTCGCGTCAGGTCGCATCATCCATGTGCCGATCGAGCGTGCTCACATGGAAGAGGACGCGGGCAAGCTGAACCACGTCGGGGGATCGACGGGCCGCATTCAGGGCGCCGAGTACTCCCTGGTCGACTACAACCGGGCGGGCGTGCCGCTCGTCGAGATCGTCACCCGTCCGATCTTCGGCGGAGAGGCGGATACCCCGGAGATCGCGGCGGCGTACGTCTCGACCATTCGGGACCTGGTCGTGTCGCTCGGCATCTCAGACGCGCGTATGGAGCGCGGGAACATCCGATGCGACGCGAACGTGTCGCTGCGACCGCGAGGCAATGAGGGCGCCGGAATGTCGGTGCTCGGCACGCGGACCGAAACGAAGAACGTCAACTCCCTGCGCTCCATCGAGCGCGCCGTCCGGTTCGAGATCCAGCGCCAGGCGCTGATTCTCGATGGCGGCGGGACGATCACGCAGGAGACACGGCACTGGCACGAGGATACGGGGGAGACCTCGCCCGGCCGTCCCAAGAGCGATGCAGACGACTACCGCTACTTCCCCGAACCGGATCTCGCCCCGCTCACTCCCGAGCGCGAACTCATCGAGGAACTGCGCGCGCAGCTCCCCGAGCATCCGACGTTGCGTCGTCGACGCCTCCGCGGGGAATGGCAGTTCTCGGCGCTCGAGTTCCAGGACCTCGTCAACGCAGGCCTGCTCACCACCATCGAGCAGACGGTCGCCATCGGGGTGCCCCCGCAGACGGCTCGCAAGTGGTGGACCGGTGAGATCGCGCGCATCGCGAATGAGCGGTCGACGCCCTCGGCAGACCTCATCACGCCCGCCCAGGTCGCCTCGGTCGTCGAGCTCATCGATGCGGGAACGCTCAACGATAAGCTCGCGCGCCAGGTGATCGCCGGAATCATCGACGGCGAGGGGACCGCCGCCGAGATCGTCGAGTCCAGAGGTCTGGCGATCGTCTCGGACGACGGCGCGCTCATCGAGGCCGTGGATGCGGCGCTCGCCCAGCAGCCCGACGTCCTCGCGAAGATTCGCGACGGAAAGGTGCAGGCGGCCGGCGCGATCATCGGAGCCGTCATGAAGGCGATGCGAGGTTCGGCCGACGCAGCGCGCGTGCGAGAACTCGTGCTCGAACGGGCATCAGCCGCCGAATAGCTTCGGGGGAGACGCACAGAGGCCGGCAGCTCGATGAGCTGCCGGCCTCTGTGCGCACGCGCGCTGTGTCAGCGCACGTCTTCGTCGACCCAGTCCATGGACTTCGTCACAGCCTTGCGCCACTGACGCAGCAGCCGCTCCTGCTCGGCGGAGTCGAGCTCCGGCTCCCATCGGCGATCCTCCTGCCAGTTGGCGGACAGATCATCGAGTCCCGACCAGAAACCGACCGCGAGCCCCGCCGCATACGCCGCACCGAGCGCGGTCGTCTCCGAGACCACGGGCCGCACGACCGGTACGCCGAGGATGTCGGCCTGGAACTGCATGAGCATGTCGTTGGCGACCATGCCGCCATCGACTTTCAGCTCGGTGAGATCGACGCCGGCATCGGCGTTCACCGCATCGAGCACGTCCCGCGTCTGGTACGCGACAGCCTCGAGCGCAGCCCGAGACAGGTGTCCCTTGTTGGCGTAGCGCGTGAGCCCGAGGATGGCGCCGCGCGCATCGGGGCGCCAGTAGGGCGCGTACAGGCCGGAGAAGGCGGGCACGATGTACACGCCGCCGTTGTCCGGCACGCTGTCGGCGAGCTGCTCGACCTCCGGCGCGTCCGAGATGATGCCGAGCTGGTCCCGCAGCCACTGGATGAGCGATCCGGTGACGGCGATGGAGCCTTCGAGTGCGTAGTGCGTGGGTCCGTCGCCGAGCTTGTAGCCGACGGTGGTGAGGAGGCCGTTCTTCGAGTGGATGATCTCCTCGCCCGTGTTGAAGATCAGGAAGCAGCCCGTTCCGTACGTGTTCTTCGACTCACCGGCGGTGAACGCCGCCTGGCCGAAGGTGGCTGCCTGCTGGTCGCCCAGGATGCCGGCGATCGGCGTCTCGCGCAGCAACGAGGAATCCTCGGCGGTTCCGTACACCTCGGAGGATGACTTGATCTCGGGAAGCATCGACCTGGGGACGCCGAACGCTTCGAGGATGTCGTCTCGCCATTCGAGAGTCTTCAGATCCATGAACAGCGTGCGCGATGCGTTGGTCACGTCGGTGACGTGCACGCCGTGCTCCGAGCCGCCGGTGAGGTTCCAGATCACCCAGCTGTCGGTGGTGCCGAACAGCAGATCGCCCGCATCGGCGGCTTCGCGCGCCCCCTCGACATTCTCGAGGATCCAGGCGACCTTCGTCCCGGAGAAGTAGGTCGCAAGGGGGAGGCCGACGATGTCCTTGAAACGTTCGATCCCGCCGTCCTCCGCGAGTCGGTCGACGATGTCCTGCGTCCGCGTATCCTGCCAGACGATCGCGTTGTAGACGGGCTTGCCCGTCTTCCGGTTCCAGACGACCGCGGTCTCGCGCTGATTGGTGATGCCGATCGCCGAGATGTCGTGCCGAGTGAGATCGGCTCGCCCCAGTGCGATCCCGATGACCTCCTGCACGTTGCGCCAGATCTCGAGCGCGTCGTGCTCGACCCAGCCGGCCTGCGGCATGATCTGCTCATGCTCCTTCTGACCGACCGAGATGATGGTGCCGCTCTTGTCGAAGATGATCGCCCGACTGGAGGTGGTTCCCTGGTCGATCGCGATGATGTATTCAGACATGGTGTTCCTTTCGTATCAGCTTCGTTGCTCGTGCGGGTGCGTGGGTCAGGCCGCGGCCGCGGCGAGGCCCAGGACCAGCGGGGAGACGAGTGCGGCGATCGCTCCGCCGACGAGCGGTCCGGCGACGGGCACCCAGGCGTAGCCCCAGTCGCTGCCGCCCTTGCCCTTGATCGGCAGGATCGCATGCGCGATGCGCGGGCCCAGGTCTCGGGCGGGGTTGATCGCGTAGCCGGTCGGTCCGCCGAGGGAGGCGCCGATGCCGACGACGACGAGCGCGACGGGAAGCGCGGTCAGCGGCCCGAGGCCCCCGGGCACGCCGACCTGGATGTCGCCGTAATCCGCGAAGGCGAACACCGCGAAGACGAGTACGAAGGTGCCGATGACCTCGGTGAGGAAGTTGCCGAACGGGGTTCGGATCGCTGGGCCGGTCGAGAAGACGCCGAGCTTCGCGGCGGGATCGGGTTCTGCATCGAAGTGCGAACGGTACGCAACCCAGCAGAGCACGGCACCGACGATGGCTCCGAGGAGCTCGGCGGCTGCGGCGACGAGGAACTGCACCACGCTGATCTTGCCGGCGATCGCGAGCCCGATGCCGACGGCGGGGTTCAGGATGGCGCCGGAGTAGGCGGAACCGAGCACGCCGACGAAGACGGCGAGGCCCCAGCCCCAGTTGACCAGCAGGAACCCGCCGGCGTTCCCCTTCGTCTTCGCCAGGGCGACGTTGGCGACGACGCCGCAGCCCAGGAGTACGAGGAGAGCGGTACCGACGAACTCGGAGAGGAAGTAGTACCCGAGATTGACATCTGGCATGTCGTCATTGACCTTTCAAACAAGCGAGGGCTGAGCCTCGCGATGGGTGGTGAGTTCGGGCGCGGAGCGTTGGCGCCGCACCCGACGGGTCGCCCCGCTCAGATATCGACGACCGCGCCTCCGCGTTCGACATCGATACGGTGAGCGGTGCGAAGCAGTTGCGCCATGCGGCGGATCTCCTCATCGACGCGAGCACCGTCCCAGTTCAGGACGGGCGCGATCGCCTCCGCGGCTGCGCGCACGCGCTCGAGGGTCAGTCCCCCCAAGAATGCGATGGAGGTGCGGCGGAGCAGGAGGTCGTCGAGATGGACGACCTGCTCGGAGGCTGCGAGATGCGCGAGCTCGGCTGCCGTGTATCCCGGGAGCAGAGCGATCGTCTCGTCGTGCTCGGGCGTCGCGGCCAGTACTTCATCGGCTCGGGTGCCGTACCGGTCGAGCAGCACCTCGACGCGACTGCGGTCGTTGCCGTCCGCGCGCTCCGCCACCCAGCGGGTGCGCGCGGCGCGGCCTTTCGGGAAGTCCTTCCCGCCGCCGATCGCGAGTGTCTCCGTGCCGACGCTTCGGGTCTTCCCGAGCAGCTCGAGGGTGTCGTTCGCGAGGTGCGCGGCGAGTGCTCGGAAGGTGGTCCATTTGCCGCCGACGAGGCTGAGGAGCGGAACCCCGGCATGCTCGGAGGGCTCGATGCGGTAGTCGCGGGACACGAAGCCGGGCGCCGTGTCGTCGTGGCGGGGAAGCGGCCGGATTCCTGAGAACGTGTAGACGATCTGCGACCGATCGACGGAGATGTCGGGGAAGACGTGGCCCACGAGATCGATGAAGTAGTCGACCTCCTCGCTCGTGCAGGAGGTCGGCGCGCTGGGGTCCGCGTCGATGTCGGTGGTGCCGACGAGCACGCGATCCTTCAATGGGTAGATCAGCACGATCCGGCCGTCGGAGTGCTCGAAGAAGATCTCTCGTCCACCGGTGGCGGCGAGGAGCTCGGGGTGGTCGAGCACGATGTGCGAGCCCTTCGTGCCGCCCATGAACCGCGTGCCGCGGCCGAGCGCTTCGTTGGTGAGATCGGTCCACGGCCCGCTGGTGTTGAGGATCACCTTCGCCGTGACGTCGAAGACGTCGCCGGTGGTCTCGTCGCGCAGTTGCACTGCACCGTTCTCGAAGCCGACAGCGGGAAGGTAGTTCGCCGCCCGCGCGCGGTCGCCGCCCGCGACGATTCCGTCGTGCAGGACGTCGAGGGCGAGGCGCTCGGGGTCGTGCATCGACGCGTCGTAATAGGTCGCCGTGTACTTCACATCGCTGTTCAGGCGCGGCAGATCGCTGAGCGATCGGCGGCGTCCCCGGAACTTGTGGCGGGGCACCTGTCCGCCGTCGCGCGAGAAGGTGTCGTACAGCGTCAGCCCGATCTTGATGAGCGCGGCTCCGCGCTCCCGAGCCTTTCCGCGGCCGTGGGTCACGAGCAGACGGAACGGCGCCGAGAGAATGCCGGAGAATGTCGAGAAGATCGGGATCGTCGTCTCGAGGGGGCGCACGTAATGCGGTGCCGTGCGCAGCAGGCGGTTGCGCTCTGCGACCGCCTCCTGGACGAGGCGGAACTCGCCGTTCTCGAGGTAGCGCACCCCGCCGTGCACCATGTGGCTCGATGCCGAGGATGCGCCGGAGACGAAGTCGCCGCGCTCCACGAGTGCGACGTCGACTCCCTGCAGCGCGAGTTCGCGGAATGTCGCAATGCCGTTGATGCCGCCGCCGATGATGAGGACTTCGGCGTGGGGGCGATCCCGCAGGCTGCGAACCGCGGGACGGGTGGTCGGCGTGCGATCATTCATGACTTCAACCTTTCGACGTTCGAGGTCAGCTTCCACCCGCCGTGCACCAAGTTGCAAGCTCATTGCACGTATGTGCATGATGTGTTCATCAAAGCGAGCGAAGGGGGCAGTAATGACTGCACATTCGTCCAGATCGCGTGACGCTCTGCGAGCGGCGCAACTCTACTACCTGCAGCATCTCACGATGGAGGCGATCGCGCAGGAGATGCGCGTGTCCCGATCCTCGGTGTCGCGCCTGCTCACGCACGCACGCGACTCAGGGCTCGTCGAGATCCAGGTGCATTCACCCCAGGAGGCCCGATCTCAGCTCGAACTGCGCATGGCTGAGCGGTACGGCATCACGGCGCACGTCGTGTCCTCTCCCGCGCGCGCGACGGACGCCGACCGCCTCGAGCGAACTGCGCGCACCGCCGCGCATCGCGTCGCCGCCGCCGTCACCGATCGTTCGACCGTCGGCGTCGCATGGGGTGCGACCATGAGTGCGGTCGCGCGGCATCTGCCCTCGAAGACGGTGCACGAGGCGCGAGTCGTGCAGATGAACGGTGCGGCCAACGTGCGCACGACGGGAGTGTCCTACTCCGCCGAGCTGCTCGGCGGGTTCGGCAACGCGTTCGCGGCCTCCGTGTACCAGTTCTCCGTCCCGGCGATCTTCGACGACCCCGACACGCGCCGAGCGCTCTGGCGGGAGCGATCCGTGAGCCGAGTGCTCGAATTGCAGGCATCGAGCGACGTCTACGTCTTCGGGCTGGGATCACGGATCGGCGACCCGAGATCGCGGATCTACTCGGGCGGATACCTCGACCGCGAGGACCTGCAGGAGCTCGTGCGGGCCGGTGTGGTGGGCGACTGCGGAACCGTCTTCTACCGCAACGACGGAAGCACCGACGGCGTCGCCCTGAACGAGCGCTCGAGCGGACCTTCGCTCGACACCGTGCGGCGCATCCCGCATCGACTGTGCGTCGTTTCGGGTGCCGCGAAGCGGGAGAGTCTTCGCGGGGCGCTCGCTGCTCGGATCATCACGGAGCTGGTCGTGGACGAAGAACTCGCGCGGCTCGTCGTGGACGCTGGCGGCTGAGCCGTGGACGTGGTGGAATAGTACACATGTTCGATTCGCCGCGAGAGATCGCCTCCGTGCTGCACGTCGACATGGATTCCTTCTTCGTATCGGTGGAATTGCTCGAACGCCCGGAACTCGTGGGGCTGCCGGTGGCGGCCGCGCACGACACCGCGCGTTCCGTGGTGTCGAGCGCCAGCTACGAGGCGCGCCGGTTCGGGGTGCGTTCGGCGATGCCCGTCGCTCGCGCCAAACAGCTCTGCCCGCAGCTCGTGCTCGTCGAGCCCGTCTACGCGAAGTACCGCAGCGCTTCGAAGGCGGTGATGGCCGTGTTCCAGGAATTCACTCCGCTCGTCGAACCGCTGAGCATCGACGAGGCGTTTCTCGACGTCGCCGGCACCGTACGGCTCTTCGGACAGCCGGTGGAGATCGCCCGTGCGATCCGCGAGCGGGTGCGCGAGCGCACGGGTCTGCCCGCTTCGGTGGGTCTCGCCGGGACGAAGTTCGTCGCGAAGCTCGCGTCGCAGCGCGCAAAACCTGACGGCATCCTCGAAATCCCTCCGCAGCGCACCCTCGAGTTCTTGCACCCGTTGCCGATCGGAGCGATGTGGGGTGTCGGGCAGGCGACGGAACGGGCACTGCACGCGCGTGCGATTCGGACCGTGGGGGAGCTCGCCCGTGAACCGATCCACTCGCTCGAACGAATCGTCGGTGGGGCGAGCGCACGGCGGCTGCACGAGTTGGCGAATGGCCGAGACGCGCGGCGCATCGAGACTACTCGCTCGGAGAAGAGCATCGGGCACGAGGAGACGTTCGCGCACGACGTCTCAGACGCTGGAGTGCTGCAGCGTGAGCTCCTGCGGCTCGCCACGCGCACGGGCGAGCGCCTGCGCGGAGCCGGAGCCGAGGCGCGGACGATCTCCATCAAGGTTCGCTGGGGCAATTTCGAGACCATCACGCGTTCGCGCACCCTTCCGGAGGCGACGGATGCGACGCAGCGGATCTATCACACCGCACGGGAACTCTTCGACGGGCTCGATCGCGGCGGACGCGCGGTGCGGCTCATCGGCGTCAGAGCCGAGCAGCTGCTGCCCGCAGGCAGCGATATCGCTGCGCTCTGGAGCGAAGACGACGGCTGGCGAGCCGTCGATCAGGCCGTGGACGAGGTTCGTGAGCGGTTCGGCGCCTCCGGGGTGACCTCGGCCAGCCTGCTGACGGGAAGAGGCTCCGTCGTCGATCCGCGTTCCCTTGAGTCGCCGGGCTGAAGCGGCCTCAGTCGTCGCCGGGCGTCGGCTCGGCGTCGGGATGCGTGCCGGCGGATTCCGGTTCACCCGACTCGACGATGGCGAGCACCGATTCGAGAATCGCGGCGAGCCAATCGAACACGAGCACGGTGCCTCGAGTCTCCTCGTCATCGAGGAGCCGCGGCCGGTCATCGGGCTCGTCGAGACCGATGCGCGCAGCGATCGCGAGGCGGAGCGCCGTCACGGTGCGCACCCATGCGGGAAGCGTCGTCGGGGAGATGTCCACCTCGACCAGCGCCGTGTCGTCGGGGGCCCCGCCCCCGAGCCCCAGAGCGGCCGTGACGTCCATCGCGTCCTGCAGTTTCCGATTGAGCAGCCCCTGCTCGGTGACACTGCGGAACGCGCCTGCTTCCGCATCCTGCTCGTAGGCGTCGGGGAAGAGGCGGGCGAGCGCCGGATCGTCTGGGGTCGAGTCGGAGCCGCCGACTTCGAGGCTCGCGAACAGGGGATCCGGGTCGAGCGCGGTGCCGCTGTGACTCTGCAGCAACTGGATGAGCTGCGCGATGAGCTGGTCGAGCATGGCCGCCTCGTCGTGGTCGAGCAGGAGCCGCAGGCCATGATCGGGCAGAGGCAGGAGTTTCACAGTTCGCCCGCCCGCCGCACCGTCGCCCAAAGGCCGTATCCGTGCATCGCCTCCACATGCATCTCCATCGTCTCCCGCGAGCCCTCGGCCACGACCGCGCTTCCGGCCTGATGCACCTGCAGCATGAGCTCCTCAGCGCGATCTCGCGTGAACCCGAAGTGCTTCTGGAACACGAACGCGACATACGACATGAGATTGACCGGATCGTCCCAAACGACGGTCTGCCACACCGGAGACTCCAGATGAGCCGGTTCGCCGAGACGCCGAGTCTGCGCCTCCGGCTGCGCCGCCGACATCAGCCCCACCCGAGTTCGTGGATGCGCTCCTCGGTGATGCCGTAGAAGTGCGCGATCTCGTGCACCAGGGTCACCCGGATCTCATGGACGAGATCCGATCGATCGGAGCAGTGGCCCAGCAGGTTCTCTCGGAACAAGATGATGCGGTCCGGCTCCTCGCCGTATCCGTAGACTCCCCGCTCGGCGAGTGAGAAGCCCTCGTACACGCCGAGAATCTCGCTCCCGTCCGACGGGCGGTCCTCGACCAGGAAGATCACGTTGTCGAGCTGCGCGAGCATGTCGTCGTGCAACGAGTCGAGGCCGTCGGCGACCAGCGATTCGAACTCCTCGTGTGAGATGTCGAGCATGTCTTCACCCTACACAGAACCCCTCTGCGGCGTCGTGGAACATTGCGCAAAAACCGGGCGCCCGGTGCGTGACATAATGAGCTGCCGCGTTCATGCACTGAAGCAGGGGGATGCGCCGAACATGGGGAGGAAAGTGGTCGCAGTGAAGCGCTCTGGAGTGGCGAAGGGTGACACCGTATTCGCTGCACCGTTCATCGTCTTCGCGCTCATCGCGATCGGCACCGGCATCGCGCATCTCATCGGGACGGCACCGTCCTCGTGGACGCTGGTGCTCGCCGTCATCGCAAGTGTCATCATCTGCGGGCCCTTCCACATCCGCATCGGCTACGACCGCGGCTTCCCGCAAGCCGGCGTCTCGATCGTGATGCTCTCGATCGAGCCGCTCACCGAGGCTCCGTTCATCGGCGTGTGCATCTGGACGATGGGAGTCCTGATCGCGCAGATCTCCCTTCGACGAAACCTGTGGCTGGCGCTGTACACGACAGGGCTCGCCACCGTCGGGGCAGTCGCCTTCGTCGCCGTGCGCAACGGGCTCGACGCGCTCGGGGTGTGGTTGCTCCCGAGCTTCGTCGCCGCGACCGTGGCCTTCTACGGCGTCGTGCTGCTCGGCGAGTTCGCCCGCCAATGGGGCCGTGAAGAGGTCGACCGCGGCGTGAGCGCGTCTTCGGTGAAACCGAGCCGGCTGGTCCTGCTCGTGGTCGTGGTCTCGCTCACCGCCACACTGATTCACTACATCGATGCGACCGTCATCTCGTGGATCGAGGGCGACCCCGATGTCAGCTTCACGCCGTTCGTCGTGCTGCTCGCCGGTTCGATCTTCTACGTGCTCGCGCAGCGCTCGCGCTCGCACGACATCGAATCCCGTCTCTCCGCGGTGGTGGATGCCGCGATCGAACTCCCGAGGGAGAGCGGTGAGGCGCTGGGCACCGCGCTGCTGAACCGCGCGAGAGGGATCGTGCGCGCCAACGCCGTCGAACTGCGGGACTCACCTCCCGAGAGCGACGAGATCGGCGCCCCGGTGAGCCTCGCCGCAGGGTCGGAGCAGTACCTCGTGGCCTCGCGCAAGCTCGGCGGCAGCGCCTTCAGCCGGGACGACGAGCGGGCCCTGGTCTCACTCGCCCACCTGGCGAGCGAAGCGGCCCGCATGCAGTACGAAGTCGACTCGCTCGAGCAGCGGGCCAACACGGACCCGCTCACGGGCCTGCCGAATTACGGGGCGTTCCAGCAGGCGCTGATCGACGCCAACGAGCACCGCCCCTACCACGAAGGCATCGCGCTGCTGTTCATCGATCTCGATGACTTCAAGAAGCTCAACGACAACTTCGGCCACCGTGCCGGAGACGCGCTCCTCCAAGCCATCGCGGTGCGCCTCGAACGATCGTCGGGCGGCGGCGATTTCGTCTCCCGTGTCGGAGGCGACGAGTTCGTCGTCATCTTCACCGGCCTCGTCTCGATCGATCAGGCGAAGGAGGCCGCCGACCGCGTCATCGCCGCGGTGAGCGAGCGCCTGGATCTCGAGGGGCACGATCTGACGCCGCTGGTGAGCGCCGGTCTGGCCTTCTCGAGCCACCGTGAGATCGATGCTCAGTCCCTCGTCGAGGATGCGGACCGTACGATGCTCCAGGCGAAACGCTCCCGTCGGCAGGGGACGATCGTCGCAGGAAGCACGGTGAGCATCTCGTCGCATCGTTCGACACGGCTCAACGACATCGTGGCCCGAGCCATCGAGGGCAATCGGCTCATGCTCGCCTTCCAACCCATCGTCGACATCTCGACCGGCAAGATCTGGGCGTTCGAGGCGCTGACGCGATACGTCGATCCTGAATTGGGTCCGATCTCGGCTCCATCGCTCATCGCCCGCGCGAAGAGCCTGGGGCTCATGAACGCGCTGACGGAGCAGGTGATCACGAAGGCTCTGCAAGCGGCCGAGCAGTTCCGCAGGCTGGAGCCCAGCATCACCTGCATGACCGTCAACCTCGACCTCGGCCAGATCAGCGACTCCGAGCTCGGACCGTATCTTCGCGAGGCGGCGCAGACGCACCCCGACGTCACCCTCTGCATCGAACTCAACGAGCGCTCCCTGCGTTCCGTCACCGACGAGCTCCGTCGCGATGCGGAGAACCTGCAAGCCGCCGGCCTGATCATCGCGCTCGACGACTACGGCTCGGACGACTCGTCCGTCGGGGCTCTGGTCCACTTCCCGATGAACATCCTCAAGATAGACAAGAGCCTGATCGGCAACCTCGACGACTCTAGGCAGCGGGAGCTCATCAAAGCGCTGCAGGGCTTCGGCGATAATCTCGGTCATACCGTCGTCGTCGAAGGCATCGAGAGCGCCGCCGTAGCGGAGACGCTGCGAGCGCTCGGCGTGCGCAGCGTGCAGGGCTACTACTACGGCCGGCCGCAGTCGTTCGCGCTGACGCGCGACCGGCTCCGTCGCACCGGCACGCGCGCGGAGATCGCGTAGTCGCCGCCCAGTACGTCGGCAGCGGTCAGCGGCCGATGCAGGTCAGTACGCCGCGTCGGCCTCGGGCGACGGGGGAGTGACATCGACGCCCGAGCTGAGGCGCGAGATGGCCTCCGTCGGGACGAAGTGCGGATCCGGTTCGATGAAGGCGTCGACGACACCCATGAACGCGAGCGCTGACACGGACCAGGAGTCTTCCTGCGCCTGCTCATCAGCGTTCCCATCGGCGCCCGCAGACGACCCGTCGAAATGCGCCTCGACGAGGGCGGGGACGGTCGCGCGAACGATGCCCAGGCCCTCGATCACTGAGGCCGCAGCGACGACGAACGGCTGGTAATCGTTGTGGAACATCGGCTTCAGGCGATACCCGACCGTGGGGAGGACGTTGCGGTAGAAGCTCTCCATCGTCTCGACGAACGAGAGCTCGCTCGCCTGCAACGCGTCCAGTACACGCGTCCGCGCGGGTCCTTCCGGCCAGGCCACGATGGTGGTCGAGAGCGCCGCGTACGTGCGCCACTTGCTCGATGCCGTGATGACCTCGAAGTTGTACTCCGCGGCGGTCCGAATGATGTCGTTCAACACGCTGCGCCGACCTTCGAGCGTGTGCAGGTCGTCGGTGCGCATGCTGAGGTACTGCCACGTCGTCAGCAGCGTTTCGGTATCAGCGCGGTCGATCTGCGCCTGGTTCGCGAGTTCGCAGAAAAGATCCGCCATGAAATCGTCAGGAGACGACCACACCTGCGCGAACTGCTTCGCTGAGACACCGGCGTCCGAGCAGATCTGGTCGATGAGTTCTTGCGAGACGCCGAGGGAGAGTCCGACGGTCTCGACGTGCTTCACTGCGCTGAGCAGGACTTTCGCTCCCAGGTCGTCAGTCGTCGAGCGAGATCGAACACTGCTCCCGCGGTTCCAGCCGTCTGCCTGCACCGTTCCCCCAATTTCGACGTCAGTAGTGCACATATGCTAGCATCCCGCTTCCGTCGCCACGCACGCGTCTGCCGCCATCGAATGGCGCTCCTTCGCGCATCCGCGACTCGCCGGGCGGCGGAAGCGATGCGCGAAGAACGGCGATTCGGGCACAATAAGACGTACAGGAGTCGTTCGAGGTCACACCCGGGCATTCAATGACGTATCCGCGGTGCAGCAGGCCGCGCTAACAGGAGGATCCCCGGCGTTGTCCCATATCGACCGTTCCGTGACGAACCACGACGTTATCCCGGTGATCGGCTCCTCGCTCTTCGTCGATCACCCGACCGCGCGCATGTGCGTCGGCATCATCGCAGAGAACGACGTCGCGCGCCCCGGGCTCGAGGCCGAGTATCTCGCGCACTTCGTGCTGCGGCGCAAGGTCTACGTCGACCAGACGGGACAGCTCGATGAGAGCGAGATCCAGCCGGACGGTACGGATCGCGATAGCGACGACGCACGCTCCGTGACGTTCGCAGTCTTCGAGAACCACGTCGAGGGCGTGCGCGTCGTGGGAGTCTCACGGCTGATCGTGCGGGGCGACGAAAGCCCACTGCCCGTCGAGGAGTTCTGCCCGGACTCGTTCACCGACGATGGGCTGACTCCGCGCAGCGTCGAGGTCTCGCGAGTGATCGCGCGCCATGAGCACGCCGTCATGCAGGAGCTGGTGCAGTGGCATCTGTTCGCGGTCATGCTCGCGTACGAGGCGAACCACGCGTTGGAGCGCACATTCGCGATCATCGAGCCGTGGCTCGAACGCCATCTGCGCGGAACGATCGCCATTTCGCGCATCGGTGAGCCCAGGTACGTGGAGCACTACCTCGACTACAATCTCCCGATCGAGATCGACATTCCCGCCTCCACGGAGCGCGTGAATGCTCGCCAGGGCGGATTCATCGATCAGTACCGGGCCGAAGACGGCGCCATGACCTACGTCGGCCGCGCCCCGAAGCGCGCGCTCACCGAGCAGCCTCGGTGATGCGTCTGGGCACCGAGGCTCCGCAGTTCTCTCGCAACTACGGCTTCTGGAGCGAAGACGAGCAGCGCGCGCTCATCGAGTCTCGGGTCGCCATCGCAGGGGTCGGAGGCGACGGTTTCCAACTGGGCGTCAAGCTGGCCCGTATGGGAGTCGCATCGTTCAGCGTCGCTGACCCCGAGGTGTTCGAGCTGGAGAACGTGAATCGCGTCGAGGGCGCGAGCACGGCGACGCTGGGACGGCGCAAGGCCGAGGTGTTTCGGGAGCGCGTGCTCGACATCAACCCGGAGGCGGAGGTGCGCACCTTCTTCGACGGCGTGATCCCGGAGAACATCGCGGACTTCATGCAGGGCGCCTCCCTGGTGCTCGACGAGTCGGAACTCACGAAACCGGAGATCGGATCGCTCATCGCCCGTCGCGCGCGAATGCAGGGCATTCCCGATCTCCTCGTCATGAACGTCGGCTTCGCCGCGCAGGTCACATCGTTCGCTCCGGCTTCTCCCTGGACGTTCGAACGATTCATGGGATTCGGTGCGGAGATGCCGCTCGACGAGATCGCGGACGCGGGAGTGGATCTCGCTCGGTGCCTGCCGTACATCCCGCCCTACACCGACCTCCGATCGTTGCGCGCGGTTGCGGGGGAGGATGGTCACGAGCCGGCCTCCCTGCCGTCGATCTCGATCGGCGTGGACGCGGCGTCAGCGATCGGCAGCGCGCAGGCGTTTCTGCATCTGACTGCGGGGGTGGCGAATCATCGCCGTTCCCCGATCTGGGCGCCGCGGATCGCCTACACGGACGCCTATCGTCTCCGCACCCGCATCGTGCGTGCGGGGCGCGCCCCGCACGTGCTGGGTCTGCTCGTGGCCGCTGCGAGGCAGAAGCTGAATCTGAATCCGCTCGGCAGCTACACGGTCGCCGACATCACGCGCAGGCGCTCCTAGCGAGCGTCTGCGCCCCTGCCGGCATACGCCGGGGGCGTGGGCGCACGGCACGCCTGGACGCACATTACGCCTGGACGCACAACACGAACGAGGCCCGCCTTGCGCCGGATCTGATCCGTGAATGCGCGAGGCGGGCCTCGGTACTACTTGGGGTGGCTAACGGGACTTGAACCCGCGACCACCGGCACCACAAGCCGGTGCTCTACCGACTGAGCTATAGCCACCATGCTGACCTGACTCGCGCTAGCGCGCCAGGCAACCAGATCATCATAACCCAATGCGAGGCGCCAATGCCAAACCGGGCCCGCGGATGCGCGCGTCGCAGTGAGCACGAGCGATGCGGCGGCTACTCGGCGGAATCGCCGTGCACGAGCGTCGCGAAGCGCTCGGTCGCCCGCTTCGCGTGAGCTGCCGCCGTCGCCTTATCGGGTCCGGGCGCAGCACTCATGACGGCATCGCGGAAGTACGCCAGCTCCTGAATGGACTCCGCGATATCGGCGAGCGCTCGATGCCCTCCGGTCTTCTCGGGTGCTCCCGAGAATGCGGCCGGATACCAGCGGCGGCTGAGCTCTTTGATCGTGGAGACGTCGACGCTGCGGTAGTGCAGTCGTTCTTCGAGCGTCGGCAGGTACTTCGCGATGAATCGGCGGTCCATTCCGATCGTGTTCCCCGCTACGAGCGGGCGTCGGCCGGCGGTCACGAATCGCTCCAGGTAGGCGATGACCTGCTGCTCGGCGTCCTCGAGCGACGCCCCTTCGGCGATGCGGGGGAGGAGACCGGACTTCTCATGCATGGAGCGCACGAAGTCGTTCATGTGGGCGAGTGCATCGTCGCCCGGGTTGATCACGATCTCGAAACCGGAATCCAGCGGCGTCAGGTCGAAGTCGGTCACGATCACCGCAATCTCGCAGAGGCCGTCCTGATCGACGTCGAGACCGGTCATTTCGCAGTCGATCCAGACGATCTGGTCAGCTGGCGTATTCGGCACAGTGGCTCCTCAGTGCAGTAGCAGTGCGCGGGCGCGCGCCCGCAATCGGTCCAGTCTACTGTTCCGGCCCGGTTCGGTCGGCGGCGGGGCTGTGGCAGAAGGGCGCGCGTCGCAGGACGTAAACTGGACTCCATGGCTGTTCTTCCCATCGTGATCTCCGGTGAACCCGTTCTGCATCGTCCCGCCGCTCCCGTCATAGACTTCGACGACGAACTGCGCGCACTCGTCGACGACATGTTCGACACCACGGTGGCGGCTCCCGGAGTGGGCCTGGCCGCACCTCAGGTGGGCATCGGCAAGCGGGTCTTCGTGTGGATCTACGAAGACCAGGACGAGGGACCGGAACGCGGGGTCGCGATCAACCCCGAGTTGTGGATCACTCCTCCCGAGCCGGGACTGCCTGGCGAGGACGAGGTCGAGGGGTGCCTCTCGTTCCCCGGAGAGCGCTTCGCCCTGCGACGGGCGCCACGGGCACTGCTGCGTGCGCAGGACGTCGACGGAAAGCCGTTCGAGATCACTGCGAGCGGATGGTTCGCGCGCATCCTGCAGCACGAATTCGACCACCTCAACGGTCTGCTCTACGTCGACCGGCTCGTGCACCCGGAGCACCGCGGAGCGCAGAAGGCTCAGCGGAAGAACGGCTGGGGCACACCGGGCCTGAGCTGGCTCCCGGGTGTCGACGATCTCGAAGGCTGACGCGCCAAGACGAGATGTGATCCGCAGCGCCAGGGACGCTGACGAGCAGTCACGACGGTGACGCCGCCGATGCTGCGGGCGGTCGCGTCGCCGGTGTCAGCGCCCACGCGAGCGCGCCCAGGCCGATGAGCGCCGCTGTCACGCCGAACGCCCAGCCGAATCCGGCGAGGTCGACGATCGCACCGGCGATGAGCGGACCGAGCACGCCGCCGAGATCGCTCGTCATCGAGTACCCGGCGACCACCGATCCGCCTCGGCGTCCGGCGAGAATATCGGCGAGCACGGCCTGCTGGCCCGGATTGACGAGCGCCGACCCTGCTCCCGCGACGAACATCACGGCCAACGCGACCCACAGCTCAGGGGCGAATGGGAAGACCGCATAGCTCGCCGCCAGGATGACCGATCCGGTGATGAGCAGAGGCTTCCGTCCGAGGGTGTCATTCCATCTGCCGGACGGGAAGATGAGTATCGCGTTCCCCGCGGCATAGGCGGCGAGCACCCATGCCGCCATGGTCGCGTCGCCGTGGAACGTCGCCGCAACCAGCAGCGGGATCACCGAGACGCGCACGCCGAACGACGACCATCCGAACGCGAACACGGACAGCAGCAGCGTGCGGTACTGCGGCACGCGCAGTGCCATGCCCAGGCTCATCGTCTCGTCGGCGTCGTTCGAGCCGCGTGGGGCGCGGTCCGCGAGAACGGAGCGTCGGAGCGCGACGGCGACGACGGTGGCGGCGGCGAGGAGCGTGAAGAAGTAGAAGACGAACGGGGCGCGGAGTCCGAAGATCGCGACGGCGCCGCCGAGCACCGGTCCGAGGAGGCCGCCGAGCAGGAATCCGGCGGCGTTCACGCTGGCCACGCGTCCGCGCGCCGAGGGCGGGCTCACCTTGATGAGCAGGGCTGTCGCGGCGACGGTAAACATCGCAGAGCCGATGCCGCCCACCCCCCGCAGCACGACGAACTGGGTGTAGTTGCCCGCGAGTGCCGCAGCGCCCGTCGAGACGGCGACGATGAGGATGCCGATGATGTAGGTGCGTCGCTCGCCGAGGCGGCCGACGACCCAGCCGGCGAGCGGCGCGGACACGAGCCGCATGAGCGCGAACGCGCTGACGATCGCCGAGGCGGCGAAGTTCGAGACGTCGAACTCGAGCGCGAACTGCGGAATGGCCGGTGCGACGACGCCGTACCCGAGGGCGACCGTGAAGCCGCCCGCGACGAGCGCCCAGACTTCGAAGGGAAGCCTGGCCTGCTTCGGGGTGCGCACGCGTTGAGGTCCTTTCGGTGTCGCCGCAGCGAACGCGGAATTCCCAGTGCCTCCGGCAGGATTCGAACCTGCGACCAACGGATTAGAAGGCCGTTGCTCTATCCACTGAGCTACGGAGGCAGCTCTACGAGCGTACACCGAGTTCGATGGGCTCGCAGTCGGCTCAGGAGTGCGCGCCGACTTTGCGGCCGTACATCGCACGGTCCGCCTGCGCGATCGCATCGGCGAGCGTCGCGAGACCCGGGGCTGCGGCTGCCACGCCCATCGCGGCCGACACGCCGGCGCCTTCGAGCGCCGCGTCGAAACGAGAGAAATGGTCGGCTGCCTCGCGAGCGGTGACGCCGTTCGCGAGGATCGCGAATTCGTCGCCACCGATCCGCGCGACCCGGTGCGCCTCGGCCGACGCCGATGCGAGCGCTTCAGCGGCCCGCTTGAGCAGACGGTCACCGGCGAGGTGGCCCAGCGTGTCGTTGACGCCTTTGAGGCCGTTCAGATCGATGATGGCCACCGACACCGGGTCGCCGAACGCGTCGACCCGCTCTTGCGCGTCGACGAGCACGCGGTCCCAGCCTCGTCGGTTGAGAAGCCCGGTGAGGGCGTCGGTGTGCGCGAGTGCGTCGGCGATCGCGACGCTGCGCCGCCCCCGGTCGATGCCTCGCGAGAGTTCGAGCTGGGACGAGAGGAGTTCGCTCAGCAGGCGGATGAGCTCTTCGTCGACGGACTCGCCCTCCGCGAGCGGGGTCTCGCGCACCCCGCAGAGCACTCCGAATAGGGCTCCCGTGTCGTCCCGAATCGTGTACCCGGCGTACGAACCGATCCGTTCGGCGGCCCCGAGGTCGGCGTACTGCGGATCGGAACGCGAATCGGGGACGACGTGAGCGGCGCCAGCGGACATTCGGCTGCAGAACGACTCACCCCAGTCGATGCGGTCGCCGACCGAGAGCACCTGATCGTGGTGCACGTGCACGTGGATCTGCTCGCCGTTCGTGACGCGGGAGACGGACCAGTCGGTGAGTGGTGTGTGCTCATTCAAGTAGGCCACGACGCGTTCTGCCGACTGCGTGAAGGTGACGGCTCCATTGAGCAGATCCGTCATCAGGGCAGCGTCTCGTCGAGCGTGGCGCGGGTGAACTCTTCGGCGTTCCGGTTCATGAGGACCGCTCCGCCTTCGCGGCGGCCTTGGCCGCGCGCTTCGTCTCGCGCACTCGCTGCAGCGATTCCGGTGAGGTGATGTCTGCGACGCTGCGGTATGAGTCGGGCTCGCCGTACGCTCCGGCAGCCTGCTCCCAGCCGTCACCGTCGAAGCCGAGCTGTTTGCCGAGCAGCGCCAGGAAGATCTTCGCCTTCTGCTCGCCGAAGCCGGGTAGCGCCCGCAGCCGTGTGAGCACGGTCTTTCCGTCGGGATCGCCCGAAGTCCAGATGGCGGAGGCGTCGCCGCCCCACTCGTCGACGAGGGTCTGGCACAGCGTTTGCACGCGCGCCGCCATCGAACCGGGGAAGCGGTGAATGGCGGGCGACTCCTTGAACACCGCGAGGAGATCCTCGGGGTCGGCGCTTGCGATCGCCTGCGCGTCGACGCTGCCGAAGCGCTCCTGGATCTTGAGCGGGCCCGCGAACGCGACCTCCATCGCGATCTGCTGATCGAGCAGCATGCCGATGAGCAATGCGAGCGGATTCTCGGTCAGCAGCTCATCGGCGGCTGAATCGTCAGTGAGGTGCAGGCTCATGGAGTCAGTGTACTGCGGACGCAGGTCACTCGAAGCGGTTGACCATGGCGAGCGCGGCGCGTTCGACGTAGTCGCGGAATGCCGCGTCGTGCATGGGGGCGAGACCTGCCGCGTCGAGTGCCGCATGCATGTGTCGAAGCCAGCGATCCCTCGCGTCGGGCGTCACCGCGAAGGGGTGGTGACGCATGCGCAACCGCGGGTGGCCGCGCTGCTCCGAGTACGTTGTCGGGCCTCCCCAGTACTGCTCGAGGAAGGCGCGCAGTCGCCAGGTCGCGCCCTCCCAATCGTCGTCGGGATACATGGGAGCGAGAACGGGGTCTTCGCGCACGCCGCGGTAGAACTCCGACGCGATGAGCTCGAATGTGGGGGTTCCGCCGACCTGCGACCAGAGCGTCTCGGTGACGGCGTCGCCGCTCGCGCCCGAGCGCAGGGTGAGCCGCGGGCCGGGCTGGGTGCTGTCGTTCATACTGCTCCTCCCGGCTGCCTCGGCAGCTCATCGGCGAGCTTGATGTCGTGCTCGCCGAACTTGCGGCGCAGCTCGGCGCGCACGCCGCGCTGCACCTCCCATTGTGCCTCAGGGCGGGTCTTCACGAGCAGCCGGAGCGTCGCCCGATCGCCGAAGATGCTCTCGAGACCGAGCAGCTCGGGTGACCCGGTGACCTTGCGCGCGTACTTCTCGGAGCGGAGCAATTCGCGCGCGGCATCGAGTGCGACATCGGAGACCCGCGTCATGTCTTGCCGCGCATCGACGGTGATGTCGATGATCGCCTGGCCCCAGCCCTGCGAAGCGTTGCCCAGGGTCAGGATCTCTCCGTTGCGGATGAACCACAGAGTGCCGTCCATCGCGCGCACCTGCGTCACGCGGATCCCCACGTCTTCGACGGTGCCGCTGATCGTGCCGATGGTCACGATGTCGCCGACCCCGAGCTGGTCTTCGAACACCATGAAGATGCCGTTGAGCAGATCTTTCACGATGTTCTGGGCGCCGAAGGCGAGGCCGGCGGCGACGATGCCGGCAGAGGTGAGCAGTGCTGCGAGATTCACGCCCAGCTGTCCCAGGATGAGGATCATCGCGATGACGACGATCACCCAGGTGATCACGGCACGTCCAACAGTGCCGAGCGTGCGCGTGCGCTGCACCGCCCGCGCGCTGACGTACGGCGCGGCGCGCATCTCAGAGGTCGTATCGACGTCCTGCGCCTTCTTCACGCCGCGCACCACATGCGTGACGGTGCGCATGAGGAGCTTGCGCAGCAGCCAATTCGCGAGGAGCGCCGCGATCACGATCACCGCGATGGCCAGCGGCACCTGATACGCCGTCAGAAAGCCCTGGAAGGCATTCCCGACCGCCTGCTCCACCTCGTCAACGCCTTCCATTCACACCTCCCGGTCTGCGGCCTGCACGCGCAGAGCCCGCTCGACGCCCGACAGGTGCTCCGAGACCATCCGTCGCAGGGCTGCAGGCGCGTCCGCGTTCGCGTTCGCTTCGAGCCAGTCGCGGGTCGCGCTCGCCAGCTCCGTGTTCGCGAGTTCGGCGGGGTAGAACCCCTCGACGAGCTCCTCGGCGATCGCGTAGCTGCGGGATTCCCATACGGGCAGCAGCGCGTCGAAGAAGCGTGCGACGTACGGTTCGAGCAGCGTCAGATCGTGCGCGCGCGTGAATCCTGAGGCGGTCGCGCGCACGATGGCGTTCGGCTGATCGGCCTCATCGAACACTGACGCCCATGCGCGTGCTTTGTCGTCGGCGCTGGGAAGCGCCGCCCGAGCGTGAGCAGCAGACTGGTTGCCGTTGGCGGTGCGGTCCTCTGCGAGACGCGCGTCGATCTGCTCGGAAGTTACTCGGCCGCCCGCCGAGAGTGAGACGAGCAGTTCCCAGCCGAGATCGGTATCGATGGCCAGGCCATCGAGCTCACGCGTTCCCTCGAACAGCGCGTGCACGGTGTCGAGCTGAGCATCGCTTCCGGCGAGCTGGGCGAACGACTTCACGAACTGGAACTGTCGATCGGAACCTGGGTCGGCGCTCTCCGCGAGGTTCCAGAGGGCGTCGGCGACCTTCTCGAGCGTCGCGGCACGTCGATCGCGCGCGACGTAGCTCGCCGCAGCGAGCGACAGCTGCCCGAGGAGGGTGCGCAGCGTGGTCGAACCCGTTTCGCTGCCGACGTGGGCGAGAACGATGTCGATGAAGCGGCTGGCCGGGAATTCGCCGTCCCGGGTCGCGTCCCAGAGCGTGCCCCAGAGCAGCGCCCGGGTGAGCGAGTCCTCCGCGTCGCCGAGATGCTGCGCCGCGGTCTCGAGCGAGCGGTCGTCCAGTCGGATCTTCGCGTACGTCAGGTCGTCGTCGTTGAGCAGCAGCAGCGCGGGCTGCTCGACCCCGACGAGCTCGGGAACCGCAGTGCCCGCACCGTCGACATCGAGCTCGATGCGCTGCGTGCGGCGCAGCACTCCGCCGTCGAGCGCGTAGAGGCCCACGGCGATGCGGTGCGGTCGGATCGTCGGGTACTCGGCTTCTGCCGACTGCTCGATGGTGAAGCTGCTGAATTTGCCGGCGTCGTCGAGCTCGAAGACGGGACGGAGCGTGTTGACGCCGGCGGTCTCCAACCAGAGCTTCGACCAGTCGGCGAGGTCGCGGCCGCTGCGGGCTTCGAGCTCGGTGAGGAGGTCGGGCAACTCGGTGTTCGAGTGATGGTGCTTGACGAAGTAGTCGTGCACGCCCTGCATGAACGGTTCCCGGCCCACCCATGCGACGAGCTGCTTGAGCACCGAGGCGCCCTTCGCGTAGGTGATGCCGTCGAAGTTCACGAGCACGTCTTCGAGGTCGCGGATCGGTGCGACGATCGGATGGGTCGACGGCAGCTGATCCTGCCGGTACGCCCACGACTTCTCCGAGGCGGCGAACGTCGTCCAGCAATCCGTCCATTCAGTGGCCTCTGCCACGCCGAGCGTCGACATGTACTCGGCGAACGATTCATTGAGCCACAGGTCGTTCCACCATCGCATCGTGACAAGATCGCCGAACCACATGTGCGCGAGTTCGTGCAGGATCGTGACGACGCGGCGCTCGCGCATCGCGTCGGTCACCTGGCTGCGGAAGACGTAGGCCTCCGTGAAGGTCACGGCGCCCACGTTCTCCATCGCCCCCATGTTGTACTCGGGGACGAAGAGCTGGTCGTACTTGTCGAAGGGGTACGCGTAATCGAACTGCTCTTCGAAGAATGCGAACCCTTCTCGCGTCTTCTCGAAGATGTAGTCGGCGTCCAGGTGCGGCGCCAACGACTCTCGGCAGAATACGCCGAGCGGAATCGTGCGGCCGTCGCGGCTCGTGAGCTCCGAGCGCACGACGTGGTACGGGCCGGCGATGAGCGCGGTGATGTAGCTCGACATCACCGGGGTGGGATCGAACGACCAGGTCGCGATCTCCTGCTCCGGCCAGTCCTCGCCCTGGGCAGCGGCCTTCGTGCCGGTGCCGACGGGTTCGGGGGTCGGCTGGTTGCTCACGATCTGCCACCGCGCGGGAGCTGTGATCGTGAACGAGAACGTCGCCTTCAGGTCCGGCTGCTCGAAGACCGGGAACATCCGGCGGGAGTCGGGCACCTCGAACTGGGAGTAGAGGTAGACCTCTCCGTCAGCAGGATCGACGAAGCGGTGCAGGCCCTCGCCCGTATTCGTGTAGCGCTGCGTCGAAGCGATGCGCAGGACGTTCTGCTCCGCGAGTCGGGGCAACTGGATGCGCGAGTCCGCGAACACCGCAGCTGGGTCGAGGGCCTCGCCGTTCAAATCGATGCTCTCGACGGAGTCGGCGATCAGATCGATGAAGGTGGCCGCTCCGCGCGTACCGCCGAAGTGGACGGTCGTAACCGCTGCGAACTGCTCGGCACCGGTCGTGAGGTCGAGCGCGACCTCGTAACGTTCCGTCGAGACGGCGGCAGCGCGCTCCTGGGCTTCTGCACGGGTGAGATTCGTTCCTGGCACTGATGCTCCTGACGATGGGGAATACGTATGGCTCCAGCCTAGGCCCGACCCTCGACATCAGTGATGAAACCCCTGTACGCCGCATGTGAGGCGCTGCGCTGGGGCTGCTGCCAGCCCCCGTCGTCGCCGTACAGTGGAATGCATGGAACGCGCACTCGGCACCTCAGACCTCCTCGTCTCGTCCGTCGGGCTCGGCTGCAACAATTTCGGCCGGCCGGGAGCCTTCACCGAGGACCAGCACGGGACCGACGCCGTCATCGGAGCGGCGATCGACGCTGGCATCACATTCTTCGACACCGCCGACCTCTACGGGTACGCCTTCGGCCGCAGCGAAGAGATGATGGGACGCGCACTCGGGACGCGGCGCGACGAGATCGTGCTCGCCACCAAGTTCGGGCATCCGGACGCGCAGGCCCCGTACCTCGGACGCCGAGGTTCACGAGAATTCATCAGAGCCTCGGTCGAGGGGTCGCTCACGCGGTTGCAGACGGACCGCATCGATCTCTACCAGATGCATGTTCCGGATCCGGAGACCCCGATCAGCGAGACCCTCGACGCGCTCGACGAACTGGTGCGCGAGGGGAAGGTGCGCAGCATCGGCCACTCGAACTTCTCCGCAGCGCAGATGCATGAGGCCGCGGGCGCAGCGGCAGCAGGGGGAGTTACGGCCTTCGTGTCGGCGCAGAACGAGCTCAGCCTGGTGCAGCGAGAGGCGGACCGAGAGGTCGTTCCAGCTGCCCGGGAGCTCGGACTCGGGTTTCTCCCGTACTTCCCGCTGGCCAACGGGCTGCTCACGGGCAAGTTCGCCCGAGATCGCTTCCCCGAGGACTCTCGCATCATGCGGCAGCGCCCCCACGTCGCGGAGCAGGCCGACTGGGATGCCCTCGACGCGTACCGGGCGCACTGCGCCGACTGGGGAGTCACGATGCTCGAAGCGACGTTCGGCTGGTTGCTCGATCACGCGCCGGTCGCGAGCGTCATCGCGGGAGCATCGACCCCGGACCAGGTCCGTCAGAATGCGCTCGCCGGTGAGCGCTGGCGCCCGGATGACGCCCAGCGCGAACGCATCGAAGCCCTCTTCCCGGTGCCGACGTCCTGAAGAGTAGGCTGACCCGCATGAGCATCGAACGCCCCGAATCCGCACAGCCCGTCGTCGAGTTTTGGTTCGATCCGATCTGCCCGTGGTGCTGGATGACCAGCCGCTGGGTCTCCGACGTCGCGGCAGCGCGAGGGTTCGACATCGCGTGGCACCCCGTCAGCCTCAAGATCATCAACGAGGGCAACGACGTCGGCGACCACGAGGAGGGCATGCGCCAGGGCCATCGCCTCGGCCGCGTAGCCGCGGCCGTCGCCCGTGCGCAGGATCCGAGCGCGGTCGGGCGTCTCTACACCGAATTCGGAACGGCGATCCACCCCGGCGGCCGCGACGACTTCGACGGCATTCTCGCCGAGGCGCTCGCCGCAGTCGGGCTCGACGCCGAGCTCGCAGCAGCCGCAGACGACGAGCAGTACGACACCGACCTTCGCGAGAACACCGCGCACGCGCTCGAGATCGCCGGGCCAGACGTCGGGGTGCCCGTGATCTCGGTCGACGGAGTCGCGTTCTTCGGGCCCGTGGTGACGCCGGCACCTCAGGGGGAGCAGGCGCTCCGCCTCTGGGACGGCATCGTCGCGGCCGCGAGCGTGCCGGGATTCTACGAGCTGAAGCGGGGCCGCACCTCCGGCCCCCAGTTCTGAGTCCTCGCTCCGATAGGATCTGATCCATGCGCATTCACGTCGCCACGGACCACGCCGGGCTCGAATTCAGCCAGCAGTTGCAGGATCATCTTCGCGCGCAGGGCCACCAGGTCATCGACCACGGTCCAGCCGAATACGATGCACTCGACGATTACCCGTCGTTCTGCATCAACGCCGCGCTCGGCGTCGCACGTGACGAGCGCGACGGAGTGGAAGCGCTCGGCGTCGTCTTCGGCGGCTCCGGCAATGGTGAGCAGATGGCGGCGAATAAGGTCGCAGGCATTCGAGCCGCACTGGTGTGGAACGACTCCACGGCGACGCTCGCGCGCGAGCACAACAACGCGAACGTGATCTCCATCGGAGCCCGCCAGCACGATGTGGCCGACGCGATCCGCTTCATCGATCTCTTCATCGACACGCCGTTCACCGGCGAGGAGCGCCATGTGCGTCGCATCGCGCAGCTCGGCGAGTACGAGCGCACCGGCGCCATCAGCGGCAAGCACGTCGACAGCCTCTAATGCCTGAGGGGCACAGCGTTCATCGCATTGCTCGTCAGTTCGCGGTGAACTTCGTCGGCACGGCTCCCGAGGTGACGAGCCCGCAGGGACGCTTCGCCCAGGGCGCAGCGCTGCTGAGTGGACGAGAGATGATCGATGCTCGGGCCGTCGGCAAGCAGATGTTCCTGGAATTCTCGGATGACCGTTGGCTGCGCGTGCATCTCGGCATCTACGGCGCTTGGGATTTCGCGGGAGACGTGCGCGTCGACCCATCCATTCAGATCCACGGCCAGGCGCCGGGACGCACGAAGCTGGGCCAGACGGGCGAGTACTCGCGGCCGGATCCCGCCCGCCCGCTCGATCGTGATGGCGAAGACTCCGTGACGTCGATCGGGGCGCCCCGTCGTACCCGCGTGCGCATGGCCGAAACCGATCGTGAGACGGCTGCACCCGCAGCGTTTCCTCCTGAGCCCGTCGGGCAGGTGCGAGTGCGGCTGCTGAATGATCTCGTCTGCGCCGACCTGCGCGGTCCGACCGCGTGCGAAGTGCTCACCCCGGCCGAGGTGGATGCCGTGATCCAGAAGCTCGGGCCCGATCCTGCGAACGCGAACACTCGGGCGGAGCGCGAGCGCTTCGTGGAGCGTGCACTGCGCAAGAAGACGCCGATCGGCCTCGTGCTCATGGATCAGTCGGTCATCGCGGGGATCGGCAATGTGTACCGGGCCGAGATGCTCTTCCGGGCGGAGCTGAACCCTCATACTCCCGCGAACACGATCGACCGCACCGTGCTCGAGGCGCTCTGGGACGATTGGGCGCATCTGCTCGAGATCGGCATCACGGTCGGGCAGATGATGACGATCGACGGTCTCGCCGGCGAGGAGTACGAGCGAGCGCTGGTCGATCGCGACGAGCGGCACTCCGTGTACAAGCTCGAGGGCGCACCGTGCAAGCGGTGCGGCACGAACATCGCGCTGGAGGAGTTCGGCGCCCGCAAGCTCTACTGGTGCCCGGGCTGTCAGACCTGACGCAGTCAGGTGAACGGCCATTTCTGGCCGTTCATGCAGCCCCCGGCGCCGTCTCGGTGCCGGTGCAGCGCGGTGCGCGGTGCGCGCGCGTGGCTGTCAGACCTGACGCCCACCCTGGCCGAACCCAAGGGTTCGCGTTGAGACCGAGGGCGTTGCTTGCGGATCTTCCGTCGCGCTCAGCGGGAACCCTCGTGCTCAGGCAGGGGTGGAACGGTGCGGTGCGGTTCGGGCGGCACGGTGCGGTTCAGGCTGCACGGTTCGGGCGGCGGGTGTGAATGTCGGCGGTGCCCGTCAGACTGATGACGGCGACCGCATCGATTGAAGGAGCTCAGCATGACCCGCACCATCTACTACACGGCCACCACCCTCGACGGGTATCTCGCAGATCCCGACGATTCCCTCGACTGGCTGCTGCGCCAGCCGCAGGAGGCCGGCGGTGCCGGTGATTACGATTCGTTCATCAGGGGGATCGGCGCACTCGTCATGGGAGCGACCACCTACGAATGGGTGCTCGAACACGAGCAGGGGGTCTGGAGCTACGAGCTGCCGGCGTTCGTACTCACGCATCGCGATCTGCCGTCCCCCCGGAGTACGACGAATGGAGGGCCAGCCGACGTCCGCTTCAGGCAGGGAGGCATCGCCGAGCTCGGACAGGAGATGCGCGATGCCGCCGGCGCGAACGATCTGTGGGTGGTCGGCGGCGGTGATCTGGCGGGTCAGTTCGCCGATCTCGGGCAGCTCGATGAGATTGTGACGTCGATTGCGCCAGTGGTGCTCGGTGCGGGTCGGCCGCTGCTGCCGCGTCGTCTCGATCTCGAGCTGATGCAGGTCGAGCGCAATGGAGCCTTCATCGTCGCGCGGCATTGTGTGCTCGGGTCCCTCGCGGAGGATCAGGAGCGCTCGTCGTCGTCGAGCGCCCAGCGTGCGGCAGAAGTGTGACATAATTGATCCTTGTGCCACGGTGCGGTACTGCCGCGAGGGTCCGCACGGACCGTGAGCCGAACACTCCAGTACTTTTCGATATCCGCGTTCCCGACTTGCGGCGGGCGCAGAGAGTAGACAATCATGCAGAAGCTCGACCTGGTCGACGCCGCGTCGCTCAAGAGCGACATCCCCGATTTCCGCGCAGGCGACACCGTCAAGGTGCACGTGAACATCGTCGAGGGCAACCGCTCGCGTGTTCAGGTGTTCCAGGGCGTCGTGATCTCCCGCCACGGTGAGGGCGTTCGCGAGACGTTCACCGTGCGCAAGATCAGCTTCCAGGTGGGTGTGGAGCGCAAGTTCCCGGTGCACTCGCCCGCGATCGAGAAGATCGAGGTCGTCAGCCGTGGCGACGTGCGTCGTGCGAAGCTCTACTACCTGCGCGGCCTCACCGGCAAGAAGGCGAAGATCAAGGAGAAGCGCGACCGCTAAGTCGCACTTCTCACGGGCCGTTATCAACGCGCCCGCGACGCTCTCAGGCTCCCCCCTGGAATAGGGTGGGAGCCTGAAGTGTCTCACCGATCGGTGAGGCCCGGAGCGTCGGATTCGCACGACCGCTCCCATCGACAGGGGAACCCCACATGAGTGAAGCCGAGGCCACGACCTCACAGCAACGGACGCGTCGAGGCGGAATCCTCGGGTTCCTGCGAGATCTGCTGGTCATCCTCGTGGTGGCGTTCCTGGTCTCGTTTCTGTTGAAGACGTTTCTCGTGCGCAGTTTCTTCATCCCTTCGGAGTCGATGGAGAACACGCTGCAGATCGATGACCGCATCCTCGTGAACCAGTTGGTGCCCGATCTCATCGATGTGCAGCGCGGCGACATCGTGGTGTTCAAGGATCCGGGCGGGTGGTTGTACCCCCGCGGGAGTGAGCCGCCCCGCGGGTTCGAGCGGGTGCTCCAGTCGATCGGTCTCGCGGCTGACACGAGCAATGAGTACGTGGTCAAGCGCGTCATCGGCGTCGGCGGTGATCGTGTCGAGTGCTGCGACGCTCAGGGGCGTGTGATGGTGAACGGTGTGCCCATCGACGAGCCGTACATCGTGCAGCCTGCGGGCGAGGAGCGAGCGTCGGCGATCGATTTCGACGTCACGGTGCCCGAGGGCTCTCTGTGGGTGATGGGTGACAACCGGTATCAGAGCAAGGACTCGCGCTACAACCAGGATCAGCCGGGCAAGGGGTTCGTGCCGGAGGAAGAGGTCGTGGGGCGTGCGTTCGTGTTGAACTGGCCGCTCAACCGGTTCACCTGGTTGGGGACTCCAGAAGGAACGTTCACCGGCGTGGACGCCGCGAAGGAGAACTGAGCCGTGCCCGTCGAGGCAGCACCTACGACGAAGGATCCGACGCTCGACGTCGAACGCGCGTTCTTCGCGGCGGGTGCGCAGATCGTCATCGGCATCGACGAGGTGGGCCGTGGAGCGATCGCCGGGCCGGTCGCCGTCGGCGTGCACGCCGTGGTGGCGGGCACCCACTCGTTTCCGGACGGGCTTCGCGATTCGAAGCTCCTGAGCGAGAAACGACGCGACGCGATCGCGCCGCTCGTGCATGCGTGGGGAGCCGGTGCCGTCGGCTTCGCGAGCGCCGAGGAGATCGATACGCGGGGCATCACGACGATGCTCGGCCATGCCGCGCGTCGCGCGCTGCTCCAGCTGCGTGCGACGGGAGTGCCGGTCGAACGCTCAGTGATCCTGCTCGACGGCGCGCACGACTGGCTCTCCGCAGTGCTGCGCGCTCCGCTCGACATCCGCACGCGGGTCGGGGCGGATCGCGAGTGCGCCAGCGTGGCCGCCGCTTCGGTGCGGGCGAAGGTCTCGCGCGACGCCCTGATGCGTGAGGCCGATGCAGCGCACCCCGAGTACGCATGGGCGTCGAACAAGGGATACGGCGCGAAGGCCCACTTCGCCGGCATCGCGACGAACGGCCTCACCGAACTGCACCGGCATACGTGGATCAAACTTTCCGCGATCGGCTCGGGTAGTCTGGACGGGTGAGTTCGCAGCAGCCAGACGCGTCCGCCCCTATCGGGGTGTTCGACTCGGGAGTCGGCGGTTTGACGGTGGCGCGAGCGATTCACGATCAGCTCCCCGGCGAGTCGATGATCTACGTCGGCGACACCGCCCGCACGCCGTATGGTCCGCGGCCCATCGCGGACGTTCGCCGATTCGCTCTCGAGATCCTCGACGGGCTCGTCGAGCAGGGCGTGAAGATGCTCGTGATCGCCTGCAACACGGCATCTGCGGCGGTGCTGCGCGACGCCCGTGAGCGCTACGACGTGCCTGTCGTCGAAGTCATCGGCCCGACGGTGCGCAGCGCGGCCTCGATCACGAGGAACCGCCGCGTCGGTCTGATCGGCACGCAGGGGACGATCCAATCGCGCGCCTACGACGACCTGTTCGCAATGCGGCCCGAGATCGCGCTGAGCTCTGCGGCGTGCCCGCGGTTCGTGGATCTCGTCGAGGCGGGCGAGACCAGCGGTCCCGCAGTGCACGAGGTCGCGCAGCAGTATCTCGCACCGCTCGTCGCGCAGGGCATCGACACCCTGGTGCTCGGATGCACGCACTACCCGTTCCTGCGCGGCGCGATTCGGCAGGTGGTCGGGCCGGACGTCGCGCTGGTGTCGAGTGACATCGAGACCGCGAATGCCGTGTTCCAGGTACTCACCGAGTTGCAGTTGCTGCGTCCGCCCGGCTCTGGGGAACCCGAGCTGCGATACGAGGCGACTGGTGAGGATACGGCGGCGTTCGTCGAATTGGCTCGCCGCATGCTCGGGATCGGCATCGATGCCGTCGATCGCCTGGAGACCGGCGCGATCCGCCTGCCCAACTGACTCGCGTTCGCTGTGCGTTCGCCGACCTGATCCGCCGCAACCTCTGGAGACCTGAATGACTGAGACCCTCCGCGCCGACGGGCGCACGCCGCAGCAGACCCGACCCGTCACGATCGAACGGGGTTGGAGCGCCCAGGCCGAAGGCAGCGCGCTCATCTCGTTCGGCAGCACGAAGGTGCTGTGCACCGCTTCGTTCACGCCGGGGGTGCCCCGCTGGCTCACCGGCAAGGGCACCGGTTGGGTGACCGCCGAGTACTCGATGCTGCCCCGCTCCACGAACGAGCGCATGCAGCGCGAGTCGATCAAGGGCAAGGTCGGCGGGCGCACCCACGAGATCTCGCGTCTCATCGGTCGCAGCCTCCGCGCCGTCATCGATACGAAAGCGCTGGGGGAGAACACCATCGTCATCGACTGCGACGTGCTGCAGGCCGACGGCGGAACGCGCACCGCCTCGATCACCGGCGCGTACGTCGCGCTCGTCGACGCGCTGGAGTGGGCTCGTGAGCGAGGGTTCATCGCGAAGAAGGCGAAGCCGCTCACGGACAGCGTCGCTGCGATCTCGGTCGGCATCGTGGGCGGCGTGCCGCTGAGCGACCTCGCCTACGTCGAGGATTCGCGCGCCGAGACCGACATGAACGTCGTCGTGACCGGTTCCGGCGACTTCGTCGAGGTGCAGGGCACCGCCGAGGGTGCTCCGTTCAACCGTGCCGAACTCGACGCGCTGCTCGACCTCGCGCTCGTGAGCACGACCGAGCTGGCCGAGCTGCAGCGAGCAGCCCTGGCGGAGGCGCGCCGACCATGACCACCGTGGTACTCGCCTCGCACAATGCGCACAAGCTCGAAGAACTCCGCCGCATTCTCGGCCCGCTGATCCCCGGCGTCGAACTCGTCGGATACGACGGGCCAGAGCCGGTGGAGAACGGCCTGAGCTTCGAGCAGAACGCGTTCATCAAAGCTCGCGCAGCTGCGGCCCGCACCGGGCTTCCAGCGATCGCCGACGACTCCGGCATCGCCGTCGATGTGCTCGGCGGCAGCCCCGGCATCTTCTCGGCGCGGTGGGGCGGGCCGGCGCGCGACGACCGCGCGAACGTCGAGCTCCTGCTCTGGCAGCTGACCGATGTCGCAGACGACCACCGCGATGCCGGATTCGTCTGCGCAGCGGCGCTCGCGCTGCCGGGCGACTCTCGCGACGGCGACATCTGCGAACTGGGCGTGTGGCCCGGCAGGGTGCTGCGGCAGCCGACCGGGGAGCACGGATTCGGGTACGACCCGATCTTCCAGCCGGATGGGGAGTCCCGATCTGCGGCTGAGCTGACCGGTGCCGAGAAGGACGCGCAGTCCCATCGCACGCGCGCCTTCACCGCCCTCGCGCCGGCGATCCGCGCGCTCGCGGAGTAATCCCGCATACCTTCGACGCCGGCTTGTGCGGCCCCACGGCCCGAGCCCGAGTGCACCGCGGCCGCTGCTGCTCAGCAGTGGTGGTCGCGACGCGGCACCCAACACACGAGTGACATCACTTCGACATCAGAGATGGAGACCACGCGATGAGCAACGCTTCAGCGAGTGGATTGGTGCGCCCGGACGTGACCGAGGCCGACGCCAGAACGATTGCACGCGAATGCTACGGGTTGGAGGTGACCGCTACCGAGCTCGGAAGCAATCAGGATCGCAATTTCGCGTTGACGGCCGCCGACGGCTCCCGCAGCGTGCTGCGGATCGACAACCCCGTCTTCGCGGACGACGCGCGGGATGCGCAACACGCCGCACTGGGGGCCTACCGCGCCGCAGGCGTGACAGCGGCCGCGGTGCTGCCCGGCCTCGACGGCGAGCTCACGCAGCACTGGCGCGGATTCGCCGTGCGCCGGAGCGAATTCGCGGCAGGGGAGCCGATGGTCGATCTCGGCTACTTCGCTTCTCCGGTGCTCGAGGCGTTCGGGGCGCTGTCGGCCGCATCGGCCAACGCGCTGGCAGGCCTCGAACACCCCGGCCTCGATCGCGACCACATGTGGGACATGCGTGTCGCCTTCGACGAGATTGGGCGCCTCGCCGGCTCGATCAGCGATGAAGAACTGCGGGATCGCGTCGTTCTCGCCGCCACCTCAGCCGACGAAGCGCTGGAGCCGCTCGTCGACGCGCTGCCGATCCAGGCGATCCACGGCGACCTGACCGATGACAATGTGATGGGTGAACGCGCTGCCGACACTCGCGTCTACCCGTCGACTGTGCTGGATCTCGGCGACCTCTCCTACGGGTGGCGCGTCGCCGAGCTCGCGGTGACGGCGAGCTCTCTGCTGCATCACGAAGCGGATCGACCCCTTCGGGTGCTCGAGACGGTCACCGCATTCCACCGCGCGGCGCCGCTCGCCGTCGCAGAGGCTCGAGCGGTATGGCCGTTGATCGTGCTCCGTGCCGCTCTGCTCGTCGCGAGCGGTTGGCGGCAGCTCGAGATCGACGGCGACAACGAGTACGCACGCGAGCGCGTCGACGGGGAACGCGCGATCTTCGACGCGGCCACTTCCGTACCGCTCGCCGAAGCGACGGAGTCCGTGCTCGCCTCGCTCGGATTCGCGGGAGTCGCCGCGGGTAGCGGTCTGCAGCTGGTCGCTGCGCCGGCCCGCGTCTCGACACCGCCGCTGCGCTCGCTACTGCCAGAGCTCGGCGGTGATGCGGCGGTACTCGATCCTGGCGTCGAATCTGATGATCTCGCATCGGGCGCCTGGCTCGACGCAGATGCTGAAGCGCGGCTCGTACGCGCAGCGTTCGAATCGGGTCATGGCAGCGCCGTCTTCCCGTACGGCGTGTACCGTCTCACCCGCACCCGGGTCGATGCGCAGCGAGCGAGCGAGACCTGGCCCATCGCGACGGAGATCCACCTGGCGCCCGGCGACTCCCTGGGGGTCTCGGCGCCGGCCTCCGGGTCCGTCGCGGTTGCGACGAGTCAAGGCGTGCTGCTCGAACTCGCCGGCGGCTGGCACCTCGCGATCGACGGAGTCGATGCCGTGGTGGAGCCCGGCGCTCCCGTCGCGGCGGGCGCTCCCGTCGCCCGTGTTCAGGGCTCGACCGGAGCGCGAGTGATCTCGGTGACCCTGGTCCGCGCCGACGCGCTGACCGGTGCCGACGCGCCGATTCTGGCGGTCGACGAGCCGGAAGCAGGATGCGCTCCGCTCGTCACTCCCGAGCGGGTTCCGGCGTGGCGCCGTTTCACTCAGGATCCCGCGAGGCTGCTCGGCCTCCCATCGCTCGCCCAGCACGACGCATCCGCGGACGAGCTCGCTCGCCGCTCGGAGATCTTCGCGAGCGCACAGGAGCGGTACTACGAACGCCCGATGCAGGTCGAGCGCGGTTGGCGCCATCACCTCGTCGATACGACCGGTCGGTCGTACATCGACATGGTCAACAACGTGACAGGGCTGGGGCACGGGCATCCGGGCGTCGCCGACGCGGTCAATCGGCAGATCCGGCGACTCAACACGAACTCGCGCTTCCTCTACCGGGAGCTCGCGGAGTACAGCGAGCGACTGCTCGCACTCCTGCCCGAAGGCTCGGCTCTCGACACGGTGCTCCTCGTGAACAGCGGCTCGGAAGCGGTCGATCTCGCGTTGCGCCTGGCGCAGGCGGCGACCGGGCGAAACACCATCGTGGCGTTGCGGGAGGCCTATCACGGGTGGACCATGGCATCCGATGCGGTGACCACGAGCGCGTACGACAACCCGCACGCGCTCGAGAATCGACCGGACTGGGTGCACGTCGCGGACGTCCCGAACCGCTTTCGAGGAACCTACCGAGGTGCGGGCACCGGTGCGAAGTACGCGGCCGATCTCGGCGCCGACCTGCAGCGACTCGCGGACGAGGGGCGCGACGTGGCCGCCTTCATTTGCGAATCGGTGCTGGGCAACGCGGGCGGGGTGCTGCTGCCCGACGGGTACCTCGCCGACGTCTACGCTCGTGTGCGCGCTGCGGGCGGACTCTGCATCGCCGATGAAGTGCAGGTCGGGTTCGGGCGGATGGGTTCGAGCTTCTGGGGTTTCGAGCAATCCAGCGTGCTGCCCGATATCGTCACGATCGCGAAGCCGATGGGAAACGGATTTCCGATCGGGGGAGTCATCACGTCGAAGCGCATCGCCGATGCGCTCGCGATGCAGGGCCAGTTCTTCTCGTCGGCGGGCGGGAATCCGCTGAGCTGCCGAGTGGGCATCGCGGTACTCGACGCCATGGAGCAGGAGGGCTTGCAGCAGAACGCGCTCCGGGTCGGCGGGCGACTCGCCGACGGCTTCCGCGCACTCGCGGAACGCCACGAGATCGTCGGGCCGATCCACGGCGAGGGGCTGTATCTCGGCGTGGAACTCGTGCGCGATCGCGAAACGCTGGAGCCCGCCACAGCCGAGGCGGCCGCGATCTGCGAGCGGCTCAGAGAACTCGGCGTGATCGTCCTCACGACCTCCGAGCGTTCGAACGTGCTGAAGGTGAAGCCGCCGCTCTGCCTCACCGAGGAGAGCGCTGACGCCGTGCTCGCAGCCCTCGACCGGGTGCTCACCGAAGGCTGGTAGCGCCGCAACCCCTCGTCGAGCCCCTGCCCGCACGCCGAACCCCCAAGGGAGGCGCGTACAGCGGGCTGGGGCTCGTCGAGCGCGGAGGGGCTCGGCGCGAGCGCGGGGGCTCGGCGATCCTGCTGGCCCCGACGGCGGTTAGAGGCCGAGCACGGCGGAGGCGATCCCGAAGTAGACGAGGAGGCCGGTCGCATCGACGAATGTCGAGATGAACGGGTTCGAGAAGACGGCTGGGTCGACGCGCACCGTCCGGGCGAGCAGCGGCATGCAGCCGCCCACCACCGCGGCGACCGTGCAGACCGCGAGCAGGGTGAGCCCGATCACTGTGCCGATCTGAACGGAGTAGAACGCCCAGGCGATTCCGAATCCGAGCGAGCCCAGCAGCAGGCCGAGCAGTGCCCCCGTGCGGAACTCGCGCGCGAGCACGCGGAGAATGTCGCGCGGGCGCACGTCTCCCAGCGCAAGCGCGCGTGTGACGGTGGTCGCGGCCTGATTGCCCGTGTTGCCTCCGGTTCCGATGAGGAGCGGCACGAAGAGCGCGAGCACGGTGACCTGTTCGATCGTCGCCTCGAAGATCTCGAGCACCTGAACGGTGAGTGTGGCGCCGACGGCCAGGACGAGCAGCCACACCACGCGAGAGCGCACGAGCGTGCGCACCGGCGTGGACAGGTACGGGCGCCGCAGCGGCTCGGAGCCGCCCTGACGCGCCGCGTCCTCGTTCTCGACGTGTTCGATGATCCGGATCGCGTCGTCGATCGTCAGCATGCCGACCAGCCGCTCCTCGCTGTCGACGATCGGCAGCGCCAGCAGGGAAAGATCCGCGCATCGACGTGCGGCGTACTCATCCGACTCGGTCGCGACGGCCGTGTGCGCCGGCTGCATTAAGTCGGCGACGAAGTCGTCGGGGCTCGCGGCCAGCAGCTCGCGCAGGCTGATGATGCCGACCACGACCCGCGTGCCGTCGAGCACCGGAATCGTATACACCGTCTCGGCGTCCGAGAGGTGGGCGCGAACACGTTCGAGCGTTTCAGCGACGGTCAGCGAAGCGCGAGTCGATACGTACTCGGGCGTCATGCGCCGGCCCACGCTGCCCTGCGGATACCCGAGCAGCTCGGCGGTCTGCAGGCGATCCTGCTCGGGCAAGCCGCGCAGCATCTGGGTCGCGAGCACCGACGGCACCTCGTCGAGCAGCCAGAGCCGATCGTCGGGGTCGAGCTCGGTGAAGAGCCGACTCACCTCGGTGTTCTGCAACCCGGCGAGCAGATCACCCTGCAATGAGGGCGGCAGCGCCTCGAAGAGCTCCATTGCGCGCTGCTTGGAGAGCAGCCTGAAGAGCACGGCGCGCTGCCGCAGATCGAGTCGCTCGAAGAGCGGCACGAGCTCCGTAGCGGAGAAGGGGGCGAGATCGCGGGTGAGCGCGGGAAGATCGCCTGCAGCGAGATGCTGCAGGATGCCGTCGAACGAGGCTTCGATGATCGGAATCTGCTGAGTGGTCATGACGGGTCTCCTCGCATGGGCGCCGCTGGCGCCGCTCGGCGGGCGCACGGGCGCGCCCTGAAACGTATGGAACGTGCGGAGCCGGGCGTGCGCGGCGGGCGACGAGAACGACCGCTAGAGGGAACGCGTCGGAGCGTGCGCGAGACCCGGCTGATGACTGCAACTGTCACTGGACATCGGGCTCACCTCGCTTCGGTTCGGGATCGGGCTGATCAGGGGAACCCTAACAGCCCGATGCGCGATCCCCAAACGCACCCGCGGCTCGTGGCTCGAGACCGTTCATGTGCCGGATCCGTCGGCGCCACCAGCGGTTCATCGTCGATCGGGAGGATGAACGAGGCCCGCCCCGGTGTCTGCGGACGTGCCGTCTCGAACCCCTATCGGAAGGCTTCCGTGCTGATCTCCTCGACCTCACCCGAGTCCTATTCGCGCCTCCGGCTCGCTGCGCTCGGGCTTGCCGGTGCCCTGCTCGCGGCACCGCTCGTCATCGCCTCAATCGGCCCCGCAACGGCGCACCCCCTGGACGAGCCCGAACCCGCTGCTGTCACCACCGCTGCGTCCTACGCGGATGCGCAGGTCGGAGACCTGGTCGATGTGCGCATCGGCGACGTGCACCCGACCCAGCCCTCCGTCGGATACGACGAGGTCTACTACAAGCTCGGTCGCTACTCGGAACTCGGGAAGGACGCCGTCAACAAGCGTTTCGGCGACTGGTGCGAGGCCAACGGGCAATTGGACGCTGTCGCTGCCGATGCCGACGCGACACTGCACGACCCGGCGTCCTTCACCTGCGAGCTGCCGCTCGGCGGCGAGACCGAGCAGAGCATCGCCGAGATGAAGACCGTCGTCATCGGGCCCGAGGGCGCCCTGTACCTCACCGACGGGCACCACACGCTGACCTCGTTCGCGGAAACCGCTGATGGCGGCCTCGACCTGCACGTGCGGCTTCGCGTCATGGCGAACCTGAGCGACCAGGCGCCCGCGCAGTTCTGGCAGACGATGATCGCCAATCAGTGGACGTGGCTCGAGCAGGTCGACGGGGCACCGATCACTCCCGCAGATCTGCCCGCCTCGGTCGGTCTCGGCAACTTCGCCGACGACCCCAACCGCAGCCTCCTGTACTTCGCGCGCGACATCGGCTTCGCATCCGGAACGATCCCGTTCCAGGAGTTCTACTGGGGCGCGTGGGTGCGCGATGCGCAGCCCGTCGATCTCTCAGAATGGAACACGAATGATCGCGACAGTTACCTCGCGACCGTCCGCTCGCTCTCCGAAGCGCAGGTTGCGCTCGACCCGGCGGCACCCATCGCCGGTGGGTTCACGGCAGCAGACCTCGGAGTGCTGTCGGCATGGAACGATGGCAAGGCGGAGACGAAGGGGGAGTGGAACAAGCTCTCGCAGCCCTACGAAGCCGAGAAGCCCGGCAAGCTCGCCTACGCGATGGCGTACAAGTCGCAGCTGCCGCCCTCCGGAGAGGAGCCCGGTGGTGAAGAGCCGCCTGTGGACCCCGGAACTGTGCACGGGGCCCTCGCTGTGAGCGGGGATCTGCGCCCGGGCGGCGAGATCACGGTCAGCGGAAGCGGATTCGCGCCGTCGACCACGGGGTACGCGCTCGAAATGCGGTCGGAGCCGGTGCAGCTCGCCGAAGTATCCACGGATGAGACGGGCGCCTTCGCCGCGACCGTGACGCTTCCAAGGGCAGTCGGCACAGGAGCGCACCGTATCGCCCTGCTCTGGAACGGCGTCGAGGTCGGCGCCACCGAGGTGCAGATCGAAGCCGACGCACGTGCTGATGGCGGTGCCGGGGTCGGCGCGGGTGGCAGTGGCGCCGGTGGACCGGGCGAGGCCGTTGGCACCGCAGCCGGCGGCAACTCCGGGGCCGGAGCGACTCCCTCAGCCGCTCAGGCGCCACCCGCGGCGGCGAAGCTCGCTGAGACGGGCGGCGCTCCCGTGATTGCCGCGACGACAGCGGCGCTCGCGATGATGCTCGTCGGAGGCGCGGTCACGGTGCTGCACACGCGTCGCCGCCGGGCCGAGTAGCCGCAGCTCCCCAAATCTGCGAGCGGGGTCACTGTTCATGGGTGTCACATGTCCGACACGCACGAACAGTGACCCCGCTGCTGCGTGCGCGGCCGTGCCGCGAAGGAACCTCGTACGTGCGCGAGGGGGGACTTGAACCCCCACGTCCGAAGACACTGGAACCTAAATCCAGCGCGTCTGCCAATTCCGCCACTCGCGCGTGGGCCGGCGAGACCGGCCGAGAACCACCTTATCGGTCGTTCGGCAGGACCTCCGCGCCCTCGGGAAGGCGAGTTCCTGCGGGGATGCGAACCGTGACGAAGCCTGCGTCTGCAGGAGCAGGAGCAGGAGCAGGAGCAGGGGCGCCGACGGGAACGGCGGCCGGGGGTTCGTCGCCGCGCAGGCCGGCTTCGATCTTGCCGACGCTCAGGCCGCCCGTCTCGCCGGTGGGGTGGTGCTGGCTCATGCGGTCGATCCACGCGAGCGCGATGGCCGAGACGATGAACGCGAGATGGATCGCGACTTCCCACATCACGCCATCCGACGAGTAGAGCACGCTGCCGTCCGCGTTGAGCACGACGCCGTTATCCATCCGTCCGACCTCGATGAATGTCTTGAGCAGGTGAATCGAGGAGATCGAGATGATCGATACGGCGAGCTTGACCTTGAGCAGGTTCGTGTTGACATGCGACAGCCATTCGGGCTCATCGTGGTGCCCTTGGACGCGGATCTTCGAGACGAAGGTCTCGTAGCCTCCGATGATCACCATGATCAGCAGGTTCGCGATCATGACGATGTCGATGAGTGCGAGCACACTCAGCATCACGTCGGTCTCGGTGATGTGCCCGGTGGCGATGACGTTCTCGACGAGGTGCCAGAGCTCGACGAAGAAGAGCACGACGTAGACGGCCTGCGCGACGATGAGGCCGAGGTACAGCGGCGCCTGGAGCCAGCGGCTCGCGAAGATGAAGGCGGCGAGTGTGCGTGAAGCAGGCCCCGGACCGGCCTGCGCGCTGCGTTCGGTGATGCTGGGTCGCTTGCTCACGTGGGTAGCCCTCTCGTGCTGGTGGAGTGCACCGCATGCTGATGAAGTGCACCATATGCTAGCGCAGCACGGATGTGGATTCGGGGGTCGAGGGATCGGCGCCGAGGGATCGGCGCCGAGCCGCAACGCGGCTAGGATGGCGGGAGCGAAAGGGAGTATTCCACTTCGCCCGTGTCGTCAAGACGCGTCGCTCCGCAGCGGCGCCGGTGCGGGCGCGGCGCATGCGACGGAAGTCGGGCGCCGGGAAGAGACTTTCGGCCCAGCCGTGCGCCCCGCGCCCCAGCCGTAAGGAAGTACACAACGGTGACTTCAGTTCTCCCGCTCTGGTTCGAGATCGGTTCGATGATCGCGCTCGTCGTGATCCTCGTCATCGACCTCGCCCTGATCGTCCGTCGTCCCCACGTCCCCTCCATGCGCGAGGCGAGCCTGTGGGTCGGCTTCTACGTGCTGCTCGCACTGATCTTCGCCGGCGCTATCTTCCTGCTGGGCGATGTGCAGCACGGCACGGAGTTCTTGGCGGGCTGGCTCACCGAGTACAGCCTCTCGATCGACAACCTCTTCGTGTTCGTGCTGATCCTCGCCAGCTTCAAGGTGCCGAGCGCCTACCAGCAGCGCGCGCTGATGATCGGCATCGTGCTCGCACTGATCTTCCGCGGCGCATTCATCCTGGTGGGCGCCGCGATCATCGAACGCTTCATCGCGATCTTCTTCATCTTCGGCGCGTGGCTGATCTGGACGGCTTGGCAGCAGGTGAAGCCGGGCGGGCACGACGAGCAGGGCGAGAGCTGGGTCATCCGCCAGGTCAAGAAGGTGCTGCCCTTCAGCGACCACTACGACGGCGGCAAGCTGCGCACCACGGTTGACGGCAAGCGCATGTTCACCCCCTTCCTGCTGGTGCTCATCTCGTTGGGCGTGACCGACCTCCTCTTCGCCCTCGACTCGATTCCCGCAATCTTCGGCATCACGCAGAGCCCCTTCATCGTGTTCACGGCGAATGTGTTCGCCCTCATGGGCCTCCGGCAGCTGTACTTCCTGCTCGGCGGTCTGCTCGAGCGGCTGGAGTACCTCAAGTACGGCATCGCGGCGATCCTGGCGTTCATCGGCGTGAAACTGATCCTGCATGCGCTGCACGAGAACGAGCTGCCGTTCATCAACGGCGGCGAGCACGTGCCGGTGCCCGAGATCAATACGTGGATGTCGCTCGGCTTCATCGTCGCGGCGATGCTGGTGGCCACAGTGGCGAGCGTGATCAAGGCGAATCGCGAGGCTCGTGCGCGCGGCGAGCACCTGCACCTCGGCGCCGCCGAGCCCATGGAGAAGCCGTCGCAGGGCCACGATCGCGCCAACCGCCACTAGGAAAGCGGTGGTGGCTCGTCATCGGCGCCGCCACCTTCTCGGCCGCATCGGGCACTCCGCATCGCGCGGTGATAGACTCTCGCCATGCGTTCGCGGGCTCTGCTTCTTCACAGCCGCGACGGGGTCTAGTCCATCGGCCGCCCGTCGCGGAGTTCTCGCATGGTCGATCCACCGCGTCGAAGCTCGCGAAATACATTCGTGCCGCGCGGTGTTGAACAGCACAGTGCTGAGTGCACAGAACCGGGAAGAGAAGCACACATGAGCGAGCAGTTTGCGTCGGAGTCGGCCGCACGGCCACGCACCCTGGCTGAGAAACTCTGGGACGACCACGTCGTCGTCAAGGGGGAGAACGGCCAGCCCGATCTCATCTACATCGATCTCCACCTCATCCACGAGGTGACGAGTCCGCAGGCGTTCGATGGTCTGCGCGTCGCAGGGCGACCGCTTCGCCGCGTCGACCTGATGATCGCGACGGAGGATCACAACACCCCGACCGTCAACATCACGCGGCAGATCGAGGACCCGACGAGCCGTCTCCAGATCGAGACGCTGCGTCAGAACGTCGCCGAGTTCGGTGTGCGGGCGCACCCCCTCGGCGACCGCGAACAGGGCATCGTGCACGTCGTCGGACCGCAGTTGGGTTTGTCGATGCCGGGAATCACCGTGGTGTGCGGTGACAGCCACACCTCGACCCACGGGGCGTTCGGCGCTCTGGCGTTCGGCATCGGCACCAGCGAGGTCGAGCACGTCATGGCGACGCAGACCCTGCCGCTGAAGCCGTTCAAGACCATGGCGATCAACGTCGAGGGCGAGCTGCGTCCGGGTGTCACCGCGAAGGACATCATTCTGGCCGTCATCGCGAAGATCGGCACCGGCGGCGGCCAGGGCTACGTGCTCGAGTACCGCGGGTCCGCGATCCGCGGTCTCTCGATGGACGGTCGCATGACGATGTGCAACATGTCGATCGAAGCCGGCGCACGTGCGGGCATGGTGGCCCCTGACGAGACGACGTTCGAGTACGTCAAGGGCCGCCCCCACGCCCCGCGCGGCGCCGATTGGGACGACGCGGTCGCGTACTGGAAGACGCTCCCGACCGATGAGGGCGCCGTCTTCGACAAGGAAGTGTTCATCGACGCCGAGTCGCTCGAACCGTTTGTGACGTGGGGCACGAACCCCGGGCAGGGCGTGCTGCTCAGCGAATCGGTGCCCGATCCCGATGCGATCGCTGATCCCAACGAGCGCGCCGCCGCCGAGCGCGCGCTCGAATACATGGATCTCGAGGCGGGGACGCCGATGAAGGAGATCCCCGTCGACGCCGTCTTCATGGGATCGTGCACGAATAGCCGTCTCGACGATCTGCGCACCTTCGCCGAGATCATCAAGGGCAAGCAGAAGGCCGAGGGCGTGCGGCTCATGGTGGTCCCCGGGTCGGCCCGCGTGCGCGCCGAGGCCGAAGCCGAGGGGATCGACCGCATCGTCGAGGCGTTCGGCGGCGAGTGGCGATTCGCCGGCTGCTCGATGTGCCTGGGCATGAACCCGGACCAGCTGGCGCCGGGCGAACGATGCGCGTCGACGTCGAATCGAAACTTCGAGGGGCGTCAGGGCAAGGGCGGGCGCACCCATCTGGTCTCGCCGCTCGTGGCAGCGGCGACCGCGATCCGAGGCACGCTGTCGAGCCCGTGGGACTTGCAGGATGACCTCGCGAAGGGCATCTCCCACAACGCTCCGGAGGGCTCCGACCTCCCCGTGCGTCGCCGTATTCCGATCATGCCCGTCTCCGAGAAGGCGGGAGCCTGAACCATGCAGAAGTTCACGACTTTCACTGGCATCGCCGCGCCGCTCCAGCGATCGAACGTCGATACCGATCAGATCATCCCCGCAGTGTTCTTGAAGCGGGTCACGAAGACCGGATTCGAAGACGCGCTGTTCTCCCACTGGCGGCAGGACGAGAACTTCGTCTTGAACCAGCCCGCCTTCCAAGGCGCTGAGATCCTCGTCGCCGGTGCCGACTTCGGCACGGGATCGTCGCGCGAGCACGCGGTGTGGGCGCTTCGCGACTACGGTTTCAGGGTCGTCATCTCGCCTCGCTTCGCGGATATCTTCCGCGGCAACTCGGGGAAGCAGGGGCTGCTCGCGGCTCAGGTGACCGAGGACGAAGTGAAGCAGATCTGGGCCGCGATCGATGCCGATCCCGGAATGAGCGTCACGGTGAGTCTCGAGGACTGCACGATCACTGCGGGCGCGCTCACGATTCCCTTCGAAGTGGACGAATACACGCGTTGGCGCCTGATGGAAGGGCACGACGATATCTCCTTGACGCTCCGCGACGCGGACGCCATCACCAGGTTCGAGGCGAACCGCCCGAACTGGATGCCGACAACGACCCCCGTGGAGGCCGAATGACCAAGCACACCGTGAACGAGGCCCAGCTGGAGACGGAAGCGGAGGCGCCCGAGGAGGCGGCCGCCGTGTCGACGGAAGAATCGGAAGCCGCCGGGCGCAAGCTCGACGCGCAGAAGGCGGGCGCCCGTGTGGGCCTGACCTCTGACGAGATCATCATCAACGGCGGCCGCCCGCTGAAGGGCCGCATCGAGGTGCGCGGCGCGAAGAACCTCGCGACGAAGGCGATGGTCGCCGCACTGCTCGGCAAGACGCCGAGCGTGCTGCGCAACGTCCCCAACATCTCCGACGTGCGCGTCGTGGCCGGGCTGCTCGCCCTCCACGGTGTGCTCATCACGCGCGGCGAGCAGGGCGGCGAGTGGCGCCTGGACCCGTCGAACGTCGAGGTGGCCCACCAGGCCGACATCGATGCGCACGCGGGCTCGTCGCGCATTCCGATCCTCTTCTGCGGACCGCTGCTGCACCGCCTCGGTGAGGCGTTCATCCCCGATCTCGGCGGATGCCGGATCGGCGATCGCCCGATCGACTTCCACCTCGATGCGCTGCGCAACTTCGGCGCCGTCATCGAGAAGCTGCCGAGCGGCATCAGCCTCACCGCGCCCGACGGTCTCAAGGGAGCCAACATCGAGCTGCCGTACCCCTCCGTCGGAGCGACGGAGCAGGTGCTGCTGACGGCCGTCCTCGCCGAAGGGCAGACGGAGCTGCGCAATGCGGCGATCGAGCCGGAGATCGTCGATCTCATCTGCATCCTGCAGAAGATGGGCGCGATCATCTCGATGGAGCCCAACCGGGTGATCTTCATCGAGGGGGTACCGGAGCTCCGCGGGTACGATCACCGGGCCATCTTCGACCGGAACGAGGCCGCCAGCTGGGCTGCAGCAGCCCTGGCGACGAAGGGTGACGTGTTCGTCGGCGGCGTCGAGCAGGAAGAGATGATGACCTTCCTCAACGTCTTCCGCAAGGTCGGCGGCGACTTCGACGTGCACGACGACGGCATCCGCTTCTGGCACCCGGGTGGTGCGCTCAAGCCGGTCACCATCGAGACCGATGTGCACCCGGGATTCATGACGGACTGGCAGCAGCCGCTCGTCGTGGCGCTCACGCAGGCCGAGGGCCAGTCGACCATCCACGAGACGGTGTACGAGAACCGTTTCGGATTCACCGACGCCCTCGTCAAGATGGGGGCCGACATCGTGGTGTACAAGGAGGGCCTGCACGACGCGACTCGTCGAGTGAAGCGACGGGAGTTCGAGCAGGCCGCCGTCATCACCGGACCGACGCCGCTCCACGGAGCCGATATCGAGGTGCCCGACCTGCGCGGCGGCTTCAGCCACCTCATCGCTGCGCTGACCGCGGAGGGCCAGTCGAAGGTCACGAACCTCGGCATCATCTCGCGCGGGTACGAGAACTTCATCGAGAAGCTGCATCTGCTCGGCGCTGATTTCGTCTACGAGAGCTGAGCGCAGAAACTCTCCTGCGAATGCGGCGGTTGCCCGGGGCGTATGCCACTGGGCAACCGCCGCATTCGAGATAATGGACCTATGACTGACACCGTGAAGTTCCGGAGCCGACTGTCGCCTGAGAAGCGTCGGCCCTCGGCGTTCTGGGTGCTGGCGCTCATGATCCTGCCGTTCTGGTCGCTCATGGTGCGGTACCGTTTCACCCCGCAGTCGAAGCTTCCTGAGCGCGGGCCCTTCATCCTCGCCCCGAATCACTACAGCGAAGTCGACCCGATCGCGGTGGGGGCCGCTGTATGGCATCTCGGCCGCTTGCCACGCTTCATGGCGAAGGCCAGCCTCTTCACAGTGCCCGTCCTCGGGTGGCTCATGCGGGCGTCCGGTCAGGTGCCGGTGCAGCGCGACGGTGTCGCCCGCTCCGCGAGCCGCGACGGCAACCCCATGAGCGCGGCCTCGCAGATCATCGAACGGCAGGACGGTGTGATCGTGTACCCGGAGGGCACGCTGACCCGTGATCCCGACCTGTGGCCGATGCGGGGCAAGAGCGGTGCCGTGAGACTCGCACTCGAAGCGGGGATCCCACTGATCCCGGTGGCCCACTGGGGCACGCATCGGCTGATGCCGCGCTATGCGAAGCGACTGCACCCGTTTCCGCGCAAGACGATCGAGGTCGCCATCGGCGAACCGCTCGATCTCAGTCGCTACGCGGGCAAACCGGTCGATCAGCGAACCATCAACGAGGCGACGCGGGAGCTGATGGACGCCATCACGGCGCTCCTCGCCGGGCTCCGAGGCGAACAGCCGCCGGCTGAGCGCTGGGATCCGAGCAAGCACCAGCAGAGCGAAACGGGGCGCTTTTGACTACTCGATCCGCAGCAGCGGGATCGGTCCACAGTGATCGCAATCGGGGCCGAAGGGTCGCGGTCATCGGCGCGGGGAGCTGGGGAACCACCTTCGCCAAGGTGCTCGCCGACGCGGGGTGCGACGTCACGATGTGGGCGCGTCGCCCCGAGATCGCAAATGAGATCCAGGTCGCGCGCCGCAACAGTCAGTATCTGCCTGGCGTGAATCTGCCGAAGACGCTCACGGCGACGGACGATCTGGCCACGGCGCTGCAGGGGGCACGACTCGTCTTCCTCGCCGTCCCGAGCCAGACGCTGCGTCAGAATCTCATCGACCTCGAACCGTATCTCGATCGACGGTCCGTGCTCGTGAGCCTGGTGAAAGGCGTCGAGAAGACGACGACCATGCGGATGTCGGAGGTGATCGCCGACACGCTCGATCTCGGACCCGAGCGCATCGCGGTGGTATCGGGCCCCAACATCGCCCTCGAGATCGCGAAAGAACAGCCGACTGGAGCCGTGGCTTCGTGCGTGGACCTCGGCGTCGCTCAAGAAGTGGCGATGGCTGCGAACGCGCCGTACTTCCGAACGTACGTGAATACTGACGTCATCGGAACGGAACTCGGCGGCGTGCTGAAGAACCTCATCGCGCTCGCCATCGGCATCGTGGACGGCGTCGGCTATGGCGAGAACACGAAGGCCGCGATCATCACTCGCGGGCTCGCCGAGATGACGGAGTTCTCGGTAGCCTCAGGCGCCGATCCCGCGACCCTCTCCGGTCTCGCGGGCCTCGGCGATCTCATCGCCACCTGCCAGTCGCCGCTCTCCCGCAACAACACCGCAGGCCGCCTCATCGGTCAGGGGTACACGCAGGAGGAGACCCGCGAGCAGATGCAGCAGGTCGCCGAAGGCATCACGTCGGTGCCGCCCGTGCTCGAACTCGCTCGGGAACGCGGAATCGTCATGCCGATCGTCGAGCAGGTGCAGATGGTGCTCAGCGGCAAGATGCAGCCCAAGTACCTCGGCCCGCACCTCGCCACCGAAGACGACGTGCCGCAAGCGGAACTCAGCTTGGGATCGCCCCAGATCGGTCGACTGAAACGACTGTTCGACCGTATGAAGGGAACACGCGGGTGACTGCCAACGCACTCCGAGAAGATGCCCCGTCGAAGCGCACGGTGGTGCTGCTGTTCGGCGGTCGGTCGAGCGAGCACGGCATCAGCTGTGTGACCGCAGCGGGTGTGCTCCGCGCGATCGACCGTGCGAAGTTCGACGTGATTCCCGTGGGAATCACTCAGCAGGGCGCCACCGTGCTGATGGAAGAATCGGATCTCGACGATTACCGGCTCGACGCAGCAGCGCTTCCCGAAGTCGCCGACAACGGCACCCGCGTGCTGTGGCCGGCGTCGACCGCCACCCGTCTCATCAGCGTGATCGACCCTTCGGGGCGAGTCCGAGAGCTCGGGAGTGCTGACGCAGTGCTGCCGATGCTGCACGGCCCCTACGGCGAAGACGGCACCGTGCAGGGCATGCTCGATCTCGTGGATCTGCCCTACGTGGGGAGCGGCGTGCTGGGCTCGGCCCTGTGCATGGACAAGCACGCGGTCAAGACCGTACTGGCAGATGCGGGCATCGCCGTAGCGCCGTGGAACACGGTGACGCGTTCTCAGCTCGACGCCGACCCCGCATTGGTCTCCCGGCTCGACGCTGACCTGACGTACCCGCTCTTCGTAAAGCCCGCCAGGGCGGGATCGAGCGTTGGCGTCAGCAAGGTCGCCGCGCCGGCGGAGCTGCCCGCGGCGCTGGAAGTCGCGTTCGCCGAGGATCGCACCGTGCTCGTCGAATCCGGCGTCGTCGGCCGCGAGGTCGAGATCGCAGTGCTCGAGGGCCGCCGCGACGCTCGCCCGCGAACGAGCACCGTGATCGGCGAGATCGTGATCTCCGGCGGCGGCTTCTACGACTTCGCGTCGAAGTACCTGGACGGTTCAGGCGTGCGCCTGGACCTGCCCGCCGAGGTGAGCGAAGCGGAGTTCGCGGCGCTGCAACGCGACGCTGTCCTCGCGTTCGAGATCGCCCAGTGCGCCGGGCTTGCGCGGGTCGACTTCTTCTTGACGGAGAACGGTCCGGTGCTCAACGAGATCAACACGCTTCCCGGTTTCACGCCGATCTCGATGTACCCCCGTCTCTGGGAAGCATCGGGCCTGAGCTACACCGAGCTCATCACGGAGCTCATCGAGCTCGCGATCGAGCGCCGCCCGGCGTACTGAGCTGCCTCGACGTTACGGGTGCGTCGTCACTGCTTCGCTCCGGGGACGTCGAACGTGTCGGAGAGCGTGGTGCACTCGCGCTCTTGCGGGAGCTGCTGCACGACCGCATTGAGGTCAACCGTCGTTTCGGTGCCGCTCACCTGCTCGGAGTCGACGAAGACCGCGAGGCCGGGCGTTCGACCGTACGGCTCGAAGCGATAGATGGGAGCGGCTGAGTCGTCGATCACCCAATCGACGCCGTTAACGTTCACGCACGTGTCCGTGGTCGGTCCGCTCGGCTCGACACCGCACACGAGTTGCACGGCGCCGTCACCCCAAGCGCCGGTCGCCTGCGCGTTCGTGTAGCGCCGTTCCTCCCCGGCGACGATGTCGGGCAGCCGCACGATCACATTGGCGCACGCCGGATTATTCGCGTCCTCCGCAGCGTCCATCGGCACGATGGGAGCGCATGCCGACAGGAGGGTCGCGGTACTCGCGAGTACTGCTGAGAGTGCGACGATCTTGAGGGCCCGAAACTTCACCGTTCCAGCCTACTCGCCGGGGCCTGGTCGAGTGCCGGGCGCGGTGGCGAGGCGTGGACGCGGGAGCGACGGTAGCGTAGGAACGTGGAACCACGAGAGACGTTCGCGCCCACGGTCGGAGAACTGGGGGAGTCCGGCGTGCTCGCGCGCGTACTCGCGCAGCTCTCAGAGGCGAGCGCCGTTGAGCTGGGCCCGGGCGACGACTGCGCGGTGCTGCGGCACGAGGGCGACATCGTCGTGACGACCGACACCATGATCGAGGGCCCCGATTTCCGCCTCGCCTGGCATGACGGCTTCGAACTCGGCTGGAAGTTGGCGGCGACGAACCTCTCCGACGTTGCCGCCATGGGCGCGCGTCCGACCGCACTGACCGTCGCCCTCGCAGTGCCGCTCGATACTCCCGTGCATCTCCTCGAGCGAATCGCGGAGGGTCTCGACGCTGCGTGTCGTGCGCTGGCGCCGGGGTGCGGCGTGGTGGGCGGCGACCTGGGGAGAGCGCCGGTGGTGACTGCCGCGGTCACGGCGCTCGGCGACCTCGAAGGGCGGGCGCCGGTGCTGCGTTCCGGCGCCCGCGCGGGCGACGTCGTGGCGTATGCGGGGGAGTTGGGGCTCGCAGGGCTCGGTCTCTCGCTGCTCTTCGCGGAGGGCCTCGCGTCCGATGGCACCGCGAGTGCGGATGCCGTCCCCGGGCTCTGGGCCGCGCATCCGGAGGTCCTCGCCGCGCAACTCGCGCCGGCGCCTCCCATACCGCTCGGCATCGCAGCGGCACAGGGCGGGGCAACGGCCATGATGGACGTCTCCGACGCTCTCTCGATCGACAGTGAGCGCCTGGCTCGGGCGAGCGACGTGCAGATCGGCTTCACCTCGGCGCTGCTCGAACGCGGCTTCGGCGAGCAGAGCGGAGTCGTGGTGCCGGTCGAAGCGATGCTGCACGGCGGCGAGGATCACGGTCTGCTCGCGACCTTCCCCGCCGACGTCGCGCTGCCCGCCGGGTTCCGGCCCATCGGGGCTGTGGTAGAGGCGCCCAACTCAGGACCCTCGGTCGAAGCAGAGCCAGTCTCGGCAAACATGGACATCGGACAGGGCGCCGGGAGGCTGTCGCTCGATGGCACAGCGCTCATCTCGCGCGGCTGGGACCCCTACACCGTGCAGTATCCAGGTACTGCGTGACATTCGGCGAAGCTCAGCGATCCAGCGAGTCAACCGAGAAACACACTCGATACGAACCCCGTCGTGTTCCATGCGATGTGCACCGAAATAGGAGCCAAGATGTTTTGTTGCGAGAGCAGGTACAGCGCTCCGAGCAGCAGTCCAACAAAGCCGTAGTTCAGAAGTAGCGGCCACTCGGCGATACTTCGGAGACGCAATGCGCCGAACAGGGCGCTGGACACGATGAGCGCCACGAGCCCGAAGCCCGAGTACACGGCAGAATCCTGAATCCTCCGGAAGGGGAACGTGTTCGGACGCGACAACGTTCTCACGGACGGGCGAGCCTTTCGTTCGGGACCTGGATCTGGCCGTCGGAGTGAGCCCCTTCGGGATGAATCATTAGAGCCCTGAGAGGGGTTCTCGGCTCGATGCCCAGATGAGACCGTTCAGCGCAGGGCGTGCGTCGTCGGCGGACCATCGGCAACAGTCATCGAGGCCGGCGCGGGACCGCCCTGGAAGCGCGAGGTACTGATTCTGGGTGGTCGAAGTAGCTCCCGGGTGGGCGCGAGTGTCGGGTCGGCGAGCTGCATTTCTCGATGAGCACCCGCCAGGATCAAGTGCAGCGAACCTTCTGCTCGACGAGCATTCTCTCGGGAGGCGTGGTCAGACGGAGCGCCGCCCACAACTCCGCGCGCGTATCGGGGGAGTCCAGGTCGACCTGCAGAAGCTGGGCTGCCGTCTGCACGCGAGAGCGGAGCGTATGGCGGTGCACCCCGAGTTCGGTGGACGCGGCGCTCGTCTGCCCATGGTGGGCGAGCCAGCCGGTCAAGGCCTCCTCGATGCGATCGTCGTGCCGCGCATCGTGATGCCGCACGGGAGCGAGCAGCAGTTCCGCTCGCTGCTTCGCCTCTGGGAGCCCGTCGAGCAGGTGGATCACGCCCTCGTGAGTGGCGGGCGAATACTCGACCGGTGCACGTGCGGCGGTCGTCGCAGAGCGTTCGAGCGCGAGTTCCGCCTGCACCAACCCCTCGCGCAGATCCTCGAGGGCGACGCGGTCGGAGATGCCGGCTCCGAGCCCGTGTGCGGTGAAGAGGCGCCGGATCGCGGGAAGATGGCGGGACTCTGCCACGATGAGCGGAGCCGCGTGCGTCGTCGCCGTGAAGAGGCCGGGGCTTCCGGCGTCGAGCGACTGCAGATCCTCCGCGAAGGTCGGGTCGAGGCGATCCGGCATCGCATATCGCACCACGACGACGGGTCCACGAGGAAACCGCGTCAGCGCATCGCTCGAGAGGCGTTCGGCCAGGGGAAGCTGCTCGGCGAGCAGCAGTTCGACGATGGCATCGCGGAGCACCGCCTGCGCCGAGCGGATCCCGCTGCGGTGCTCCAGCTGGACGGTGGCGAGGGCGGCGACGAGCCCGTGCAAGGCACGTTCGGCGATGTCTGGCACTCCGCGTTCTTCGATGGCGAGCACGCCGAGCACATGCCCCTGGCGGCCCAGTGCTTGGAGCTGCATTCCCGTGCCGGATTCCGTTTCGATGCGCCCGGCGCTCACCCCGCGCTCGATGAGCCGGCGGGCTTCCCGGCGCACCCATTCGACCGGGAGATCGGGCCGCGCGCGCTCGGGCGCGAATTCGACGACCCGCCCGAAGCGATCGGTGACGCAGACCCAGTGCCCGAGTCGTGACGCGGCTTCTCGCACGGCTGCGCCCAGGCCGTCGCGATGCAGGGACGCGTTTGCGACGGCTCGCTGCGACTCGAGTGACCAGATGTCGCGATCCCGGGTCTTCGCCTCGAGGAGGCGGGCGGCCGTCTGCACGATCTCGATGAACGCGGTGTCGTACGGCACCCTGAAGAGTGGCAGGTCGAGTCGGTCGCAGGCCGACACCACGAGTGCCGGCACCCGGTCCCAGTGCAGCCCGACGGCGACGCCGAGTGCCGTCACGCCGGCGTCGATGAGGCGCTGGACGTAGTCGCCCGCGTCGGCATCGGTGCGCATCGAGCCGAAGCGTGCGCCGGTCGTGAGCAGCACGGTTCGCGGCGTCAGGAATGGCGCGGGGTCCTCGAGCTCGCTGACGTGCACCCACTGCACGGGACGACTCGAGGCTGCGCGGCTCGCTCCCGCGATGAGCGCGAGCTCCAGCTGGTACTGGTGCAGCAGCTCGCCCAACTCGATGGTCGGCCCCTGCACCGCTTGCACAGACACCGGGAGGGTGGGCGCGGTGCGCGCACCGGAATTCGATTGGGGCGTGATTTCCATGGCTGCTCCGCATCCGCCCCTGCCGGAGTGGCGAAACTTACGGGGCTTGAACTCCATTCTGGCAGATCGGGAAACGAGGTGCAGGCCGTAGGCTGTTCCCGAATCACCCTGAACCCGTGGACGCGGGTTCTCTCGAGACTCATAAGGAGAATCAGTCATGACAGCAGTCACCGGCGGTCCCTCGCTTCCGCAGGAGCGCAAGCTCGTCACCAGCATCCCCGGCCCCAAGTCGCAGGAGCTGCTCGCACGCAAGAACGCGGCAGTCGCCTCCGGCGTCGGCGTCGCACTGCCCGTTTCCATCGTCGCAGCGGGCGGCGGCGTCATGGTTGACGTCGACGGAAACTCCCTGATCGACCTCGGCTCCGGAATCGCCGTGACCGGCGTCGGCAACTCGGCGCCCGCCGTCGTCGAAGCCGTGACCAACCAGGTCCAGCAGTTCACGCACACCTGCTTCACCGTGACCCCCTACGAGGGGTACGTCGCAGTGGCCGAGAAGCTCAACGAAGTGACCCCTGGCGACCATGAGAAGCGCTCAGCACTCTTCAACTCGGGCGCAGAAGCCGTCGAGAACGCGATCAAGATCGCGCGCCACTACACGAAGAAGAACGCCGTCGTCGTCTTCGATCACGCGTACCACGGTCGCACCAACCTGACCATGGGCATGACCGCGAAGAACATCCCGTACAAGGACGGCTTCGGTCCGTTCGCTCCAGAGGTGTACCGCGTGCCGACGTCGTACCCGTTCCGTGACGGCCTCTCGGGCGCCGACGCCGCGTCGGTCGCGCTGAGCCAGATCGAGAAGCAGGTCGGTGCCGGCAACCTCGCCGCGATCATCATCGAGCCCATCCAGGGCGAGGGCGGTTTCATCGCTCCGGCCGAGGGATTCCTTCCCGCGCTGCAGGAGTGGGCGACCGCGAACAACGTCGTCTTCATCCTCGACGAGGTGCAGACCGGCTTCGCCCGCACCGGCGACCTCTTCGCCGCGAACCACGAAGGCGTCGTGCCCGATCTCGTCACCACGGCGAAGGGCATCGCCGGCGGCCTGCCGCTGTCGGCTGTGACCGGCCGCGCCGAGATCATGGATTCGGCGCACGCGGGCGGCCTCGGCGGCACCTACGCCGGCAGCCCGATCGCCTGCGCCGCGGCACTCGCGACGATCGACACCTACGAGCGCGAGAACCTCACCGAGCGCGCCCGCGAGATCGGCGCGATCATCGACGACTTCTTCGGCGAACTGCAGAAGTCCGATGACCGCATCGGCGACATCCGCGGACGCGGTGCGATGAAGGCCATCGAGCTCGTCGAGTCGGGTTCGCAGAAGCCCGCAGCCGCGCTCACCGGCGCGATCGCCAAGGCGGCAGGAGAGCAGGCAGTGGTCGTGCTCACCTGCGGCACCTTCGGAAACGTCATCCGCTTCCTTCCGCCGCTCTCGATCTCCGACGAGCTGCTGCGCGAAGGCCTGCAGGTCGTCGCCGATGCTCTCGCAGCGAACTGACGCGCGCACACTCCGATCCAGAATTCTCTGAAAGGACACCGAATATGGCTTTGAAGCCCAACGAGCAGGATCTGCTCGACCGTGTCGCCTCCGGCCTCGGCATCGGCGGCACCTGGGAGCCGTCGACCTCCGGTGCGACGCTCGATGTGCACGACCCGGCCACCGGCGCCGTCATCAAGTCGATCGCCGACGCGACGGTCGAGGACGCGGTTCGCGCGCTCGACGCCGCCGTCGATGCTCAGGCCGAGTGGGCGGCGACCTCGAGTCGCGAACGCTCGAACATTCTGCGTCGCGCATTCGACCTGCTGATGGAGCGCAAGGAGGAGTTCGCGCTTCTCATGAGCATGGAGATGGGCAAGCCCATCGCCGAAGCTCGCGGCGAGGTCGTCTACGGCGGCGAGTTCCTCCGCTGGTTCTCGGAAGAGGCCGTGCGGGTTCCGGGCGACTACCGCCAGAACCCCGAGGGCACCGGCACGATGATCGTCTCGCAGATGCCGGTCGGCCCCTGCTACTTCATCACGCCCTGGAACTTCCCGCTCGCGATGGCCACCCGCAAGATCGCTCCCGCGCTTGCCGCGGGCTGCACGGTCGTCATCAAGCCGGCGGCGCTCACCCCGCTGACGACGATCTTCTTCGCACAGCTCCTCGAAGAGGCCGGCCTTCCGGCGGGCGTCGTGAACGTGGTCGCCACCTCGAAGTCGAGCGCTCAGTCGAGCGCCCTGCTCTCCGATCCGCGTCTGCGCAAGCTCTCCTTCACCGGTTCGACGCCGGTCGGTGTGAAGCTGCTCCAGGCAGCGGCGCAGAACGTGCTGCGCACCTCGATGGAGCTCGGCGGCAACGCCCCGTTCATCGTCTTCGAGGATGCGGATCTCGATAAGGCCGTCGAAGGGGCGATGCTCGCGAAGTTCCGCAACATCGGCCAGGCCTGCACCGCCGCGAACCGCATCATCGTGCACGAGTCCGTCGCCGACGAGTTCGCGCGTCGCGTCGGCGAGAAAGTCGCCGCGATGACCATCGGGCGCGGTGCGGACGAGGGCAACGACATCGGCGCGCTCGTCGAGGAGAAGGCCGTGACGAACACGGCGCGTCTCGTCGCGGACGCCGTGGAGACCGGGGCGAAGATCGTCACCGGCGGCGAAGCCGTCGATGGGCCGGGACACTTCTTCCAGCCCACGGTGATCGACCACATCAGCCCGCAGGCTGCGATCATGCGCGAGGAGATCTTCGGGCCGGTACTCGGCATCATCCGCTTCTCCACGGAGGAGGAGGCGATCGAGATCGCCAACAACACCGAGTACGGTCTCGTGAGCTACGTGTTCACCGAGAACATCGGTCGCGGTCACCGCATGATCGAGAAGCTCGAAACCGGCATGATGGGCCTGAACACCGGCCTCGTCTCGAACGCTGCGGCGCCCTTCGGCGGCGTGAAGCAGTCGGGCATCGGCCGTGAGGGCGGGTTCGAGGGCATCCACGAGTTCCTCTCGTCGAAGTACACCCTCCTGCCGCGCTCCTGAGCGTCGGCGAAGTCCGGTGAACGGGCCCGGGATCGCGAGATCCCGGGCCCGTTCCGGTTTCCCGGCCCGTGATTCCCCACTGATTCAGACGCTCGTGGCGACGTCCGGCGTCGCGCAGCGAATGCCTCGTTGCACGGTGCCCATGCGGAGCCCGCGCCCGAGCGGAGCGGGATCGCCTGCGGGAGGCGATGCCCCGACCGGTGAGTTCGCTACAGCGCGGGCTCCGCCCACCACAGTGCGGTCTCGCCGTAGCGCTTCTCGCGAATGGGCTGAATGCCTGAGGGCCAGGTCGGTTCCGGCGTGCGCGTGCTGCGTTCGACGAGCACCGCGGCTCCCTGGGCGAGCAGCGGCGCGAGCGCGTTGAGTACGTCGGAGATCTCCGTCTCCGAATGGTCGTAGGGCGGATCGATCATCACCACGTCCCACGTCGGGGTCACGGATCGCTCGCCCTCGGAAGCCAGAAACGTCTGCACCGACTGGCGCACGACATCGATTCGAGGCGCTGCAGTGGACGCCCGCGAGAATGCGCCGAGTACCGTGCGCGTGTTGCGCTTCGCGATCTCAGCGGCCTGCGGGTGCTTCTCGACGAGTGTGACGGTCGCGGCGCCGCGGCTTGCCGCTTCGAGCCCGAGCGCGCCGGATCCGGCGTAGAGATCGAGCACCCGCACCCCCTCGATGAGGTCCCACGACGTCAGTGTGGAGAAGATCGCCTCGCGCACGCGGTCGCTCGTCGGGCGCGTGCCCGACTTCGGAACCTCGAGACGCAGGGAACCGGCTGCTCCGGAGATGATTCTCGTCACAGGTTCGAGCGTAGCGCGTCGGCGGTCGGCGATACGCTGGGTGCATGACTCGCGCGACCCTCGACACGCCTCTCGTCGGAGTCGTGGGCGACCGAACTGCGAAGCCGCTCGAGCGGGCATTCGGCATGCGCACCGTCGGCGACCTGCTCTATCACTTTCCGCGGCGGTACTCTCGCCGGGGTGAACTGACTCCGTTGAACGACCTGCCGGTGGGCGAGCCGATCGCAGTGGTGGCGCAGGTGCTCGACGTGCGCGAGCGCCAGATGCAGCGCCGCAACGGCAAATTGCTCGAGGTGCGCATCACCGACGGCACGGGCACCCTGACCCTCACCTTCTTCAACCAGCAGTGGCGAGGGCGTGAGCTCTTGCCGGGCAAACGCGGACTGTTCGCGGGCAAGGTGAGTGAGTATCGCAATCAGCTGCAGCTGCAGCATCCCGAGTACGAGCTCTTCGAGAATCGCGAGGATGCTCCCGGCGGCGACCAGCTCGACGAGGCGGCCGCGAAGGCATGGTCGGAGACGCCCGTGCCGATCTATCCGGCCACGTCGCAGCTGCCGACGTGGACCCTGCAGCGCGCAGTCGAACTCGCACTCGACGCCCTCGGAGACGTGCCGGATCCGCTTCCCGACCAGATCAGGGAATCCGAAGGCATCGAGCGGCTCGGCCGGGCGTTCGAGCACATCCACCGCCCCCAGCACGACGCCGACTGGCGGGCCGCGCGAGACTGCTTCCGCTTTCGCGAGGCGTTCGAGCTGCAGCTCGCGCTGCTCGATCGGAGGCGACGCGCCGGACTGGAGTCAAGCACGCCGCGACCGGCGGGCACCGATGGCGGCCCTCTGGCGAGATTCGACGCAGCGCTGCCGTTCGAGCTGACCGGCGATCAGCGGCGTGCGGGGGCGACGATCTCAGCCGAGCTCGCCGAGCCGCATCCGATGCATCGGCTGCTGCAGGGAGAGGTGGGATCGGGGAAGACGCTCGTCGCGCTGCGAGCCATGCTCCAGGTCGCGGAGGGGGACGGGCAGAGCGCGCTGCTCGCGCCGACCGAGGTGCTCGCGGCGCAGCACTTCCGCTCGATCGTCGAGGCCCTCGGCCCCGCACTCACCGAAGAGCTGAGGCCCGTGCTGCTCACGGGACGGATGCCGGCGGCGGAGCGGAAGCGTGTACTCCTCGCGCTGGTGTCGGGGGCCTCGCGGATCGCCGTCGGCACCCATGCACTGATCAGCGAAGGGGTGACGTTCCTCGATCTCGGGCTGATCGTCGTCGACGAACAGCATCGGTTCGGCGTCGAGCAGCGCGAAGCGCTGCGCCAGAAGGGCGCTCAGCCGCACGTCCTGGCGATGACGGCCACGCCGATTCCGCGAACGGTCGCGCTCACCGCATTCGGGGATCTGGAGGTCACGACGATCCGGGAGCTGCCGCCCGGACGCCAGGGGATCTCCACGTTCGCGGTGCCAGAGATCGAGATGCCCAATCGTGCCGCGCGCGTCTGGGCGCGTTCGGGCGAGGACCTGGCTGCAGGACGCCAGATCTATGTCGTCTGCCCCGCCATCGCCCCCGGTGAGGTCGAGGCAGGTGCGGAGGAGCCGGACCGGGGTGACGCGGCCGGAGGCGACGGACGCGCTCCGGAGACGGCCGACACCCGCCGTCTCGCGAACGTCGAGGAGACCGTCGAAGAATTGCGCCGGCACCCCGCGTTCGCGGGGGTCGTGATCGCCGGCCTGCACGGCGGTATGGCGCCCGACGAGAAGGACCGCGTGATGCGGGGCTTCGCGTCGGGCGCCATCGGGGTGCTCGTGGCCACCACGGTGATCGAGGTCGGCGTGAACGTGCCGAACGCGTCGATCATGATCGTCCGAGACGCCGACCGGTTCGGCATCTCCCAATTGCACCAGTTGCGCGGCCGCGTGGGTCGAGGCGAGCACGCCGGCCTCTGCCTCCTGATGACCACCGCTGAGGCCGGCACGGTAGCGCGGGAGCGCATCGATGCGGTCGCTGCAACCTCAGACGGATTCGCGCTCGCAGAGATCGATCTCGAACTGCGGCGCGAGGGCGACATCCTCGGGACGGCCCAGTCCGGCGGGCGATCGACGCTCCGACTGCTCCGGGTTGCAGAGCACGGCCCGCTCATCGCGCACGCGCGGGAGGTGGCTGGCGAACTGCTCGCCCGCGATCCCGAACTCACGGGGGCACCCGGCCTGGCCGAACTGATCGCCAAGGATCAGGAAGCGGGCCTGCTCGACAACCTCGCGAAATCGTAGCGGGCAAGGCGCGCCCCGCGCCGACCGCCTGCGCGACGCTGCGGGCGCCCGGTACTCGGGTACCACGACGGGCGGCACCTGCGATGGATGTGCGCGCGAGGCGTCGAACCTACCGTTGAAGCAACGCCGGAAGTTCGGCAGCAGCAGAAACGGAGACATCATGATCGAAGCGCGCGGACTCACGAAGCAGTACGGCAGCACAACGGCGGTCGACGACGTCAGCTTCAGCATCGCACCGGGGCAGGTCACCGGCTTTCTCGGGCCGAACGGCGCCGGCAAGTCGACGAGCATGCGGTTGATGGTCGGACTCGACCGGCCGACGTCGGGCACCGTCACGGTGAACGGTGCGAAATACGCCGACACGGCAGCCCCACTCGCCGAGGTCGGGGCCCTGCTCGACGCGAAGGGCGTGCACCCGGGACGGAGCGCGCGAAGCCATCTGCGCGCTCTTGCAGCAACGCACGGAATCCCCGACACCCGCGTCTCGGAAGTGCTCGAGCAGACGGGTCTCTCAGCGGTCGCCAACCGGCGTGTCGGCGGCTTCTCGCTCGGCATGGGCCAGCGCCTGGGCATCGCAGCGGCGCTGCTCGGCGATCCGCAGATCCTGATACTCGACGAGCCGGTCAACGGTCTCGATCCGGACGGGGTGCTCTGGGTGCGGCAACTGCTGCGTCATCTCGCATCAGAAGGGCGCACGGTGCTGCTCTCGAGTCACCTCATGAGCGAGATGGCGCAAACCGCCGACCACGTGATCGTGCTCGGTCGGGGGCGCGTCGTCGCTGACGCGCCGATCGCCGAGTTCATCGGGGGAGTTCGGAGCGGGAGCGTGACCGTGCGCAGCCCGCAGGCCACGAAGCTTGCATCGTTGCTCATGAACTCGCACCGGGAGGGGGCCGTGCTCGAACCGCTCGGCGACGAGGGCTTCAGCGCTCGCGGCTTCACCGCCGCCGACATCGGATCGGTCGCCGCGGCGTACCAGATCGAGCTCCACGAACTGAGCCCGCAGACGGCGAGCCTCGAGGAGGCCTACCTGGAACTCACGCGCGGCGAGGTCGAGTACGCCGCCTCATGAGGATGCCGTCCGAGCCCGCCCCCGGCGCTCACTCCACACTTCGATGACACCTCGACACAGAAACGAGACACCCATGACTTCCACCATCGTGATCGACGCCGGTTCGGCGCCATCGCAACCGCCAGCACGACCGCGCACGCCAGTCGGCGCGAGATCGGCAGGCGTCACCTTCGCCGGGGTGCTTCGCTCTGAGCGCATCAAACTGACATCGCTCCGAAGCATCAAGCTCACGCTGATCATCACGGTGGTGGTCGGCATCGGGTTGAGCGCCGCGATCGCTCTCCTCTTCAGCAACGAGATGCGGTCGGCCGCCGGTGGCTCGGAAGGCGCCGCATTCGGTGCCGGCGCCAGCGACCTGCAGTTCTATCTCCTCGTCGTCTCGACCTTCGCAGCACCGTTTCTCGCGCTGATCTTCGGAGTGCTCGGGGTGTTCGCGATCTCGAGCGAGTACTCGAGCGGCATGATTCTCTCGACGCTCACCGCGGTGCCGAAGCGCACCCCGGTGTTTCTCGGGAAAGCGAGCGTGCTCGCCGGGGTCTCGGCGCTCACGGCGCTGGTGCTCGTCGCAGGCGGCCTCGCCGTCGCACTGATCTGCTACCCCGCGAGCGCGGCGCAGCTCGGCAGTTCCATGGTGGTCTCCGGGGTGCTCGGAACGGTCGCCTACCTCGTGCTGATCTCACTGTTCGCCTTCGGCGTCTCGGTGCTGCTGCGCTCGACCGCCGGCGGCATCGCGGTCGTGGCAGGGGTGACGTTCGTTCTGCCGATCGTGTTCCAGGTGCTGACCATGACCGGCTGGGCGTGGGTCACCACCGTCAGCGAGTACCTCCCGGCGCAGCTGGGCACCGTGATGTCGCGCGGCATCGTCGACGTCGCCAGCGGCCCGACATTCTGGGTCGCCACGCTCGCGATGATCGTCTGGGTCGCCGCCGTCGTGCTTCCTGCCGTCGGCGTCTTCAAGCGTCGGGACGCTCACTGACCGAGAGCGATGCGGGAGGCGGGCCAGTACAGTGAACGGTATGACGCCGGACGCCGAGGTGCGCCTCCCTCGCCCGCCCGGAGTGATCCGGCGGGCCTTCGCCGCGCACCCCCGCGCAGTCGACATCACGATCGTCGTCTGGTATTTCATCGGCAGCGCTCTGGGGATCAGCCTGGACATCGCCGCGTCAGCGACCTGGGACGAGACGACGGGCTCCAGCACGTGGGCTGGCGTACCCGAGCACCTCACCTGGCCGTGGGTGCTCATCGCCGCGGCCCGCATCCTCCTCATCGCCGCGACGCTGTTGTACCGACGCCGGTTCCCGCTGCTCGGCCTCATCGTCATCGTGGTCGTCACGTTCGGCGAACAGGGGATGCAGAGCCTCGCAAACGGCGTGGCTCTCATGTTCCTGCTCTACGCGGTGCCGGTCTACCGCAGCGTCGCCGCCGGGTGGGTCGCCTACGGCATCGCCGTCGGCGGGGCACTGCTGCAGTCCGCACTGTCGTTCTGGCGCGGTACGACCGAGTTCGAGACCACGAGCCCGGCGAATCTCATCGCGGCCGACACCGGCGCAGTGCAGAGCATCGGCGAGCTGGTCACGCTGTCGGTCGTGAGCGCGATGTGGCTCCTGGCGATCCTCATGCTCGGAATCAACCTCGGCAACCGCCGCAGATACATCGCCGCGGTCATCGATCGGGCGCACCAACTGGTGCGCGAACGCGACCAGCTCGCGCAACTCGCCGTCGCGGAAGAGCGTTCGCGCATCGCTCGCGAGATGCACGACATCGTCGCCCACTCCGTGTCCGTGATGATCGCCCTCTCGGAAGGCGCGGCGCGCGCATCGGAGCGCGCGCCCGAGGCCGCAGCCGACGCGATGCGGCGCAGCGCCGAGACCGGGCGCACCGCGCTCGCCGAGATGCGACGACTGCTCGGTGCGCTGCATTCCACTGGTGAGCAGGCCGACCTGCTCCCGCAGCCCGGCGTCGAAGACCTTCCGCAGCTCGTCGACGGGTTCGTGGATGCCGGGCTCGCGGTGACGCTGCAGGTCACCGGCGAGGCGGCCGGGGATCGGGGCCAGGATCTCGCGGTCTACCGCGTGGTGCAGGAGGGGCTCACCAATGTGCTGCGGTACGCGGGAACCGGTGCGCGCGTCCGCGTGCAGGTGCAGCGCGACACCGATCGCACCACCGTGCTGGTGCGCGACTTCGGCCCGGCGCCCGGTGAGCCGCAACCGGTGGCCGGCCTCGGGTCGGGGCGCGGCCTCGCGGGGCTCGCCGAACGAGCCAGAGTATTCGGTGGCAAGATCGAATCGGGCCCGGTGGCGAGCAGCGAAGGCGGAGGATGGCGGTTGTGGGCCGTCCTTCCGGTGAGCGCCGCCGCTAGCGGAGCCGACGGATCCGCAGGGCCCCCGCCGCCGATGCAGGCCGGCCCGTCACCCGCACCGCCACGAGAGGAGCGCCGATGAGCGCAGAGGACATCCGAGTCATGCTGGTCGACGATCAAGAACTGATCCGCACCGGCTTCAAGCTGGTGCTGCTGGGGGAGCCGGGCATCGACGTGATCGCCGAGGCGGCAGACGGCGCGGCTGCGCTCGAACAGCTCGAGGCACTCGGAACGAACGGCTGCGACCTCGTGCTCATGGATGTGCGGATGCCGGGAATGAACGGCATCGATGCGACCGCTGAGATCGTGCGCCGGTTCCCCGATGTCCGCGTCGTCGTGCTCACCACGTTCGACCTCGATGAGTACGCGACCGGTGCGATCCAGGCGGGGGCGAGCGGTTTCCTATTGAAGGACGCGCGCCCGACGGAACTGATCGACGCGATCCGCAGGGTCGCTGCGGGGGACGCGGCGATGGCGCCGAGCGTCACCCGTCGGCTGCTCGATCAATTGCGCACGGGCGGAGGTGCCGGGCTCGGTGCGGAAGAAACCGCAGACCTTCCGGCGCGCGACTCGGCCCTCGAAGCGCTCACGGATCGAGAGCTCGACGTCTTGCGTCTCATCGCGGAGGGCAAGAACAACGCGGAGATCAGCGCCGAGCTGTACCTCTCGGAGTCCACGGTGAAGACCCACGTCGGCCGAGTCCTCGCCAAACTGCAGTTGCGCGATCGCGTGCACGCAGTGATCTTCGCCAAGCAGCACGGGCTCTGAACGCGCTCAGCCGCCGAATTCCACTCGGAGCATCGTGCCTCGCCGATGCCCCTCGCCGATCACACAGGGAGACCCTCGTGAGCACGTCCCCATACCGCCTCTTCCATGTCGTCGTCGCCTCGGCGACGCGGCCTTCGCCCGGGTTCGTGCGCGTGGTGCTGACCGGGGAGGGTCTCGAACGCTTCGGATACGTGGGCACGGATCAGCGCGTCAAGCTGCTGCTGCCGAACCGGCGAGGTGCAATTGCGCCGCTCGAAGACGGCGACGGGTGGTACCAGTCCTGGTGCGCCCTCGACGACGACGAGCGGCCGCCGATGCGCACGTACACCCCGAGAGCGTTCTCGCACGACGAATCGGGTGCGAGGCTGACCATTGATTTCGCGCGCCACGGGGAGAACCCGGGGCCCGCCTCGGCCTGGGCGGAAGCGGCGGCCGTCGGAGATGCGCTCGTGATCCTCGGCCCCGACGCCGAGCACGGGGCGCCGAATACGGCGGTCGGGTGGATTCCTCCGCGCGACGCGCGCCGTTTCCTGATCGTGGGCGACGATACTGCGCTCCCAGCAATCGCAGGCATCCTCGAATCGCTCGACGACGATGCCTGCGCCCGAGTGATTCTCGAGGTCGCCCATGCTTCCGACGCGTCGCTGCTTCAAGCCGGTGCGATGCGGGCAGCGGGGCGACTGGAGCTCGTGGTGCTCGAGCGCGATGATGCGGATCGCGGAGCCGCTCTCGTGGCAGCGGTGCGCGCGCTCGACGCGGTATTTCCCGGTTCGCCAGCAGATGCGCTGGGGAAGCGCGTCGACGGCGGCGAAACACGCGGGCGCGAACTGCAGGAGATCGATGTGGATCGCGAGATCCTCTGGGAGGTGCCGGGCATGGACGCCGCCACCGGAGCGCGGATCCCGATCGATGAGCGGCGCTCCGATGGCTACGCGTGGCTCGCCGGAGAGGCCGGCGCCATCAAACTGATCCGGCGCCACCTCGTCGCCGAGCGCGGCATAGACCGCCAATCCGTGGCTTTCATGGGGTACTGGCGTCGCGGGCGTGCCGAGAACTGATCGACGGACGGCCCTCCGTATCGGTGCATTCCCAAGGAATCCTGCGGCGGTAAACCCTAGGCTGATGGCATGACGAAAATCGCTGTGGTTCCCGGCTCCTTCGACCCGGTGACGATGGGGCACCTCGACGTCATTCTCAGGGCCGCCGGCATATTCGACGAATTGCACGTACTGGTCGTGCACAATCCCAACAAGCACGCGATGCTGCCGATCTCCGAGCGGATGACGTTGATTCAGAAGTCCCTCGACGAAGCCGGGGCGCCCCAGAACATTACGGTGGCGTCGTGGTCGGTCGGCCTGCTCGTGGACTACTGCACCGAAGTCGGCGCTTCCGTTCTGGTGAAGGGCATCCGCTCTCAGATCGATGTCTCCTATGAGACGCCGATGGCGATCATGAACCGGAGCCTCGCTGAAGTCGAGACGGTGTTCATGCTGCCCGACCCCGCTCACGCGCACGTCTCGAGCACGTTGGTGCGCCAGGTCTCTGGCATGGGCGGAGATGTGAGCCCGTATGTTCCGCCCGCTGTCGCGCGCTTCCTCGACAAGCGCCGTCCGGTATGACGCGCGCACGGCAGCGTTTCGCCCGCCGCGGAGGAGAACGTTCGAAGGCGTAGACCGCGGTAGAATGTATCGGTGAGTAAGAGCCGAGTCTACGAGGAGAACGTTCGCGACATCATCAACCGTCCGGGGGAGATGCGAGAGCGCTCGCGCACGGTGACGGTACCGGAGAAGCTGGGCGAAAGCCTGGCGGAGATTCCGGAGGGGGTCGAACTCGACCTCGATGTGCGTCTCGAGTCCGTGCACGAGGGGATTCTCGTGTCTGCCGGGGTCGACACGACGATGCATGCGCAGTGCGGCCGATGCCTGAAAGATTTCACCACGCCGTTTCAAGTCGAGTTCCAGGAACTTTTCGCGTATACTCCTACGGAGGCCGACGAGTATGAGGTTCACGGTGATCACGTGGATCTTGAACCTCCGCTCCGAGACGCGGTAGTGCTTGCACTTCCGTTCCAGCCTGTGTGTCGTCCGGACTGCCCGGGTCTCGATCCCGAGTCCGGTGAGTTGCGCGATACCGAGGCTGCAGCGAATAACAGTGTGGAGATCGATCCTCGCTGGGCAGCGCTGGCGGGCTTTGCTCCGGAAGGAGCAGCGACCAATGCAGTCGAGGCTGAAGTAGACCACGGCTCGGGTGAGACTCCCGAGTCCGCAAGCAAGTAGGAAAGAGAGCATCATGGCTGTTCCCAAGCGGAAGATGTCGCGATCGAACACCCGTCACCGTCGTTCGGCGTGGAAGGCTACGGCACCCACCCTGGTGAAGACCGAAGAGAACGGTCGCACCGTGTACAGCCTGCCGCACCGCGCCCGCGTGGTCGAGGACTCGCAGGGCAACGCCCTGTTCCTCGAGTACAAGGGTCGCAAGGTCGCCGACGCCTGAGTTGACTCAGAGCGTTGCAGAGCCGTCGGGCTCCCCGAAAGGGGACCCCGGCGGCTTTCTCCATGCATTCGGAGTTCGGGCTGATCCCGAACTCGTGCAGCTCGCGCTCACGCACCGTTCGTGGGCGTACGAGCACGGCGGTGCGCCGCACAACGAGCGACTCGAGTTTCTCGGCGACTCCGTGCTCGGTCAAGCGGTCACAGTCGAGCTCTTCACGGCCTTTCCCGATCTGAGCGAGGGCGAGCTCGCGAAGCGCCGTGCCGCGCTGGTGTCGACGGTGGCACTTGCGGCGGTCGCCCGTCAGCACGGACTCGGAGACATGCTGCGCCTCGGCAAAGGCGAGGAGCTCACGGGCGGTCGCGACAAGGATTCGCTGCTGGCCGACGCGGTCGAGGCGATCATCGGCGCGGTGTACCTGTCGACGGATCCGGTGACGGCGACCGCGTTCGTGCTCGATCTCGTCGCGCCGCTGCTCGACGACGCGGAGCGCTTCCTCGACGCGCTCGAGGCGCTCGACCCGAAGACGTCGTTGCAGCAGGAGGCGTCTCGCCGCGGTGTGCCGCACCCCGCCTATGAGACGACCGGAACGGGGCCGGATCACGAACGCCGATATGCGTCGCGCGTGACCCTCGACGGTGTGATCGGTACGGGGGAGGGAACGAGCAAGAAGGCCGCAGAACTCGCCGCCGCGCGAGATGCGGTCACCCGACTGCGTCTTCCGGCCGCTCAGCGCCGTGCCTGAGCTCCCCGAGGTCGAAGTCGTACGCGCTGGGCTGGCCCCGGCGGTGACCGGCGCGCGCGTCGTCGCCGCCGAGGTGCGGGATCCTCGCGCACTCAAGCGGCATGTGCCCGTGTCCGGAGACGACGGCCTCGGCGGCCACGGCGTCACGCTCAGTGCTGCTGCCAGCGCCGCCCGCAGCGCGGATTTCGAGCGTCGCATCGCCGGGATCAGCCTCGAAGCACCGGAACGCCGGGGCAAGTTCATGTGGATCCCCACATCCGGTGTGAGCGCCGATGGTGCGCCGCTCGCGCTCCTGGCGCACCTCGGCATGAGCGGTCAGGTGCTGCTGCGCGCGCACGACGCTGCCGACGATCGGCACGTGCGGATCCGCCTGTGGATCGAGCACCCGGAGCACGGCGAGCACCGCGTCGACTTCGCCGACCAGCGGTTGTTCGGCTCGCTTGCGCTCGACGCGCTGCGCGAGGCGAGCGATGGTCCAGGGCTCGTGCCCGCGCAGGCAGCGCACATCGCTCGCGACCCCGTCGATCCGGCGTTCGACGACGGGCGTTTCATCGCTGTGCTGCGCAACCGCAGCTCAGGAGTGAAGAAGCTGCTGCTCGACCAGACGCTGATCAGCGGTGTGGGCAACATCTACGCCGACGAAGCGTTATGGCGTGCTCGACTGCACCCGGACACCCCGGGAATCGCGATCGGCCCGCGGAAGGCCGTCGAGCTGCTCGCGGTACTGCGAGCGGTATTCGCGCAGGCGCTCAGCGAAGGCGGTACGAGTTTCGACGAGCAGTACGTGAACGTGAACGGGCAGGCCGGCTACTTCGCGCACTCGCTGCACGCCTACGGGCAGGCTGGGCGGCCGTGCGACCGCTGCGGCACGCCGGTCACGCGCGTGCCATTCGGCGGGCGGTCGAGTCACTTCTGCCCCAAGTGCCAGCGGCGCCGTCCGTCTGTTGTGCGTGACGCACGCGGCCGGGCGGGTGACCCCTCAGGGCATCGCGACGTTCAAGCCAGCGGCCCAGTCGCGGATGGCCTGGCGCTCTGATGCATCGCAGACGTAGCCTGTTCCTTGGCTTTCCGAGCCGTTGGACAGTGACCACCGGTCGTAATAGGTGAGCGCGAAGCAATCGGTCATGGCTTCAACGCTGCCTTGGAACAGGCCCTGCGCGAGAAGGTCGTTGTACGCTCCGGAGTAGTCGTCGGCTCCGGCATCGTCGGCTCGCTGGTAGACATGCGAGAGTTCGTGTGTCACGAGCATCTCGTTCATCCAGGCGCTGCCCACCTCGGTCTCCGGCAGTAAGTGGACCGTCAAGGGATCGGCTGATCGGACGCAGCCGATGTTCTCCTTGCCGGGCGTGGATGAGACGTCGCATGCCGTCGCCGCATCCCATTGGACGTCGATGAAGCCATTCCCTGCGGCATCGACAATGCTCTCGGTGAGCGAGCCCGAAGCGTTCGCTCGTCGTGACTCGGCACTCGCGATGCTCTGCTCGAGTGATGCTCGGAGGGCGGCGGCTCGCTCGGCGATCGGTCGTGCTTCGAAGATGCCGATCGTCGGATCATCCGCGCGAGTCGCATCCAGGCGGAACGTACGGAGGTCAGCGACGAGCGGGGCGACAGGGTTGCCTTCGAGCTGAGCCGCGAGCTCGGTGATCTTCGATCGGTCTGACGTGAAGCGCGCGATCTGCTCTGCGACCGCCGGGTCCGTCGGCGTGGCAGGGGCGGGCTGGCTGTTCGGGGCGGCGGACGGAACAGGTGCACGGTCGCTCTGAGCACCAGAGGGCGCCAGTGCCGCGCCGAGTCCGAGGAACGTCACCACGCCGCCGATGGCGAGCGCGGCGACCGCGAGACAGCCGCAACCGGCGAACCACCAACCAGCGCTGCTGCGACGCGCGGGTGCTGGCGGTGCTGCGCTCGCAGGGTTCACCGTGCGCATCCACTGGATCAGTTCAGGGTACGCATTGGGGTTGGCAGCGATGTCTGGATGGAGATCCCAGCGGCGGGCCGCGATGTCCGCCAACACTCGCGGCGGCACGCCTGATGCGTTGGCCGCGGCCCGATCCGTGTCCCTCGACGCGTCGGTCATTCGTTCCTCCTGAGAGTCTCATCCGGTCGAGGGGTCGGCCCCAGTCTGCCAGTTGGCGCGGCCGGCGCCGGGCTGGTTCTTCGCGGGCGTTACCCGCCGAGTACGAGAACCGTGATGGCGGTCACTGCGATGACGATGGCGAGTCCCGCGCCGCACCCGATCGCGAGGATGGGGCCGTAGCCGAGACGCGACGACTTCGCGCCCGACTGACGGGCCGCAGCGATGAACGCAGGCCCGCCGCCGATGTGGAATGCGCGAGCTGCGCCAGCCACGTTCATGCTCCGACCGACGTCGGCGCTCAACGCGACCTTCGGGGCGTCGATGATCCCCGCCACCGCCCCGGCGGCTCCGAATTCGATGGCGCGGTCCACCGAACTCGGGTCCGCGAGTAGTGGGTAGCTCTGTCCGCCGACCACGAGGGTGATGCGCTGCGCAGCCGACTTCACCACGGTCTCGTGCGCCGGCACGCTGAAATACCGGGTCCAACCGCTGGGGGACGCCACCCACAATGTCACGGCGCCACCGCTCACCTCCGCGCGCGCGGGCACATACTGACCGGATGCACTGTCTCCCAGGGCGCCGCTGAACACGGCGTAGGGGTGTTGGGCCGGTGTGGTCATGGCGTCCTGCTCTCCAGTGGGCTCGGGAATGCGGCAGCCGCACCCGTTCAGCGTAGGGCAGGGATGGGATGAGCGCCCGGCTGCCCTGCGTTGCAGCACGTGCGGACTGATTACTTCGTGCCCTAACTAATCTGGTAGGCTGCACACGTGCGTGAACGAAAACGGCGGCTGTGGCATGCGACTCCCTGGGATGGTCAGCCGGGCTTCTGGGCCGCCTGGCGACGCTTCTTCTATCAGTTCGAGGGCACCGCTCAGCTCGGTGATCCCAATGAGCCGGCATACGTGCCGCCCGCGAACCCGAAATGCCCGATCTGTCGGCACCCGATGAGCGACCACCAATTCGATCGCGGGGGGCCGGGAAAGCCGACCTACGTGAAGTGCCCGAAGGGTGGGTCCGCCGTGCAGTCCGAGCCGCTGGAGCACCCAGACGAGTCCACGAACCCGCAGGGGTCGCACTGACGCGTCGCTCAGCGAACGCGGTTCAGGAGTTCGATCACGCGTTCGAGCTCCGCCTGGTCGACGTCGTCCAGTTCCTCCGCGCCATCGGCCGCGGTGACGGCGGCTGCGAGCACGATCTCCGCCTCAGCGGCTCGGGCCGACGCGATGAGCAGCTCGCCGAGAGCGGATGCGGCGCGCAGACGGAGCGGTAGGTCGGACGTGATCTCGAGCAGCTGGCTGAGCTCACTGGTCGCCACCAGCGCGTCGCCCTGATCGGCCGATGATAGGGCGCGCTGCAGCAGCAGTTCGGGGTTCTCCGACCGACTGGCCGCCCCGCGATGCGCGTCGAGCTCCAGCGAGACGTATGCGGAGATGAGCGCACGATACGCGGACTCGACCACCTCGGGCGATGCTCCGGCTTCCGAGGCGAGCGAGCGCACCTTCGCGATCACCTGCTCGACCCGTGCAGGCGCCCGCACGGCGGCCTCGTCGGTCTTCAGCGATCCTGCGCGCAGCACCCACTGCTGACGCTCGGCGAGGAGCGCGACGATACGGCGGTCGATGGCATCGATCTGGCTGCGGACCTCGGCGAGGCGATCGGGCTCGGTCATACGGTCAGCGTACTGGGCAGCGGGCGGCGGGAGCGAGCTCGTAGACTGGGAGCCATGAATCTGATGCGTCTGAGTTGGGGAATGGGCGCCGCGGTCTGGTTCGCCGTCATCGTGCTCGTGTGCGTCGCGCTCGGGCCCGCCGCCGTGATCGTAGCCCTGGCGTTCGGCCTCGGACCCGATGTCGCGCTCATCGGCGCGTTCGCCGAGCGCGGCAGGCTGAAGCCAACGCGCGTGCGTCTGTACAACACGCTGCACACGATGACGCTGCCGATCGTGCTGCTCGTGATCGGGTCGGTGACCTTCTTCATCACCGGCGGCATCGACGGCGGCTTCATCTACATCGCGCTCGCCGGCGCTGCCTGGTTCGTGCACATCGCAGCCGACCGCGCCTTCGGGTTCGGCTTTCGCGATTCCGACGGCTCGATCATCCCGGTCGGCTTCGTCGTCTAGCGCGCGGGTGCGAATCCGTTCGTCGGGGGAGTGCCACGCTCGTCAGGATCGAGCTGTGCCATACAGTAGGCACCAGCGTCCGCGAGGGTGAACGGAAGGGAGACGGCGTGCATCTGAAGAGCCTCACGCTCAAAGGCTTCAAGTCTTTCGCACAGCCGACCACATTCCAGTTCGAGCCCGGCGTCACCGCGATCGTCGGGCCGAACGGCTCGGGCAAGTCGAACGTCGTGGATGCGCTCGCCTGGGTCATGGGGGAGCAAGGCGCGAAGACGCTCCGGGGCGGGAAGATGGAAGACGTCATCTTCGCGGGGACTTCGACGCGCGGGCCGCTGGGACGCGCCGAGGTGAAGCTCACCATCGACAACTCCGACGGGGCGCTGCCCATCGAGTACACCGAGGTGACGATCAGCCGCACGCTCTTCCGCAACGGCTCGAGCGAGTACGCGATCAACGGCGACGCGTGCCGATTGCTCGACGTGCAGGAACTGCTGAGCGACTCCGGTCTGGGCCGCGAGATGCACGTGATCGTCGGGCAGGGCCAGCTCGACGCCGTGCTGCGTGCGACCGCGGAGGATCGGCGGGGGTTCATCGAAGAAGCCGCCGGGATCCTGAAGCATCGGCGCCGCAAGGAGCGCACGCTGCGCAAGCTCGAGGCGATGGAGACGAATCTCACCCGCCTCAACGATCTCGCCGGGGAGATCCGGCGACAGCTGAAACCACTCGGCAGACAGGCGGAGGTGGCGCGCGCGGCCCAGGGGATCGCAGCCGAGGTGCGGGACGCGAAGGCGCGTCTGCTCGCCGACGACGTGCACCGCCTGCGTACGGAGCTCCACGCGCTCACCCGCGATGAGGCAGAGCAGCACTCGGAGCGCATCGTGCTGCAAGAGCAGGTGGAGCAGAAGCAGCTGCGCATCCAGCGATTGGAGCAGAGTCAGCAGAGCGACGAGCTCGACGCCGCACGGCGCGTCACCATCGGTCTCGAATCGGTGCAGTCGAAGCTTCGCGGTCTCTACGCGCAGACCCAGCAGCGACTCACGTTCCTCGCGACACAGGCCGAGGCGCCTGAGCAGACGCATCGGGTGACTCGCGCATCGGTCGACGAAGCCGGCGAGGAGGTCGAGCGGCTCGAAGCACTCATCCCGGAGGCCGAGGCCGCCTGGCAGCGCGCAGGGGCGGCGACGCGCACGGCGCAGCAGGCCCTCGACGCAATCGACGAGCACATCGCAGCCCAGAGCGAGCTCGTCTCACGGCACGACCTGCAGCTGTCTCAGCTGAGGGGCCGTGCAGCGGCAGCGGAGCAGAAGCGCGCGACGGTGGCGCAGGAGGTCGAACGGCGCGAGCACGCCGTCGCCCAGGCCGAATCCCGCGCCGAGCAGGCCCGCCGCGAGCTCGCCGGGTTCGAGGAGCGCGAGGAGCTCGGCAGCGACGCGGAGAACGACGGTTCGGGCGAAGAGCAGGATGAGGCGTACCGCGCGGCGCAGGAACGACAGGCCGCCGCCGAGCTGCGACGGGACGAAGTGCGGGATCAGCTGCACCGTCTCGAGCAGGAACTCGCTGGCCTCGACGCCCGGGTGAGTGCGCTGACCCGCTCGCTCGATCAGCGCGATGCCTCGGCGGCCCTCCTCGCAGAGGCCCCCGACGGCATCACCGGTCGCGTCGCCGATCACGTCCGCGTGGCGGAAGGGTTCGAATCGGCGATCGCCGCGGCGCTCGGCACATTCGCCGATGCGCTGCTCGCGGAGCACTTGGATGCCGCCGGCCGCGCCGTGGAGCGGGCGCGCGAGCAGGATCTCGGACGACTGCGAGCCGTGATCGCCGATGCCGAGAAGCGCGATCGCGCCCCTGAGGCGAACGCCTCGGCGCCCGAGGTCGCGGGCGCGACGCGCGCATCCGACGCGCTGCTCGATGCACCGCCCGGCGTGCGGGCGCTGCTCGAGCGAAGCTTCATCGCGTCGAACCTGGAGACCGCAGTCGCCGCAGCATCCGAGCTGGGCGGACACTGGCCGAACGGCGGCTTCACCGTCGTCACGGCCGCGGGCGACGTCGTCACGGCGAATACCCTCAGCGGTGGATCGACCCTCGCGCCCTCTCGTATCGAGCTGACTGCTGAACTCGAGCAGGCCGCCCTGAACCGGTCGTCGGTCGCGGCGGCCGTCGCGGAACACGAGGCAGAACTCGACGAGTTGCGCGCGGCGTCGGTGCAGGCGAAGTCGGACGCCCAGCGGGCGTTCGCCGAGCTCCGTGCAGCGGATGCGCGTCTTGCTGAGATCTCGAAGGAGCGCAATCGGCTGTCAGCGCGTTCGGAATCTGCGGCGGCCGAAGCCGAGCGCGCGCGGCAAGCACTCGCTGCCGTTGCCGAAGCCGCCGGAGGCGCCGCGGCGGAAGCCGAGCGCGCGGCGCACGTGTTGGAGGAGGCAGCGTCTCAGCCGCGGCCGATGCTCGATGCGAGTCAGCGCGAGGGTGTGTTGCAGGAGGTCGAGCAGGCCCGCGCTCTCGAGCTCGAGGCGCGCCTGGCGCTCGAGACCGCGCGCGAGCGCGCGAGAGCCGCCGCGGTGCATCGCAAGACGCTCGGCGAGCAACTCGAAGCCGAGCGCCGAGCGGCTGAAGAAGCTGCACGGCGGTCGGTGCTGCGCGCACGGCAGGTGGCCCAGGCAGAGCGTGTCGGCGGGCTGCTTCCCGCGATCCTCGACGCGTGCGACCGCTCGCTCGCAGAGGCGCGCCTCGCTCAGCAGCACGCGGAGCGGGAACGAGCGCGGCACAGCCAGGAACTCACACTGCTGCGGGCGGAGGAGTCCGGCCTGCGCCAGAAACTGCAAACGCTCGCCGAGCGAGTGCACGGCGCCGAGCTGAAGAGCTACGAGCGCAAGCTGCAGCTCTCATCGCTCCTCGAGCGATCGGGCAACGAACTCGGTCTCGTCGAGGACGTGCTGATCGCGGAGTACGGACCGGAGGTGCCGATTCCGGAGCCGCACCCGGTCGACGCCGCGGAGCCTTCTCGCACCGACGCAGCCGTTGAGCACCCGCAGTACGCCAACGATCTCGAAGCGCAGCTCGCCGCCGAACTGGGGTTGGACGCCCGCGCCGAGGCCGACTTCGCAAGCTCCGCAAGCTCTGAGAGGTCCGCGACGAACGATGCGCAGGCCGAACGCGAACCCGCTTCCAGCCCGCCCGTACCGACGCGGCCGTTCGTGCGGGCCGAGCAGGAGCGCCGCCTCGCACAGGCCGAGCGCCGGCTCGCCGAGCTCGGGCGCATCAATCCGCTCGCACTCGAGGAGTTCGCAGCGCTCGAGCAGCGGCACAGCTTCCTCAGCGAGCAGCTCCAAGACCTCTCCAGGACGCGCGCCGATCTCATGGCGATCATCGAGGAACTCGATCACAAGATGCAGGGCATCTTCGCGGCGGCCTTCGAGGACACCCGAGCCGCGTTCGCCGAGGTCTTTCCCATTCTCTTCCCGGGAGGCTCCGGAGAGATCACGCTGAGCGATCCCGACGACCTGTTGCAGACCGGCATCGACATCGCCGTGCGGCCGGCCGGGAAGAAAGTGGAGCGCATGTCGCTCCTCTCCGGCGGCGAGCGCTCACTCGCAGCGGTGGCGTGGTTGATGGCGATCTTCCAGGCGCGTCCGAGCCCGTTCTACATCGTCGACGAGGTCGAAGCCGCCCTCGACGATGCGAATCTCGGCCGCCTCCTGCAGGTCTTCGAGCGCCTGCGGGAGAACTCGCAGCTGATCATCATCACCCATCAGAAGCGCACGATGGAGATCGCCGACGCTCTGTACGGTGTGTCGATGCGGCAAGACGGAATCTCCGCAGTTGTCGGTCAGCGCGTGGGGCAAGAGGTGGCCTGAGCCGTGCGGCTCACGGCATGATGGAGCGATGACACCGGACGAGTTGCTCGCAGGTCCTCGGGGGCGGCGTCTGTGCCTCGAACTCGCGCGCGCCACGATCTCCGCATTGCCCGAGGGCCACGCGGATGCGGTGCGCTGGCGAGATGGAGCGTTCTGGGCGGGTGTGCTGCTGAGCCCGCCCTCCGACGCGCCTCGAGTCGTGCTGTATGCGCCGACGTCACCGGGTGAAGACGCGTCAGCCCCGCCACCCGAACCGTCGCGCGATGGTGTCGTCTCCGACGCGCTCGACGCGATCGCGCGAGTTCCGCTCCCCGAGCTCACCGCGGCGATGCTGCTCGAGGCCGTGACGGAGGCCGTGGACGCGGCGATGTACTGGCAGGCTCCGAATGGAGACGACGTGCTCGCGGCGATGCCGGATGCGAGGGCGGGCTTGCGCAGGTTCGCCGCACTCGTGACCGATTCCCCGCACAGCGCGTGGTGGTCGCGCGGTGTGCTCGACACCCCGCAGTTCGCAGTCGTGTGGGATCCGCTGGAGCCCGCACCCGCAGCGCTTGCCGCAGAGCCGACCGAGCTGCCACTCGAGGATCTCAGCTCGTACTACGCCGGCTTCATGCTGACCGCATGGCGAGCCGAGCGGCGAGCGGTGGAGGCGCGGAGCGTTGCCGAGCTGCGGGATGACCCGGAAGGTTCGAGCGGGGAGTGGTGGTCGTTCCCGCCCGCGGGCGCGCTCGATACGACGGCTTCCATTCCCGGGTTCGGCCCTGCGGGCCTGTATCTGAAAGAGGACTCGCATGGCTGGGAGGCGGCGGCCGTCGTCCCGATCGAGCCGCACCCGGCGTCTCGCGTCTTCCGGATCACGGGCACTGAGGACTGGGCAGCGCTCTGCGCAGCCTACCCGCTCGATGTCTCGGCGCAGATGCGCTACGTCTGGGGAGAGACCACCGGGCGCATCGGAGCGTGGGTGATGCCGGACTGGGCGCGAGTCGGCGAACGATGGGACGCGGTGCACCTGGGGGTGGACGGCTACCTCAGCAGCGCCGGCCGCGCCATCGACTGCGGGAACGGACGCGGGAGCGTGATCGCCGGCTGGGGCCCGGGAGCGACGTACTGGTTGAGCGACGTCGTACGCCCCGGTGACGGCGCCGAGCGCTGGGCCCGCTCCGAACCCGAGACCCATGTCAACGTGCACGCGTGGGCCCGCGTTGTTACGACTTGGTGACGCCTCGAACCGCGTGTTCTAAGGGGGCCGCCCAGCAGACTATGCTCGGATCAACGCTCCAGCGTCGGGGCGTCATTTTCTGCTTCAGAAAGGTGCACCAATGAAGGTTCACTCCAAGACATCCGTTGGCGTACTCGCGCTGGTCGCGAGCGCAGCGCTCGTGCTCTCCGGCTGCTCGTCGAGCGGCGAATCCGAGCCGACCGAATCGAGCGGTGAGGGCGGTGGCGGCAGCAGTGAGGCGCTGCAGATCGCCACCCTGCTGCCCCAGACCGGTTCGCTCGGATTCCTCATGCCGCCGGTCCAGGCCGGAATCGCCCAGGCGCTCTCCGACATCAACGGCGCCGGGGGCGTGCTCGGCCAAGACGTCGAGATCGTCGCCGAGGCGAACGAGGGCGACGCGAGTGACCTGACGGTCGTCGAGAAGGGCGCTGACGACGTCATCTCGAGCGGTGCGTCATTCGTGCTCGGCGCGATGGGGTCGGGGCGCAGCCAGCACGTCGTCGATCGCGTCGCGGAGGCCGGCATCCTGATGGGCTCGCCGTCGAACACCTCGGCCGATCTCAGCGGGATCAGCCCCAATTACTTCCGCACCGCACCGCCCGACACAGTGCAGGGCGATGCGCTCGGGAATCAGATCGTCTCCGACGGCGTCACCAGCGTCGCCTTCCTCACCTTCAACGACCCGTACGGCCTCGGTCTGCGCGATGTCATACAGGAGACGGTCGAGGCGGCAGGAGCTGAGGTCGTCTACGGCGGCAAGGGCGACGGCAACGAGTTCCCGGTCGAGCAGACCTCGTTCGCCTCCGAGATCACCGCCGCGAAGGATTCGGGCGCCGAGGCCATCGTTGTCGTGACGTACGACCAGTTCAAGCAGATCGTCCCGGAGGCCGTGAACCAGGGGCTCGACCTCTCGACGTTCTACCTCGTCGACGGCAACGCGAACGGGTACGAGAGCGATTTCGAGGCAGGAACGCTCGAGAACGCCCAGGCGTCGATTCCCGGCGCTCAGGCGAACGACGACTTCCAGGCGCAGCTGAAGGACATCTACGCTGCCGAGTACGACGGCGAGCTCGAGAGCTTCACCTACGCGCCGGAGGCGTACGACCTGGTCACCCTGGTCGCGCTGGCGGCGGAGAAGGCGGGCTCGACTGATTCCGCGTCGATCCAGGAGAACCTGCACGCCGTTTCGGGCAGCGAGGGCGGCGAAGAGTGCTCCACCTTCGAGGAATGCGCGAAGCTGATCGCAGACGGTTCCGACATCCAGTACGTCGGTAAGGCGGGTACGGGGCCGCTGAACGACAACAACGATCCTTCGTCGGCCTTCATCGGCATCTACAAGTACGACGGAACGAACAACCCGGTGTTCCAGAAGGCGGTCGAGGGCCAGACGGAGTAACCGCAGCGGAAGCGAAGAGCCCCTGGCGCCGTACGGGCGCCAGGGGCTCGTTCATGTCCTCACCGCTCGCCGGGGGCCGACTTCTTCTCGACATCGGCGGCGAGCGTGCCGAGGTACAGCTCGATCACCTTCGGATCGTTCGCGAGCTCGCGGCCGGGGCCCTCGTACGAGTTGCGCCCCTGATCGAGCACGTAGGCGCGATCGCAGATCTGCAGACAGCGGCGCGCGTTCTGCTCCACCATGATGATGGTGACGCCGGTCTTGTTGATCTGCCGGGTGCGGATGAACGTCTCGTCCTGCCGCACGGGGGAGAGCCCCGCGCTCGGCTCGTCGAGGAGCAGCACCTTCGGGTTCATCATGAGCGCTCGGGCCATGGCTACCGATTGCCGCTCGCCGCCCGACAACGATCCGGCGCGCTGCCGGCGGCGATCCGCGAGCATCGGGAAGAGCTCCCACATCTCTTCCGCGCGGGCCGCGAACGCTTTCGGCTTGAGGAAGAGCCCCATCTGCAGGTTCTCCTCGATGCTCAACGAGGGGAAGACGTTGTTGGTCTGAGGGACGAACCCGATGCCTTTGCGCACGAGATGATTCGTGGACGTGTGCGTGATGTCGTCGCCGTCGAGCGTCACTGCGCCCTCGCGAATGTTCACGAGCCCGAAGAGCGCCTTGAGCAGGGTCGACTTGCCGGCGCCGTTGGGGCCGATGATGCCGATGAGTTCGCCGGAGTACGCCTCGAGCGTGCACCCGTTCAGAATGTTGATGCCGGGGAGGTACCCGGCGGTGAGATTGTCGGCCTTGATCACCAGAGGGGCAGCAGTGTTCATCGGGTCTCCTCTTCGACCTCGGTGGCGATGGCTCGGATCACTCCGGTGGTCAGCACGTCGTCGTCGCCGAGGTCCCGGTCGTGGTGCGCCCCGAGGTAGGCGTCGACGACGGCCTCGCTCGCCATCACCTGTTCCGGCTCGCCCTCGGCGATGATGGTGCCCTGCGCCATGACGACGACCCAGTCGGAGATGTGACGCACCATATGCATGTCGTGCTCGACGAAGAGCACGGTGGTGCCTTCGTCGCGCAGCGCCTGGATGTGATCGAGCAGGCTCTGAGTGAGCGCGGGATTCACTCCCGCCATCGGTTCATCGAGCATGATCATCGCGGGGTTCGACATCAACGCGCGCGCCATCTCGAGCAGCTTCTTCTGGCCTCCCGAGAGATCGCCGGCCATGTCATCGCGTTTCGTGTCCAGCTTGAACCGGGCGAGGAGCTCGTCGGCGCGCGCGATGTTCTCGCGCTCGCGCTTCGCCCAGAGCGGTTTGATGAGCCCGACGAACAGGTTCTCGCCCGGCTGGTCGTTCGCGCCGATGAGCATGTTCTCGAGCACGGTCATGCGCGACAGCGCCTTGGTGAGCTGGAACGTGCGGACCATTCCGGATCGCGCCACTTGCGAAGCGCCGGTGCGATTGAGTGCCTTGCCGTTGAACGTCCAGGTCGCGTCGCCGCCGCCGATGAGGCGTTTGCCGTTCGACGGCCGGTCGAAACCGGTGATGAGGTTGAAGAACGTGGTCTTGCCTGCGCCGTTCGGGCCGATCAGCGCCGTGATCGCGCCGCGCTGCACCTCGAGATGATCGACCTTCACCGCCTGCAGTCCGCCGAATCGGCGCACGATGCTGTCGACCGAGAGAATCGGATCGGGCTTCGCAACGCCCGGCACCTGATCGAGGGTCGCGAGCTCCGCTCGCAGCGCGGCCCGGTCGCTGGGATAGTTCTGCGCGTCAGACATTGAACGACAGCTCCTTCTTATTGCCGAGTATGCCTTGCGGTCTGAAGACCACCAGCAGGATGAGCGAGATGCCGATCAGAATCCAGGCCAGCTGTTCGGTCTGCTGCGCGCTCAGCACCGACGCAGGCACGAACTCACCGGCGAGGCTCGTGAGCACGAGCCTGATCACGAAGAACAGGATGCTGCCGAGCAGCGGGCCGAAGATGGTCGCGGCGCCGCCGAGGAGCATGATCATCCAGAGGTTGAACGTCGTGGGTCGCCCCATGGAATCGGGCTGCATCGCGGCGGGGAGTGCCATGACGATTCCGCCGAAGGCGCCCATCACGCCGCCGAGGATGAGGGCCTGCAACTTGTAGGCGAAGGAGCTCTTGCCGAGACTGCGCACCGCGTCCTCGTCTTCGCGGATGCCCTTGAGCACACGGCCCCAAGGGCTCCGCACGAGCGCCCAGGTGATGAGGATGAAGAGTGCGACGAGGCCCCACGCCACCAGCCTCGTCCACCAGTCGTCGACCCCGGTGTTCGCGTAGGTGAGCCCGAGGATCGTCGTCTTCCCCTCGGGAAGCGGCGAGAGCTCGGTGAAGACGTGCCGGTACTTCTGGCCGGGGATTCCCGTCGGCCCACCGGTGATGTCCTGCAGCGCCGCCAGTTTCACGACCATGCGGATGATCTCCGCCGCACTGATGGTGACGATCGCGAGATAGTCGCCGCGCAGTTTGAGCGTCGGGATGCCGAGGATGAGTGCGAACAGCACAGCGGCGAGGATCGCGATGAGCATCGCCGTCCAGAAGCCTGCTCCGAGCACCACGGACACGCCGAAGCCGTACGCGCCGACGAGCATGAAGCCGGCCTGCCCCATGTTCATGAGGCCGGTGAAGCCGAAGTGCACATTGAGGCCGATGGCGGCGAGTACGAACGCCGCGGTGGTGGGGGAGAGCGCGGTCTGCAGGATGCTCTGCAGGAGTCCAGTCCAGAATTCCATGATGTCCTAGCCGATCCGCTCTTTGCGTCCGAAAATGCCCTGCGGTCTGACCAGCAGGATCAGGATGAGGAGGAGCAGTGCGCTCGCGTACTTGAGATCGCCGGGAAGCCAGATGTTCGTGAGCTCGACGATCATCCCGATGATCATCGACCCGACGAACGCCCCGAACGCGGTGCCCAGCCCGCCGAGCGTGACGGCGGCGAAGAACATGAGCAGCATCGTGCCGCCCGTGAACCAGTTGAGGCCGTTGAAGACGAGCCCGAAGAACACGCCTGCGAGCCCGGCGAGTCCGCCCCCGACCACCCACACGATGTTGATGACGCGATCCACGTCGATGCCCGAGGCTCGTGCGAGCGCCGGATTATCGGAGATCGCGCGCGTCGCGCGACCGAACCGGGTGTACATGAGACCGAGCCCGACCGCGATGATCGCGAGGAGAGACACGCCCATGGCGACGTACGACTGCGTCGTCAGCGTGACGCCGGCGATCGTGATGGTCTCCGCCGTGCTCTTGTCGATCCGCACGACGCCGGAGCCGAAGAAGAACTGGAAGGTGTACTGCAGTGTGATCGAGAGCCCGATCGAGACGATCATCAGCTGCATGAGGCTGAGACGGCGCTTGCGCAGCGGTTTCCAGAGCACTTTGTCTTGCACCCAGCCGAAGCCCGCGCAGGCGATCACCGCGAACAGCCCGGCGAGCCAGAGATTCCCCGTCAGGCCCATGAACGCTGCGGCCAGCAAGCCGCCCATCGTGACCATCTCGCCCTGGGCGAAGTTGCTGAGACCCGTCGTGCCGAATACGAGCGAGAGCCCGAGCGACGCGAGGGCGATGAGCAGGCCCATGCGGATGCCAGAGACGAACTGCTGCCAGAAGCGCGGCCACGAGAACGCGTCGGCCGAGGAGGCCGCGGAGGCGGGCTTCGCGTCTGCATCATCGCCCCCGGTCTCAGGTGTGGTGTTCGCGGCTTCCGGGTCGTCCGTCAGGGGGAACAGCGCGCTCGCGGTGCTGTGCAGGGAGACTTCGACCTCGCGTTCGCCCGCCGACTTGAAGAACTGGCCCTCCGGCAGCGTGGTCTCGTCGATCGCCACGGTGTAGGTGCCGGCCTCCGTCGCGCTGAACACCCAGCGCCCGGCGTCATCCGTCGTCGCCGTCGATTCGGCCCCCGCTCCGCTGAGCGTGACTTCGATACCGGCCGCCGGCTCGCCGCTGCTCAGCTTTATGACGCCCTGCACGCAGCCGGTGGCGGGGTCGGGCTCGCAGGTGTCGGCCGCATGAGCCGGAACTGCCGAGAGTGCGGCGCCGAACAGGACGAGAACGGTACTGAGCACCAGCATCAGGATTCCCCTGATGGGCATTCGTCTGCGGTGCAGAGTGGGGTTCACCGGACCTCCATTGGTCGTTGAACGGTCGAGACGACGAGTGCGCCCTGACAACAGTGTCGCCCAAATATATACCGACACATCGCCCGCACGTACGCATTGTGGGTCCCGGACAAAAAATCATCCAGGATCGGGGGCTCGAATGCGCGTCTGCGGTCGGCGGTAGTCTGGGGACATGGCAGAGCGATCCTGGTCTTTCTCGAAAGCATTCCGCAACATCTTCAGCGGGCCCGAGCTCATCACGGACGAGACCTGGGACGACCTCGAGACGGCCTTGATCACCGCGGACTTCGGTCCCGATGTCACCGACTCCATCCTCGATGCGCTCCGCGCCGACGTGGAGCGTCATCGCGTCACGGAGGTGGCAGAGATGCGGCGCATGCTGCGCGACGCGATCGAGGAGCGCCTCGCGGCCTACGATCCGACGCTGCGCCTCTCCGAACGCCCGGCCGTGATTCTCGTCGTCGGCGTCAACGGCGTCGGCAAGACGACGACGATCGGCAAGTTCGCCAAGTACCTGACCGCCTTCGACAAGCGCGTGCTCGTCGGTGCGGCCGACACGTTCCGCGCGGCCGCCGTCGAGCAGCTCGCCACCTGGGCGGATCGCGCCGGCGTCGACATCGTGAAACCGCAGCAGGCGGGGCAGGATCCGGCTTCCGTCGCGTTCCAGACTGTGCAGCGGGCCATCGACGACGACTACGAGATCGCCATCATCGACACCGCCGGCCGACTGCAGACCAAGGGCGGGCTCATGGACGAGCTCGGCAAGGTGCGACGCGTCATCGAGAAGCAGGCTCCGGTCTCCGAGGTGCTCCTCGTGCTCGACGCGACGACCGGTCAGAACGGTCTGGCGCAGGCGGAAGCTTTCATCCAGCACGCCGGCGTCACCGGGCTCGTGCTCACGAAGCTCGACGGCTCGGCGAAGGGCGGGTTCGTGCTCTCGGTGCAGGAGAAGACGGGCCTCCCGGTCAAGCTGATCGGGCAGGGCGAGGGCATCGGAGACCTCACCGGATTCACGCCGCACGTGTTCGCGCAGCAGTTGATCGGCTGAGTCCCTCCGCTGCCGCTCCGAGGCCCTGATCGCCCTGCGCGAAATGTGCAGCGCACCTGCCGTACGAGGAGTAGACCGGGGGTGTAGGCAGGCTCTGGCCGACCAGGCCGGAGCCATCGAGAAAGGGTCATCATGCAGCGTCTCACCGTACTCGGCACCGGAGTGCTCGGTTCTCAGATCATCTTCCAAGCGGCGTACTTCGGCAAAGAAGTGGTTGCGTACGACATCAACGATGAGGCGTTGGAGAAGCTGCCCGCTCGCTGGGAGTACCTCAAGCCGCTCTATATCCGCGATCTTCCCGACGCGACGCCCGAGAAGCTCGACGCCGCTGTCGCGCGCATTCGCGCCACGACCGATCTGGGGGAGGCGCTGGCACAAGCGGAGCTCGTGATCGAGGCCGTGCCTGAGAACCTCGAGATCAAGCGCGACACGTGGCGCCGCGTCGGCGAACTGGCTCCCGAGACCGCGATCTTCGCGACGAATTCGTCGACGCTCTTGCCGAGCGACATCGCGCCGGCCTCCGGCCACCCCGAGCGGTTTCTCGCGCTGCACTTCGCGAACGAGGTGTGGAAGAACAACACCGGCGAGGTGATGGGCCATGCCGGCACCGATCCTGCCGCATTCGAGGCCGTCGCGCAGTTCGCCGACGAGATCGGGATGGTGCCGATCCGCGTGCTGAAAGAGCAGCCGGGCTACGTGCTGAACTCGCTCCTCGTCCCGTTGCTCGACGCCGCGAGCGGGCTCTTGATGGGAGGCGTCGCGACGCCGGAGGACATCGACCGCACGTGGCGCATCGGCACGGGCGCGCCACTGGGGCCGTTCCAGATCTTCGACGTCATCGGCATGATGACTCCGTACATGCTCAACAAGGACAGCGACAAGCCCGGGGCTCGCGAATTCGCGGAGTACCTCAAGCGCGAGTACATCGACAAGGGGTACCTCGGAAAGGGGAGCGGCCGCGGCTTCTACACCTACGAATAGGTGGGCCGCAGGCCCAGCGATGGGCCCAGCCGCCGGCCCAGCGATGGGTCCAGCCATCGGCATCGGTGACACATTCGACCTCGGTGAGCCCCCATTGCGGGAGAACGGCTCACCGGGGCCGACTTCCCGACCGATGCGAGCTAGAATGAACCCGCTATGGCTACTTTCGGAAACCTCTCGGCGCGACTGACCGACACCCTCAAGAATCTTCGTTCGAAGGGCAAGCTCTCCGCGTCCGACGTCGACAGCACGGTCCGCGAGATCCGCCGCGCCCTGCTCGAAGCCGACGTCGCGCTCGACGTCGTCAAGGAATTCACGTCGAAGGTGCGCGAACGCGCGCTCGGCGATGAGGTGAACCAGGCGCTCAACCCGGCGCAGCAGGTGGTCCAGATCGTCAACGAGGAGCTCGTGGCGATTCTCGGCGGAGAGCAGCGGCGCCTGCAGTTCGCGAAGAACCCTCCGACCATCATCATGCTCGCCGGGCTCCAGGGCGCCGGTAAGACCACGCTCGCCGGGAAGCTCGCGAAATGGCTGCGCGATCAGGGGCACACGCCGCTGCTCGTGGCCTGCGACTTGCAGCGACCGAACGCCGTGACCCAGCTGGGAGTCGTCGCCGAGCAGGCGGGAGCCGAGATCTTCGCACCCGAGCCGGGCAACGGAGTCGGCGATCCCGTGCAGGTGGCGAAGCGCGGCGTCGCCGAGGCCCGTTCCAAGCACTACGACTTCGTCATCATCGATACCGCAGGCCGACTCGGCGTCGATGCGGAGCTGATGCGGCAGGCGTCGGACATCCGCAAGGCGACCGATCCCGACGAGGTGCTCTTCGTCATCGACGCGATGATCGGACAGGACGCCGTCGCGACGGCTCAGGCTTTCCAGGAGGGCGTCGACTTCACCGGCGTCGTGCTCACGAAGCTCGACGGCGATGCGCGCGGCGGCGCGGCGCTCTCCATCCGCAGTGTGACCGGCCGCCCGATCCTCTTCGCTTCCACCGGTGAGGGGCTGAACGACTTCGAGCCGTTCCACCCGGACCGCATGGCGAGCCGCATTCTCGACCTCGGCGACATTCTGACCCTCATCGAGCAGGCGCAGTCCGCGTTCAACGAGGACGAAGCCCGCAAGGTTGCGGAGAAGATCTCGCAGGACGCCTTCACCCTCGACGACTTCCTCGGTCAGATGCAGCAGCTGCGCAAAGCCGGTTCGCTCAAGAAGATGATGGGCATGCTGCCCGGCATGGGCAAGATGCAGTCTCAGCTCGACAACTTCGACGAGCAGGAGATCGTGCACACCGAGGCCATCATCCAGTCGATGACGAAGGCCGAGCGCGAGAACCCGAAACTGCTGAACGGCTCCCGGCGGCTGCGCATCGCCAAGGGATCGGGCATGACCGTGACCGACGTGAACCAGCTCGTGCAGCGCTTCGAGCAGGCGGCGAAGATGATGAAGACCGTCGCCCGCGGCGGCGTGCCGCAGATTCCCGGAATGGGGCCGGTGCCAGGGATGGGCGGCGGCCGCAAGAAGCAGCAGCCCGCGAAGGGCAAGGGCAAGCGACGTTCTGGCAACCCGGCGAAGCGTGCTCAGGAGGCCGCCGGAATCGCCGCGAAGCCAGCAGGCGCGTCCGAGGGCGGCTCCGGATTCGGCCTGGGCGGAGGCGGCGCTGCGCAGCCGAATGAGGAGGATCTGGCCAAGCTGCAGCAGATGCTCGGCAAGGGTCTGCGGTAAGAAAGCCTGTTCGCAGCATAAATTGCAATATGCCGCCGAGTGTGGCACTATTGACGGGTTCGCGCATCTTGCGCGCCCACGCTTCCGCGATCCGGCCGTCTGGCACGAGATGCGGCATCGTTCACCGATTCAAGGAGTCATCATGGCTGTCAAGATCCGTCTCAAGCGCCTCGGCAAGATCCGCGCGCCCTACTACCGCATCGTCGTCGCTGACTCGCGCACCAAGCGCGATGGCCGCGTCATCGAGGAGATCGGCAAGTACCACCCGACCGAGAACCCCTCGTTCATCGAGGTCGACTCGGATCGTGCGCAGTACTGGCTGAGCGTCGGCGCTCAGCCGACCGAGCAGGTCGCAGCGATCCTGAAGCTCTCGGGCGACTGGGGCAAGTACACCGGAACCGGCGAGACCGAGTCCAAGATCCTCGCTCCCGAGGCGAAGGTCCCCTTCGAGGCCGATGCTGCGAAGAAGCCCGTACTGCGCCCGAAGGCTGAGAAGCCCGCTGCCGCTGCCGAGGAAGCCCCGGCCGAAGACGCTGCAGCCGAGTCGACCGAGGCCTGACACCTTTGGCTCAGCAGGCACTCGGAGAGGCGCTCGCGCACCTCGTGCGCGGAATCGTCGATCACCCTGATCGGGTGCGCGTCGATGTGCGCGACGGTGGGCGCGGCGACGTTCTCGAGGTGCACGTGCACCCGAGTGATCTCGGTCGTGTCATCGGTCGAGGCGGTCGCACTGCCTCGTCGCTGCGCACGCTCGTGCTCTCGCTCGCCGGCGGTGAACGTGTGCGCGTCGATGTCGTGGACACCGACGCTGCCGACAGTGCGGAGACCGAAGCCTGATGGCGGATCCGCAAGGGCGAGCGCAGGCTCCCCGTCCCGCGAGCGGGGCGGGGAGCCTGCGCGTTGGTCGCCTCACGAAACCGCATGGTCTCAAGGGCGGGCTCAAGGTCGAGCTCTTCACCGATAATCCGGAGCTCCGCTTCGTGCCGGGCGCAGAATTCCACCTGCAGGTTCCCACGGATTCGCCCTGGTTCGGTCGCACCATCACGATGCGCGACCTGCGCTGGTTCAACGAGTCTCCGGTCGGATTTTTCGCCGAGGTTCCGGACCGCACGACGGCCGAGAGCATCGTCCGCGCGATTCTGTGGATCGATGAGCAGGCCGTTGCGGAGGGCGAGGAAGACGATGCCTGGTACCACCACCAGCTCGTCGGCCTCGACGTCGTTCGCGACGCAGCCGAGCCGGGCGGCGAGGCGGTCAAGCTGGGTGTCGTGGCGGAGGTGCAGCATCTCCCCGCGCAGGACCTGTTGGTGGTCACGACCGCCGACGGTCCCGTCCTCGTGCCGTTCGTGACCGCGATCGTGCCGAGCGTCGACGTCGCCGCAGGCGTCGTACATGTGACGCCGCCGCCTGGGCTCTTCGACGAGTCCGAGGCGGAATCCGACGGAACTGATGCTCCGCAAAGCGGCAACGCCGGTGATTCGCGGTCAGGTGGCTCGGAGGAGAGTTCGGAATGAGGATCGACGTCGTCTCGATCTTCCCCGGCTATTTCGACGCGCTCGAGCTCTCGCTGCTCGGCAAGGCGAGACAGCGGGGACTCATCGAGGTGCACGTGCACGATCTGCGGGATTCCGCGCACGACAAGCACCGGACCGTCGATGACACCCCCGCTGGCGGCGGTGCGGGAATGGTGATGAAGCCGGAGCCCTGGGGCGAGGCCTTGGACGGCATCCTCGGCGAGGCAGAGCCGGACGCGGACCCGCTCGTGATCTTCCCATCGCCCGCCGGCGATGTCTTCTCGCAGATGATGGCCCGCGAGCTCGCCGACGAAACGCACCTCGTCTTCGGGTGCGGCCGGTACGAGGGCATCGACCAGCGCGTCTTCGACGAGTATGCGAGTCGTGGGCGAGTCCGGCTCGTCAGCATCGGGGACTACGTACTGAACGGGGGAGAGGTCGCAGCGATCGCGATGATCGAGGCGATCGGCCGGCTCGTTCCCGGCGTCGTCGGCAATCCCGAGAGCCTGGTCGAGGAATCGCATGAAGAGGACGGACTCCTCGAATACCCGAGTTTCACGAAACCCGCGAACTGGCGCGATCGATCGGTGCCAGAGGTGCTGTTGAGCGGCAATCATGCCGCCATCGACGCGTGGCGTCGCGAACAGCGCATCGAACGCACCGGGCGGGTCAGACCCGAACTGCTGTCGCGCGAGATGCTGGGCCGACCTCCCGGGCGGCACGCGGCCGAGTGATCGCCGCGCCGCGTGTGCGGCGCGCGCGTTCGGCTGCATTCGTCGCTGCCTCTAGGCTGGGAGCATGCGTGATGTGGTTTCAGCCGGTATCGGCAAGGCGGTGCGGCAGGTCGCCCGGCTCCGCGGCGGCGGGTCGGCTCTGCCCGGCCTCGTGATCGAGAAGCTCGACCCCGGCTTTCTGAGCCGTGTCCTTGGCCGGCTGCCGTACGGGGTCGTGGCGGTCAGCGGAACCAACGGGAAGACGACGACGACGAAGATGGTCGTCGAACTGCTCGAGGCCCGTGGGCTGCGCGTCTTCACGAATCGGACGGGTTCGAATTTCTCCCGCGGGGTCGTCGCCGCAGCGATTCAGGAGAGCGATCTGCGCGGTCGGCTCGATGCGGATGTCGCCGTGCTCGAACTCGATGAAGCCCACGCGATGTACTTCATCGACCGAGTGGCCCCTCGGTTCACACTGCTGTTGAACGTGCTGCGCGATCAGCTCGACCGTTTCGGTGAGATCGATACGACCGCCAAACTTCTGCAGCGGATCGCAGATGCCACGACCGAGGGCCTGGTGGTGAATCGTGAAGATCGACTGATCGCAGCCATCGGCGAGCTCACTCGAGCCCGCACCGGCGCGCACGTCGACGTTCGCGAGTTCGGTCTCTCCGATGCGCTCCTCGCCATGTTCCCGAGTGACGACGATTTCCATCTTTCGGCGACGCCGGCAGAGGCGGCGCGGGAACAGCGCACGCCGGCTGACGTGATGCTGCTCGAGGTCGGGGACCATGAAGCGGTGTTCGGCGTCGACGGCGGTCAGTACCGGACCTCGCTCAAGCTGGAAGGGCTGTACAACACCTTCAACGCGGCGGCTGCGCTCGCCCTCGTGCGTCAGATTCTGGATGCCGGGCCGATCGCTCCTGAGGCCCCGGAGCAACGCGCGGCAGCCACGACCGGCGAACTTGTGACGGCGCTCTCGGAGATCCGCCCGGCATTCGGGCGAGGCGAGCAGCTGGTGCTCGACGGGGAGCCGCTCGAACTCGTCCTCGTGAAGAATCCGGCTGGATTCCGACTGGGGCTCGCGTCGTTCCAGGCCGAGGGCGTCGCCGCGATGATCGCGATCAACGATCAGTACGCGGACGGCCGGGACATGTCGTGGCTGTGGGATGTCGATTTCACCTCTCTCACGGAGTCCGGCGTCGATACGGTGTGCGGTACGCGTGCCTGGGACATGGCACTGCGTCTCGAGCACGACGACGTCCCGGTCGGGCACGTCGAGGAAGACCCCCGTCGCGCGCTGGCGACCTTCCGTGAGCGCACGCTCGGTCGCCCGCGGCGCATCTACTGCACGTACACCGCGATGCTCGACCTGCGTCGCGCCCTCGCCGATCTGACCGATGTGGAGGACGTCTGGTGAACGATATCGATCGCGAACTCGCCATCGTCTCGCTCTACCCGCGAGACATGAATATCTACGGTGACCGTGGCAATGTGCTCTCGCTCTCGCGCCGAGCCGCCGCCCATGGTTTCTCGCCGCGGGTGGTCGATGTGAACCCCGGCGACCCGCTTCCGGACACCATCGACATCATCGTCGGCGGGGGCGGGCAGGACTCGGGTCAGGGCAGGGTCGCGCTCGATCTCGCGCAGCGGGCGGATCAGATGCGCACCCTCGCCGACGACGGTGTGCCGATGCTCATGATCTGCGGTCTCTATCAATTGTTCGGCCACCGCTTCATCACGCATGCGGGTGACGAGCTCACTGGGATCGGCGTGCTCGACGTCGAGACCCTCGGCGGGACGGAACGGATGATCGGGAACGTCGTGCTCGACACGGAGGCGTTCGGCGAGATCATCGGCTATGAGAACCACAGCGGCAGTACGCAGCTCGGGCCCGGCTCTGCACCCCTGGGCCGGGTGGTGCAGGGAGCCGGCAATGCCCCCGGCGCCGGTGTGGAGGGAGCGCGCACGGCGAATGTGATCGGCAGCTACCTGCACGGATCCCTGCTGCCCAAGAATCCCGCGCTCAGCGATTTCCTCATCGGGGAAGCCGCGCGCAGGCGCTACGGCTCATTCACGCCGGTCGCGGCGACGCCCGACACCGTGCTCCGTGCGCGCGAAAGCGCGAAGCGACGCCCCCGATAGCCCCGGAGCCGCGCGCGGAAAAGTTTCTGCTCGCACCCGGGAATATTCGTCTGCATGTAATAGTTGTGCTCATCGGACCTCGCACACTCAATCGAAAGGCATGACATGACCATCACCGCAGAGCAGATCCCCGGGTACCGCGTCGGAACGTGGGCCGTCGACCCCACGCACTCCGAGGTCGGCTTCTCCGTTCGCCACCTCGCCATCAGCAAGGTCAAGGGCAAGTTCGAGTCCTTCGAAGCCACCTTCACGACGGCGGAGAACCCCCTCGAGTCGAGCGTCACCGCGAGCGCCGACGTCGCCTCCGTGAACACGAACGAGAAGAACCGCGACGGCCACCTGGCCACCGGTGATTTCTTCGCCGCCGATGAGTTCCCGAAGCTGACCTTCGTGTCGACGGGCGTGCGCGAGGAGAACGGCAACTTCTTCGTCGACGGCGATCTGACGCTCCGCGGGGTGACGAAGCCGGTGACCTTCGACTTCGAGTTCGGCGGCTTCGGCGAGGACGCCTACGGCAATTACAAGGCCGGTTTCACCGCGACCACGCGGATCAAGCGCGAGGACTTCGGGCTGACCTGGAACGCTCCCCTCGAAAAGGGCGGGCTGCTGCTCGGGTCCGATGTGACGATCACGCTCGATGTGCAGGCGGCGCTCGTCAAGTAGCCGACGACACTGCTGGAATCGCCGTCACCGCGGAAGCGGGGCGGCGATTCGTCGTTTCAATCGAGTTCGCCGGTGATGCGCCCGCGCACGCGGCGCAGATCCTCCAGCAGAGAGCCGATGAGCACCCAGTGCTGCTCATTCGGCCTCGGGATGGTGAGGGGAGTGGTCAGCGCGAGTGGCTCGACCGCGCCCTCGCCCCTCGTGCCGCCCTCGACGAGGAGCTCGAGATCGTGCGCGGCACGTCGCATCTCCTCCGCCATGCCGATGACGAAGGGGTCGTCGGTGAGCTCGGGGGCGTAGAGATCGGCGAGCGCGCGAGCCATGCCGACGATCTGCGTGACGATGCGCTGCAGGCGCTCGAACTGTGCGTCGTCCTCCGCGAGACCCTCGCGATAGCGCCGACTGCGAGGATTGAACCTGAGGCTCTCGCGGGCCTGGCGCAGGAGGGCGTGGACGCGGGTGCGCTCTTCTTGCAGCCCCCTGGCGTCGGCGAGCATCTCGGCGAGCCAGGGCCGGTTGCGCGGTTCGTCGAGCGCGTCGGCGATGCGACGCAGCACCTCGGCCGAGTGCTGCGTGAGGTCGACGATCGCGAGATGCACCGAAGACGTGCGCACCGGGGCGACGACGAGCGCATTCAAGGCCACGCCGATCGCGGCTCCGATCGCTGTCTCGATGAGGCGCTCGGCGCCGTAGTGCAGTTCGAGGCCGCCGAGCGCGATCATGAGCAGAGCGCTGATCGCGACCTGATTCGCGGCCGAAGGCGTCATGCGCAGCAGCCACCCGACGCCCATCGCGACGATGATGGCCGCGATGAACAACCACGACTGCGGACCGAAGAGCGCGCCCGCCCCGATGGCCACGCCCACGCCGACGAGCACGCCGACGACGCGCTCGATGCCGCGGGTGAGCGACTGATCGACGTTGTCCTGCATGACGATCAGCGCGGCGATCGCTCCGAAGATCGGCAGCTGCTCCGGAACGATCGCGAGGCAGATGAACCAGGTCAGGATCGCCGCGGCGGCGCCCTTGGCCAGCTGCCACCAGGCGGGCCGCACCGACACCGTGAACCGGCCGGTGAGATCGCGCTCGAACCGGCGCCACGGGCGGGTCGCGGGTCCGGTCACAGAAGTCCCAGCTTGCGCAGCTCCTCGCGCAGTGTTGCCCCGTCTGGGCCGTACACCCAGGGCACGCCGCTCGTGCTCCGGTGCAGCCGCGCCTTCGAGCGCCCGCCGGCGAGCACCGCTTCGCCGACGGAGAGCTGACGGATGAGCACCGCCGCGACGCTCTCGGGGTGGGCGGTCGCGAATTCGTGGTACAGCGCCTCGTCGTGCTGCCCGTCGTCGCCGATCAAGATCCAACGGATCCCGGGGAACTCTCTCACGATGCGTCGCAGTTCGCGTCGTTTGTGCTCTCGGCCGCTCCGGAACCAACGATCATGCGTCGGGCCCCAATCGGTGAGCAGGAGCGGCCCCATCGGATAGAGATTGCGCGCCAGGAAGCGGCTGAGCGCGGGCGCTGCGTTCCAGGCCCCGGTCGAGAGGTAGATGACGGGGGCGCCGGGATGCTCGGCCATCAGGTGATCGAGCATCACCGCCATACCGGGTGTCGCCGAACGCGCATGCTCGTCGAGCACGAAGCTGTTCCACGCCGCTACGAACGGGCGGGGGAGAGCGGTGAGCAGGATGGTGTCGTCGATGTCGGAGATCACCCCGAACTCGGCCTCCGGCGCCACCACGTTCACGGGGGCATCGGCCGCCTCGCTGTCGCCGGCTTGAAGGGTCACCGTATGCCAGCCCCGTTCGAGCTGCACCGGCACGATGGCATCGATGACCCCGCCGCGATCCGCCGTCACTTCGGTGACGGGCTCGCCGTCGATGAGCACGCGCACCGTCTGATGCGGCACCGAGAGGCTCGTGAAGGTGCGCCAGCCGCGCACGCGCGATACCTCGGCGACGTCCGGCCGGAAGCGGGTGTGCTCGCGACTCTCCGGCTTCAGGTACAGCACGCGTCCGAGCACGCGCACCCATTCGGTCGTGCCGTAGCCGATGTACGGAATCACGGAGGGCTTCTTCCCGCGCGAGATCGCTCGGCGGGCGCGGCGCCCGTGCAGCCAATCCTCCAGGCGAGCCGCGAAGCGGGGTCGAGGGTCTGGCTGGGGTGGCGAAGTCACCAGGACAGTCTAGGGCGTCGGGGTGTGCGGATCCTCAGACGATTCGTCTGCGCCGGCGACGTCGAGGTGGCGTTGCTCGCGGCGCAGGAACCACTTCTTGATTCCCCAGATGGCGAGTGCGACAGCCGCGGCGAGACCGGCGAAGACGAACCCGGCGCCTTTGACGCGTGCTGCGAGTTGGTCGTATCCGGCGGCGGCGCCGACGCCGAGCGAGACGACGATCAACGACCAGACGATGCTGGCCGCTGCGGTCCAGACCAGGAACCGGCGATAGCGCATTCCCGCCATGCCGGCGGTCAACGGCACGAGCGAGTGCAGCACCGGCAGGAATCTCGAGAGGAACACCGCGACCCCTCCGCGTTCTCCGAGGTAGTGCTCGGCGATGCGCCAGTTGCGCTCGCCGAGTCTCCTTCCGGCACGGCTGGCCGGGATTCGGGGTCCGATCCATCTGCCGAGGAAGAAGCCGATGCTCTCTCCGGCCACGGCGCCGAGGATCAGGGCGATGACGAGCCAGATGAACTGAGCGGGCGTGGTCACTCCGATGGCGGACACCAGTGCGATGGTGTCTCCAGGCACGATGAGGCCGACGAAGATCGACGTCTCGAGCATCATGCCGACGCCTGCGAGCAGCGTGCGCAGGACCGGGTCGAGGTCGCGGATCCATTCGATCAACGTGCTCAGGAAGTCGGTCACGCCACCGAGTGTAACGACGACGTCGCAACGAACATCGGGCACGGGCGGGTGCGAGGTCGTTTCGACGTCGAGAGATATACCGTTCGGCGCCGAGTGAAATATGCTTCGAAGCCGAACCAGATTCGCAGGAAACTCACAGAAACGGTAAAATCGAGTCAGTCGGCATCCGGCCGATGGCTCCGGCGAGAATTACATCTCGTAGCGGACCTCACTAAGGGAGTGCACCCTTGGTGGGGCGCGCGACCTTCGTTCTGGAGCGTTACATGAACGAGTTCTTTGATCCCCTGACGCTATCGCGATGGCAGTTCGGGTTGACGACGCTGTACCACTTCATCTTCGTTCCGCTGACGATCGGCATGTGCCTGCTCGTCGCCATCCTGCAGACCGCGTGGGTGAAGACGGGCAAGATCAAGTACCTGCGCCTCACCCGTCTGTTCGGCAAGATCTTCCTCATCAACTTCGCGATGGGCGTCGTGACCGGCATCGTGCAGGAGTTCCAGTTCGGCATGAACTGGTCGAACTACTCCCGCTTCGTCGGCGACATCTTCGGCGCCCCCTTGGCGATGGAAGGCCTCATCGCCTTCTTCTTCGAAGCGACCTTCATCGGGCTGTGGATCTTCGGGTGGGACAAGCTGCCGAAGAAGATCCATCTGATGACGATCTGGTTCGTCTGGCTCGGCACCGTCGCCTCGGCCTATTTCATCCTCGCTGCGAACGCATTCATGCAGAATCCTGATGGATTCACCATCAACGAGGAGCGCGGGCGAGCCGAACTCGACAGCATCAGCGCCGTGCTCACGAACCCGGTCGCCGTGACGCAGTTCCCGCACACCATCTTCGCCGCCGTGATGTTCGCGGGAGTCGTCGTCGTCTCGACCGCCGCCTGGCACCTGCGTCGTGGGCAGTACCTCGACGAGATGCGGACAGCGCTCCGCTTCGGCGCGTGGACCAACATCGCCGCCTTCATGGGCGTCGGGCTCACGGGCCACTCGCTCGGCATGGTCATGACCGAGACGCAGCCGATGAAGATGGCCGCTGCGGAAGCGCTCTACGAGAACGCCTCCGGCGCTGACGCGTCGTTCTCCGTGTTCAGCCTCGGCACCCCCGACGGGGCCCACGAGATCTTCTCGATCCGCATCCCCTATCTGCTGTCCTTCCTCTCGAACGGCACGTTCAACGGGTCCGTCGAGGGCATCCGCGATCTGCAGGCCGAATACACCGCGCAGTACTGCGGCGCCGATTCGCTGCTCACGTGCCCGACCGACGGTCAGTTCGCGCCCATCATCTGGGTCACCTATTGGGCGTTCCGCTGGATGATCGGCCTCGGCGCACTCGCTGCGCTCGTCTCGGTCGTCGGGCTCTGGATCACCCGGAAGAGCATGGACCTTCCCGACTGGGTGTGGAAGGTCGCGATCTGGACCGCACCCCTCCCGATGCTCGCCTCGCTCGTGGGGTGGGTCTTCACCGAGATGGGCCGCCAGCCGTGGATCGTCTTCGGCGTGATGACGACCGAACAGGGCGTGTCGCCCGGAGTTCCCGGATGGGCGGTGCTGATCTCCCTGCTCGTCTTCACGATCGTGTACGGCGCCCTCGCCGTCGTCGAATTCAAGCTCATCACGAAGGCGGCGAAAGAGGGACCGCCCGAGATCGCGCTGAGCTCGGACGCCGACGGCAAGCCGGGCGACGCTGACCACCAGCAGCTCGCCACGGTCTACTAGGAGACGGACATGGAACTCACCACACTCTGGTTCTTCATCGTCGGGGCGATGCTCATCGGCTACTTCGTGCTCGACGGATTCGATTTCGGCGTTGGCATGTCGCTGCCGTTCCTCGGGAGGGACGACCGCGACCGGCGTCTCATCATCAACACGATCGGTCCCGTCTGGGATCTCAACGAGACGTGGCTCATCGTCGCGGGCGCCTCGCTCTTCGCCGCGTTCCCCGAGTGGTACGCGACGATGTTCTCCGGCTTCTACCTGGCGCTCCTCGTGATCCTCGTCGCCCTGATTCTGCGCGGGGTCTCGTTCGAATACCGGCACCAGGGCAAGGGTCGCGAATGGACCCGGTGGTTCGACCAGTTCATCTTCTGGGGTTCGGTGGTGCCGCCGCTCCTCTGGGGCGTCGCGTTCGCGAACCTCGCCCAGGGGCTCCCGATCGCGCCGATGGAGAACGGCGGCTGGATCTACCAGGGCACACTGCTCACTCTGCTGAACCCCTACGGGCTGCTCGGCGGACTCACGATGCTCCTCATCACGTTCGCGCACGGTCTAGTGTTCATCTCGCTGAAGACCGCGGGTGACATGCGAGTGCGAGCTCGCTCGCTCGCCACGAAGGTCGGTGCCGCGGCGATCATCGCGGGAGCGACGTTCCTCGGATGGACGATCATGCAGCACACCGATAGCCCGACGCTGTGGGTGATCGTGCTCTGCTCAGCGGTCGCCGCACTCGCGCTCATCGGGGGTTGGGCCGCGAATCTCGTCGGACGAGAAGGGTGGGCCTTCACCGGCAACGCGATCGCCATCGCGTTCGCTCTGCTCGCGATCTTCATGGCGATGTTCCCGAATCTCATGGCATCGAGCATCGACCCCTCGTACTCCATGTCGATCGTCGGCGCCGCGAGTTCGCAGAAGACGCTCGAGCTCATGACGTGGGTCGCGGTCTTCACCCTTCCGCTCGTGCTCGCGTACCAGGCTTGGACCTACTGGATCTTCCGGAAGCGGTTGACCCGGGAGGCGATTCCCGTAGGTGCGCACTGACTCGGTGCGCAGGGCCCGGGGTTTCATCTGATGTGACTCCCCGGGCTCCCGTAGACTGCCTCGAGCGGTTGTGACTTCCGCCGCCCATCGACACTCAGGAACCTCGTGAAACCCTTCGACCCGAGATTGCTCCGGTATGCGCGCGCTGCGCGCGGCGTGCTGATCATCGGCGCCGGGCTCGGTCTGCTGCGCACCTGCGCGGTGCTGGCCTGGGCGTGGTGCCTGGCGCAGGCAGTTACCGCTGCAGCCCTTCCCGTGATGGACGGCATTCCCGGGGTGCGGGGCAGAATCGACGAGGGAGCGTTCGATACCGACCAGCTTCCCTGGCTCATGCTCGGCGCGCTGGTCGCTGTGTGCGCGCGTTCCATCGCCGGTTGGGGCATGGACGCCGTCGCGGCGCGCGGTGCGGTCCGCGTGAAAGCTCAGCTCCGAGCGGCGGCGCTCGATGCGCTCGACGCCCGCTCGCCCCAGCGGGATGACGGGCCGGGCGACGCCGAACTGGCGACGTCGCTCGGCCGCGGGCTGGACGCGCTCGACGGCTACTTCTCCGGGTACATCCCGCAGCTCCTGCTCACGGGTGTCGCCACTCCCATCCTCATCCTCGCCGTCCTGCTCGCAGATCCGCTCAGCGGCCTGATCGTGGTCGTGGTGTTCCCGATCATCCCGGTCTTCATGATCCTCATCGGTCTTGCGACGCAGGCAGTGCAGGATCGGCAGTGGGAGCAGTTGCAGCGCCTCTCATCGTCATTCCTGGACGTCGTTGCCGGCCTCGCCACTCTGCGGATCTTCGGCAGGCAGGGCCGGCAGGTCGCGCGCATCACCCGCGAGACCGATGAGTACCGCTCGCGCACCATGAGCGTGCTGCGCGTCACCTTCCTCTCGGGATTCGTGCTCGATCTCGCCGGCACCTTCTCGATCGCGCTCGTCGCGGTGACGGTCGGAACCCGGCTGGTGAGCGGCGAGTTCCCCCTCGGGCTCGGACTCTTCGTGCTGCTGCTGCTCCCCGAGACCTTCGTGCCGATCCGGCAGGTCGGTGCTGCGTTCCACGCATCGACCGAAGGCCTGGCGGCTGCGTCGCGGGTCTTCGCGATCATCGAGGCGGCTGATTCGCGCCCGAACGGGGCAGCATCCTCTGAGTGCGGTGACGCTCGCGACGCGCGGCGCTCGGCTGACGGGCGACAGCCCGGACTGAGTTTCGACGCGGTCAGCGTCGCCAGGGGAGGCCGGCGCGTCGTCGGCCCCGTATCGTTCGATGTCGCTCCAGGAGAGATGGTGGCGATGTCCGGACCATCCGGCGCCGGAAAATCGACGTTGGTCGCGGTGCTGCTCGGCTTCGTCGAGCCAATCCGCGGGCGTATCGTCGCACCCGGTGCGCTCGCGTGGTCGGGCCAGCGTCCCGGCCTGCTGCACGGCAGCATCGCCGAGAACGTGGCGCTCGGGTCGGACGAACCCGATCGCGCGCTCGCGCGGCGCGCGCTCGACGCCGTCGGTCTCGAGCACCTCGACCTCGGCCTCGAACTGGGCGTCGCAGGCGCCGGCGTGTCCGGTGGTCAGGCCCAGCGCATCGCCGTGGCCAGGGCGCTGTATCGAGCATGGCGGCTCGACTGCGGCGCGCTCGTGCTCGATGAGCCCAGCTCTGCCTTGGACTCGTCGAGCGAGGCGTTGGTGTGCGCCGCTCTTCGCGCGGAGGCGGATGCCGGGCGGGCCGTGCTCGTCGTCAGCCATCGGGAAGCGGTGCACCGGGCAGCCGATCGCGTGGTGCGCATCGATGCGAGTCATCCGGAGCCGAGCATTGCGGGGGTGGACGCCTGATGCGCGCGATGCAGACCGAAGCGGTCACCCGTCGGCAGCGGCGGGCAATACTCGATCGGGCCATGCCGAGCCGGTCGCGGCGTCTTCCCGGCATTCTGCTCGGAGTGCTGGCAGATGCGAGCGTCGTCGGCCTGCTCGGGCTGAGCATGTGGCTGATCGTGCGGGCGGGGGAGCAGCCCCCGATCCTCCATCTCACGTTCGCGATCGTCGGCGTGCGAGCGCTCGCGATCGGTCGCGCCGCCTTCCGGTACGCCGAGCGGCTCACGAGCCACGATGCGGCGCTCGCTCAGCTCGCCGTGCTGCGGTCGCGCACCTTCGCGTCACTCGTGCCGCGGGTGCCGGGCGCACTGGAATCGCACCGGCGGGGAGAAGTGCTCGCAGCGTTCGTCGATGACGTCGACCAGCTGCAGGACGAAGCGCTGCGGGTGCGCCAGCCGCTCATCGTGAGCGGCATCGTCACAGGTCTGAGCGTGATGCTCGTCGCACTCATATCGGTGCCGGCCGCGCTCGTGCTGCTCGGCGCGCTCGTGATCGGCGGCGGCGTGGCAGTCGCGCTGGCGAACCGGCTCTCCGGCGCGCAGGATCGGGAGCTGAGCGCCGCACGAGCCGCAGTCGTCGACGCGCTGCTCGAGCGCTTCTCCGCGGGCGAGGTGCTCCTGGCCTTCGACGCCGTCGAGATGCAGCGCGCGCGGATCGCCGCTGCCGAGCAGCGCCTCGCGACCCTCCAGCTCCGCCGCGCGCGCTCGGCCGGCCTCACGGCTGCCGTCCTCGGGTGTGCTGCCGGAGCGGCCTCGCTCCTCGCGATCGTCGCGATGCTGCCGACGTTGGGCGAGGGGCTCTCCGCGCCGCTTTTCGCTGCTGCCGTCGTCGTTCCCGCCGCCGTCTTCGAGGTCTTCGCGCAGGTTCCCGCAGCTCTGTCTGCCAGGCGCACGGTGCAGGCGAGCGCCGATCGCGTCGCCGATCTCACGGAGGGCGCGCTGCCGAGCGAACTCGTCGCCGACTCGGGAGATGCCGATGAACTGTCTCCGGTGGGGTGCGAAGCGGTTCGCGCCCCCGTCGGAGCGCCGCTGATCGAAGTGCGCGGGCTCGCCGCCAGGTACCCGGGGGCCGCGAGCGATGCGATCAGCGGCGTCGATTTCGTTCTCGATGCGGGCGAGACGCTCGTCGTTCGCGGCGCGAGCGGAGCGGGCAAGAGCACCCTCGCGCTCGCCCTGGTGAGATTCCTCGAATCGCGCGGGGAGTACCGCGTGCGAGGCCTCGATGCACGGGCGCTGCCTGCCGACGCCGTGCGCGAGATCGTGGGTCTCTGCGAGCAGCGGCCGTACCTCTTCGACTCCGATCTGCGCCAGAATCTCAAGTTCGCCCGCGACAGCGAGGAGCGCGGTACCGCGAATGACGACGATCTCTGGGCGGTGCTGGATCGCGTCGGTCTCGCCGAGTGGGCGCTCGAGCGCGGCGGCCTCGATGCGCGGCTGGGTGCGGACGGAGCATGGATCTCCGGCGGTCAGGCGCAGCGGATCGCGCTCGCCCGCGCCATCCTGGCCGATTTCCCGGTCGTCGTGCTCGACGAGCCGACCGCGGGCGTGGATCGCGAGCTCGCCGACCGACTGGTGCTCGACCTGCTGGGGGCAGTGCCCGATGATCGGGCGGTGATCCTCATCACCCATACCGAGCTGCCGCAGGAGATCAGCGCCTCGCGCGTGGATCTGTGATCGGCTCCCAGCGGCGATCGAGCATCTCGCGGAAGTGCGCCAGTCGTTCCTGATCGTGCGGTGCGCAACGGGCACCGTCGAGGTGCGACACCGGTCGGATGCCGTGGAGGGCGTTGACCGCCCAGACCTCGTGGTGCAGCAGCTCGTTCAGCGTCGCGACCCGCGGCTCGAGCTCGGCAGCATCGCGAATGAGTGCTTCCGTGACCGACGGGACGCGGTCGGGGAGTGCAGAAACGGCGCCCCGGTGCGTTTCGCGGTTCCACCAGATCAGGCTGGTCGTCGCTCCCTCGAGCACGCGACCGTCGCGATCGAGGAGGAGCGGCTCGGCCCCGAGCTCGTGCCTGAGTGCGGCGTAGCTGGCGATGTTGGGCCCCTTGCGGCGAGCGCGCGGCAGCGGCCCGCTCGGACACGATCGGAGTGCGATCGTGAGCTGCAACTGCGGCAGTTTCCGGATCGCGAGAGCGAGTCGGGGTTCGCGAATGCTGTCGCTCGGGCCGGGTTCCCACAGTTCGAACCGAGGAAACCCGTCACCGCTTCTCGCGAGTCGGCTCCGCGCCGAATCGAGAAACGCGGAGACGCGACCGCTGACCTCCGCGGGGTTCGCCTCTGCCGACGCGTCGAGCCAGGCGGCGTGGGCCGTCTGCGCGAAGCGCTCGAGGTGGCGCGCGAAACCGCGCACCGCTGCGCCGACGTGTGCACCCGCTTCACCGCCCCTGACCGCTCCGCGCACGCGGAACGAGTCGGCGGCGAGAAGCCTGCCCGTGGCCCCGTCGGTGGCGCTCTCCGGGGTCACCGATCCCGGTCCCGACTCTGGGCACTCGTGCTGCGATCTTCACGCGGGCGCGCGAGCACGGAATAGCCCGATCGAAGCTCCCCGCGTCCCGTAAGGGCCCGCAGCACCTCCCGGCCGTCTCCGTTGCCGACCGCGAGGGCTCCGGCGAGCCGCATCGTGCTCAGAAGCGGAGCGGTCGGAGGCTCGGCGAACTCGTCGGGCGGGCCCGTTCGGGTGCTCGCGGTGTCAGACGCGGCGCGCACCGCCTCGCAGATGTCGAGACCGTGCACGATCAGCTCGAAGGTGCGAGTCCGCAGGTACGCGCTCAATCGCATCCCGCCGACGACCGTGCTGACGATCGGGTCTCCGGCGTCTCGCACGGCGCCGAGTACGCGAGCAGCGATCTCGGCGAAGCGCAGAGCCGGGTCCTCGCCGAGCGCCGTGCCCGCCTCGACGCCGCGGGCGCTCACCGAAGCGCCGCTCGCCGCAGTCGCGTCGGACGCACGGGCGAAGTACTGCTCCGCGCCCCCGACGGCATCGACCTCGAGCGGTGCGGCGAGCCCCCGCTCGACCGTGAGGAGCGCGCGACTCGTGTGCCCGACGAGCGCGCGCAGATCCCAATCGCCGAGTCCAGGGGCACGCCAGCGAGTATCCGGCACGCCGTCGACCACGCTCACAGCCCACGCGGTGGCGGCAGCGAACTCCGTGCGCGACTCAACGATCCCGTCTCCCTCGTGCATGTCGTGAGCGTAGCACCGGCGGTACGCTGAGACGATGCCCGATCCGATGCGTGAACCGGTCGCTCGCGCCGTGCGTGCGCGCGTGAGCGCCGTCGAGATCGCACGTCGCTTCGCCGACACCGGGTCGCCCTGGTTCTGGTTCGACGGAGCCGGGGCAGCACCGGGGGAGCCGCGGGTGTCGACGCTCGGGATCGCGGGCGAGGTGCGCCTTGCCGCCCCGGGGGGCGAACGCGCCTTCCTCTCGGATCTGCGGGACGCGTCGGACGCCGTGTCGCCCGCCGGTGACCACGCCTCGGACACCGCTGGAGACGCGCCGGTATGCGGCGCCCGTCGGGCAGCCGTCGGTTTCGCAGGGGGATGGGTCATCGCGCTCACCTACGAATTCGGCGTCGCGCTCCTCGGGCCCCCCGTGGCGTCGGATGTGGAGCCCGGGACCCCCGCCGACCCTGCCGCCGTTGCGCTCCGGTGCGATGTGGTCGTGGCCGTCGATCACGACTCCGGAGCCGTCGAATTGCGCGGACCGAGCACCGCCGCGGTCGATGCGTGGCTCGCGGAGCACGGAGAGCATCTGCGCGCCCGGGAGCGAGGAGCGGAGATGCCGGCGCCGGCGTCTGATCCCGAAGCATCCCCGGCCCAGTGGCGCAGCGGGGATGCCGACTACGCCGCGGCGGTCGAACGCTGCCGGGACGCCATCCGGGCGGGCGACGCCTACGTGCTCTGCCTGACCGACACCGCCGAGGCCACGGGAGTGTTCGACGCCATCGAGGTGTACCGACGCTTGAGCGGGTCAGGAGCGCCGGTGCGGGGCGGAATCGTCGACGCGGGCTCGCACGTGCTCGTCAGCGCGAGCCCGGAGCGGTTTCTCTCGGTCCGCGGTGCGACGGTCTCGACGCACCCGATCAAGGGCACCCGTCGTCGAGGAGGGTCGCCGAGCAGTGATCGTGCGCTCGCGGCAGCACTCGCGGCCGATCCGAAGGAGCGCGCGGAGAACCTGATGATCGTCGACCTGATGCGCAACGACCTGAGTCGCGTGTGCGAGCCGGGCTCGGTGCGCGTCGACCGGTTTCTCGATATCGAGACCCACGCTCATGTGCATCAGCTCGTGAGCACGGTCTCCGGCACCTTGGCGGGCGGCCAGGGCATCTGGGACGCCATCGTCGCCGCGTTTCCCGGCGGTTCCATGACGGGTGCCCCGAAGCTCCGGGCCGTGCAGCTGCTGCAGCGGTTGGAGGGCGGGCCGCGCGGGTTCTACTCCGGGTGCTTCGGGTGGATCGATCGCCGGGGCGACGCGGAGCTCGCGATGACGATTCGCAGCGTCGAGATGCGGCGGGGCGATCGGCCTGCGGTCGCTGTCGGCGCCGGGGGAGGCATCACCATCGATTCAGTCGCCGCCGACGAGGTCGCGGAGAAGCACCTCAAGGCCGCCGCGCTGCTCTCTGCGCTCGCCCGCTGATCGGACTCGGGCGCGGCCCGCTCAGACCTCGCGCTCGACCAGTGCCGCGAGTGCCGCGGTCACCATCGTCCAGCCGTCGACGAAGCCGAGCTCCTCATGCCTCGCGCGGTCGTCCGCGCTCGCATGACGCGCCGTGGCCCGGTACGCCGTGCCCTCCGGGTGGTCGGTGAGGGTGAACTCGGCGGTCACGGCAACGGGTGCCGGAGAGGCGGGCCGCCACTGGGCGTCGAGCGCATTCGTGAAGACGATGCGCTTCGAGGCCTCGACGGTCACGAACACGGCATTCATGTGCGGCTCGAAGGCCCTTCCGCCCTCGCTCATGCTCGTGATGAGCGCGCCGCCCGGCACGAGTTCGAGCCGTTCGACGCGTGCCGTCATGGGGGCGGGGATCCACCAGCGGGCCAGGCGATCCGGATCCGTCCACGCGCGCCACACGATCGCACGGGGAGCGCGGATGATGCGCGTGATCGAGAGATCGCGCTCCGCATCGAATGCGGCGGCGAACGGCGTCTCGACGGGCGACGGCTCGATCGTCTCATCGGGCTGTGGCGAGAGTGACATGCGAGCTCCTCTGCTGCGCGCCCGGCTCGCGTATCCGAGTGGGCGGCGGATCGCCGGGGTGCTGCCCAGTATGCGCCCAGCGCGGTGACCCCGCCACCCCGCCGGCGCGCGACGCCTCGCCGCTCCGCCGCCGGCGCCGCACCGCTCAGCGCGCGGGCGCTGGGCGCTCCACCCGCTCGGTACCGGGTATTCTGGTCGGAAGTGTGCGCTCGCGAACGCGGGCGATTCGAACCGAGATCGAGGTATGTGTGACCGAGCAGCAGGAGCGCGACGCCGAGGGCTATGACTTCCAGGCGATCCAGGACCGCTGGCTTCCCGTGTGGGACGAGCTGAAGCCGTTCGAGGTCGACACCGAGGGAGCCTCCGCCCCCGGGGCAGCGCGCCCCAAGAAGTACGTGCTCGACATGTTCCCGTACCCATCGGGCGATCTGCACATGGGGCACGCAGAAGCGTTCTGCTTCGGCGACGTGCTCGCACGCTATTGGCGCGGACGCGGCTACGACGTGCTGCACCCGATCGGGTGGGACTCCTTCGGGCTGCCCGCCGAGAATGCGGCCATCAAGCGCGGGGTGGATCCCCGGGAGTGGACGTACGCCAACATCGCGCAGCAGAAGGCCTCGTTCCGGCTCTACGCGCCCTCCTTCGATTGGAGCCGCGTGCTCCACACGAGCGACCCCGAGTACTACAAGTGGAACCAGTGGCTCTTCTTGAAGATGTACGAGAAGGGTCTCGCCTACCGCAAAGCGAGCTGGGTCAACTGGGATCCGGTCGATCAGACCGTGCTCGCGAACGAGCAGGTGCTCGCGGACGGCACCTCCGAGCGCTCGGGCGCCATGGTCGTGAAGAAGAAGCTGACGCAGTGGTACTTCCGCATCACCGACTACGCGGATCGCCTGCTCGACGATCTCGACGCGCTCGAGGGTCATTGGCCCACCAAGGTGCTCAACATGCAGCGCAACTGGATCGGGCGCTCGCGCGGGGCCGAGGTCGAGTTCGAGATCGAGGGCCGTGAGGAGAAGGTTCCGGTCTTCACGACGCGCCCCGATACGCTGCACGGCGCGACCTTCATGGTGGTCGCCCCCGACGCCGACCTCGCGGCGGAGCTCGCAGCGGGCGCCTCGGAAGAGGTGCGCAGGAATTTCCAGGAGTACCTGGCCCAGACGCAGAAGCAGACGGAGATCGAGCGGCAGAGCGCGGATCGTGAGAAGACCGGCGTCTTCCTGGACCACTTCGCGGTGAACCCGGTCAACGGGGAGCGCATTCCCGTGTGGGCCTCCGACTACGTGCTCGCCGATTACGGGCACGGCGCGATCATGGCGGTACCGGCGCACGATCAGCGAGACCTCGATTTCGCGCTGAAGTTCGACCTGCCCGTGCGCGTGGTCGTCGACGTGCGCGACGCCGACGGCGCCGCCCTGCCCGATCCCGCGGAGAGCGGCGTCGCGACGGCCGGCGAAGGGGTGCTCGTCAACTCGGGCGAGCTCGACGGGCTGCCGAAGACCGAAGCGATCGCCCGCGCGGTCGAGGTGCTCGAGGAACGCGGCACCGGTCGCGCGTCGACCACGTACCGGTTGCGCGACTGGCTGATCTCGCGGCAGCGCTACTGGGGCACGCCGATCCCGATTCTCCATCACGAGAACGGCGAGATGCGCCCGGTCGATTCCGAGGCGCTGCCCGTACAGCTGCCGGCCTCCGAGGGGCTGGACCTCAAGCCGAAGGGAGCGTCACCGCTCGGTGCCGCCACGGAGTGGGCGACGGTCGTCGATCCCGAGACCGGCGAGACCTGGACGCGCGACCCCGACACGATGGACACCTTCGTCGACAGCTCGTGGTACTACCTGCGCTTCCTGTCGGCGAACGATGCGACGCAGGCGTTCGACCCGGAGCTCGTCAACGCCTGGGGGCCGATCGACCAGTACGCGGGCGGTGTCGAGCACGCGATTCTGCACCTGCTGTACTCGCGCTTCATCACGAAGGTGCTGCACGATCTCGGTTACCTCGACTTCGACGAGCCGTTCACCGCGCTGCTGAACCAGGGCATGGTGCTGCAGGACGGTGCGAAGATGTCGAAGTCGAAGGGCAATCTCGTCGAGTTCGCGAGCGAGCTCAAGGCGCACGGTGCCGACGCGTTGCGCGTGACGCTCGCGTTCGCGGGGCCGCCAGAAGACGACATCGACTGGGCGGACGTGTCAGTGCAGGGCTCGGCGAAATTCCTCGCCCGGGCTTGGCGCGTCGTCGACGACGTGCAGACGGCGGGTGCGCCGCGCGGGGCAGCGTTCTCCGAGGGCGACGCCGGGCTCCGGAGAGCCACGCACCGCCTGCTCGCCGATGCGCCGGGGCTCATCGAGGCCTACAAATTCAACGTGGTCGTCGCGCGCCTCATGGAGCAGGTGAACGTGACCCGCAAGGCGATCGACTCGGGCGTCGGCGCCGCGAATCCCGCGGTGCGCGAGTCGGCCGAGGCGATCACCGTCATCCTCTCGCTCTTCGCGCCCTACGCCGCCGAGGACATGTGGGCGAAGCTCGGGTTCGAGCCGAGCGTCGCGCTCGTGGAGTGGCCGGTCGCCGATGCGGCACTGCTCGTCGAGGACGAGGTCACGATGGTCGTGCAGGTGGACGGCAAGGTGCGGGATCGCCTGACGCTCCCAGCGTCGGTGTCTGAGGCCGAGGCCGAGGCGGCTGCCCGTGCGTCGGCCGCGGTGCAGCGCGCGATCGGAGACCGACAGGTCGTCAATGTGATCGTGCGCGTGCCGAAGATCGTCAGCATCGCGACGAAGCCGGCCGCCTAGCGCGGGCTCCCGCTCTCTTTCCTCCTTCGCGCTGCGAGCGGGGTCACTGTTGGTGCGTGTCGGACCCATGACACGCACCAACAGTGACCCCGCTCACATGAGATGGGATGGATGAGTGCGTGGGGTGAATGATGGAGCGCGTACTCCGCTCACAAGGGAGCGCCAGCGGCCGTAGGTGCTGACCTTTCCACTGCTGGCGACGAAGCGGCAGCGCGGGCGCGCTCGCGACCTAGCGTGTTCGCATGCGGAAGCACGAAGCACCCGATGGCACTGGCGGGCTCGCCGAGCCCGGCGAGTCGGGCGAGCCCGGTGAAGCGGGCGGTGAAGCGGGCGGCGACGCCGACCTGAACACGCGCCCACTCCTCTCCAGTGAGGCAGTGCTGTCGCGGGGGCATTGGCAGGCGAGCGACCGGACGAACGCGCGGGCCGCGCCGGCGCTCCGGTGGGAGCCGAGCACGAGGATCGGGGAGCGGATACGCCGCGGGATCGCAGTGCCAGTGACCGTCGGAGCGCTGGTGTTCGTCGCGGCCATCGCGGTGGCTATCGGCATCACGATGGCTCGGGCCCACGGGGTGGCCACCGCGGGCGCGGATGCTGCGGCGAGCTCGTCTGAGACTGCGGGTGAGCAACCGGGCGGCGGGGCGACGAGCGGAGCCCAATCCGGGCCGGTGCCCGAGCACGGCGACGGCGGCGCAGATGCTTCGCGGGCGGATGTGCTGGTGCACGTGGTGGGAGAGGTGCACACCGCCGGGGTCGTCGAGCTCCCGGCGGGCTCCCGGGTTGCCGATGCGATCGACGAGGCCGGCGGAGCGACCGATGCTGCGGTGCTCGACGTCCTGAATCTCGCTCGGACGGTTGCAGACGGCGAGCAGCTGATCGTGCCCGACGCCGCGCTGGCCGCGGCTTGGAGGGCGAACCCATCGGGCGCGGCCGGGAACAGCGCCGCCGCGGGCGAGGCTGATACGAGCGCTGCTGGCCCGAGCCCAGGAGGGGTGCCTGGCGCGACGACGGGCGGCAGTGGAGCTGGAACTGGAGCGGGCGCGATCGCCCTGAACACTGCCGCGGTCGCCGATCTGGAGACCCTTCCCCGTATCGGTCCGGCCCTCGCGCAGCGCATCATCGACTGGCGCGATGCGAACGGCGGGTTCACCTCGGTGGATCAGCTGCTCGAAGTGCCCGGTATCGGGGCGAAGACGCTCGACGGGCTGCGAGACCTCGTGGTGCTATGAACGACGCATCTCGATCACCGTCGGGCCGTTGGCGCATACTCGCCCCCGCGGTCCTGGCATGGGCACTCGTGGCGAGCGCCATCTTGGTTCCGGGCTGTGGCCGGTGGCTCGCCGTCGCGGCGTTCGGCATCGGCGTCGTCGCGATCGGCTGCGTCCGTGCACGCGGGCGCGCGGTCGTCCTTCGCTGTGCGGGGATCGCCTGTGCGATGCTCGTCGTGCTCGGGGCGCGGATCGATGCGCTCGAGCAGGTGCGCGAGGATCCGCAATTCGCGCGTACCGCAACGAGCGGGCGTGCGACGACGCTCGACATCGAGCTGCGAGGTTTCCCGAAGACATCGATCGACGAGCGCGGTCGACGGTCGTCGTGGGCGCCCGCGGTCGCGCGCTCGGCCAGCGGCGACATGCCCGTCGTGCTCTGGTTCGCAGCCGACTCGCACCGCTCCGACTCGCTCCGCTCCGGTGCTGAGGAACCGGGTGACCGCAGTGGTGACGCGAACCTCTGGGGGCCGGGGACGCTCGCGCTGGCGTCTGGCACGCTCGTGTCACTCGACGCCGGTTCGTCTGCCAGGTACGGAGTCCGTGTCACATCCTTCGATGCCGTCGCGACGGACGGCGCAGACAGCGCATCGGCGACGATTCGCGCCGTCACGACGCACGCTGCAGCCCGTCTCCGCGCCGGCCTGCGCGAAGCGGCGGCCGCCGTGCCCGGCGCCGAACTGGTGCCGGGGTTCGCCGTCGGCGACACGTCGCTCGTGCCGGAGCACCTCGATCAGCAGATGCGGGAGAGCTCGCTCACTCACCTCGTGGCGGTGTCGGGCGCCAACTGCGCGCTGGTCGTGGCGGCCATCTTCACGGTGTCGGGCTGGCTCGGCGTGCCGCGTCGCGCCCGGATCGCGCTGGCAGGCTCGGCGTTGGCCGGCTTCGTGGCCGTCGTCGGGCCGGATCCGAGCGTGCAGCGGGCGGGAGTGATGGCCGCGGTCGTGCTGCTCTCATCGTTCGGGGGGAAGCGCGCCATCGCGCTTCCCGGTCTCGGGCTCGCCGTCCTCGCGCTGCTCGTGCACGATCCGTGGCAGGCGCTCCAGCCGGGATTCGCGCTCTCCGTCGCGGCGACCGCGGGAATTCTGCTGTGGGTTCCCGACGTGATGCTGCTGCTGGGACGCGTGTTCCCGAGCCCTCAGTGGGTCAGGCTTCCTGTTGCCGTCGTGATCGCCGCGCAGTTCGCGTGCGGGCCGCTGTTGCTGCTCGTGCAGTCCGGCTTTCCCGCAGCTGGGCTCGTCGCAAACGTGCTCGCAGCCCCGGCTGCCCCCTGGGGTACGGGGCTCGGGCTGCTCGCGCTCCTCGCGGCGCCGCTTCTCCCCGAGGTGTCGCACGCCTGCGTGTGGCTCGCCAGCATGCCTGCCAGCTGGGTCGTCGCAACCGCAGAGGTCACGGCTGCGCTCCCGGGAGCGAGGTGGGCGTGGCCAGGCGGGTGGGGAGGCGCCGCGCTGCTCGCAGGCGTCGAAATCGCCGTACTCGTCGCCTGGTGGCTCCTCGAGCGTCGATTCGGCGAGCACGCTGACCGGGATCCGGGTGCGCCTTCCCCTGGTGCTCCAGTGACGAGCGGGAGGACCCCGTGGGGGTGGAACGTGCCGCGCCCGCGCCGCACCGCCGTCTGGATTGCGGCGCTGCTCTGCGGTGCGCTCGGAGCATTTCTCGGGCCGACGCTCATCGCCCCGACGACCGCGCGGCTCACGACTCCGCATACCTGGAGCGTGGTCGCGTGCGACGTCGGCCAGGGTGACGCGCTGCTGCTGCGAGACCCAGGGGCCCCCGACACTGTGATGCTGGTGGACACCGGCGACGACCCGGAGCGGCTCGACTCGTGCCTGGAGCGATTCGGAGTGCACCGCATCGCGATCCTCGTGCTCACGCATGACGACCGGGACCACGTGGGCGCGCTGAGCGCGATCGTCGATCAGGTGGATCGCGCGCTCATCGCACCGAGCAATCGCGAGGATGGCGACGTGCGCCCAGTACTCACCTCGCTGCAGACGGCAGGTGTGAGCACGCAGGTGGGTGGGAGCGGCGTGATCGATGCGCTCGGAGGTCTGCACTGGGAGGTGCTGGCGCCTGAGCCGGGGGCGACTCCCGCCGATACGAACAGCGCGAGTCTCGTCCTGCGCGTGGAGGCGGGGGCGACGTCGGTGCTCCTGCTCGCCGATACGGGAGAGGATGAGCAGCTCGCGCTGCAACGGACCGGCGCCGATCTCGACGTCGACGTGGTCAAGGTGGCGCATCACGGCTCTTCTGATCACGATTCCGGCATCTTCACCGCAGCTTCTGCCGAGGTCGCACTGATCTCGGTCGGTGCGGACAACGGGTACGGGCATCCGACCGCGTCCGTCATCGAGGGTCTCCGCCGCACCAGCACCACCGTTCTGCGGACCGACGAGCTGGGGTCGATCGCCGTGAGCGGCGATCCAGGCGCGCTCGACGTCTGGGCCGAGCGCGGAGCGTCGAGCGAGGAGGAGAGTGAACGGTAGTCTGGACGGGTGGCACAGGCACGGAAGGCAGCTCCGCGAGCGGCGTCTGCGAAGACGAAGATCCCGCAGCTCGATTGGAGCGAGGCGCAGCCGGCTGCGGTCGTGCTGATCTCCGGCCCCGAGGCGTTTCTCGCGGATCGAGCGGCGCAAGCGATCCGCGCCGCACTGCTCGAGGTGAACAGCGATCTCGAGGTGCACGACGTCGACGCCGCCTCGTACACGGCGGGCGAGCTGTTCACGATCGCGAGCCCGTCACTGTTCGCAGAGCCGCGGTTGATTCGCGTCGAGGGCGTCGAGAAGTGCTCCGACGCCTTCCTCGAAGACACGAAACGGTACGTCGCAGAGCCGGCGGACGGCACGACACTGGTGCTGCGCCACGCCGGCGGTCAGCGCGGCAAAGCGCTGCTCGATCTCGTGCGCGGCGGGGCCGGCGGCGGTATCGAGGTGGTCTGCGCCGAAGTGAAGAAGGATCAGGATCGCCTCGCGTTCGTGCAGGCCGAGTTTCGCCGACTGGGCGCCCAGGTCACCCCGGGGGCGGCCCGCCAGCTCGCAGCCGCGTTCTCGGGCGGGATCGGCGAGCTCGCCGGCGCGATCGGGCAACTCGTCTCGGACGTCGGCACCAGAATCTCCGAGGATCAGGTCTCACGCGCCACCGAGGGCCGCGTCGAGACGAATGCGTTCAGAGTGGCCGACGCCGCGACGGCCGGTCGTGCGGCCGACGCTCTCGTGCTGCTCCGCCAGGCGTTCTCGACGGGAACCGATCCGATCCCGATGCTCGCCGCACTCAATATGAAGGTGCGCGCGATGGCCCGGGTCTACGGCGCCGGCGGATCCGGGGGACAGCTCGCGAAAGAGCTCGGCATGGCTCCGTGGCAGGTCGATCGGGCGCTGCGCGAAGTGCGCGGCTGGCGCGAAGAAGATCTCGCTCGTGCGATCGATCTCGCCGCAGAAACCGAGTGGCGGTTGAAGGGCGGGAGTCGGGACCCCGAGTACGCGCTCGAGAAGTATCTCTTGTTCGTAGCGAAACGCGGGCGCGTGTAGCACTGCGGGTGCAGTGCGCCAGCGCACGAAAAAGGCCCCGCCGAAGCAGGGCCTGAATCGATCGCGAATGCGAGTTAGAGCGATGCCACCTGAGCGGCGAGCTTCGACTTGCGGTTCGCGGCCTGGTTCTTGTGGATGACGCCCTTCGAGGCGGCCTTGTCCAGCTTGCGGCCGGCGGTCTTCAGCTTGGCCTCGGCTACCGACTTGTCGCCGGCTGCGATCGCCTCGCGAGCTGCGCGCACGACGGTGCGGAGTTCGCTCTTGTACGCCTTGTTGCGCTCGGTCGCCTTGCGGTTGGTCTTGATGCGCTTGATCTGCGACTTGATATTTGCCACGTTGAGATGTGTCCTTTAGATCCGGTTGACGGGTTGTTCCGCGCGGTGAGAGAGGGCACCTTACGGGTGGTGTGGTAAGAACCACACGCAAGCCAAGAACCGAGTCTAGCAGAAGCTCGGCGTCGATCCCAGTGGCCGTGCGGTCGCGGCATCGGCGCGCCGCGGCGGGACTACAGCGCGTCCGCGATCAGCTCGACGTCGTCGCCGACCCGGATGTCGCCCCAGGCGGCGCTCCCGAGCTCGGTTCCGGCGGGCATCGGGGCCGGAAGCTCGCGGGGGAGCAGGAGCGTGCCGAGCGTCGGCTCCCGTTGCCCGATGCGCCGGGTCAGGGTGGTGAGCACCCGTGCGTCGCGTGCGCCCGTCTCCGGGTTCGCATGGGTGGCGAGACACCGGACGATGGGTTCTGCCGTGCGGAACTCGAGTTCGCCGATGCGCACCGCCCCGCGCCACTCGAGCTCCTCCCAGGCCTCGACGCCGTCGATGACGATGTTCGACCGGAAGCGGCGGTCATCGAGTGCGGGGTCTGTCCCGCTGGAAGGATCGGGATCGCCCCCGGAGGCGGTGAGTTCGGGAGTGCCGCCGTCGGTTCGCTCGATCACTGCGCTGAGTGCGAGTACGCTGGCGCGGCCGTGCAGCGACACGTAGCCCTGCTCGCGATCCTGGAACCGCGCGTGCTCGCCGTCGCCGACGAGTTCGAGCGGCAGCCTGCCGGGGCGCTGCAACCGCTTCCCCTCACGCGTGCCGAGCACGAACTCGGTCACCGCATCGGAGAGGTGCTTGCGGCCGGCGTCATCGAGCGCGGCGGAGACCATGACGGAGGTGCCGCTGAAGATGGTGACGCGGCGCTCGGCAGCGTCGAACTCGAGTCGCAATGCGGCGAGGGCCGGGAAGTCCTGGAGCGCCAGGCCCTGCGCCTTCGGCCAGTAGTCGAGCCCGTCGCGCTGTTCGGGAAGCGCTGCCTCTGCGAAGCGGAAGGCGAGCACCCGGTCGCCGACGATGCGCCCGTCGCGCTGCACGGTGAGTCGTTCGCGGCGCTCCGGAGTGAATCCTTTGACGGGGTAGCGATACAGGGCGACGACGCGAGGCATCTGCATATTCTCGCAGGAACGGCCGGACTCGGGGAATGCGGCGTCGTGTCCGGCGCACGAACCCGCTCCCGCGCGTGCGATAATTGCGAACAATGTCTCCACGCAGCCTGAACCCTCCAGTACCGGCGTCGACCGACCCCGCGAAGATTCGCAACTTCTGCATCATCGCGCACATCGACCACGGGAAGTCGACCCTGGCCGACCGCATGCTTCAGGTGACGGGCACCGTTCCCGATCGCGAGATGCGCGCGCAGTACCTCGACCGCATGGATATCGAGCGCGAGCGCGGCATCACCATCAAGTCGCAGGCGGTGCGCATGCATTGGGCGACCGATGCGGGCGACTTCGCGCTCAACATGATCGACACCCCGGGGCACGTCGACTTCAGCTACGAGGTCTCGCGCTCGCTCGCGGCGTGCGAAGGGGCGATCCTGCTCGTGGACGCCGCGCAGGGCATCGAAGCGCAGACGCTCGCGAATCTCTACCTCGCGATGGAGAACGATCTCGAGATCATTCCGGTGCTCAACAAGATCGACCTGCCTGCGGCCGATCCCGAGCGCGTCTCGCGTGAGATCGCCGACCTCATCGGCGGCCGTCCCGAAGACATCCTGAAGGTGTCGGGGAAGACCGGCGCCGGTGTCGAGGAACTGCTCGACAGCGTGGTGCATCGGATCCCGGCTCCGGTCGGCAGCGCCGATGGGCCGCCGCGCGCGATGATCTTCGACTCCGTCTACGACCCGTATCGCGGTGTCGTCACCTATGTGCGCATGATCGATGGCAATCTGTCGCCGCGCGAGAAGGTGCAGATGATGTCGACCGGCTCGGAGCACGAAGCCCTCGAAGTGGGCGTCTCGGCGCCCGAGCCCACGCCGACGAAGGGACTCGCCGTCGGCGAGGTGGGCTACCTCATCACGGGTGTGAAAGACGTGCGGCTCTCCAAGGTGGGGGACACGGTCACCGCGAAGCGCAAGCCCGCGTCCGAGGCGCTGCCCGGGTACACCGACCCGAAGCCGATGGTCTTCTCGGGGCTCTACCCGCTCGACGGGAGCGACTACCCCGTGCTGCGCGAGGCGCTCGACAAGCTGAAGCTCGAAGACGCTGCGCTGCAGTACGAGCCGGAGACCTCAGTGGCTCTCGGCTTCGGATTCCGCTGCGGATTTCTCGGGCTCCTCCACCTCGAGATCATCTCCGAGCGCCTGCGGCGGGAGTTCGATCTCGACCTCATCGCGACGGCTCCGAGCGTGATCTACCAGGTCACGACCGACGACGGGCGCGAGATCACCGTGACGAATCCGTCGGAGTACCCCGATGGCAAGATCTCGAGCGTGCGCGAGCCCGTCGTGAAGACGGCCATTCTGGCGCCCAAGGACTACGTCGGCGCGATCATGGAGCTCTGCCAGAGCCGCCGCGGCAATCTGCTGGGAATGGAGTACCTGGGCGAGCGCGTCGAGCTGCGCTACAGCATTCCGCTCGGCGAGATCGTCTTCGACTTCTTCGACCACCTGAAGAGTCGCACCCAGGGCTACGCGAGCCTCGACTACGAGCCGATGGGCGAGCAGGAGGCGGACCTGGTGAAGGTGGACATTCTGCTGCAGGGCGAAGCCGTCGACGCCTTCAGCGCGATCGTGCACCGCGACAACGCGTACTCGTACGGCACGATGATGGCCGAACGCCTGCGCAAGCTCATCCCGCGCCAGCAGTTCGAGGTGCCGATCCAGGCCGCGATCGGCGCGCGCGTGATCGCCCGCGAGACGATTCGCGCGATCCGCAAGGACGTGCTGGCGAAGTGCTACGGCGGCGACATCAGTCGCAAGCGCAAGCTGCTCGAGAAGCAGAAAGAGGGCAAGAAGCGCATGAAGATGGTGGGCCGCGTCGAGGTGCCGCAGGAGGCCTTCATCGCCGCGCTCTCCGGGGATGTGGAGGGGAAGGAAGGGGGCAAGCGATGAGCAAGGATCAGCCGGCCCGCCGCAGCAGCCACGTGGAGATGCCGGTCGCTTATGCGGCCGTCGGAGCTTCGAAAGACCCCGACATCGTTCGGTACCCGCCCGAGGGCATGACCCCGTACGAGGAGGAGCTCCGCCTCGGAAGCGGCCAGGAGCGATTCTTGATCGCTTCCAGCTTGCTGATGACCTGGGGCGCGCAGCGCGGATCCGGCGTGCGTGTGACCGACATCGTTCGAGGCGCTGGTTCGGAATACGTGGGCCCGAGCTTCAACGGTGACGGAATGCCGGAGGCCGCTGGTGCGGTCGAGGAGCAGTTCGGCCCAGACGGCGAACCGTACATCGTCGCGGGGACCACCGCAGTGCTGCACTTCGAGGGGCAGGATCCCCGAAACGTGCTCGTGGTGTACACCGTGGACGAGGAGCGCCGCGTCGGGTTCGCGTGGGGGACCGGTGACGAAGCCGGCGCTGTCGGCGAGCAGCTCTTCCTGATCGAGTTCCGCGCCGACGACACGGTGTGGGCCGTCGCCCGCGGGTTCGTCGCAGCGCCGAAGAACGGTTTGCTCGGCCTGCGCGGCCGCGCCGACGTCCGTGCCGCGCTCGATGCCGTCAAGCGCGGGATCGCCGCGCTCGCTCCCGGTGCTCAGCCCGTTCCGGATCTCGGCCCGGCCGTGCAGGCGGAGACCCCCGCGGCGGAGCCAGCTGTCGATGCGGCGCCGGATGCCGAGCCTGAGGCTGCGCCCGAGCCAGTACAGGCGACCGAGCCCGAGGCTCCGCCCGAGCCCGAGCCCGAGCCTGAGGTTGTGCCCGAGCCCGAGCCTGTGCAGGCGTCCGACGGCATCGCGGAGCAAGACGACGCCCCCGGCCATCTGCCGGGCGCCGACGCGAACGGCCCGACACACCAGCGCCGACCCAGTAGACGGTCGTGATGAGGGGGCAGTTCTGCCCCGAGTGGAACGCAGGATCAGGAGACCGCCGTGCCGAGCGCGCTGCCTGAGGGAGACCCCGCCCCGGAGGACGGCGCGCTCCCACCCGAGGTCGCGGTCGGCGCGCATGCCCGCAACTTCGGCGTGTACGTGCACGTGCCGTACTGCCGAGTGCGATGCGGATACTGCGATTTCAACACGTACACGGCCAGTGAGCTCGGCGGCACCTCGCGGGGCGACTACGCCGCGCAGGTGGAGCAGGAGCTGACCCTGGGCGGCCGCGTGCTGCGACTCGCCGGGCTTCCGGAACGGCAGGTATCGACCGTGTTCTTCGGCGGGGGCACGCCGACGCTGCTGCCGGCCGACGATCTCGCTCGCATGCTCGGGCGCATCCGGGCGGAGTGGGGGCTGACCGACGGGGCTGAGGTGACGACGGAGGCGAATCCCGACTCGGTCGACGCCGAGTACCTGCGAACACTGGCCGATGCGGGGTTCACGCGCGTGAGTTTCGGCATGCAGTCCGCCGTGCCGCACGTGCTCGCGACGCTCGACCGCACGCACACCCCTGAGCGCGTGCCGCTGGTCACGCAGTGGGCGCGCGATGCCGGGCTCCAGGTGAGCGTCGATCTCATCTACGGCACGCCGGGCGAGAGCCTCGCCGATTGGGAGCGCTCGATCGACGCAGCGCTCGCCTGCGAACCCGACCATATCTCGGCCTACGCGCTGATCATCGAGCGCGGCACGAAGCTCGCCGCGCAGATCCGACGCGGGGAGGTCGCCGCCCCCGACGAGGACCTGCACGCCGATATGTACGAGCTCGCCGACGCCCGCTTCGCCGAGGCGGGTTTCTCCTGGTACGAGATCAGCAACTGGTCGCGCTCGCCGGAGACGCGGTCGCGCCACAATCTCTCGTACTGGACGGGTGAGGACTGGTGGGCGGCCGGCCCCGGAGCCCACAGCCACGTGGGCGGAGTGCGGTGGTGGAACGTGAAGCATCCGGGCGCATACGCGCAGCGCATGGCGCAGGGCGTCTCGCCCGCGCATTCGCGCGAGACCCTGTCGGAGGAGGCCCGGAGAGAGGAGCGCATCCTGCTCGAGACCAGGATCGTCGACGGGCTTCCGGCTGACGTGCTGAGCGCCGACGAACGTCGCTCGATCCCGCAACTCATCGCGGACGGGCTCCTCGACGGGAGGGCCGCGATCGCCGGACGCCTCGTTCCCACACTGCGCGGGCGACTGCTCGCCGACACCGTCGTGCACCGACTGCTGGGCGGCTGATCCCATCCCCGTCGGGGCTGCGGGGCGCCGCTCGAGGACCCCTCGCACGACCGTGTTCGCTGGGAGCGGTAGCGGTCGCATGCCACCGTGCCTGCGCTAGACTTGGCACTCGGAACAAGTGAGTGCCAGGGTCAGGAGGGGCGATGGTTTCGGAGCGCAGCCTCGCGGTATTGCACGCGATCGTGGGCGATTACGTGTCGTCGAACGAGCCCGTCGGGTCGAAGGCGATCGTCGACCGCCACAGCTTCGGCGTCTCCGCAGCGACCATTCGCAATGACATGGCCCTGCTCGAGGAAGACGAGCTCATTGCGCAGCCGCACACGTCCTCGGGCCGCGTGCCCACGGACAAGGGGTACCGGCTCTACGTCGACACGCTCGCACGCATTCGTCCGTTGAGTTCGGCGCAGCGATCCGCGATCGAGCGCTTCCTCGGCGAGTCGTCGGACCTCGACGACGTCATGGCGCGCACGGTGCGCATGCTCTCCCAGCTCACCAACCAGGTCGCGGTCGCGCAGTACCCGTCGCTGCGCCGCACGGTCGTGCGTCACATCGACCTCGTCGCGATCGGCGAGGATCGGGTGCTCAGCGTCCTGATTCTCGGCAGCGGAGTGGTGGAGCAGCAGGTGGCCCTCCTTCCGGCCTCGCGCGTCACGGAGGCGTGGGTGCACGGCCTCCGGCAGCGCATCGCCGATGCGGCGGTGGGCAGCGACGTCGAGACGGCTGCGGGTGCGGTGACGCGTCTCGTGGAGGATCTGCCGCTCTGGTCGCAACCAGACGAGTCCGATCTCGTGCGCCGTGTGCTCGCGGTGGTGTCGGGGCAATTGCAGGCCAACCGCAATGACCGCATCGCCGTTGCTGGCGCCGCGAACCTCTCCCGACCGGATGGCGAGTTCGCCGGATCGCTGCCCGTCGTGCTCGAAGCCATTGAGGAGCAGGTCACCCTGCTTCGACTTCTCGGCGAGCTGGTGCACGACGACCGCGATGTCTCGGCGTCGATCGGTCGTGAGAACGAGGCCTACGGGCTCTCAGAGACCTCGATCATCGCGTCGAAGTACGAGGACGGCATCGCGATCTCGAAACTCGGCGTATTGGGGCCGCTGCGTATGGACTACGCCGGCAACATCGCCACAGTGCGCGCGATCGCGCGCTACCTCAACCGATTCTTGGGGGAGGAGCGGTAGCCGCCGCTCCTCCTGCCCACCCGACGACACCCCCTACCTGAGGAGCGATATAGCGTGGCCGATCATTACGAGACCCTCGGCGTCTCCCGCGAAGCGAGCGCCGAAGAGATCAAGAAGGCCTACCGGCGGCTGGCACGCCAGTTGCACCCGGATGTGAACCCGAGCGAGGACGCGGCCGAGCAGTTCAAGAGCGTGACGCATGCGTACGACGTGCTGAGCGACCCCGAGCAGCGACAGCACTACGACATGGGCGGCTCGCAGGGGGGCGCCGCTGGGTTCGGCGACATCTTCGAGACCTTCTTCGGCGGCGCCGGATTCGGCGGTGCGGGTCAGCGCGGTCCGCGTTCGCGCTCGGAGCGCGGGGACGACGCGATGATCCGGGTCGACGTCTCGCTCGAAGACGTCATCTTCGGCACGCAGCGCGAGATCACCGTGAACACGGCGGTGCTCTGCGAAGTCTGCCAGGGCAGTTGCTGCCAGCCGGGCACGCATCCCGTCACCTGCGACGTCTGCGGTGGCCAGGGGCAGGTGCAGCGCCAGGTACGGTCGCTCTTCGGCAATGTGGTCACCATGCACCCGTGCGGCAGCTGCCAGGGGTACGGCACCATCATCGAGCATCCCTGCGTGCAGTGCGCGGGCAAGGGGCGCGTGCGCGAGCGCCGCACCTTCCCCATCGAGGTTCCCTCCGGCATCGACACCGGCACGCGCCTGCAGATGCGCGGCGGCGGCGAGGTGGGCCCCGGCGGCGGGCCGAACGGCGACCTGTTCATCGAGTTCCGCGTGATGCATCACGACATCTTCAGCCGTGACGGCAATGATCTGCTGTGCACGATGCAGCTCTCCATGACCGATGCGATTCTCGGCGCCGATGCGAAGCTCGCGGGCCTCGACGGCGAGGTCGAGGTCGAGGTCGAGCCGGGGGTGCAATCCGGAGACATGCTCACGGTTCGCGGTCGCGGGATCCAGGGACTGCGCAGCACGACGCGCGGTGATCTGAAGATCGCCGTGCAGGTCGCCACGCCGACGAAGCTCTCGAATCGGGAGAAGGATCTGGTGCGGCAGCTCGCGTCGCTGCGCAAGGACGATGCTCCGCACCTCGGCGAATTCCATCAGGGCTTCTTCGGCAAGATTCGCGACCGCTTCTTCCGTCAGGGCTGAGCGTGGCCAACCTCTACTACCGCGAAGACCTCGACGCTTCCGACATCGTTCCGGGGTCGCTCGTCGAGGTGAGCGGTGATGAGGGACGTCACGCCGTTCGCGTGAGCCGCCTGCGCGTCGGCGAGCGGACGGCGATCGGCGACGGTGCCGGCGCACTGGGGGAGGGCGCGGTCGAGTCGGTCGCGAAGGATCGCTTCACCGTGCGCATCGATCGCGTCGTTCAGTCAGCGCCGCCCGCCGGTCCGCGTCTGGTGCTCGTGCAGGCGCTCGCGAAGGGCGACCGAGACGAGCGAGCCGTGGAGCAGGCGACCGAGTTCGGCGTCGATGCCATCGTGCCGTGGCAGGCCGCGCGTTCCGTCTCCCGCTGGGATGGCTCCAGTGCCCAGGAGAAGATCGCGAAGGGGCTCGCGAAGTGGAGGCGCGTCGCGCGAGAGGCGTCGAAGCAATCGATGCGCGCGCGCATTCCCGAAGTGCGCGAGCCGGTTTCGCTCGACGGGTTGCGCGAGATCGCGAGCCGCGAGCGGGAGACGGTCGTCGTGCTGCACCCGCGCGGCACCTCTCGGGTCTCGACGTGGGCGCGGTCCGCAGCCGAATCCGCGCACCCGGCCGATGAGCTGCTGCTCGTCGTCGGACCGGAGGGCGGGTTCGCCGGCGACGAGCTCGACGGGTTGGAGGAAGCCGGAGCATCGATCCTGCTCCTCGGCGACACGGTGCTCCGAACGTCCTCCGCCGGTCCCGCTGCGCTCGCGGTGCTGAATGCGGCGTTCCAGCGCTGGTGAGCCGGGCCGCCGCTGATCAGCGCCGCCGGAAGCGAGGATCCGCCTCGACGCGTGCGTGGGAATCCGAGCCGGCCGAGGCGCCGTGATTGTCGCCGGTGAGGGTCGTCTCATCGAATGGCGCCTCCCCGCGGAGCACTCGATGCACGCGCTGCATATCGACCTGCTTCGTCCATGATCCGAGGAGCAGCGTCGCAACAGCGTTGCCGGTGAAGTTGGTGAGCGCCCGCCCTTCCGACATGAAGCGGTCGATGCCGACGATCACGCCGACCCCGTCGACGAGCTCAGGCCGGTACGCCTGCAGTCCGCCCGCGAGTGTCGCGAGTCCCGCGCCCGTCACACCGGCGGCTCCCTTCGAAGCGATGATCATGAAGACGAGCAGCCCGATCTGCTCGCTGAGGCTCATGGGGTCGCCCATTCCGGCGGCGATGAAGAGCGAGGCCATGGTCAGGTAGATCGCGGTGCCGTCGAGGTTGAACGAGTACCCCGTGGGCACCGTGATGCCGACGACGGGTTTCGAGACTCCGAGGTGTTCCATTTTCGCGATCAACCGCGGCAGGGCCGATTCGGATGACGACGTGCCCACGATGAGCAGGTACTCGCGTCCGAGGTACTTCATGACTGCGAAGATGTTGACGCGCGTGACCGCATAGAGCAGGGTGCCGAGCACTCCGACGATGAAGACGATGCAGGTGATGTAGAAGCCGAGCATGAGCACTCCGAGACTCCAGATCGCTGCGATCCCGGTTTTCCCGACGACAGCCGCGATGGCCCCGAATGCTCCGAGCGGGGCGAGCCAGAGGATCATGCTGAGAATGCGGAAGACCAGCGTCTGCAGTTGCTTGATGGCGTCCATGATGGGCGTCGCGCGTTCGCCGAGGCCCTGGAGCGCGAAGCCCGTGAGGAGAGCGATGCAGAGGACCTGGAGCACGCTCTCGCCCGTGAACGCGGAGAAGAACGTCGTCGGGATGATGCCGAGCACGAAATCCTGTGTGCTGCTGCTTTCGCCCGTGACCGTGTACTCCGCTCCCTGCATGTCGAGGCCTGTTCCCGGGTGGAGCAGGTTGCCGACGACCAGGCCGATCGCCAGAGCGAAGGTGGACATGGTCATGAAGTACGCGAGGGCGAGCCCGCCGATCTTTCCGACCGTCGCGGCCGTGGCGATGGAGCCGACGCCGATGACGATGGTGCAGAAGATGATCGGCGCGATCATCATCTTGATGAGTCCGACGAATGCCTTGCCGAGTGGTTCGAGACCGACGGCGTAATCGGGCGCCACGAGCCCGATCACGGCTCCGAGCACGACCGCGACGATCACGGCGACGTAGAGCCAAGTGTGTTTGTCCCACCCCCTCCGGCGGGGTTTGCGCGGTGCCGATCGGGATCCGGTGAGTGCTGTCGCGGCCATGCTGCTCCTTCTGAGAACGTCGTTGTCCATGTCGATCGCATCCGGCGTGCCCCTCCGGCAGCACCGCGATGCGCTGATCACGCTAAGCCGCTCGCGCGGTGCCCGGGCGTTTCGGGCTTATCGGACCTGCAATCGAGCGGTAGCGCGTGCCCGGCTCGACGTAACCGTGCGACAATGTGACCCATGAGTCACGGTCGACCATCGAGCGCGACGTCGCGCGTATTCGTCATCCTGCTCGGCGGAGCGCTCACCGTGAGCGTCATCGTCACCGCAGTCCTCATGTGGGATAGCCGGCGGGCCGAGTACCGGCGTACTGAGCGCGCCACCCAGGCTCTGGCAGTCGCAATCGCCGCGGCGCCCGAAACTGCTGAGGCGCTGGCGGGGCCGATCGAATCAGAACGAGTGACAGCCCTGCAGCAGCGGATGTCGGAGCTCCGACGGGACGTCGGAGTGAGCTACGTCACGGTGATGGATGCCAGGGGAAGACGGTTCACGCACCCCGATGCGGAAGAGATCGGGAAACGGTACCGCGGCACCATACCGGACGGGCCGGAGCGCTTCACCGAGCGCTGGACGGGGACGCTCGGCCCGTCGATCCGCACGATCGCTCCGGTCGCTGGGCCATCCGGGTCGACGATCGGATGGGTATCGGTCGGAATCACCGTGACCTCGGTCGCTCAGGAGATCTCGCGCGAGATTCCCCTCGCCCTTGCCGTGAGCGGAGCCTTCGCCGTGACCGGCGGCGTCGCAGCATTCGGAGCCGGAAGAATCACACGCCGCATCACCGGCGACCTGTCGGCCGAAGCGGTGCGCGACGCGATCATCTCTCACGATTCGCTGCGGACGCTCAGCGAATCGCTCAGGGCGCAGACCCACGAGCACGCGAACCGCCTGCACGCCGCGATCGCCCTGCTCGAACTGGGGCGGAAGGACGAGGCCGTCGAGATGCTCGCGGCGACGGCGCATCGCAGCCAGGAACTGGCCGACCTCGTGGCGGCGCCTGACGCGCTCGAACCGGCCGTCAGCGCACTGATCGTCGGCAAAACGGCGCAGGCCGCCGAGCGGGGCGTCTCCATCGCCGTCGATATCGACCCGGAGCTCCCGGATCTTCCGATCGGGGCGATGGAACTCGTATCCGTCATCGGCAACCTGCTGGACAATGCGATCGACGCGGCCGCGACGAGCAGCATTCGCTCCCGAGAGGTCGCGCTGCGGATGCGCGCGGGCGCTCCTGGCGAGGGAGTGATCGACGTCTCGGATTCGGGTGATGGCTTCTCCGGTGAAGCTCGAAGCGGCATGTTCGAGTGGGGCGTCTCGACGAAGCGGTCATCGACCGACCGCGAGGTGGAGGGGAGGGGCGTCGGACTCGCGCTCGTCGCTCGCATCGTGCATGAATGCGGTGGCACCATCATCGCCCGTGAATCTCCGACGACGTTCACCGTGCGGTTGCCGTCAGTGCGCACGGAGCGCTCGCCCCGACGCGCGGCATCGACCGCAGCGCTCGCGACGTCCCCGGGTTCCCCTCCGGAAGCACACCCATGACGAGCAGCGTGCGCGACGGGTGCGACCCGATTCGCGTCGTCACCGTCGACGATGATCCGCTCGCACTCGAACTCCATCGTGCGCACCTGGCGCGAGCGGGCGGGTTCGAAGTCGTCGCACAGTGCTCCGGTGCGCGCGCTGCCGTCGTCGCTCTCACACGTTCGACAAATCGCGCGGATCTCGCACTGCTCGATGTCACGATGCCCGATGGCACCGGTCTCGATGTACTCCGCCACGTCCGTGCGCGAGGCGTGCGCACGGACGTCATCGCGGTCAGCGGGGTGCGCGACGTCGATGTGGTGCGGGAGATGGTGGCGCTGGGCGCCGTGCAGTATCTGATCAAGCCCTACACCTATCCGCTCTTCAAAGCCAGGATCGAAGCGTTCCGCGAGTATCACCGTCGGTCTCTGGCCGCGGGTCGCACGGCGACGCAGCACGACGTCGACGGGATGTTCGCCTCATTGCGCACGGCCCAGACCACGCCGTTGCCGAAAGGGCTCGCGACGCACACCCTGGAACAGGTCTCTTCCGCGCTTCGATCCTGCGGGACCGGCACCGCCCACGAGATCTCACGGCGACTCGGGATCTCGCGAGAAGTCAGCCGACGGTATCTGGAGTACCTCGCGGAGATCCGCCGAGCCGAGCGGCGCGCCCGGTACGGCGCTCGCGGCCGCCCGCAAACCGAGTACCTCTGGAACGCCGAGGTCGAGCGGCACTGACCCCGCGGCCGCCAGCGTCTACACTGGAACCATGGCAGCAGACACCGTGTTCGCGAAGATCGTTTCCGGCGAGATCCCCGTCGAGATCCTCGCGGAAACCGATCGGGTGCTCGCGTTCCCCGATATCAGCCCGCAGGCACCGGTGCACATCCTCGTGATTCCGAAATCGACGGCGTACGCGAACGTCGCCGAACTGGCCGCCGCCGAGCCCGAGACGCTGGCCGAGATGGTCGCTGTCGCCCGGAGTCTGGCGGAGGAGCACGCCAACGGCGAGTACCGTTTGATCTTCAACAGCGGGGCGACCGCCGGCCAGACGGTGTTCCACGTGCACGCCCACCTGCTGGCAGGCAACCTCGAGGAGCGATCGCTCGGTGCCTCCTGAACTTCCGATTGATGCCGAGTCCGCCACGGGGGCGAGTGACAGCGCACGCACGGGCGATCCCGAGCTCCAGCGGACGGTGATGCTCGCGGGGGTCGATCTCGCCTCGTTCCTCGGGCACCGGGATCAGCTGATCGCCGACCTCGAGGCTCAGCACCCGGAAGTGACGTTCCATGCGCGAGATCAGGTGCTGACCCTGCGCGGCCCGGCCGGCGCGGTGCGCTCGGCTGAAGAGGTGGTCGAAGAGATTCTCGAACTCGCGAGGCGCAGCGGTGCGGTCACGCGACGCGATGTGCAGGAAGTGACACGAATGGTGCATGACGGACAGGGGCCGACGGCGGCGCAGATGCTGGGCGAGCCGATCGTCAGCGTGCGAGGGCATGCGGTTCGGGCGCAGACCCGTGGCCAGCGAGCGTACGTCGACGCGATCGACTCGCACACGATCGTGTTCGGCGTCGGGCCGGCCGGAACGGGGAAGACGTACCTGGCGATGGCGAAGGCCGTGCAGGCGCTGCAGCGACGCGAAGTGGCCAAGATCATCCTGACCCGCCCCGCCGTCGAGGCCGGCGAGCGACTCGGATACCTGCCCGGAACGCTCGAAGACAAGATCGACCCGTACCTTCGGCCGCTCTTCGACGCGATCGGATCCATGATGGACGCCGATGTCGTGCCGAAGCTGCTCGCGAGCGGAACGATCGAGGTCGCGCCCCTCGCCTACATGCGCGGCCGTACGCTCAACGAATCGTTCGTGGTGCTCGACGAGGCGCAGAACACCACGCCCGAGCAGATGAAGATGTTTCTGACGCGACTGGGCTACGGTTCCAAGATGGTCGTGACCGGGGATGTCACGCAAGTCGACCTGCCGATCGCCACCAGCGGTCTGCGCGCCGTCAAGCGCATCCTCGGCGACGTGGAAGACATTCACTTCGCCGAGCTCGGCTCCGACGACATCGTCCGGCACAACCTGGTGAGTCGCATCGTCGACGCCTACAGCGCGTTCGACCAGTCCGCGCAGCGGCAGAAGGGAGACGCCTCGTGAGCGTCGAGATCAACAACGAGTCGGGTATCGAGGTCGAGGTCGGCCGCGTGCAGCGACTCGCGGCGTTCGTGCTGGAGTCGCTCTACGTGCACCCCGACACTGAAGTGGGCGTGATGTTCGTGGACGAGGCGTCCATCGAGCGGTTGCACGTGCAGTGGATGGACGAACCCGGCCCGACCGACGTGCTGAGCTTTCCGATGGATGAGCTGCGGCCCGGCCGGGTCGATGCGCAGACGCCGGCCGGCCTCCTCGGCGACATCGTCATCTGCCCGCAGGTGGCGGAGGTGCAGGCGGAGGCAGCTGGGCATGATCTGCAGCAGGAGATCTCCGTGCTGCTCACGCACGGCATGCTGCATGTGCTCGGGTACGACCACGGAACGCCGGAGGAGGAAGCCGAGATGTTCGGTCTCCAGCGCGATCTGCTGCTCTCCTTCGCCATGCGCGAGCGCTCTCGATGAGCCTGCCCCTGGCACTGCTCTTTCTCGCGGCAGCCGTCGTACTGCTCTCCGTCGGCGGGCTGCTCGCTGCCACCGACGCCGCGCTCGGTGTGCGCTCGCGGGCCGAACTGATGGCATTGGCCGACGAGTCTCCGCGCTCGGGGGCGGCGATCCGGGCCATTGCCGAGGATGAGGGCCGTCACGCCAACGCGCTCGGGTTCACCCGCGTCTTCGCGGAGACGCTGTCCGCCGTGCTCATCACCCTCGTGCTCGCATACTTGCTCGAAACGCTCTGGCTCGAACTCGTCATCGCCACCCTCGTGATGACGGCGGTGACGTTCGTGCTCGTCGGGTCGAGCCCGCGCACGGTCGGCTCGCATCACGCCGATGCCGTCATCCGCTTCGCCGCGCCCCTCTTGCGCGGACTCCGCCTGCTGCTCGGCCCGCTGGCATCGGGGCTCATGCGATTCGGCGATCGTGTGACACCGGGCCGCGGTGCGAACCGCCGTATCCGAGACGAACAGCAGCTGCTCTCGATGGTCGATCAGGCCGCGGAGCAAGCGGTGCTCGAGAGCGACGATCGCGACTACATCCACTCCCTCGTCGAATTCGGCGAGACCCTGGTGCGCGAGATCATGGTTCCGCGCATCGACATGATCACGGTCGACGCTGATCAGAGTGTCCGCGAAGCGCTGGAGCAGTTGCTCGCCTCGCGGCACTCCCGCGTGCCCGTGGTCGACGGCGACGTCGACGACGTCGTCGGCATCGCCTATCTGCGCGACGCGAGCGGCTTCGTCCTGCGCCGACCGGAGGAATCCGAGCAGGCGCCGATCACGCGGATCGCGAAGCCGGCGATCTTCGTGCCGGAGGTCCAGCGAGCCGACGATCTCCTGCGTCAGATGCAGCGGGAGTCCAATCATCTCGCGCTGGTGGTGGACGAGTACGGCGGAATCTCAGGTCTCGTCACCCTCGAGGATCTCATCGAGGAGCTGCTCGGCGACATCTCGGACGAGCACGATCGCGATGTACCGGAGATGACGATGCGTGCAGACGGGTCGTTCGTCGTCGGGGCGCGCCTATCGGTCGGGGAACTCGGCGAATTGTTCGGCCTGGAACTGGAAGACGAGGACGTCGACACCGTCGGCGGTCTTGTGGCCAAGACCCTCGGACGTCTGCCAGAGCCGGGGGACGCCGTCGTCGTGGCGGGCATTGAATTGACCGCGATCGACACGGAGCGCCGTCGGCAGCGACTGCTCACGGTCGAGGCGCGTTGGATCGGGGAAACCGAAGGAGAGGACGGCGCATGAGCCAGCAGGAGCACATCGACGGCGGTACCGAGCAGGGCGATGCGCAGGAGAGCGGGTACCGCGCGGGGTTCGTCTCGTTCGTCGGGAGACCCAATGTCGGCAAGTCGACGCTGACGAACGCCCTCGTCGGTGAGAAGATCGCGATCACAAGCCCGAAACCGCAGACGACGCGTCGCGCCATACGTGGCATCGCCCACCGCGAGGATGGGCAGCTGATCATCGTCGATACTCCAGGGCTGCACCGGCCGCGCACCCTCCTCGGCGAGCGTCTCAACGCTCTGGTCGAGGCGACTCTCGGTGACGTCGATGTGATCGGGTTCTGCGTCCCGGCGAATGAGAAACTGGGGCCGGGAGATCGCTTCATCGATGCGCGGCTGAACGATTTTCCTCGCGCCAAGAAGGTGGCCGTGCTGACGAAGGTCGACGAAGCGTCGAGCAGCGAGATCATCGATCAGTTGACGCGACTCGGAGAGCTGCGCGAGTGGGATGCGGTCGTACCGATCTCGTCGGTGACGCGCGAGCAGCTGGACGTCCTCGCAGACGTGCTGCTCGGATTGATGCCGATCTCGCCTCCGCTCTACGAGGCCGAGCAGACGACCGATGAAGGCGAAGACGACCGGATCGCGGAACTCATCCGCGAGGCGGCGCTCGAAGGGGTTCGCGACGAGCTCCCGCACTCGCTGGCGGCCACCGTCGAGGACCGCGAAGAGCGGGAAGACGGCCTGCTCGAGATCTACGCGAATCTGTACGTCGAGCGCGATAGCCAGAAGGGCATCATCATCGGCCACCGCGGCTCGCGCCTGCGCGACGTGGGGGAGCGGGCCCGACACGAGATCGAAGCGCTGCTCGGTCGTCGCATCTACCTCTCACTGCGAGTGAAGGTGCTCAAGGAATGGCAGCGGGATCCGAAAGCGCTGGGCAAACTCGGCTTCAACTGATCCGCTCGGGCTGGCAGGCGACCGAGCCGGCAGACTGCCAGCCCGTCCGTCACCTGCCGCCGGAGAATCCGCCGCCGCCACCGCCGCCGGCGAATCCGCCACCGGTCGACCCGCCCGAGCTGCTCGACGTGTAGCTGACCGATGAACTCAACGAGTTCGTGAACTGCGAGATCGTGCTGCTGAACGACGAGACGCCGGCGAGTCCGATCCCGGGGTACCAGAGCGGCACGTATCCGCTGCGCTCCTCGTACGCGACCTGGAGCACGCGAGTCCATTCCTTCTCGAGGCCGAAGATCATCGCGTACGGCAGAAGCCGTTCGTAGAGGTGCACGACATCGACGGAGCCGTCGGCCTGACGCTCGGCGCCGCTGTGCGACTGCAGCACGCGCAGCCGATCGGCCTCGGCGACCCTGATGAACTCCCGGACTCCCAGCAGGTACTCGCGCGTCTCGGCGCCGAGTGGCGTGTACACGCGCTGCTTGACGATCGACGCCAGCGCCGTGATGAGCGCCACGACGCCCATCAGGATGAAGACCGCGGGGAGCGCGTTCCCGCGCAACGCGAAGGCCGCGACCGTGAACCCGCCGAGCACGAGTACGAGCGCGACGGCGATCCAGCCCCATCGGCGGGCGGCGCGGCTGTGCACCTTCTCGAAGTACCCGCGAGACTCCGCCGCCTTGCGCCCCTCGGTCTGCAACTCCTGCATGCGCTTGCCGAATTTCTCGTCGCTCTTCGGCAGCGGAAACGCGGCCCCGGGCGTCGGCTCGGGGAACAGCGCGTGCAGAGCGCGTGCATCGAGCGGATCCGCCGTGCGGGCCGGATCGACGAGACGCAGCACCGGCTGCGCATCTTTCGGTCCGAACAGCCCCTGCTCCGGCTCCCCGTCCTCGATGCGCAGGGTGCCGCGCACCGCGAGATGCACGAGCTGGGCAGGCGCCGAGGGCGTCGTGACTCCCGCGGTCGGGCCGGCCAGGAGCGGCGGGAGCGCGTCGGGCACGTCGTATTGCGCCACCACCGTGCCTCGCCCCGACTTTCGCCGACTGCGCATGCGGATCGCCGAACCGGCGGCGACGCCTGCCGCAGCGAGGGCGCCGCCTCCGATGAGGAGGGGAAGCGTGTCGAGCGCGAAGTTCGGCAAACGGCTCGACGGCTGCACGACCGCGCCCGATTCGAGTCCGATGGCGACGGTCACGCCCTCGCGGGCGCCGAGTTCGACTCCGCTGACCGAGTACTCCGAACCGCTCGCTGCGCGGCTGATCTCGCACTCGTCGGTCGACCCCGGCGCGCCAACATAGCAGCGGACGTTGCCGTTGACGCGATCCGCGAGGCCGGGACCGAACCCGACCGTCGCGCTGAAGCTGCCGATCGGCTGCTCGTGCTCGAAGTCGACGAGGTCCCAGTTGAATTCGTCTGCGGCGCCGTCCTCTCGGGCGAGCACGACGTCTCGGAGCGTGTACGAGATCACATACGTCTGCTCGCCTCGGACGAACCGGTCGTCGCCGGTGAGCACCGCCACGAAGCCGTCGTCCTCTTCGATCTCGAAGGGCACCGGCGCACCCGACGCGTCGGTGACCGAGAAATCGGACGGGTCGGTCGGGCTGCCCTCGTAATCCTCGGGCAGCCCTCGCACGATCCCTCGATTCTGGTCGAAGTCGGGGAACTCCGCCACGAGCGTCTCGGTCACCTCCGCGACCGCGCGGCCCTCGGAGTCCGTGTCGATCTCGTAGGCGACGTCCCAACTGCGATACGAGAAGTCGGAGACGTCTGCGGCCGCGGGAGTCGCAGCATGAGGGAGTGCCCATGCTGCAGCCGCCGCCAGGATCGCGAGGGTGCCGATGACGCGACGGGAGGTGCGAGTGCCTGAGGTCATGAGCATCAGGCTAGGGCACGCCAGTGCGCCGCGCACAGCGCCGCACGAACCGGCGCGGCAGCTGCTAGAGTGAGCGGCATGCTGTTCGGCTCGCTTCTCCTTAGCTGCCGCGACGAGTCCTCGACTTCGAACTAATCAGTCTCTGGCCTCCCTCGTCGCGGTGTTCGTGTTTGGCTGAGCAAGACCACGACGAGAAAGACGAGTCCATGCAGAACCTGCAGCAGCCCTCCGGGATGCCGACCCACCGGTACCGCCCGTTCCACGAGATCATCTCTGTCGATCTCCCCGATCGCACGTGGCCGTCGAAGCGCATCACGGAGGCGCCGCGCTGGTGCGCCGTCGACCTGCGCGACGGCAACCAGGCCCTGATCGATCCGATGAGCCCCGAGCGCAAGCGCATCATGTTCGATCTGCTCGTCAAGATGGGGTACAAGGAGATCGAGGTCGGCTTCCCGTCGGCGAGCCAGACCGACTTCGACTTCGTGCGGCACCTCATCGAAGACGACGCGATTCCGGGCGATGTCACCATCCAGGTGCTGACCCAGGCGCGCGAACACCTCATCACGCGGACGTACGAGTCGCTCATCGGCGCCAAACGCGCCATCGTGCACCTCTACAACTCCACGAGCATCCTGCAGCGCGACGTCGTGTTCCGGTCCGATCGCGCAGGCATCAAGCAGATCGCCGTCGACGGTGCGAAGCTCTGCCGGTCGAGCGAGCACATCTGCGCCGACACCGAGGTCTTTTACGAGTACTCGCCGGAGTCGTACACGGGTACCGAGCTCGAGTACGCCGTCGAGGTCTGCAACGAGGTCCTCGAGGTGCTCGAGCCGACACCGGAGCGCAAGGTCATCATCAATCTCCCCGCCACCGTGGAGATGGCGACACCGAACGTGTACGCCGATTCGATCGAGTGGATGAGCCGCCATCTCGCGCATCGCGAGAACGTCATTCTCTCGCTGCACCCGCACAACGACCGCGGCACCGCGGTCGCAGCAGCCGAGCTCGGCTACCAGGCGGGCGCCGATCGCATCGAGGGGTGCCTCTTCGGCAATGGCGAGCGCACCGGCAACGTCGACCTCGTCGCGCTCGGCATCAACCTGTTCACGCAGGGCATCGATCCGCAGATCGACTTCTCGCGCCTCGACGAAGTGCGTCGCACCGCCGAGTACTGCAACCAGTTGCGGGTGCCGGAGCGCAGTCCGTGGGCCGGAGACCTGGTGTACACCGCATTCTCCGGATCGCATCAGGACGCGATCAAGAAGGGCTTCGAGCGGATGGCGCGGGACGCCGAGGCGGCCGGCACGAGCGTCGACGAGATCGAGTGGGCCGTGCCCTACTTGCCCGTCGACCCGAAGGACCTCGGGCGGTCGTACGAAGCCGTGATCCGGGTGAACTCGCAGTCGGGCAAGGGAGGCGTCGCCTATCTGCTCAAGACGGACCACCATCTCGACCTGCCGCGGCGACTGCAGATCGAGTTCAGCTCGGTCGTGCAGAGCGTGACCGATTCCGCCGGCGGCGAGATGTCGAGCGACGAGATCTGGCGCATCTTCCAGGACGAGTATCTGCCGGCGCAGGTCGACGATGCCGAGACGTGGGGGCGGTACAAGCTGTTCCGCACATCGGCGACGAGCGCCGGCGACGGCGTCACCGAACTCGTCGTGGACTCCCGCGTCGGCTCAGAGGATCAGCGACTCACCGCGCGCGGCAACGGACCGGTCGACGCGTTCCTCAACGCGCTGAACGAGGCCGGGCACTCCGTGACGCTCTTCGACTACGTCGAGCATGCCATGAGCTCTGGCGGCGACGCCGTCGCGGCGTCCTACGTCGATCTCGAGGTCGACGGGCAGCGCCTGTGGGGCGTCGGCATCGACGCGGATACGAGCCGAGCGACGCTTGAGGCGATCGTGAGCGCGGTCAACCGCGCGGTTCGCAACCGGGCCCGCGAAGGCGTGGCCGCGTCGGCCACCGCCTGACGCGCTGCCGGTCACTGCCGGTCGTCTCCGACCGCCGTCGATCGCAGCCGACCGCCGTCGACCGCCGTCGACCGCCGCGAGCGGGGTCACTCCTCGGCGTGTTGCAGGTGAGACACGCACGAGGAGCGACCCCGCTCGCACGGCGCGGAGGGCGGTTTCGTAGATATGTTCGAATCATCGGTGTGGCGAGTCCCGCGACTGGCGCCCGTCTTCTAGGGTGATGATGTGATTGCTTCGATTCGCGGGCCCGTGCTCGCTGCGGGTGCCGGCTGGGTCGTCGTGGAGCTCGGAGGGCTCGGCATGCGCGTCGAAGTGCCGAGCGGCCGGGCCGCCGCGGCTCTGCCCGGAGACGAATTGCGCCTGCAGACCTCGCTCATCGTGCGCGAGGACTCGCTGACGCTGTTCGGATTCGCCACCGAGGCGGAACTCGACGTGTTCGGGCATCTCATCGCCGTCTCGGGCGTCGGCCCGCGCAGCGCGCTCGGCGTGCTCTCGGCCCTCACTCCGGCTGAGATCGCGGCGGCCGTGGCCGCTGACGACGAGAAGCCGTTTCGCAAGGTGTCGGGCATCGGGCCGAAGACGGCGAAACTCATCACGCTCTCACTCTCGGGCAAGCTCTCGCACCTCGCTTTCGAATCCGGCCCGGCCGCTGCCGGCATCGTCTCGCCCTCTGATGCCATCGCAGACGGCGTGCGCGCTGGACTCGTCGGCCTCGGGTGGGGGGAGGCGGAGGCCGGCCAGGCCGTGCAAGACGCACGAGATGCCGGTGCGTCGGATGACAGTGCAGGCCTGCTCAGGGCGGCACTGGCGCTCCTGCAGGCGGGTCGCAGCGGACGAGGATCGCGAGGCGTTCGGTGACCGGAGAGCTCTCCGCGCAGGCCACGGCGGCCGAACAGGGATACGAAGGCGCGCTCCGACCGACGAGCCTGGCCGAGTTCGTCGGTCAGTCGAAGGTGCGGCGTCAGCTCGGGCTGCTGCTCGATGCGGCGACCATGCGACGGCACACGCCCGACCACATCCTGCTCGCCGGCCCCCCGGGTCTCGGCAAGACCACACTGTCCATGATCGTCGCAACGGAGCTCGAGAAGCCGCTGCATCAGACGTCGGGGCCGGCGATTCAGCATGCTGGCGATCTCGCGGCAGTGCTCTCGGCGTTGACGCCGGGGGAGGTGCTCTTCATCGACGAGATCCATCGGATGGCTCGCAGCGCCGAGGAGATGCTCTACCTCGCGATGGAGGACTTCAAGGTCGACATCATGGTCGGCAAGGGGGCCGGTGCGACGTCGGTGCCGCTGGAACTCTCTCCGTTCACGCTCGTGGGGGCCACGACGCGAGCCGGTCTGCTCCCGAACCCGCTCCGCGACCGATTCGGATTCACCGCGCACCTCGAGTTCTACTCGGATGATGAGCTCGCGAAGGTGGTGGGCCGCGCCTCGAAGCTCATCGAATTCGCGCTCTCGGAGAGCGGCGTCGATGAAATCGCGCGTCGGTCGCGGGGCACCCCGCGCATCGCGAATCGGCTCCTGCGGCGTGTGCGCGACTACGGCCTCGTGCACGACCTGCCCGGGGACACCTCGACCGTGCAGGCGGCGCTCGCCCTGTACGACGTCGACGATCACGGGCTGGACCGCCTGGATCGCGAAGTGCTCAGCGCCGTAGTCGAGCGATTCAACGGCGGCCCCGTCGGGCTCTCGACGCTCGCAGTCTCCGTCGGCGAGGAGGCCGAGACCATCGAGGCGGTCGTGGAGCCGTTCCTCGTGCGCACCGGTCTGCTCTCCCGCACTCCCCGCGGGCGGGTGGCCACTCGAGCGGGGTGGGAGCACCTGGGCAAGGTGCCTCCGGGGCTCCCCGCAGAATAACGTGGGGTGTTCTCAGCGGCGACCCGGTAAACTGATCGAATCTGTGCCTCAGGAGAGGCACGAATTCGCCTGTTGAAAGGACCCTTGTGCCTCTGGACCCGATCACAATTGTGATGTTCGCGCTGATCGCGCTCTTGATCTTCTTCATGTTCCGGAACGGCAAGAAGCGCCAGGCCGCCCAGCTCGAGCTGCAGAACAGCGTTCGCCCCGGTGCGGAGGTCATGCTGCAGTCCGGCATCTTCGGCACGATCGATTCGATCGACGAAGAGGACAACAAGGTCACGCTGCGCAGCGGCACCTCGACGTTCGTCGTCCACCGCAACGCGGTATCGCAGGTCGTCACGCCGGTCGACGCGCCCGTCGAGGCGGAATCCTCCGCGCTCGCGCCCGATGACGACCCCGCATTCGGGGAGCGCTTCAGCTCGACCGACGCGGCTCCGGTCGCCGACCCGTTCGCCCCCGGCGACGTCGCACCGGCGCCCGAAGCCGATCCCCGTCGCGAAGGCGACAATGACACCGACGTCGATGGACAGGGAAACGGCTCGGCCCCGAAGGCCTGAACCGATGGCCGCGGCGTCGCCGCGGCCATCCCCTTCCACGTTTAGAGAAAGCAGTCTGTCTTGGCGTCTTCACCCGCCGTCCGGAGGGCACGTCGTTCCCTCATCCTCCTTCTCGTCTTCATCGTCGGTCTCGCTGGGTTGATCGCGTACGGCGTGTTCAACAGCAACGCGACGTGGACGCCGAAGCTCGCGCTCGATCTGCAGGGCGGCACGCAGGTACTGCTCGCAGCTGAGCAGACCGGTGGCGAAGCGGTGGCCGGCGACCAGCTGCAGCAGGCGGTGTCGATCATCCGGCAGCGCGTCGACGCGGCAGGCGTCTCCGAGGCGGAGATCACGACGCAGGGGAGCCAGAACATCTCGGTCTCGATCCCGGGCAAGGCCGACGAGGCGACGCTGCAGCGCATCGAAGCGTCTGCGAACCTGGATTTCCGACCCGTGCTCACCTACGGCATCGGCGCGAATGTCGATGAAGCGACGGCAGAGCCAGGCGCGGAGGGCGGCGAGACCGCTGAAGACGCGGGTTCCGAGGACGCTGCGTCGGAGGACGCCGCCTCGCAGGACGCTGCGGCCGATGACGAGGCGCCGTACGACGAGAGCCTCGACCCCGAGTCGATTCCGGAGAGCGCGGGCGACGTCGCCTGGATCACACCGGCACTGCAGGAGAAGTTCGACGCGTTCACCTGCTCCTCGGATGCCGCGCTCGACGCGGGCAACGCCCCGGAGGATCGCCCCCTGATCACGTGCGACGACACGGGAGCCGCCAAGTACATCCTCGGACCCGTGGAGCTCGACGGCTCCGTGATCACCGACGCGGTCGCTCAGGTCGGCACGACATCGACGGGCGCATCGACCGGCGAGTGGGTGGTCCAGATCACGATGAACAAGAAGGGCACCGAGGCCTTCGGCAAGATCAGCACCCGTCTGTTCGGCGCGCCCGAGCCTCAGAATCAGTTCGCCTTCGTGCTCGACGGCCGAGTGCTCTCCGCCCCGACGATGCAGGCGCAGATCCTCGACGGCCGCCCCTCGATCAGCGGGCAGTTCACGCAGGAATCCGCGAGCGCGCTGGCCGACCAGCTGAAGTTCGGCGCACTGCCGATCGACTTCACCGTGCAGAGCCAGGAAGACATCTCGGCGACCCTCGGCACGAGTCAGCTCTCCGCGGGTCTGCTCGCAGGACTGATCGGGCTGCTGCTGGTCGTCGTCTACTCGGCGTTCCAATACCGGGCGCTCGGTTCGCTCACGATCGCCTCGCTCGTCATAGCCGGCGTCCTGACGTATCTGCTCCTGACGTTCTTCTCCTGGCGTCAGGGATACCGCTTGTCGCTCGCGGGCGTCGCGGGCATCATCGTCGCCGTCGGATTCACAGCGGACTCCTTCATCGTGTACTTCGAACGCATCCGAGATGCGCTGCGCGATGGGTTCTCGATCGAGAGCGCGGTCGAGCACGGGTGGAAGAAGGCGTTCCGCACCGTCCTCGCCTCAGACGGTGTGAACTTCCTCGCCGCAGTCATCCTCTTCATTCTTGCCGTCGGCAACGTGAAGGGCTTCGCGTTCACGCTCGGCCTGACCACACTCGTCGACGTCATCGTCATCGCATTCTTCACGCACCCCGTGATGACGCTGCTCGCGAGGACCCGCTTCTACCAGGGCGGGCATCCCTTCTCCGGTCTCGATCCGCAGAAGCTCGGCGCCGTGTACCGAGGTCGCCTGCAGTTCCGTGAGCCCGAGGTCTCGACTCGAGGCGCCGGGAAGAAGAACTCCCGCAGCCAGGCCGAGGCCGCACGACGACAGACCATCGCCGAACGCAAAGCCCTCATGGCCGACGCTTCAGCCGGAAAGGAGAGCTGACCATGGCTCGCTCATTCGCCGAGTTCGGCAACGCGCTCTACACCGGTGAGAAGTCGATCGACTTCGTCGGACGCCGCAAGACGTGGTACGTCATCTCGATCGTGCTGATCATCATCTCGATTGCGGGCCCGTTGCTGCGCGGCGGGTTCACGTTCGGCATCGAGTTCACCGGAGGCAGTCAGTTCCAGGTGCACCTCTCGGAGGAGCAGGATCGCGACCCCGCAATCGCCGAGGCCGCCGTGCAGGAGGTGCTGCCGACGAGCGTGCCACGTGTGTCGCAGGTGGGACCCACCGACATCCGGGTGCAGACGGAGGCCCTCTCCGACGGCGAGGACCGGGCCGTGGCTGAGGCCATCGCCGGGAGCTACGACGTGCCGGTCGAGGAGGTGACGACTTCGTACATCGGTCCTGCATGGGGGCAAGACATCACGCGTCAAGCGGTGATCGCGCTGCTGGTCTTCATCGTCTTCGCGGCGCTGGTGATGGCGATCTACTTCAGAACCTGGAAGATGTCGCTGGCCGCGATCATCGCGCTGCTGCACGACCTGGTGATCACCGCGGGCATCTACGGCATCTCCGGGTTCGAGATCACGCCGGCGGCGATGATCGGCTTCCTCACGATTCTCGGGTACTCCCTCTACGACACCGTCGTGGTGTTCGACAAGATTCGTGAGAATACGGCGCCGGGCGAGCTGAATGATCGGCGGACGTTCGCCGAGTCGGTGAATCTCGGCATCAATCAGACGCTCGTGCGCTCGATCAACACGTCGGTCGTCGCGCTGCTCCCGGTGGCGTCGATCCTCTTCATCGGCGCCTTCGTGCTCGGCGCTGGAACGCTGCGAGACATCTCATTGGCGCTCTTCATCGGTATTTTCGTCGGTGCGTACTCGACGATCTTCATCGCATCGCCGGCCTATGCCCATCTTCGCGAGAGCGAGCCGGGCATCAAGAAGCGGGACGCCAAGGTGCTGCGCGTGCGCGAGCGCGACGGCGCACCGTCCGAGGCCGAGGCGGCCGTCGACGAGGCGGATGCCGCTTCCACGCGGTAGATTTCCGGAGCGCGAGAGATGAGGCCGGGGACCTTCGAGGAGACGCATTGCGTCCGCTTCGAGGGGCTCCGGCCTTCGTCGTACTCGAGGGCCGTTCCACTCGCTTTGCTCTGCGCCTCGCGCCGGGTGTAGCGTTCAACCATTCGAGTGAGGTGATCCGTGGCAACGCAAGATACGACGACGAGCGGCACGACAGCGCTTCGGCGCCTCGTGCCGAGAATTTTCTCCCGCGGGAGCGCCCCGGGCGCAGTCGATCAACTGATTCGCACGGTGCGCGGCAACCATCCGCGCGCAGACCTCACGGTCATCGAGCGCGCCTACGCCGTGGCCGAGCGCGCGCACCGCGGGCAGAAGCGGCGGAGCGGCGAGCCGTACATCACCCACCCCATCGCGGTGGCGCAGATTCTCGCTGATCTCGGTATCGCACCCAATGTGATCGCGGCAGCGCTGCTCCACGACACGGTCGAGGACACGGAGTACACGCTCGACCAGCTCACCGAGGAATTCGGCGACGAGATCGCCATGCTCGTCGACGGCGTCACGAAGCTCGACAAGGTCAAGTACGGCGACTCGGCGCAGGCGGAGACCGTGCGAAAGATGGTCGTGGCGATGTCGAAAGACATCAGGGTGCTCGTCATCAAACTCGCAGACCGTCTGCACAACGCACGTACCTGGGGCTTCGTCTCGGGCGACTCCGCGAAGCGCAAGGCGCAGGAGACGATCGAGATCTACGCGCCGCTCGCGCATCGACTCGGCATCCAGTCGATGAAGACCGAGCTCGAAGACCTGTCCTTCGCAGTCCTCAAGCCCAAGCTGTACGCCGAGATCCAGAACCTCGTCGAGCAGCGGAACCCGCAGCGTGACGAGCTCGTCGGCATGGTGATCGGTTCGATCGAGGGCGACCTTCGCGAGTCCAAGATTCGGGGCGAGGTGACGGGGCGGCCGAAGGAGCTGTACTCGATCTATCAGAAGATGATCGTGCGCGGGCGCGAGTTCGACGACATCTACGACCTCGTCGGGATCCGCGTCCTCGTGAACTCGATCCGAGACTGCTATGCGGTGCTGGGCGCCGTGCACGCACGGTGGACGCCGATTCCGGGTCGCTTCAAGGATTACATCGCGACGCCGAAGTTCAACCTGTACCAATCGCTCCACACGACGGTGATCGGCCCGGATGGCCGTGCAGTGGAGATCCAGATTCGCACGGTCGAAATGCACCAGCGTGCAGAGTACGGCGTCGCCGCGCACTGGAAGTACAAGCAGCGGCAGCAGAATCAGAGCCAGTCGTCGAACGACATGGCCTGGCTGGCGCACATCTCCGATTGGCAGGCCGAGACGGAGGATCCGAGCGAGTTCCTCGACGCGCTGCGCTACGAGATCGGCGCGAAAGAGGTCTACGTCTTCACGCCGAAGGGTCGGGTGATCGGTCTCCCCGAAGGCGGAACGACGGTCGATTTCGCTTACGCCGTGCACACCGAAGTGGGTCACCGCACCATGGGAGCGCGTGTCAACGGCCGGCTGGTGCCGCTCGAGACCGCTCTGCAGAACGGCGACGTGGTCGAGGTGTTCACCTCGAAGGATCCGAACGCCGGGCCCAATCAGGACTGGCTCAGCTTCGTGCAGAGCAAGCGTGCGCAGAACAAGATCCGGCAGTGGTTCACCAAGGAGCGCCGCGAGGAAGCCGCCGAGACCGGCAAGGTCGAGATCACGAAGGCGCTGCGCAAGCAGGGCCTGCCGCTGCACCGGGTGATGAACTCATCGGCGCTGCAGCAGATCGCTCTGCAGCTGCGCTACCTCGACGTGACAGCGCTCTACGCCGCGGTCGGCGAGGGGCACGTATCGGCGCAGTCGGTCGTGGAGAAGGTGACGGCGCTCGTATTCGACGAGCAGACGTCCACCGAACCGGCGCTCGCCACGCTCCCGATCATCGAGGCGCCGCGCGCTCCGAAGACCACGGACTCGAGCGGCGTCGTGGTCGCCGGCGCATCGGACGTGCTTGCGAAGCTCGCGAAGTGCTGCACCCCCGTTCCGGGCGACGAGATCCTCGGATACGTGACCAAGGGGCAGGGCGTCTCGGTGCACCGCGTCGATTGCCATAACTTCATCACTCTCCGGGAGCAGGAGGATCGCGTGGTCGGCGTGCAGTGGGCGCCGACGTCGAAGAGCGTGTTCCTCGTGCAGATCCAGGTGGAGGCGCTCGACCGCTCCGGATTGCTCTCGGACCTGACGCGGACCCTGTCCGAGCACCACGTCAACATCCTCTCCGCGTCGGTGAACACGTCGAGCTCGCGACTGGCGATCAGCAAGTTCGTCTTCGAGATGGCGAACGCGACGCATCTCGACCATGTGCTGAACGCCGTGCGGCGCATCGACGGCGTCTACGACGTGTACCGCATCACGAACTAGTCCGATCCAGGTGCGCGCGCCGGTGCGCTTCCGCCGATGTCGCAGCCGGTGAGTTCGTGCAGCCGCGCGGTGGCGATGCGCCGATATCGCCTGCCGCCCGCGTCGAGGGCTGCTCGCATGGCAGGGGTGCCGCCCGGATGCTGGAGGAGGAGGAGCCGACACGCGACGCGTTCGGCGTGAGTGAGCGGGGTGGGCGATCGCAGGAGATCGCACAGCGTCCGCGTCCGTGTCGTCACGCGCCCGTCGCCGATGCGGATGAAATCGTCGGGTGTGAGCGAGTGCTCGTGCACGGCGATGCCGGGCGCGGGGTTCGCGGGCGGACGTCTGCGCCCGATCGTCGAGCATCTCAACGGACTTCCTGGGTGTCGCGCCGTACCCCAGACCCACGCAGCGGTGAGCCCAATCGCGACGTACTTCTCTCCCAGCCAGGGCGCGAGCGCGGCGAGTCGCACCCGCGGAGTCTCCGGCCAGGCGACGGGCCTGAGCCCCGGGCCGCAGGGCACGAGGGAGCCACGAAGCCGCTCCGCGGAACGAATCGCCTGCGCCCACTCGTGCGTGCGAGGCACGGCGAGTCGTGGGGGGGGGCCCCCCCGCCGCGGGCCCCCCGGGGCGGGCCCGCGGGGGGGGTGGGCGCAGGGCGCAGGACGCCACCACGGGGAACCCACCCGGGGGGGGGGGCGGG